>REEC01000246.1 GCA_007695285.1 Spirochaetaceae bacterium | reverse complement strand
CCGCGAGTCTGCCCGAGCACATCCGGTCGCGGATCGAGTATTACCCGCTCGGGGGAAGGATGCTATTCGGGCAGCTCAAGCCGGCTCACCGGCTTCTCATGCGGATCGGGCAGAAGGTCGAGAAAAACCCCGAGGCGAAGGCGACGATGCTGCTCGATATCGACAACGTGGACCGCGCAGGCATCGAGCCGATCCTGGCCGGCATTCGCGCGTACGAACAGTCATTGAAGGGGCGGGTCGACACGAGCGGTTGAGGCAAGGAAGGTCGATACCGCCAACGGGGAGACCCGGTCCGGCCCGACATGACACTGAGGAAGGGCTGAGACCATGAAGCGAGCCGTTTTACCGATCCTGGGGATCGTCGTCTATCGGCCTGTGGTACCTTCGGAAAAAGACCAGAAGGACCAGCCCCACGAGCGCACCGGCGATATGGGGGATGTGCCCCACGGCCGGTAGCCATCCGAAAACGATGGCTGCCGTCGAGAGGAAGAACAGAGCAACAGGGAGCACGATGTTCGGCACGCCGAGAGGCAGTTCCCGCTTCCAGGGAAACGCGAAGTGGTAGTAGAAGAGGATCGCAGCTACCGCGGCGCTGAAGCCGATACCGGCGGTCTGCCTCACGAGCAGCGTCACTCCACCCGCAACGATCGCGCTGAACACGAGTAACGCATATCGTGCGGAACCGATGAGTCGTTCTACCCATGTCCCTATCCACACGACCAGCAGCATGTTTATGATGATGTGATTCCAGTCCACGTGCACGAAACCGTACGTGACGAGTGCGTACCACCGGCCGGGCCACTCCGCGGAATCGAAGGCGAGGAACCTCACGTTCTCCGGATCCGTGAGTTGTGCTACGGCGAACACCCCCACCGACACCACCAGGAACAGCACCGACAAGGGGTTCTTTTTGACTTCGACTATCTCCACCATCTCGCGAACTCCTCCAGTGTCGCTGGACTTGGACTGCACAATACCCGGTCGGTCACCGCGCCGGGATCTCCACCTTGCGGACGTCCTTCTCCGCGACGCGCAACGTGATCTCCCGCAGCACGCGCTCACACGCGCTATCATCGGCGAACTTGCCGACGGTCTCCCAGCTCCCGGATCCCAGGCACTGAGCCTGCAACCGCGATCGTTTGGCACGAAAACCGATCGCGAGGATCAGTTTGTCCTTTTCCTGGTTCACAACCCAGATCGACATCTCGTCTCCTTCGATTTTGCGGCGTAACCCTGTCTGCCGTGAAGCTTCCGCGGCTGTGGAAGCACCGGCGGCGCCGGCCGCCGCGCCCGCTGCACTGCTCATGCGGTTACACTACAACGACACGGCACGCAAGGCAACCGTCCGGTCCTCTGCCCACAGGCCTGCCGCACACGCTGTGCCGTCCGGATTGCTCCGTCGTCATCATGCAAAATATACTTGACATTTTGCAATCTATATATTACATTAATCTCGAAACGGAGGGAACGCACCTATGGGGACAGTAAGGAATCGCGTGCGTCTGTGCCGGGCGGAGAAGCAGATGACGCAGGAGGACCTTGCCGACAGCGTAGGCGTCACGCGGCAGACGATCGGGTTGATCGAAAAGGAGCGTTACAACCCCACGATCGGGCTGTGTCTGGGGCTGTGCCGCAGCCTGGGGAAGACCCTGGACGAACTATTTTGGATGGAGGCGAACGATGACACAGAGGGATGAACGGATCGACTCGGATGTACGAAGGGTCGAAGCAAGAGCCTTCGCGCTGCTCAAGTGGGGCGTATTCGCAGTGCTGGTTGTCCGGTGGTTTGTGCTCGGCCAGACTCTGGCGGAGACATGGGACTTCTTCGCGGTCTGGGTTGTCGCGTCGCTTTTCGAGTACTTCATGTACGCGCTGCGCGGCGTGCCGATGTCGTATCCTGTACCTTTGAACCGACGCGAACAGCTTGTCTATCTGGCGACCGTCCCGGTCGTCACCGGGATAGTGCCGGTCGTTATCCTGCAGCTGCGTCAGTCGCTGACCGGGTGGGGACACGCGCTCGGAATCTTCGGACGGACCTACATCGCCATGCTCGCGCTGTTCGCGTTGTACCGCGCGATAAACGCGCGATGGGAGCGGCGTTCGCTCGAGTGATCGCGTCCACGACGGGCCGCCTTGGCGACGGTACCGGCGTGCACCGGAACCATATACCCATAGACGATATATCACACGTTTAACAGGAGTAGAAAATGGAAAAGAACAAAAGAAAGGGATTATTCGATTTTTTTGCGACGCTGGTTTCGGCCGCTATCGCCGCCAACGTAGGGACTCTTCTTGCCCGGACCTATGATCTAGAATGGTACTTCCTCGGGCTGCTGGTGATGGTTCTGTTTCTTCTTTGTTACGGAGCGGCCCGCGTGATTCGAGTCAAGTTGGCGCGATCGTAGTATCGGCGCGAGAACGACATGGCCTACTCTTCCGAACGCCCCAGCTGCCGTACCAGGAACTCACGACAGGCCTGGTTCACGGCTTGCAGGTATGCCGCTCCGTTCCGGCCGGATGCCTCGCCTTCGAGCAGACGTACCAGGAGCGGGCTGACCAGAACCAGATCGGTCAACGAAAAGTGGCCGGCGCCGGGAAGATGCAGGTTGATCGCTGCCGCCGGTGGCTCCGCCAACCAGGCGGCATTGCGGCCGTACTGCGGCCACTCACTGAGGTGATCCCAGGAGCTATC
The DNA here is from genome assembly GCA_007695285.1 of Spirochaetaceae bacterium. Classification (GTDB taxonomy): domain Bacteria; phylum Spirochaetota; class Spirochaetia; order DSM-27196; family PXBQ01; genus PXBQ01. The sequence goes on along the minus strand of REEC01000246.1, from coordinate 9,092 downwards.
GGAGTAGATATTCAGTACCGGAGTAGAGTACGCCTGCTCGAGCCAGACGAACTCACCGTCGGCGACGCCGACGATGTCGTAGAGAAATGGGGCTTCGAGCGCGATCACTGCGCTTATATCGTCCCGTAGTCGGGGCATGGCCAGGGCCGCCGAGCCGCCCAACGAGTGTCCGATCACGGCGATCCGGCGTACATCCACCAGGCCGTAGACACCGTCGGCATCGCCGTCGGTTTCCCGAAGTATAGAGTCGAGCACGAGGTTGATGTCGCCGGTGCGGACCGCCATCCACTCCCTATAGTAGGCAAGACTCTGTTCCCGGTCGCTCCTGGCGTTTTCCCGCTGCAGCGCGCGGAAGTACTCCCTGTTGACGAAGGTGATACGACCGTCCGCGTCCCTGGTCCAAAGCGCGTGGTGCGGGTGTCCGATCGCGAACACAACAAAGCCGTGACTGGCCAACTCCAGATAGAGCGATTCGTTGGCGGTCTCCAGGCCCAGACCCCCGTGCGAAGACACCACCAGCGGAAATGTTTCCGGGCCCCCCGTCGGCTGCGGATGCCAGACGGTCAGGTTAACCTTCCTCTTCTGCCCACCACGGGCGAAAACCTCAATCCGGTTCTCATCGGTGTACGTAAAGCGCACGGTGCTGACCGCGTACGGTCCGGTCGGGACCGGCAGCTCGTGTTGCGGGAAAAGCAGCGACCGTGTCACGAAGAAAACGAGCGTCAGAATGAACGCGATCACCACGATCCTGACTATCTTCGGTCGCGGTCTTAGCCGGTCATGTGCCTTGATAGCCACTCCTTAAGGTTTCCGGTATTTTGAGAGCCGGCGAAAGGAGCTCGCGGTGATCGTGCCGCGTTTGCGCCCAACGCAGGTTATCATGCATGCTTCGGTATACAGGCGCAATGGACTCTATGCAGCCGTTGCCGTCGCGCTGTTCGCGCCGGCCGTACCTTCACACCGGCGCACTCGGTCGGTCCTTCGCGCCATGGCGACTCCTATCCCTCGTCGTGCTGCCACGCGCCGTCGGTGCGGCCGGCTCGTGGGCCGCGCTCGGCGTGCATTCCGACGGTCCAGTCGTAGAGCAGCGGCGGCTGGTGCATGCTCTCGGCTACCGCGGCGGCATTGGTGCCGTCCGCGGCAGGCTCTATCCGGAACCGGAAGAAGTGCTCGCCGCGGTCTGTCCATCGCTGGTACTCCGAGCGATCGATCGAGTCGTTCTTGCCCTGCCACGCGAACACCGATGAGCGGAGAAGCGTGAATCGAACCGCGCCCTCGAATCCGTCGATCCCGAACGCGTCGGGGCTGCAGACCAGGTAACGCGAGCCGCCGGCTCGGTTTATCACGGTCGTGTCGAGAAGTGGGTACTCTTTTCCGTCCTGTTCTCGTTTCATCACCGCGCCCGGAACCGTATCGTCGCGGTCGGTAATATGGTCGGGAAAAACGAGCGTGAACTTTGATACGGTCAACTTCTCCGCCCACGTCAGCGCGAGATCGATCTCGAGCGACGGGCTCTCGCGGAAGAGACGGAACCAGATAGAGAGCGTGCTCGATCCCGCTTCCGCGTCGAGCCGGAAGGTCGCGCGAATCGGGCCCGTCTCCTCGAGCGTCGTTTGCACGACCCGGAAACACTCGCGCGTCTCGCGCGCGTAGCCCGCGACGAAGTGCGACCACGTGTCGCTCGGGTCGTCGATCAGCGCGACCGAGAGCGCTATCGGGTCCTCGGGTCGCGCACAATCGGTCAACTCCGCGAGGGTCCCCTCACTACCCAGCGAGACGCGCCAGAAGTCGTTCGAGATCGCGGATTCCTCGGTCGCGAGGTCGGTGCGCGGCACCACCGAGGGCGCGTCGTCGTGGCGCAGCCTCCACGTCGCGAGAGCGCCCGCAGGAATCCGCGCGTCCCAGAGAAGGCGCCTCTTCACGCCGGTGCGCGACGGTTGCTGCACGACCTGGTACGCGACCGGCCGATCCTTCTCGTCGACGAGCAGTCCTTCGAACCGGCTCCAGTCGAGCCACGGCTCGTGCGCGACGCATCCGGAGAACTCGACGCTCGCCGGGTTGTACGCGATCACCCTCTGAAGAGGATCAGGCGGAAGAGTCAGCAGACGGCGAAACATGGTTGTATCGATCACCGACGTCAGCCCCGCCGCGGCCGCGCCGATCTCGTCGCGACTCTCGATGTACGCGTCGGGTTCGCTCGTGCCGTCGAAGACGTCGTGAAACTGGTTGAACAGGATGTGCCGCCACGCCGACTCGATCGTGTCGGCAGCGTCGTCGGGTGAGGCGTCCGGGAAACGAGCGACGGCCCGTTCGGCGACGACCGCGAGGTTTTCTGCGCGGCGTACGTGAACCTTCGTTTCGTGCGCGACCGAGTAACACCCGACCGCGTGGTACTGCAACTCATCGGCGACGACCGGTAATCGCGCCGCGTGCGGAAGCACCGCGTCGAAAAAACGCCGCGGCGACGAGAACACCAGCTCACAACCGGGCATTGTGTGCCTGTTCTCTGCGATCCACTCGAGCAGCGTGCGCGTCGGCCCTCCACCGTGATCACCGACACCGTAAAAGCACATGACGTGATCGACTCCGTCGGTCGTACAGTGTTCGAGTAGACTCGGAATGTGTTGCTCGAGGCCGTCGACCGTGTCGACGTTGTATCGGTCGTGAATTCTCCACGCGAGAACCTCGCTCCCGTCCGGGGAGCGCCATCGGAACAGACTGCCCGGAAGCTTCTTCTCGTGTGGACCCGGCCGCATGAAGACGTAGCTGTCGTACCCGTGTCTCATGAGCAAGGACGGCAGCCCGCCGGAATGGCCGAAACTGTCGACATTGTGCCCGACGGTCGGCCGCTCGCCGAAGTACCGGAGATGGTGTTCGCTTCCGAGCTCGAAGTGACGCTCGAACGACCGCTCGCTCGGCAGATTGCAGTCGGGCTGAACGTACCAGCCGCCGACAACGGCCCATCGTCCTTCGGCGACGAACTCGCGGATTCGCCGAAACAATGCGGGATCGAGCTCGCGGATCACCTCGTAGACCCAGACGTCGCTCCGCGTGAAGATGAAGTCCGGGAACTCGTCGAGCCTTTCGACCATACTCCAGCACGTGAGCAGCGTCTCTCCGATCCCGGTCCGCTTCCTCCAGAGCCACACCGGGTCGAGGTGCGCGTTCCCTATCATGTGTACCGTCGTCACTTCCACTCTCCTTCCGGTGAGAGTAACCAGTATAACAATGTCGTCGCCGGAGCGCTTACCCCTCGATCCGGTCCGGCGTCTCCGCGGCGCCGGCCTTCAGGAAGAGAAACGCGATAGAGAGCGCGCAGAGTACCATCGTCAACGCGACGACAAAGAGCGGCGTGTACCCGAGCTGCTGGACGATAGTTCCCGCGATCACCGGAGCGATCAACGATACGAGCGCGGTGATCGTGTTCGCGAGGCCGACGTACGTCGCGCGGCGGTCGTGACCGGCGTACCCGACGACCCAGTTCAGGTAGCCGAAGTTCAAGTTGCTCGTCGCGAGACCCGAGAGCAGGAACCCCACGTAGAGCGGTGCCGGGCCGACGACTCCCGCGACCAACGCGCTGACCGGCAGAAGCGCGGCGGCCCCGAGCGCGATCCGGATGTACGTCAGGTTGCTGCGCGCTCCGAGCCACGAGTAGAACAGCGCTCCCGACACGGTTCCGATCGTCTGCATCGCGAGTAATACCGGAACCGCGACCGCGCTCGACAGCCCGAGTACGACCGTCGCGTACCCGATGTAAAACGGCGCCGCCATCAGGAAGAGACTCGTGAGAACGCGCATAACGATAAAAGACCGAAACGGAACGTCTTCTCTTAAAAGTCGGCCGATCTGCGGAAAGAACTCGGCAAACGTCGGCGTCTTGTCGACGACGCGCCCGCCCGGGAGTTCGTGGAAAAAAAGGCCGGGTATAATCGAGAGCGCAAACACCGCCCCGGACGCCGCGAACAGGATCGTGAAGTTGTCCGGGAAACCCGGCCCGGCGGGGCCGAGGATGAAACCGACGAGCGGAGCGATCAGCAACACGACGATTCCGGTCGTCATGCTCGAGAGTCCAAACACGCGCGCGCGCCACCGGTTGTCCAAACTGCTCCCGGCAAGCACGGCCCACGGCACGCCGACGAGCCCGTCGCCGAGAGCCGCGATCCAGTAACACAGAAAGAACGCTCCCAACACGAGGTGCGGCCGGCTCTTGCCGAGTACGAGCAACACTCCGGCGAACAGCAGGATCACAAAGCGCGTCGGGATGTTCGGCCCGACGAACCACCACTTCTTTTTCTGATGTCTCACGATGTGCCGGGCGATGAACAACTGCGGCAATGCGAACCCGACCGTGAATACGTTTCCCGCGAGCCCGATCAGGATCTCCGAGTTCGTCAGCCGGCGCACAAAATCCGGGATGACCGTCGTCGGTCCGATGATCCCCATCGCGACCGTGAAAAGAACCGCGTCGGCGAGGAAGAATCCGAAGTTGCGTCGGTAGACCTTCTCGCGTCCGGCAGCGGATCCTTCGGGCGCAGCAGGGGGTAGTAGTGGTGTATCCGCCATGCCTGCGTCAATACCCCTAATCGGATACCGGTGTCAAGGTGGCCGCGACACGACGGCGGACTCAACCGTCAGCTTCGCGCTACGATCGCGACGAACGGGCGGATCGATGTCTCCGACCTCGTGAGCGACGGTCACCCCAACAACGCGGCGTTGCGCAGTCCGGGCACGCGAGGCGCACACTAACCCTCGGGAACCCAGCGCCACGCGTCGCCGTTTTTCTCGATCCGTCCGAGGCTCGGAAACGGGTAGAAGTGCTGGAAGATCGCGAGCCAGTTTTCGTCGGCGATCAGGTCGGCGACGCGCCGTTTGGTCGCGTCGGCGCGCTTCGGATCGAGGTGGTAGACGTCCGGATTCCAGTCGGGGTGTTCGATGTGCAGCGCGAGCACGATCGCGTCGGAGCCGAACATGAACTTCTCGGCGCCTGAACGGAACGCGACCATCGCGTGCCCCGGCGTGTGTCCGGCCGCCTCGACGAACGACACACCGGGGGCGATCTCGTCGCCGAACTCGAGCAAAGTCGTGCGGGACTCGACCGGTTTCAGCGCGCCACGCGCCATTTCGACGAACGGCACCGGGTGCTTGCGAACCGTTCGTTCGGCTTCGTCGGAGAACCAGAACTCCCAGTCGAGCCGCGGAATCACGTAGCGCGCGTTCGGGTACCGGGGTTTCCGCTCGGCGTCGAGCACACCACCGATGTGGTCCGGGTGCGCGTGCGTGATCGCGACGATCGAAATCGATTCGGCGGGAAAGCCCGCGTTCGCAAGGCTCGTCGGGAGCAGGCCGGTCGTCGGCGCGAGTGAACCCGCGCCCGTATCGACCAGAATCACCTCGCTCCCGGTTTCCACGACCACCGATGTGTACGGTGTTCTGAGCTTTTCGGTCGTGATACCGGTCCGGACGAGCTCCGCGCGATACTCGTTCTCGGGGACGCCGTTGAAGAACCCGGCCGGGTCGTAGTCGTAGCCTCCGTCGTTGACCGCCGCGCACCGGAAGCGGCCGACGTCGAATCGATGAAAATCTGACATCACAAACACCCCCGTTTCGGACTTTCCCCTCATTTTCCCTTTTTTTTCTGGATTTGACTACACCGGAGCCTCGTGTTTCACCGCGTCCTCGGCGTACCGTTCGACCGATTTCAGATCGGATTTCACGAGGTACGTCGACGGATCCATGGCCAGATCCGGAGACGTCGCGATCGTGAGCTGAAGCGCCGCGAGGCTTTTCTGAAACTCATCACCCGCTGCGGCGAACTGCGCTTCAAGATCAGCAGCCGAGATGTGCTGTACGTTCCAGGTGCGTCCGCTTTTCGTCTCGAAGATCCGGACCGCATCGAGAGCCGAGAGGGCTCTTGGCCCACCGATCGGCAGTATTCGGTTCCGCGCTTCGGGCCGGAAGACCGCCTCGCACGCGGTGCGGGCTACGTCGAAGAAGCTCACGAACGAGACCGGGTTTGTCCCTTCGCCGTAGATGACCGCCGTGCCCGCGGCGTAATCGAACCCGAGCGCCGGGCTCAACCACGCCTCCATAAAGTAGTTTGCCGCAAGGATCGAGTACGTCATGCCCGACTCGATCACGAATTTTTCCGCCGCGGCCTTCGCGTCGCCGAGTGGGAAGCCAGGGTCTGGGCCGTGCGGAAACGACGTGTGGATACAGTGCGACACGCCCGCGTGACGTGCAGCGTCGATCAACCGAATCGTGCCGTCTCGGTCGACCGTGCTCGTCGTGTTCGACTCGCCCCAGGCGAACGGCACCGCCGACGCGGTTGCGAGCACGGTGTCCACTCCTGCGCACGCCGCGCGGAGAGAGTCCGCGTCACGCAGATCACCGACGACCGTCTCGACCCCTGCGGTTCTGAGCGCGGCAACTTTGCTCTGATCGGAGCTTTCTCGAACCAGCGCCCGCACGTCCGCGCCCTTTTCGGAGAGTAGCTTCACCGCCGTACCGCCAACCAAACCTGTCGACCCTACTACCAATACCTTCATACCTTCCTCCCGGTAGCCCGATTTACGTCTTGCAAATCGCTACCAAATAAATCAAGATGAGCGCATGATACCGTCGGGGCGTGACGAAAACGTTACCGATTCAACGCGGACCAGGCGTTTAAACCGGAAATGAGCGGTCGCGCGGCTTTTCAGGTGTGCCTGCTCGGCCCTCCCGTGGTCATGCACCGCGGAACGACTCTCCGCGTCGAGACCCGCAAAGCGATCGCGCTGCTCGCTCGTCTCGCGGTCGAACGGCGGAGCCACGCGCGCGCGCAGGTGCGTACGGTCTATGCGGGCGTCGACGCCGCGAAACCGGTCCGCCGGGGCGCACACGCAAAAAATCAGGAATAGCGTGAATATTACGGCAGCTCGGCGGTACTCTATGCACACACAATGGCATGAAACACACGGGCGTGCGTACCTCCGGTTGTCACGACGATCGGATGATTCAACAGGACCGCCCGTCGGAGGAACCGAATGATTAATCTGAGTGGAGTCGACAAGAGTTACGGCAAGACCGGGCCGAAAGCGGTCGACGGGCTGAGCCTCGAGGTAAAACGCGGTGAGTTGTTCGGCTTTCTCGGGCCGAACGGCGCCGGGAAAACGACGACGATCAAGCTGCTCGTCGGGCTGCTGCGTCCGGACGCGGGAGACGTGCGTGTCGCGGGTCTCGACGTCGTAGCCGAGCCTCTCGCGGCGAAGAGAAAAATCGGGTACGTGCCCGATGAGCCGGTTCTCTACGAGAGCATGACCGGTTCGCGTTTCCTTCGTTTCATCGCCGACGTGTACGAAGTCCCGAACGAAAAACGCGGCCGGATCGCCGAGCTCGCCGAGAAGTTCGAGCTGACCGACGCACTGCGCGATCCGATTTCAACGTACTCGCACGGCATGAAACAGAAGACCGCGATCATCGCGGCGCTCGTGCACGAGCCGGACGTGTTCATCCTCGACGAGCCGATCCAGGGACTCGATCCGCGCAGCGCGTTCCTTCTGAAAGAGATGATGCGCGAACACTGCGCGAAAGGCGGCACGGTTTTCTTCTCGACGCACGTGATGGAGGTCGCCGAGAGGCTGTGCGATCGGGTCGGTATTATCCGGAAGGGATCGATGATCGCGTGTGGGCCTCTCGTCGATCTACGCGCGCGCGCCGGCAGTACCGACGCGACGCTCGAGAAGCTGTTCCTGGAGTTGACCGATGAAACTGCGAACGTTAATTGAAGCGAAAATCGCCGGCACGACGGTGCTCGGGCGAGGTGGTCTCCGACGGCTCAAAGCCGAGAAACGCGCATGGGTCGCGCTGGTTGCGGTGGTCGGGATCGCCGCGGCGGCGCTCGCGGTGGGATTTCTCGTTTTCACCAACTTCCGTCTCATCGCGTCGATCGGCGCGGAGATCGGCCGCGCCGAGATCGTGTTTCTGCCGGCGGTCGTGATGGTGTGGGTTCTCGGTTTTTTTGTCGCGTTCCCCGTGATGCTCTCGACGCTGTACTTTTCGCGCGACGCGCGCCTGCTTCTCGCGTTACCGATCCGACCGACGCAGATCGTCGCGGCGAACGCGGCGATCGGGTACTTCGTGCTGCTCGGCCTCGAGGCGGTCGTAATGCTCACGGCGTTCATTGCGTACGCGCCGTACGCGGGTTCGGCGTTTCTGGCGCAGGCCGTGCTGACGGCGCTCGTCGTTCCCTTACTCCCTCTCGCCGTTTCGATTCTGGCCGCAGCGCTTCTGACGCGCCTCGTCGATGTCAGCCGGTTCCGCGTCGGGCTCGAGGCCGCCGGGATGCTGCTCTTGACTGTCGGACTCGTCGCGATTCAAGGTTTCTTCTCGCGCGCCGCGGCGGGTGATACCGAGGCCCTCGCTCTCGTCGAGGGGATCGCGGGCTTTGCCGCGCAGTTTGAGAGCCGGTTCCCGCCGGTGGCCTGGCTCGCGCGTGCGATGGCGGCAACGGGATGGTCGGCGGGGCTCGTCGTGTCCGGCGCGCTCGGCGCTGCGGCCGCCTCGGTTGCGGTTATCGTGGTCGGCCGTGACTACACGCGCGCGGTGATCGCGGCGAGTGAGAGTCGAAAGGCCCGCCCTCGATCGGTCGGGAAGGCACCGATGGCGCAGAGACCGGTGTGGCGGGCGCTGCTCGCGCGCGAGATCGCTATTTTGAGATCGAACTCGGCGTTCCTGTTCGAGACGGCGGGTGAGGTCGCGATCTTTCCGATCCTGCTCGCGATATTCGCATTCGCGACGCCCGGCGAGCTCATGACGATGATTCGCGACGTCGTCGTTGCCGGTGGTCCGATCGGCGTGCTTGCGGCGTTCGGTGCGCTCGTGTTGATGGGAAGTCTCAACACCGTCGCGGCGTCGGGCATTTCGCGCGAAGGCCGTTTGGTCGCATTGAGCCGCGCACTGCCGCTTTCCGGCGCCGATCATATGCGCGGGAAGCTCGCGCTTCACATCGTTCTATTCTACAGCTCGTTCGTCGTGAACAGCGCGATTCTCGTCGCTATCATGCGGCTCGACGCGTGGGTGGTCGTGATTTTTGCGGTCGCGGGGTACGCGTTTGT
>REEC01000228.1 GCA_007695285.1 Spirochaetaceae bacterium | reverse complement strand
TCAGAGCGCCTCGCTCCGATAGCGCGGTTCTCAGATCCGCCTCGGTGTGGATCGCATGCAGCTGGTACACGTCGAGGTACTCCGTCCGGAGCCGCGTCAGGCTCTCTTCAAGCTGACGCATCGTGCCGTCGTACGTTCGGTCGTCGGTCTTGCTCGCGAGGATCACTTCCGCGCGGCGGCGCGCCATCACGCCGCCGATGTTTGACTCGCTCGGACCGTACTGGTGCGCGGTGTCGATGTAGTTCACGCCAAGATCGATCGCACGCTCGACGATCTCTTCGGCGCGCTCGCGCCCCTCGGCGACCGCAATCGCGCCACCGAGCCCAAATATCCCGACCGAAAGCCCGGTCCGGCCGAACGACCGCCGCGGGATGAGGTGCTCGGCCGCGCGACTCTTTGCCTCGCCGTTATCGCCGTCGCGACCCTCGCGCGCAGCGCTGTCGCCGATTGAGCCGTTCGCGCCCTCGGCGGTGTCGGTCGGCGTCTCGTTCGCCGCAGGTGCGGAAACGCCGTTTTGCGGCCGAACGCCGCACGCGGCGAGCGCGCCGCCGGCCACCCAAAGAGAAATATCCCGAAGAAAACGTCGCCGTGTCACGCTACCAGTATACGCCTGGACGCAAAACGTTTACACCCTGGCTGTCGCCGGTCGGAAGAAATCGGCGTTGGTGCGTTTGCTCCGGCTCCCCTCGAGCATCGAGCACGCCTCGAGAAAGGCGTTGCGCGGTACGTCCGCGATCTGATCACCGTCGGCCGTCCGGATCGCGACCGTTCCCGCCGAACGTTCGGCGTCGCCGACGATCGCGAGTACCGGTATGTACATCAGTCGTGCTTCGCGGATCTTCCGGCCGACCGTCTCGCTACGGACGTCGGCCTCGGCGCGGATCCCTCGTTGCCGCAGCTCTTCGGCAACCGCGTTCGCGTACTCGGCGGACGAGTCTCCGACCGAAGCGACGCGGACCTGCTCCGGGGCGATCCAGAACGGCAGCTTGCCTTTGTACTGCTCGAGCAGCATCGCGATCGTTCGCTCGTAACACCCGATCGACGACCGGTGGATCACGAACGGATGCACGAGGCTCCCGTCTTCGGAGACGTACGTCATCTCGAAACGCCGCGCGAGCGCGAAGTCGAGTTGCAGAGTGAAGATCGTGTCCTCTTTACCCCAGACGTTCCTCATCTGCACGTCGAGTTTTGGGCCGTAAAACGCCGCTTCGTCATCGGCCTCGACGTACTCGATGCCCGCAGAGTCGAGGATCCGAGCGAGCGCGGCTTCAGACAACTCCCACGCATTCGGGTCGTCGATGTACTTACCACTCTTCCCCCGGCGCGAAAACCTGAACCAGTACCCGTCGAGACCGAGCGTATCGAAGACGTACCGGACGAGTTCGAACGCCGCGAGGAACTCCGACTCGATCTGATCCTCGGTGCAAATAACGTGACCGTCCGAGAGCGTGAACTGGCGCAACCGGAGCAGGCCGTGCAACGCACCCGAACTTTCGTTCCTGAACAAAGTCGCGGTCTCGGAGTACCGCAGCGGCAACTCACGGTAACTTCGCACTCGCTGCTTGTAGATCATGAACTGAAACGGACACGTCATCGGGCGAAGAGCGAGTTTTTCCTCGGTCTCACTCTCGAGCACGAACATGTTGTCGCGATAGAGGTCCCAGTGCCCCGATATCTTGAACAGCTCGCTGCGCGCGAGAACAGGGGTATCGGTCGGCAGATATCCACGTTTGATCTCTTCGTCTTCGATGAACCTCGTGAGAACCCTTTTTAGAACGGTGCCGCGTGGCGTCAACAGAGGAAGCCCGGCACCTACCGTCGAGTCGTTGAAGAACAGCTCGAGCCTTTTCCCGATCGCCGCGTGATCGTCTTGTTCACGTTCCATATCGCTCCTCCCGTTCCGGCCGCCGGTCCGGCGTCCGGGCATAAAAAAAGCCCCGCGTGCGCGGGGCTTGTCATCGACAGCAATGGACCGGCTACGCCGGGCTCATGGCTCTCCCCCGCATCGTGAGAAACGTCGTCGTCGTCGTGAGAATACCTGTGTGACGTAACGCGGGTATGAATGCCATATACGTAATTCTACTCCTAAACGAACCGAGAATGCAAGCGCAGCGATTACTCCGCGGGAACCGTCGCCGACTCCGCGCGAGGAAACCAGCGCCGGGTTTTATTCGCGATCTTGACGAGCGTGAGCATCACCGGGACCTCAACCAGGACACCGACGACCGTCGCGAGCGCTGCGCCCGAGGTGAGCCCAAAGAGCGAGATCGCGACCGCGACCGCGAGCTCAAAGAAGTTGCTCGCTCCGATCAGCGCGGCCGGCGCCGCGACGTCGTGCGGAATTTTCCACGCCTTGGCCCAGCCGTACGCGATCGTGAAGATCAGGAACGTCTGGATCACGAGAGGCACCGCGATCAGAACGATGTGCAGTGGGTTGCCGAGGATCACGTCGCCCTGGAACGAAAACAAGATGATGAGCGTGAGCAGCAACCCGACCGTCGTTACACCGTCGAACTTCTTCACAAACACATTGTCGAAAAACTCGATGCCCTTGCGTTTGATGATCTGTGTCCGGCTAATCCATCCCGCGACGAGCGGCACGACGATGAAGAGGCCAACCGAGAGCAGGAGCGTGTCGTACGGTACAAATACGTCGCTGATTCCGAGCAGGAACACGACGATCGGCGTGAACGCAAACAAGAGGATGATGTTGTTCACCGCGACCTGCACGAGCGTGTACGCGGGGTTCCCTTTTGTCAGGTGACTCCAGACGAACACCATCGCGGTGCACGGCGCGGCACCGAGCAGGACGGCTCCGGCGATGTACTCGTTCGCGAGCGCCTCCGGGATGAGAGGCCGGAACACGACGGCGAGAAATACCCACGCGAGAAAGAACATCGTAAACGGCTTGATCAGCCAGTTTGTCACGCACGTCACGGTGAGGCCTTTCGGCATCTTCAGCGCCCGGACGATGCTCGAGAAATCGATCTTCAGCATCATCGGGTAGATCATCAGCCAGATCAGGATCGCGACCGGTATAGAGACTTGCGCGTACTCGAAGCGGCTCAAGGTTTCCGGAATCACCGGCAGAAACTGCCCGATCGCGACGCCGACGACGATGCAGAGCGCGACCCACACCGTGAGATATCGGCCGAAAACACCGAGCGCGTCGCCGGTTTGTGGCTTTTTCGATTCAGTCATTGGGTTTCCTTTTGGTCGAGGATGTTAAGCACGAATATATGCGAATAGAGGCATATTTGACAACCCCCGATACGCCGGTCTCCGTTTGTGTGCGTCGTTCGGCCGGGATAATTCGTGGGTTACCGAGTCTGTCTGCTTACGCGAATCACGATGAGGCGGGGAGAATCGCCCTCCACGGTCAGCGCGATCGTGTCACCACGAATCCTGAATACGTCCGCGGTCGTGCTCGATACCCAGATACGGAGCTCATCGCGCACGGGATCATCGGTCTGCGGCACGTATAAGGAACCGTCGGGACGGCGTTCGATCTGTTCGGCGGCCCACGGCAGGCCCGGGCCGAACGCGTTGAACTCGGTCCCGACCGGCTGTATCTGGGCGTCATCCGCGGCGCGGAAGTAGCCGGTGACCGGTGAGTTGCTCACCGAATGGACGTACGAGATCTCAAACTCCTCGCCCGGACGGATCGGTGTTTCGAATACTACACGCCCAGTGCCGGGTGCGACGATTTGAAGGACGTGCGCGTTCTGATGCCTCGGGTTAATCGTTGTGCACGCGCTGAGTAACGCAGCGCCGAACAGGGCGGATGCAAAGAGCCGGATAGTCGCGCCGCGTCTCACGACGCTGCGGCACCCGCGGTTTCTTGTGTGAGCTGCGTTTTTTTCTTGTGACGTTGGTACAGAAAGAGACCCGCGAAAGCCACGAAACTCACCGCGTCGGTCAGCAGACTCGGCCAGATCATCGCGATCGCGATCGCGAGAAGGATCGCGGCCTCCCACAACGCGAGCCGCGTGATGAGCCACCTCTGGATGACGGCCGAGAGACAAATGATGCCGAACAACCCTGTGGTGCCGATCATCATGACTTCGTACCACGTCGTATCGACGAGCAGGAACTGCGGGTTGTACACGAACATGAACGGAAGGAAGAACGCGCCCATGTCGAACTTGAACCCGATGATCCCTGTCCGTATCGGATCGGAGCGTGCGATCGCTGCCGCGGCGTACGCGGCGACACCAACCGGCGGCGTATCGTCGGCGAGGATCGCGTAGTACAAGATAAACAGGTGAACCGCGATGACCGGCAGGTTCGGCTCGACCGCAAGGATCGCCGGCGCAACGAGCGTCGCCATTACGGCGTACTTGGCCGTGGTCGGAAGCCCGAGCCCGAGGATAATCGAAAGAACCGCGGAACTCAGAAGCAGGATAAAGAGATTGCCGCGCGCCATGACCGAAAACAGCAACGTGACGCGCATGCCCATGCCGGTCAACGTCACGACACCGACGATGATCCCCGCGCTCGCGCACGCGACCGCGATCCCCGCCATGCTTTTTGCCGAGTTGTCGAGACCGCTCAGCAGGTCCTTCCAGAATCCTCGTGCCTGTTCGAAGAACGCCGGAACCGCAGTGAAGCGGCCCGCGCGTACATCGGCGATCAGCGTAACGCCGCGCTTCACGATGATAATGCCGATCGCGGTCAGGATTGCGACGTAACCCGCGGCAAACGGAGTCATACGGCGGATGAGCAGGTAGTACACCAACACGCCGATCGGAATCCAATAGAAGATGCCCGAGAAGAATGTCCGGGCAAACGGCGGGATCCTCTCACGCGGCATCGCTTTCATCCCGGTCTTCGCCGCCTGCAGATGAACCATTGCCAGGAGCCCTGCGTAGCTGATGATCGCCGGAAGCAGCGCCGCAGTCGCGATCTGCCAGTACGGAATGCCGGTGAACTCCGCCATGATGAAGGCGGCCGCGCCCATTACCGGCGGCAGAAACTGACCGTTCGTCGAGGCTGCCGTCTCGACGCCGCCGGCGACTTCGCGGTCGAAACCCGTGTCGATCATCGTCGGGATCGTGATTGAACCGGTCACGACGGTGTTTGCGACCGAGCTCCCGACGATGCTGCCCATGAAGCCACTCGCAAGAACCGACGCTTTCGCGGGCCCGCCGCGAAAGCGGCCGAGAATCGCGAAAGCGAGCCTGACGATGTACGATCCTGCCCCGGAGACTTGGAAGAACGACCCAAACAGAACAAACGCAAAAACGAACGTCGCCGAGACACCGATCGGAATGCCGAAGATGCCGGCGTTCGTGATGTACAACTCGTTGATCACACGCGTGAGCCGATACCCGCGGTGCCCGATCAACGCCGGCAGATACTGACCGATAAAAGGATAGATCAGGAAAACAAGCGCGACCAGCGGCAGCGCCAACCCAAACGCGCGGTACGCACCGATCAGAATCAGCACGATCGCGAGGCCTCCCATCCAGAGGTCGGTCGTCGTCGGCGCCCCGACCCGGGTGACAATCTCGCGATAGTTGTAAAAAATATAGAAGATACTGATGAACGCGACGGCCGCGATCACGATATCGTACCATGCGATCGTGTCGTAGTTCTCGGTCTTTTTCCGGTTCTGCGGGTAGTACAAGAAGCACAGCGCAAGACCGAGCGACAGATGCGCCGATCTCTGGAGTACCGACGTGAGCATCCCGAAACCCAAGGTGTAAAAATGGAAAAGCGACCAACCTATGCCCAGGGCAAAAACCAGGAGTCCGAGCTTTCCGGCGGGCGTGCGTACTCGCCCTTCATCGCTGAGTTTCGAGAGGTCGATCTCTTCGCCATGGTTCACGACTGATTCTATGCTCACGTGTGTCTCTCTTTTTTGATCTGTTTCGCGAAAAAAACGTGCCCCGAAAGGATCCGATCCGGCTCCCTTCGGGAACGAAAAAACGCCGACCGAACCGGTCGGCGGCAAATCGGGGCGGGTCGGCCGTTACCTCATGCCCTTTTCGGAGAAGAAGCGCTCTGCTCCGGGGTGCAGCGGGATCGGCATTCCGTCGAGCGCGGTGTCGAGCGTCACCATCCGGCCCGACGCGTGCGCCGAGTGGATCACGTTAATATTGTCGAACACGGCCGTGATGAAGTCGTACACGAGACTGTCGGAAAGACTCGCTTGTCCGACGACGATCGAGACGACCGCGACGGTCTGCGCCTCCGGCACGTTCGTGTACGTGTTCGCCGGAATTGTCACCGATGCGTAGAAGTCTTCCATCGCTTTGAGGCGGTCGGCGTACGATCCGGTGATCGGCACGATTCTGATGTTCTGCGAAACCGCCAGATCGGAGATCACCGCGGCGCCGATCGCGACCGTGAAGAACGCCGCGTCGATTCGGCCGTCGCGCAGGTAATCAGCCGCTTCTCCGGCGTCGAGCCTTTCGGCGGCAGCCAGGTCGCTTTCGCTTAAGCCCGCCGCCTCGAGTACCTGAAGCGCGTTGACCTCGGCTCCACTTCCGAGTGGTCCGACCGCTACGCGTTTTCCCCGGAGGTCCGACGGTGACGAGATGCCCGCGTCGGCGCGCGCAACGAGTTGCACCGGTTCCGGGTACAGCGAAAACAACCCGCGCATGTTCTCGACTCTGTTGCCGTCGAACGCGTTTCTGCCCGCGTACGCGTACGACGCAACGTCGTTCTGGACGATTGCCAGGTCGAGGTCGCCGCTTCGGATCAGGTTGCTGTTCACGACCGATGCGCCCGACGATTCGACGGTGAGGCTTATTCCTTCCATCTCGGTGTGAACGATGCGCGACATCGCTCCGGCAAGCGGGAAGTACACGCCGGTTACCCAGCCACCCCCCATGTTCAGCCGGGTCGGCCCCGTCTCGCCACGACCGCGTGCGAACGACGTCGCGACACCACCGGTCACGATCAGAACCAATACAAGCGCCAGAACAAACAGACGCCGTCTCTTAGAATTTCGGTCACTCATACCAAAACCCTCCTGTAGTTTTTTAGATCACGGACTGCGTAGTTGATCGTGGTACTGCTTGTTGACACGATAGGTCGAGCCCACGTCAGACGCATCCATGGTTCCGTGCATAAATATGCAGACTTTTCCCGATATATACAACTCATTTGTGCTGTGCTTACAGACGAGACGAGCGTTCGCTTAGTCGGTGACCGCGGTTATCTCGGCGCCGAGTTTCTTGTACGTTTCGAGAATGTCCGGGTACCGTCGCATCAAGATTTCGGTCCCGTGGATCGTCGTCTCGACAGGGTCGGCTAGCGCGGCGAGGAAGATCGCCTTTGTTCCCTGGATTATACCGGGTGATCCGACGACTCCGCCCGTGTAGGTAGTTTTCGGCTCAAGAACGATGATCCTCTGCGGGTCGCAAATATAGATGTCGGCGCCCATGTACATCAGCTCGCGCGTGAAGTCGAATCCCGACTCGTACATCCAGTTCTGAAAAAGAATACGTCCGGCGGCCTTCGTCGCGAGCGTCACCATGACCGGGAGCACGTCGACCGGGAAGCCCGGCCACGGTGCGACTGCGAGTTTCGGGAGCTCGTGTCCGGCCTTTGGAAATTTCTCGGCCTGAATCTCGAGCCCTCTCTCTCCGTCGATCGTGACGTCGTCGCCGTCGAGTGAGATATCCAGGCCGAAGTACGAGAGCCGCTTGAGTATTCCTGCCATGTCGTCGTTTGTGTTTCCGCCACGCACGACGATGCGCCCTTTCGTTACCCCCGCCGCGACACAGTATCCTGCGACGTCGACGAAGTCCGGCGTCGCCTGGAACACCGCGTGCCGAAGCTCATCGGTCCCGCCGACGAATAGGTGATTGGAGCCGATGCCGTCAATTCGCGCTCCCATCTTTTGGAGAAGGAGCAACACATCGCGCACGTGCGGTTCGCACGCGGCATTTCTGATCTCTATCTCTGCGTTCGTTCCCGCCGCAAAGCTTGCAATGTTGATCGTGGTCGTCACGCTCGCCTCCGACAGCCAGACCATGTGCCGACAGCCCCAACCTCTCGGGAGCGAGAGCGACACGACGTCACCCGTCTCCTCGGCGCGGACCCCGAGCTCGCGAAACGCGGTTACGTGCGTCGCGATCGACCGGTAGCCGAGTTTGCAGCCTCCGGGAATCGGCAGTACGGCTTCTCCAAATCGTGCGAGCAATGGTCCGGCGAGCGAGAACGATCCGCGGAACTGCCTGCCACGTTCGGAAAGGATTCGGTGAGTGGATATCCCGGTCGAGTCGAAAACCGTCGTCTTCCCGTTTTGTCGATGCCGTACGCCGATGCTTTCGAGGATCTCGAGGTAGCCGGCCACGTCATGCGTTTTCGGCATGTCGAGTATTTCGAGCCCGTTCTGCGCGAGTACGACGATCGGGATCGCACCCATCAGCGAGTTTTTGTTGGGAATCGGCGTTACGGTTCCTTCGAGTCTATTGCCGCCGAAGACCTTGTACGTTCCGTTCATCGTTTGCGCTCCTGAAGCAAGAATTGCCGAGTTCCGCGTGTCGCCGTCGCGAAGCACGACGGTTTCGGACCATTCTTCCGTCTGCGACGCGTCGACTCCGCGCGCACGACCGGAGATACAATGTATGCGGATCGTTGACCGGAATGGTACACCGAGGATCATCGCGTGTCACGACGAAAAACGCGACTTGCCTCCTGGTGGGGAAAGGTGAGTATATTCGACCAATGGGGAATCTCCGAAAAACACTCACGATCGCAGTGATAACAATCGTAACCGCGTTAATAACGGTCGGATGCGCGACCGTACGCGAACGAGAGCGGCTTCCCGAACGTCCCGAGTGGGAGTACGTCGTTCGCGTTTCGACGCGCGACGATCGAGTGCGCCACGGTGAGTTACGGTTCAAAGGTGAAGCGATCACGCCGGTGTTCTCATCGGTCGTGATCGACGACGCGAAGTTCAGGTATACCCTCAGGACCGCCGATGAGCCGTTCCGCGGGTACCGTAGAGAAGCGGAGTTCACTCTGCCGGCCGATCACGCCGACGCGGAGTTCGACGCGTCCGACCGTTCGCGCGGATGGTATCTCGCCGAGATCGGAGAGCGCCGCGCGGATACGCCTGAGAACTGGGTGTGGGTGAGGCGCGAGAACGTCGGCGCGTACGTCGATCCGACGCGTCTCGGCGATTTCGCCTCGCATCATCGGCTCAATCGGATCGAGGCGCCTCAGGTCGAGACGCGCGTCCAGGTTCAACTGCAGTATACGATCCGCTTGTGACGGATCCGCGGCGCAGTCTCGGCGTGCGGCTCTACCGGGAGCTCGAGGACTTCGTCCTCGGGTGCAGGACCTGGTCGATCACGATCACGAGCGCGAGAATGAACGCCGGGTCGACGTCTGCGACGATGTCGACGCCGTACGTGTCGCGCCACGCGAACCATTTCTTCGAGATCACCGCGACGACGCCGGACTCATTCCGGATCTGGAAGTCGTACGCAAAAGCGTTGCCGTCGATGCTGAACTCGCCGTGAGTCCCGCGAATCGCGAATTTGTTCCTGAAGAGAGCGAACAGCTTCTTGACCGTTGCGACCTCGGTCCCGTCGCGGTAGAAGACGTACTCGGGTAGAAACCGAAACAGTTTCTTCTCGATGCACAGCAGCTCGGCCCCCGCCATGTCGAGGAACGAGAGCCGACCTCTGAGCGAAAAAATCTTGCCTCTGACCTGAAAGCAGTCTTCCTGCCGCTCGTTCTGAATCGTGAACTTGTCGGCTATACTGAACATCTTCTGTTTGACGATGTACTTCATCGGGATCTCCTTCGTGAGAGATACGCGATTCTATACCAACGGTCCGTTACGCGGCTACGACCGCAGATCCCGACCGAGCGCGCCGAGTGCACGCGCCGACGCCGACTGTGCGCGTTCGGCCTTTTTCCTCGCCGTTTCCACCAAATCGCGCGCGAGCTGGTCCTGATCCCGCCCCGCGACCGCCGTCGCCTTTTCCTTCCAGTCCGGGCGGATCGAGTCAGCCCCGAGAAAGGCCCCTACGATCGCACCGGCCATCGAGGCGATCGTGTCGGCGTCGCGCCCGAAGTTTGCCGCGTACGTCACGGTCCTCTCGAAATCTCCGTCGGCGAGATGGAGAATCGCGAGCGTCAGCGGCACGGTCTCGCGCGAGTCGCACGCGATCGGCCGGAAGAACTCGGTTTCACGGCGGTACATCTCGCGCGCGAATGCTTCGAACTCGCCGGTCTCGCGCGCAACGTTCATCACGGCATCGATCGTGGTGAGCATCTCGCGTCCGCTCGTCGGCAGGATCGTCTCGACCGCGGACTCGACGATCGACGCGACTGACGCCTCGGGCTCGAAAGCCGCGGCGACAGCCGCAGCCATGCACGCGGCACCGTCGCAGCAGAACGCGACGTCGTACGTGTGGATCAACGCGGCGAGCTCGTACGCCTGCCGCGCCGCCTCGCGAGGGTTCAGCATGTTCACGACGCCGACCGGCGAGATGCACATCGCCGAGCTCGAACTCGGCATGTTACCGAGCGCGACCGCGCGTGGAGCGTAGCGGTGCCGGAGTTTGGCCGCGGTGTGCAGAACCGACGGAAAAAACTTCCCGACCTTCGGCCCAAAGATCTCGCCGTACCGGTCGACCCAGGTCGCCGCCCAGTCGTCGATCGTCGCGCGACCTTCGGTCCGTATCAGCGTCTCGGCGAGCAAGTCCTTCATGATCGTGTCGTCGGTTCCCGATGAGTCGAACTCCGACACCCACCCGAACCGTTCCCGGATTTCCTCACGCCGCATGTTCTCGGTCGGAGTGCCGAGAGCGTCGCCGATCAATCCGCCGAGCATACAGCCGAGTGCTTTCTCGATCATGGGATGATCAGCGTCTTGAGCGACGACTGCGTATCCGGGTTCTCGCACTCACGCGCGAACACGTCGACGATTTCATCGAGCGAGTGCCGTACCGAGTTTTTCATGATGATCTCGAGGTCGAAAACGCCACGCGCGACCGCGCGGTACGCCTCGCGCATGTTCTCGATCGATTGTAACGTCGTGTAGTGAACCGCGTTCAGGTTCCGGATTTCGAGGCCGTCTTCGTGGAAGCGGTGAAAGCAGAAGCTGTCGACCGGCGCGTAGTTATCCCCGTACAACGCGACGATGCCGTTGTGCCGAACCATCGCGACGGCCTGTTTGATGCCGATGCCGGTACCGCCGACCGCCTCGACCGAGACGTCGACTCCTTCACCTTTCGTGAGCTCGTTCACGACCGCAACCGCGTCGTCGTTCGCCGCGTTGATCACGACGTGCGCGCCGAGTTGCTTCGCAACCTCGAGTTTCGAGTTCACGACGTCGATCGCGATCACCTTCGACGCGCCGGCCTTGAGCGCTCCCTGCAGCATGATGTTTCCCGCGAAGCCGACTCCGTTTACCGCGACGGTGTCGCCGATCTTGACGCCCATGTGGATCGCCGCCCACGCGGCGCAGCCGAGCGGCTCGTAGAGACAGCCCACATCGAACGGAACGTCGTCGGGGATCGGCTGCACGTGTTTGATGTCGGTCACCCAGAAGTCGCTGAACGTCGGGTAGATCAGGCTCCCGACCCGGTCGCCGATTTTCACTTTCCCGCCGCCGATGTACGCCTCGACACCGCTGCCTTTGTCCTCGATGACACCGCCACCTTCGTGCCCGAGAGGCCCCATCGGATACGCGTGTTTCGGTCTGCCGTCGGTTCTTCCCGCGCCAAGGTTCGTGCCGGGGCCCGCTTTCGCTTCGTCCTCGGGCCGGACGTTGATCCCTTTGTAGAAGTACCGCTCCGATCCGCAGACCGACGCCTGGTGCGCCTTGATCAGCACGTCGTTCGGCCCGAGTTCCGGGAGCTTGATCTTCGTTAAGCTCATCTTCCCTGGCTGCTCGATTATGACTGCTCGTGTTTCCATCGTCGGACTCCTTTCCGGCTGCGCCGTCGCGCGGCATGACAGGGTGAGTGCGTGAATCGTAGCGCGAAATCGATTCACGCCTCAAGCACACGCGCGGCCTTGACAATTGTGCGTTCCGGCGCAAGGATTGTGTATGCACGTA
>REEC01000179.1 GCA_007695285.1 Spirochaetaceae bacterium | reverse complement strand
CGTGGGCACCAGGATCAACATCGGCGATGAGCTTCTTGATTCTATACTGCGTCGGAATATCACTCACGACCCAGACCAGACCGGAGAAGATGAAGAGCAGAAACGCCAGAGAGAGCCAGCCGATCTGCCACAAATCGCCGAGAATGACCGATAACATGATACCCGCGACGACGGTCACGACGATCATCGGGGACGAGAAACGGGCATCGAGCCACGTGACCGTGCCGTATGTGTGCAGGATGGCTTCCGGCCGTCCGGAGGCAAGGCTCCTATACTCCCACAGAATCCCGATGACGGCATTTGCGAAGAAAAGCGTGGCGGAAACAACGTGGACGAAGAGAACATGTCGGTACAACGATGGTCGATCGAGCAGTTCTTTCAGGTGATCGGGGAAGAGAAGGGCAAAAAGAATCATGCCCACCATGACCACCAGGAAGAACACCAGGACTCTCTTTGTTTTCACCTCACGCTCCTTGCGTTCATCGTCATCGGGATCAAAAAACCCCGAGACAATAATACAGCATCGGCGTGGCATGTTCTCGGTAGCGCGACCTCCGTCCGCACATCAACATCGTACAATGACCATCGCAAAGATGATCGAATGACCGCGGCGTTCGCGTGTGGTACGAATTACGCGAGCGAACCGGGGATTCGCTTCCGGAGGTCACATGGCAACGACGCGACGAATTCGGTCCACCGTTAAATTCCTCGCCTTCGTAGCGCCCGCGCTCATTTTCTATATCGCGATCGTCCTCGTTCCGGCCGCGGGCGGTATCTGGTACAGCTTCACGAACTGGAACGGGCTCAATCCGACGTACCGCTTCGTCGGGATCGAAAACTACGTCGAGGCGCTTCTGGAAGACGAGTACTTCATCGCCTCACTCCTGTTCACGCTGAGGTACGTCGCCTTCATGGTGATTCTGCAGAACGTACTGGCGCTGGTGCTCGCGCTGCTCGTGGAGGGCCGGCGAAAAGGGCGACTCGTCTTTCGCACGCTGCTCTTTCTTCCCAACATGATCAGCATGATCATCGGGGGATTCATCTGGCTGTTTATGTTCACGCGCGTCCTTCCGCGCCTGAACCCCGCCGGAATGCTCGGATTTCTCAACCAGTCGTGGATCGGTGACCCCTCGTGGTCGTTTCGGGCAATTCTCACCGTCTCGCTTTGGGCCGGCGTCGGGTACCTCATGGTGATTTACATCGCTGCGCTCCAGGGCGTGCCGCAACAACTGCTCGAGTCCGCGCGTATCGACGGCGCGAGCAGGTTTCGCGTCGCGCGGTCGGTGATCCTGCCGATGATCCTTCCGGCCGTGACGATCGGGATCTTCCTCTCGCTCAACATGTCGTTCAAAGTGTTCGAAGTCGTTTTCGCGCTGACCGGCGGCGGGCCGGGGCGCGCGACGCAAGTGGTGGCGCTCAACATCTTTGAGGAGGCGTTCAGCATGAACTACCGCTACGGCTACGCGAGCGCAAAAGCGACGCTTCTCTTCCTGGTCGTATTTGCCGTCACACTCGTGCAGCTGCGCGTCATGAAGAAACGGGAGGTGGAGGCGTGATCGGTGTCGACCGCTCGATCCGCGGGACGCTCGCGGATCTCTTTGGCCTCGGGGTGCTCGTGCTCGCAGCTTCAATCGCGATCGTGCCGATCCTGATGGCGCTGCTCAACTCGTTGAAGACCGACGGCGAGATTATCACCAATATTCTCGCGCTACCGGAATCGCCGCAGTTCAGGAACTACATCGTCGCGTTCGAGCGCACCCGTTTCCTGCGGAGCGTCTGGAACACGCTAGTGGTGCTGCTCGTCGGCATTACCGGGATCGTCGTGTTCGCCGCAATGGCCGGGTACAAGCTCTCGCGGACGCACGGCTTCGTGAGCGGAATCATCTTCGGACTTTTCGTCATGTCCATGCTCATTCCGTTCCACTCGATCATGATCCCGCTGACGCGCGTGTCGCGGGCGCTTCGGCTGCAAGGGACCACGGTCGGACTCGGCATCATCTACATCGGCCTCGGGGTGCCGCTTGCGATCTTCCTCTACCACGGGTTCGTGAAGTCCGTGCCACGCGAGCTCGATGAAGCGGCGGAGATCGACGGTTGTGGTGAGCTGCGCTACTTTGCCACGATCCTCTTTCCGCTCGTACTGCCGGTCACCGTCACGATCATCGTGCTGAACACGCTCTGGATATGGAACGACTTCCTGCTCCCGCTCCTGATGATAACGGACATGACGCGCTACACGGTGCTCCTGTCGACCAACATGCTGTTCGGACGGTACGGCAATCACGAATGGTCGGCCATCCTCGCCACGCTCATCCTCGCGATGTTGCCTGTGGTCACGCTCTTCCTCGCGCTCCAGAAGTACGTGATGCGAGGGATCGTCGACGGCGCGATCAAGGGGTGACAATGGGCGGATATCTCAAAACGGTGGGACAAGATCTGGTAGACGAAGACGCGCGGATCGTGCGGCTCCGCGGCGTCGGCATCGGCAACTGGCTCCTGCCTGAAGGGTACATGTGGCGTCTGCCCGCGCCGGCGGACAGGCCACGTCGGATCGAGGATCTCATCGTGGACCTCATCGGCGAGGACGAAGCCCGCCGGTTCTGGCAGTGCTACCGGGACCGGTTCATCAGCGAGACCGACATCGCGGACCTTGCCGCCGCGGGCTTCAACTCGCTGCGCCTGCCGCTGAACGCCCGAACGATCCTGTCGGCCGACGGCGTTATCGCGTCGGACGGTTTGATCGAGTTCGACGAGGCTGAAATCGCGCGGGTCGACCGGCTCATCGGCTGGTGCCGCGAATCCGGGGTGTACGTGATCCTCGATCTGCACGGCGCCCCGGGCGGCCAGACCGGCACGAACATCGACGACTCGCGGGACGATCAGCCGGAGCTCTTTCAGTGTGGGGCTCACGCGGACCTCACCGTAGCGCTGTGGAGATCCTTAGCCCTGCGGTACGCGGACGAATGGATCGTGGCGGGATACGACCTCTTGAACGAGCCGCTGCCCGAGTGGTTCTCCCGCTACAATCCGATGGTCCTTCCGCTGTACCGGCGAATCACCGAGGCGATCCGCTCGGTCGATCGTCGGCACGCGATCATCCTTGAGGGCGTGCACTGGGCGACCGACTGGTCGATTTTCACCGAACGGATCGACGACAATCTCATGCTCGAGTTCCACAAGTACTGGAACAACCCGGACCGCGAGAGTCTCGCGCCGTACCTCGCGAAGCGGGAGTCGTGGAAAGTGCCGATCTTCATGGGCGAGGGCGGGGAGAACAACACCGACTGGTATACCGGCGCCTTCGGACTGTACGATGACCTCGAGATCTCGTGGAACTTCTGGACGTGGAAAAAAATGGACACGACGAATTCGCCGCTCTCCATTCGCCCACCCGCCGGGTGGTCACGCGTCGCGCAGGCCGCCGCGCTTCGGCCCACACACGCCCCCCGGATCCCGCACGACCAGGCGGTCGAGATCTTTCGCGAATACGCCGAAAACGTCGCGAGCGAGCGCTGCGACCACCACGCGGAGGTGGTAGGCGCATTGTTTCGCCGCGCCCCGCTCCGCGTGCCGGCGATCTTCTACGTGAACGCCGAGCGAGGAGTCGGCTTCGACAGCCCGCACTCCGTACCGCGGGATCAGACGCCCCGGTTCCGCGCAGGCGATCGCATGCCGATGGTCTTTGTCGGCCGCGAGCGGATGCCCACGCTCTGCCGCGAGTCCCCGGATTTCCGGCACGGCGGCGGCGAGCCGTGGAGCCCGGACCAATGGATCGGGGTGCGCCTCGATCCGGGTGCATGGACCACGTACACCGTTGTGATCCTGGCGTCCGGCCCCTACCGCATCGACGGTTGGTGCCGAGCCGACGAAGCCGCCTCGCTTCTGATCTCGACGGACACGCCGGGAACCGAGGTCTCGTGCGATGTCGGTGCGGCAGACGACGCGTGGTCCTGTGCGTTGGAGTTTGGCGAAGGCTCGCGGCGCATCACCGTACGGTGCCGCGAGGGCTCGCTGTTCCTGATCGCGATAACTGTTGGCAGCGTCTCAAAGGGGGTGTAGTATTCGAGCAGTGCATCGTCACAGTCTACGCGTCCGCCTGCTCGCGCTCATGATTGTCCTCACGGTCGTCCCGGTGCTCGTGCTGACCCTGGTCGCCACGCGGAATACACGCGCCTCGGTGGAGCAGGAGATCGTCAACGCGAACCGCACGCGGGTCGACTGGGCCGGCCAGTACATCGAAGAGCTCCTGCAGAGCCTTGACGGCCTGTTCTACTCGGTTCGGATCGACGCCGAGTTCGAGAACGTGCTCTCTCTGCTCGAGTCTACGGGCGAGTTGTCTTCCGCCGCGGCACGGCGAAGCCTCACCTCTCTTCTGAGCGCCGCCTACTTCGCGCACTCGAGGATCATTTCGGATCTGTCTCTCTACGTTCACGCGACAGGCGAGCAGATTCTCGTCGACAACGTGACGAGCGGGACGATCACGCCGCACGAACCGGGTTCCGGACCGTGGCGCGCTGCCGCCGGGGCGCCGGTGTCGCTGCGGCTGATTGCCGTCGGGGGTGACATCTACGCGGTCCATACGATCAACCGGTTCGACGATCAGGCCCTGCGCGGCGTCTTCGCGGCCCGCGTGGACCGCAGGATCGCCGGCCGCGTCGCGGAGATCCTTGCCGCCGCCGACGGCCACGAGCTGTACCTGCTGAACGACCAGGGCGAGACGGTCATCTCTTCATCGCCCGATGTCCCGGAGCAGATCCGGGCCGAGCTCGGAGTTCTTCCGTCGGTCACGAGCGAGACGGTCGTGTGGAATGGCGAGGAGTTCATCGGCTTCGCCCGGCGTCTCGATCGCGGCCGGCTCACGGTGGCAAAAACGGTGCCGATCGACCTCGTGACCAGGAGCGCCCGTGCCACGATGACGGTCGGTCTCGCAACAGGCGGGCTGCTCGCGGCGTTGTCGGTGGTTCTCTCGGTGGTGTTCTCGCTGCGGATCAGCCGCCCCATCTCAGAGCTCGCGAAGAGCATGCAGGAGGCATCAACTCCCGACTTCAACCGTCTCACCCCGCACGGGCACGACGAAGTTCGTCTGCTCGAAGACGGGTACCATGCGATGACGGCGAGGATGAAAGCGCTCGCTCAGAAGGAGTATGAGCAGGAGATCGAGCTCAAGAACGCACGCCTCACCGCGCTGCAGGCGCAGATCAACCCGCACTTCCTGAACAACACGCTCAACCTGCTCGGCGGCATGGCCCTCGCGAAGGGCGCAACCGAGGTGTACCGTCTTGCCCGGGCGGTGAGTGACATGTTTCGTTACGCTGTCGGCAGCGACGGAGACGTCGTGAGCCTCGAGCACGAGCTCGCGCACGTGCGTAACTACCTGCTGATCCAGGAAAACCGATTCGCCGGCCGGTGCACGATAGAGATCGATCTCGATCCTGACGTGGCCGCGACCCCGATCCCGCGGTTCACGCTTCAGCCGCTGGTCGAGAACGCTTTTGAACACGGCCTGCAGCGAAAACCCGGCGCGTGGCGCGTCTCGATCAGGTGTCGCGCCCGGCGGCTCGGGACGATGGTCGTGGTGAGCGACAACGGCGTCGGGATGGACGCGAGCGCGCTCGCCGCATTGCGTACGCGCTTGGCGAAGGACGGTACCGGAACGGGTTCGGCGCGAATAGGCCTCCCGAATGTCAACACACGCCTTCGGCTTCACTTCGGCGACCGGACGCGGATCCGGGTGCGAAGCGCCGTCGGGCGGGGCACGGTCGTGCTCTTCATTCTGCCACACGCCCGAACCGAGCCAAACGGGAGGGAGCAATGAGCTTACCGTATCGAGTTGTTATCCTGGACGACGAACCGTGGTCACGCGAAGTCGTCAAGTCGCTCGGCCGCTGGGAGGAGCTCGGGTTGCGGGTCGTGGGAGAGGCCGACGACGGCCCCGCGGGCCTCGAGTCGATCCGGACGCTCGAACCCCATATCGTGATCACGGACATGCGCATGCCGGGCATGGACGGCACCGAGCTCCTGCAGCGTATCGCAGCCGACCATCCGGAGGTGCGGATCGTCGTGATGAGCGGCTACGACGAGTTTGCCTACCTGCGCCAGGCGCTGCAGTCGCACGCCGAGGACTACCTTCTGAAGCCGATTGACCCGGACGAGCTCAACCGGACGCTCGAGCGCTGCGTGGCCGGTATCGCCGCCCCGCAGGTCGGTCGTCCGGTTTCGATGCAGACCGCGCTTGTCTTCTCGGACGCTGAGCTCCTCGACGAGTACATCGTCCACCGACAACGGGTATTCGCGTATCTGCTCGAGCTCGACGCGCTCGGCGTCGAACGGACGCTCGTCGGTCTTGAACGGCTCATCGGATCGCGGACGGGCGCGGAACTCGGTCCCGACGTCGGCGAACGCGTGATGCACGACTTCATCGTGCTGCTCGAAGAGTTCGTCGTGCGAAACGGCCTTCCGATCGACCCTGACCTCTTCCGCTCGGGTCTCATCTCCAGCCCCACTGCCGAACGCGCGCCTTTTGGCGCAGTCGCGCGGATCTACCGGCGTGCGATCGAGCAGATCGCGGAGAACCGCCGCGACCGGGATCAGCTCGACCTCGAGGAGGTTCGCGCGCACATCGATCACTACTTCGCGGATCCGCTGTCGCTCCAAAGCGTCGCCCGGCTCTTTCTCGTGAGCAAAGAGCACCTGAGTCGAGTCTTCCGGAAAGCCTTCGGCACAACCGTGAACGACTACATCACTGATCGACGCATGCGCAGGGCGCTCGAGCTCCTGCGCGACGGTGCGATGGAGATCAAACAGATCGCGTGGATGGTCGGGTATCAGGACCTCGCGTATTTTTACCGGGTCTTCAAGAAGCGCTTCGGCTATCCTCCCGGCCAAGCCCGGTAGACGCGGCCGGATCAAGACTCTTCAATCGGCGATGCTAACATCGGCGAAAGACGGCGCAGCTCGGGTGGTGTAACACTGAGGGTATCACGGACCAAGGAGGACCACGTGAAAACACGAATCATCGCTGGTGCGCTGTTCATCCTCGCGATCACGACAGGCGCATTCGCAACGGGCCGCCAAGAGACGGCGGAGACCGGACCACGCCAGGCTGAACTGCGCGTGTTCATGAGCTTCCCCCGCTTCCAGGATCAGTTCGAGGCCTACTTCGAGCAGTTCACCCGGAAGATCCAGCGGGAGCAAGGTATCGACGTACGAGTGAGGCTCGAGATGCCGCCGGCCGAGCAGGCGAACCAGATTCTGAAAGCGCGCCTCGCTTCGAACGACGCTCCGGACGTCTACACTCTTCACGCAATAGCGGACATCCCGACATTCTACCGCGCGGGCTACCTCGCCGATCTCTCGGACGAGCCGTTCGTCGCGCGTCTCATGGACGGCGTTCGCACCACCGTCACGTACGACGGCCGAGTCGTCGCGCTCCCGCTCGAGAGCCTCTCGTGGGGGTATCTCTACAACCGCGACATCTTCGCAGATCTCGGTCTCGAACCGCCGCGCACGATCGACGAGATGCAGGCCGTGATCGAAGCGCTGCATAACGCGGACGTCACTCCGTTCCTGCTCGCATTCCAGGAGTCGTGGATACCGCAGCTCATGATGGCGCTCTCTCTCGGCGGCGTCGTGAACTCACAGGCCCCCGACTTCGTCGAGCGGATGAACGCGGGCGACGGCTCGTACGCCGACGTCGCGCAGGTATTCGATATAATCGATCTCATCATGGCGAACGGCACCGGCCGACCGTTCGAAGTCGGGAGCGCCTCCGGGTCGGCCGACTTCGCAAACGGCGCCGCGGCAATGTGGGTTCAGGGCCCCTGGATGGCGGAGTCGATTCTCTCGGCCAACCCCAAGATGAATTTCGGCGTCGCGCCTCTGCCGGTCAGCAACGATCCCTCGGCCGCGATGATCAATCTCGCAACGTCGACGTCGCTCGCGGTCACGCCGCGGTCCGGTGAGAAAGCCCTCGCGCTCGATCTCGTGAACTACGTTCTCGACGCGGTCGACTCGCCGCCGCTCTTCGAGTCGCTGAAGTTCAACCCCGTCGCGCCGTTCCACGACTACGAGGTCTTCCCGTGGATTCAGGAGGCGCTGACCTGGGTCGCGCAGGGTCGGGCCTACCTCGATCTGTCGCTGCCCGGCGCGGTCACCGACGAGACGGCGAAGCTGCTTCAGAGCTACTACGTCGGCGACGTCACACGCGAACAGATCATCTCCCGCCTCGACCGAACCTGGCAACGCGCTCTCGCCGCGGCACAGTAAACACCTCGACCCCGTGGAACCCCGGACGTGATCCGGGGTTCCGCGATTTTTTCGCGTCTACGACGTGGAGTGCTTCGTAGGTATCAAAGAGCGCCTTCACGCTCCGAAGTGATGAATGAAACCACATCGATCTCCGCGGTTTCAGGACCATGGTGAACGAGAAAGCCAAACTTGCGGATGAGCGACGGTTCGCTGCCACACGGACGCACACGAATCCCGTCACGGTCTGCGGTGATCTCGATCTCCGTTCCGGGGAGGAGATGAAACTGATCTCTCAACGTCTTGGGGACGACCACTCGTCCGCGCGTGTCAATCGTGATCCTCATGGCAAAATGGTACGACAAGGTACCATCACGATCAAGAACTGGAGTGCGACACTGCGCTACCACACGACCGTGACCAGGCCGGAATCCCGGATCGCGCCGTCACGCGTGACGAGTTCGGCGTCGAGCCCGAGAGCGGTCGCCACAAAGACACGATCGAACGGATCACCGTCTGGCAATGGGAGATCCATCGCCCGAACAGCGATCGTCGAGTCGAGCGGAACGACCTGGAAGCACCGGGCGAGACGGTCGAGGAACGCGGTCGGCTCTGCCTTCACCGTGACACGGCCCTTCTTGATCAGCATCGCGAGCTCGAGCATTAGCAGGTCGGAGATGAAGAGCTCGCTCCGCGGTGCGCGCTCGATCCGGGTCCGGGCGGCGTTGCCGAGCCGGCTGTCGCCCTGTACCAGCCAGAGCGCGGCGTGGGTGTCGAGCAGCAAGCTCACAGCGCCGCGCCCCACTCGGAGCTCGGGAGCGTCGGGGAGTCGAGGTCGTCGGCCGACGATTCGATCTCGTCTTTCATCGAGCCGTAGAGACTCGCGGACGGCGGCGTCTCGGCAACGATGAGCAGGTTGCCCTCCCGGGTCTCGACGAGCACCTCCTCGCCCGCAAGCGCAGCCCTCCGAATCCTCGGAAAATCCCGGAGCAAACCACTGACGTTTGTCTTCATGTCAAATAATATGTCAAACGATTGGGAGTTTGTCAATTATGAGCCTTTGAGCCGTTGTCGCACGCCGACCGCTCGGCTTGCGGAGATTACGTCACCCCGTCGGAATCACCTGCAGCGCGGCCTCTCCACCGCGTACAGCGGCCGTGGGGATTCGGCCGTCGAGCGTCGCGAAGCGTGCGCCTCTGGACGCAGCGAGCCCGAGCAGATAGACGTCGGTGAGTTGGCGCGGTGAGAGCCCGGAGAGCGAGACGAATACGCCGCGGTCACGGATCGAGATCTCGTCGGTAATGAACTCGGCGTTCGGCAATCTGAGCATGTTGCAAAGGTCCACGGCGGCCTTTTCCGGGGAGGCGGGGCCTTCGGGATAGGAGGGATGCCCGTAGATGCGGAGGAACCCGTTCTCAACGAGCGGGCAGAAGAGGAGCCGCTCGCCGGCGACCCCTTCCAGCCACGCGCTCACCGCCGCGTGGGACTCGTGCCGTGGGTCGGTGCGGGCGATGAGCACATTGATGTCGAGCAGGTACGCCATGTGCCTACACGCCCTCGTCCTCGCGAAGGCGATTGACGAACTCGTTCGTGACGACCGTGTGATCGTCGGGCGATCGCTTCAGAACCGGCCAACCTCGCCCGTCGACGTACGAGTGAGACCTTTGATCATCGGCCGCCGACGAGATGTCGGGCGCCTTTTCAATGTCGCCTGCAAGCTCGCGCTCGATTCCCTGAACCACCAGGTGTCGGATCGTGACCCCCGACTCTGCCGCACGAATTTTCAGGCGTCGGTACAGGGTATCCGGCAAGTCGATCGTCGTCTTCATGGTTTACATATTACCGTATTCCCATATTACCGTACAACCCTCGCTCGCGATTGCCACATCCGGTGTAACGATTCGTCGATCTGTGCTACAATTTCGGCACCAAACACAGAGGGTATCAAAATGCCGGCTTTGCACCAGAATATCGATCCGGACGGATTGCTTGAATACTCGGTCGTGTTCACCGACCGGTCGTTGAATCATATGTCCCAGAACTTCCAGCAGGTGATGCGCGATATCTCCGCGTCGCTGAAGCGCGTCTACCACGCCGACGCGGTAGCGCTCGTTCCGGGCGGCGGGACGTTTGCGATGGAAGCGGTGGCGCGGCAGTTTGCCGGCGGGAACTCCGTTTTGATCGTTCGTAACGGTCTGTTCAGTTTCCGTTGGAGCGCGATCCTGGACGCCGCGGGCATCGCCGCGGGAGAGACGGTACTGAAAGCTCGTCCGGTGTCCACGGAGCCTCAAGCGCCGTGGGTTCCGGCCCCGGTTGAGGAAGTTACGGCGGCGATTCGCGCGCAGAAGCCGGCGGTGGTGTTCGCACCACACGTCGAGACCTCCGCCGGGATCATTCTGCCGGATGAGTATCTGCGCGCCGTCGGGCAGGCGACGCGCGAGGTGGACGGGCTGTTCGTGCTCGACTGCGTCGCCTCCGGCGCGGTCTGGGTCGATATGGAGGCGTGCGCGGTCGACGTGTTGGTCAGCGCGCCGCAGAAAGGCTGGTCGTCCACCCCGTGCGCAGGCATCGTTATGCTCAACGAACGCGCAAAAACCAAAGCCGCAGGTGTCCGCAGCAGCAGCTTCGCGTGCGACCTCATGGCGTGGTTGCGGATCATGGAGGCGTACGAGAACGGCGGCCACGCGTACTACGCGACGTTGCCGACCGATTCGCTGCGCACGTTCCGCGACGCGATTCGGGAGCTCGAGGCGATGGGACTGGAGACGGCCCGGGATCGACAGATCGAACTCGGCGCGAAGGTTCGTTCGCTTCTCGCCGAACGTGGGATCGCGAGTGTCGCCGGTCCCGGGTTCGAGGCGCCGGGAGTCGTCGTGAGTTACGCCGACGACGATAAGGTCCGCACCGGCAAGGCCTTCGCCGAGGCCGGGCTCCAGGTCGCCGCGGGCGTACCACTCAACTGCGACGAGCCGGCCGACTTCGCAAGCTTCCGCATCGGCCTGTTCGGCCTGGACAAGCTGCAGAACGTCGACCGTACCGTCGGATACCTGCGAGAGGCACTCGACCGGATCGGGTTGTAGCGGAGATCGGGCGCGCCGGCGGTTTCTTGGCCGAGGGCTAAGGATGGCCCGCGGCGGTAGTACTGGTCCTTGTGCTCGATGATGCAGGAGCCTGGAGACAGAAGAGGGGGCAAGGCCGACGCTTGATGTCGGTCGATAGGTCCGTCGAATCCTCTGGATTGCTGACGTATCGCTCCTCCTGAAGGCTCTGCAGTTTCGGTCCGACAACGCTCAACGCGAATGTGCTCCATTGTTTTCCGCCTCGCCGTCGGACTCAAAGTCACACAGAAACACCTCCGTCTTGACCGTGTTCTTGTTGTTGCCGAAGCCACCGGCATTCACACCTTTCGTGTATAGCAAAGGGGGCACACGTCCAAGTACGGCGGCTCCGTGGTGAGGCTGGGCGGGCAACCAATGTGCGTAGTCCGGGTCGGTTGGCCTGACCCGTGCCGTGAGCATGGCCTTACAGTCTTTTCTTGTCTCTACTACCACAATATTCGTCCCGGGGGCCCCCCATACACTCTCTTCCGTCTGCTCGACCATGAGGGCGACACGAAGCCGATCATCAGGAAACACGGAGAGGGAGGACTGAACGTGAATGCGGAGGGACGGATCACCATCCGTGGCGGTAACAGTGAGGGGTTCGGCGGTCCAGCGCCCCGAGGTTGAGCGACTCATCAAGTCTGCCGTTCCGGTCAAGCCGTTGTGAAGCACCACATGAACGACTCCTTTAGTGTCGACCACGGGATTGGACAGGAGAATCTGATGATAGTTGAAGTTGCTAGGTCCGGGTTTGTCATGCTCTTGCTGGTCGGCCAAAG
>REEC01000148.1 GCA_007695285.1 Spirochaetaceae bacterium | reverse complement strand
ATCGCCGTCTTCGAGGAACTCGATCTCGACGACATCGAACACCGCAACAATGAGTTGATCAACTACTTCCAGACGCAGTACCCCGGCAAACGCGACCTGCCGTACATCCAGAAGCTCAAGGGCATGTGTCGCGAGTGGGAGTCGGCGTGCCTCTGGGGCTACTTCGGGTGGAGCGACGAGTCGGTCGAACACCTTCGGTTGGGCTTCTACCAGGGTGAGATCTTCACCGAAGAGCCGACGGTCAATCGTGACGCGGTTCCGGTGCTCGATCTGGTCCGGCGCGTCCGGCCGGACGTCGTGACGGTCGCGTTCGATCCCGAGGCGAGTGGCCCCGACACGCACTACAAGGTGATGCAGGCGGTCGCCGAAGGCCTCCGGTTGTACGCCGAAGAAACCAAACGCGACGACCTCAAGATTATCGGCTACAGGAACATCTGGTACCGGTTTCACCCGGCGGAAGCGAACGTGTACGTGCCGGTCTCGCTGAACATGCTCACGCTCCAGCACTCGTCGTTCATGCACACGTACATCTCACAGAAGGACGCCTCCTTCCCGAGTTACGAGCACGACGGTCCGTTCCCGGAGCTCGCGCAGCGGATTCAGGTCGACCAGTACGATACTCTCTCGACCTGTTTGGGCCGCGATTTTTTCTACGAACACCCGAGCGCGTTGATCCGCGCAACGCGCGGATTCGTGTTCATCCGTGAGATGGAACTCGACGAGTTTGCGACGCACTCGCGCGAGTTGAAACGGCGCGCGGAGAACCTCTGATGGGGGCCAACGGGAAGGCAGCGCTGCTGCCGCACCGCAAAACTCGCGGCGTGAACGGTTTCTCCGGTGGAGCCGGCAAGAGCGAGAACGTAGGCCGCGTGATGCGCGCGCTGAACGCGGGATACGCCGAGACGCGCAGCGAACTCGCCGGCCTGCTCGGGCTCGACAAGTCGACGATGACGTACATCATCGGCCGGCTGCTCGAGATGGGAGTTATCGAGGAGGCCGAGCAGGGCGAAGCGTCTCGCCGGGGCGGCCGCAAGCCGGTCCGGCTCGCGATCCGAAACGACCGGATCCTCGCCGGCGGGATCGAGCTCGTCGGGACGGGGTACAACGCAATCGTGCTCGATAACGCCGGTACGGTCAGGCTGCGCATCTCGGATGACGTCCCCGATGCACGCGATCCCGCGGCCTCGCTCTCGACGGCGTACACCGCGTTGACCGATGCTGCGGCGGCCGAAGATCTGCCGCTCTTCGCGGTCGGCGCGGCGGTCAGCGGAATCGTCGATCCACGGTCGGGACGGCTCATCCGATCGGACGCGCTCGAACTCTCGGACGTCGAACTCGCGAACGTTACCCGGGCCGAGCACACCGGCGCGGGCGCGCCGCCGCTCATCGTCGAGAACGACGCGAACTGCGGAGCGTGGGGCGAGCTTCACACCCGCGAGCATACGGGCGCGGACTTTGTGTACGCGCTCGCGCGGTACACGGGCGAGTATCTCGGGATAGGGTTTGGCGTCGCGATCGACGGCACGATCTACTACGGACGACGGTTCCGGACGGGCGAGTTCGCGAGCGCGTGGTCGACGCGTTCGCGCGTGACGCAGTTCGGGATCCCGCGCGAACAGCTCGTTCGGGCGGAGTCCGATCCGACGGTGTTCCGTGCCGTCGTCGCGGAGTTCCTCCGGAGCCTCGCGCCGGTTCTCGCGCTTCTTGACCCCGAGCGTTTTGTTCTCGGCGGTGTTTTTCGCGACCGGGTGGCGACGGTGTCGGAGCTGCTCGCAACCGATCTCAGAGACTCATACACGGCGTTGGTCGCCGAACAGATTCCGTTTCACGCTCCAATTTGGGGCGCCGACGAGTTGGTCGCGGGGGCCGCATCGATGGCGATTGAGAAACTGTTCGCGGCGCCTCGCGCGGCGATCGACGAGAACGGGAACCGCAACGGGGACCCGATCTCGTGGGAGCACCTTTTTGCCGCGGTCGGAGTAAGCGCGTGAGGGCGTACGTCGCGGGGCTCGACCTCGGCGGCAGCTCGCTCAAAGCTGCGTTGTTCGACCCATCCGGCATCGCGGTGTTCGAGTGCCGCGAGCCGACTCCGGCGTCGGGTGGCGCACGCGAAGTGATCGAGACGATCGTGCGCGCGATCGCGAACCTCTCCGAGCACGTCCCGGCCGGGCAAACCTTGCGCGCAGTCGGAATCGGCACGCCGGGTCTGATCGACGATTCCGGCACGATCCACGGACCGGCGGTCAACATCGCGGGATGGCAGGGGACGTCGCTCACGGACGCCGTCTGCGAGCGCACGGGGATCGTATGTATCGCGGGGAACGACGTGAATCTCGCCGCGCTCGCCGAAGCGCAAACGCGCGGCTGCGATGAGCTCCTGCTCGTCGCGCTCGGCACCGGGATCGGCGGCGGTGTCGTCTCCGGTGGCCGTGTCGTCACGGGAAACCGCGGTATGGGCGGCGAGATCGGGCACGTCGTCGTCGTGCCGGACGGCGATGCGTGCGCGTGCGGCCAGCGCGGTTGCGTCGAGCGGTACGCGGGCTCGGCCGCGTTGATCGCGCGCTACCGCGAGCTCACCGAACGCGGAGCGGACGCCGACATCGACGTCGCCGAGATCGCGCGACGCGCGCTCGCCGGGGACGCCGACGCGTGTACCGCCTTCGCCAACGCGGCGCGGATGGTCGCGCGCGCGATCGGGTACGCGCTCAGCATCGTCGCGCCGGAGGTCGTCGTGATCGGAGGCGGCATCGCCGAGCTCTACCCACCCGTCGTCGCGGCGATCGACGTCGCGCTCGGCGGCGAGAGCTTCCCGTACATCCGCGCGTGCACGCGCGTCGAGTCCGCGACCGTCGGCAACCGCGCCGGCGTGATCGGAGCGGGGATCGCCGCGCGTGATCTCTCTAATCGCATCGCCGCGGACAGCTGACCGTCAGGCGAAAGACGTCGCAGAACGGTACACACCCGCGTAGCCGTCGTACGGCCTCCAGTGATACTCTTGTCGTACCACTAGACGGAGGAGATCTCGATGGCGCAATCCGAACAGACACACAAAGAACCGATCAAAAATCCGACAGTCGGATTTCTTGGACTCGGCGTAATGGGCCGACCGATGGCTGAGAACATGGCGAAAAAACACACGGTGCTCGGCTTCGACCTCGACCCGCAGAGGTACACAGGGCTTTCGCGCGTCGTCCGCGCCGAGAGCGTGCGCGAGATCGCTGAAAGCTGTTCGGTCGTGTGCCTTTCGCTGCCGAGCGCCGCGGTCGCCGAGAGGGTCATGATCGGACCCGACGGGCTCGGTGAAATTCTGTCGGAAGGCTGCCTCGTGATCGATTTCACGACGTCGACGCCGAGCGTGTCGCAGGCGATCGCCGCGCGGCTCGCCGAACGGAACGTCGCGTTCGTCGACGCTCCGGTCAGCGGCGGCGAAGGTGGGGCGATCAACGCGACGTTGTCGATCATGGTCGGCGCAACACCCGAGACGTTCGAGCGGTGCCGACCGTACCTCGATGCGGTCGGATCGTCGGCTGTCCGGGTCGGAGAGACCGGAGCCGGGAACGTCGCGAAGCTCGTGAACAACATGATCGTCGGCTCGACGTTTGCGGTGATCGCGGAAGGCTTTGCACTCGCCGAGAAGAACGGGATCGAGAAAGAGGTGCTCTACACCGCGATTCGCGGAGGATGGGCCGGGTCGAACGTACTCGAGGTCGCGGTCCCGGCGATGGTCAGGAACGACTACACGCCCGGCGGCACGGTCGACATCATGCAGAAGGACCTCGCATACGCGCGCACGGTCGCGACCGAGTACCACGTCCCGGTCCCGATGACCGCCGCCGCGCACGAGCTGTACGTCGCTTCGCAGGCGCTCGGCGACGGGAAGCTCTCGCAACCGGTCATCATAAAAGTGTGGGACAACAAGCGCGCGCCGTAACGGGCGGCGCCCGCGTAACCGGTCGCGGTTTCGGTAACCGGCCGGCGCACCCGTTTTTTTAAACTCGATACGTCTCGACTTTCCGCGCGAGATCTCGCGCTTCGGATTCGGTCTCGGCGGCGCACGTGATGAACATACCGGCAGGACCACACGCGTCGAGCAACGGAATCACCTCGGCCGGTTTCACCCCGATCGCCTGCACGCTCTTTCCGGCCGCGAGGATTTTCCGGTAGAGATCGTACCACTTCGGATGGCCACCGCCCTCGCCGAGTGACATTCGGACCGGCGTCCACTCGATCGCGGGGATCGTCTCGATCTCGAGCAGCGGCTCGAGGTTCGGCAGGCACTGCTCGCCGTCGAGGTGGTACATCGCGTACTCGAGGCTGCGGCACTGCTCGGTCAACGACGGCGCGACGAAGCGGCGGAACATCTCGGGGCCAAACATGCTGCACGCGTCGCACTGAACCTTCGCGGTAGCCCCCGGACCCCAGATGTTGAAAACGAACGAGTTTCCGCCCTCGGCGTCGGCGACGATGCCGCGGAAGAGTTCGAGCGCCGAATCGAACGCGGTGTTGATCTCGCCGAGTCGGCGCTCGACCCACGCGGGCCGGTCGATCATATCGAACAGAAGCTCTTCGGTTCCCCGGAGCGACGCGAGCACGTCGATGTTCTCGACGAGGTCCGGCACGCCGACGAAGTACCTCCCATCGGCGTCGGCGACGAGGCGCTCGATCAGCGCACGGTTCTTCTCGACCCACGGATTGTTCGGATCAAAAACGATCGGCTCGTCGGCGTCGGGGTCGTCGATGCACGGATACATCCAGACGGTGTTTTCATCGAGCTCGACGCGCGCGCCGAGGAACGTCCCGAGGTCACCCGCGGCGCTCCAGCCCGGAGCGATCGGAAGCGCGTCGGCGCCGAACCACGTCCGTGAGAGCGCGTACTCGGCCTTTCGCGAGCGATACTCGGGATCGTACCATCGTTTTTCATCCGAATCAGGCACCGGAGGTGGATCGAGACGCACCCACGACTCGTCCTTCGGTGAAGTGACGTGAAAAACCAGCCCCGTGCCGGCCCACCACTCGAGATGATGCCGGCGCGCGGTGTCCCAGTCCTCGGTCCAGAGCCGCGCGCCGTCGATCGTAGCGCCGTTCATTTCAGAACTCTACACGCGGCGCGGTGCGGGCCGCTTCGTCGATCTCGAAGTACTCGCGCGCGGTGAACCCGAGTCCACCCGCGAAGAGAGAACCCGGAAACATTCTGATCCGCGCGTTGAACCGCCGGACCGCGTCGTTGTACCGTCCACGCGCGACCGCGATCCGGTTCTCGGTCCCGGCGAGCTCGTCCTGGAGCCGGATGAAGTTCTGGTTCGAGCGCAACTCGGGGTACGC
Organism: Spirochaetaceae bacterium; assembly: GCA_007695285.1. Classification (GTDB taxonomy): domain Bacteria; phylum Spirochaetota; class Spirochaetia; order DSM-27196; family PXBQ01; genus PXBQ01. The sequence goes on along the minus strand of REEC01000148.1, from coordinate 6,934 downwards.
CTCGACGACGACAAGAAGCCGGCTCAGAGCCGACTCGAGTTCGCGGTACCCTTCTGCGGTTTCCGAGACCGTGCCCGCGCCGGCCATCCGCGCGCGCGCGTTCGCGATATCGGCGAACACCTGCTGTTCCTGCGCCGCAAATCCGCGCACCGTCGCGACGAGATTCGGGATCAGGTCGCTTCGTCTCTGCAGCTGATTGTCGACCTCAGACCACGCGCCGTTCACCTCTTCGTCGAGTCCGATCAACGCGTTACGCTGCGAGACGTACGTTACGGTTCCGACGACGCCGAAAAAAATGATCACTCCGAGCACGATCAGTAATAAGTACTTCTTCATCGTTTCCTACCTGGAAAAAATTTGTCGCCGGGGAACCATGCCGTACCGGTCGGCACCGTCAAAAACCGCGGCTCGCGCCGCCGCCGCCGGACCGACCTCCTCCGAAGCCCGAGAAGCCGCCGCCGCGCGATCCAAAGCTCCCGGTCGTACCGGCTCCGAATCCACCGCCGAAGAACCCACGGCGACGCCGACCAAAAAACAACAACGGCCAGAAAAAACGTCCGCCGCCGAACACCATCACGATCACGATGAGGAAAAAGATCTCGCCGAACCCGGTGCCGGTCGTTTGGGCACGCGGTACGCGGGCACCAAACCCCGTGAGATCGACGTCGTACTCCGACGCGATGTACCCGGCGATGCCCTGCACGCCGCCGAGCATCCCGACTCCCCACCGGCTCTCTCGGAAAGCCGGAAGCACCATGTCGTCGAGAATCGCGCCGACCCGGCCGTCGGGAAGCGCTCCCTCGAGCCCGTACCCGACCTCGATCCTGACTCGCCGCTCGTCGAGCGCGAGAACAACCAAGACGCCGTTGTCTTCGCTCCTCTGTCCGACGCCCCACGCCTCGAACAGCGCGACCGCGTACTGCTCGATCGAACCGTACGGAGCGTACGTGCGCGTCGTTGCAACCGCGATCTCGGCGCCGGTTGCATCACGAACTGCTTGAGCCAAAGCCTCGATCCGGCGCGTCTCCTCAGGTGGGATCACGCCGGCGAAGTCGTTCACGACTCCGCGGGCGCGCGGGAGCGTCTGCGCGAACACACTCGCGGCGCCCAGGGTCACGAACGCGATCGTCACACCAAGAACCGCGATGTGACGTAACGTTTTATTCGTTTGCTTCATACTTATCCACAATCGGCACAAGAGCTGCGAACGCCTCGAGCAGTTCGGCCGCGACCGACGCCGCGTCGTGTTTCCCACCGGCGCGCAGCTCGATCAGGCGATGGAACGCATCCCCCGGGAAGCCGAACCCCGACGCGACACGATCGATTATCTGCGCGTGATCGGTCGGGACTTCGGTTTCTCCACGCAACCGCAGCAGCGCGCGGAACACGGCGGTCACCGAGCCGGTCGCCTGGATAAGCTCCGATGCGAGCATCGGCCGACGGCCGTGCGCCGCGAGAACCAGTTGCCGCAGCGAGATCATCGTACCGCGCAACTGATGTTCGATCTCGTGCCGGAGGTACCGGTTCGAGAACGTCACGTGCGCGGTCGGATCGTCACCGTACATCACACGATGGTTCGCGATTATGTCCATGTACTCCATCGGGAATACGTCGGACGAACGGGAAAACTCGGTCACGCTCATGATCAGCGGCGTGATGTGGTTCCGGTTGAAGAACCGGTGCGCGTTCTTGCCGAGTCGCACGATCAGGCTCGGACTTGCGTCCATCACGAGAATCAAAACGTTTATGTCCGAGCTCTTTCGCACGTACGTGCCGGTCACGTAACTCCCGTACGCGACGACCGACGCGAGGCCCGGGCCAAATACGCCCGACAGTATCCGGATGAGTTCGGCTTCCATCTCTTCGGTTTTTTCACTCATATCGCCACCTGTTCGGACATTATACCCGTCTTCCGGGAAAAGGACGAGGTCTCGAACAACCGGTCTAAACATGACTGGAATTGTCGGATACATCACGTTATACTCGGTGTGGGAGGCGTTATGGTGTATAGAAAATATTCGATCCCACTTGCTTTTTTAGCCTTGTTTCTTCTTCCACACTCAAGCCTGTTCGCCGCCGACGGAGTGATCACGTTCATAATCGGTTCGGTCCGGGTTGTCAGCGGAGGGGTCGAGAGCTCGGCGGTGATCGGGCAGGATGTCTTTGAAGGCGACACCGTCCGCACCGGCTCCGACGGGCTCGCGATCGTACAACTCAGCTCGGCAGGCGAACTCAAGCTGCGTCAGAACTCCGAGATCGGAATCGACGTATCTCGGGCAAACGCGGCTACCGTCGAGATTCGACGAGGAGGTCTTTTCTCTCGCGTGCGCCGGGACTTCGCGGGAGATTTCAACGTCCGGTCGGAAACCGTCGTCGCGGGAGTTCGCGGTACCGAGTTTTTCACTGCGTACGGGCGTACGATCGACGACCGGCCCGATCTCTGGCTCTGCGTGAATACCGGCGCGGTCGAGGTATCGATCGCAGGCACCGACCAAAGCACGGTGGTCCGCGCGGGGGAAGGTATCAACATCGTCGCGGGAACACGGCTCACCGATCCACGCAGGTACCGGTGGACGCTCGACCTGAACTGGAACATGGACCCGGCGCTCGGTGACGTCGTCGACGACACCGATCTCGACCGGGCGTACAGCGACCTTCTCGACCAGGACTACGATTGAGCGGCGAGGATATGATCATGAAACGGAAAAAAGTATTGGTGATGGTGGCAGCCGGGTTTGCGTTCATCGCCGGCGCGGTAACACCGGCGTTCGCGGAGCACATCCCGGCGACACCAAGCGGCGTGTTTGAACTATCGAATCACGCGCGCGTGTTTCTACGCGCCGACGACTGGAACCCGATGGTGAGCCTCGAGTGGCGATTCGAGGGTGAAGAGCTCGAAATCGGCACCCGCTCTCTCACGCTCGGAACGTACTACCGTGTTCACAGAAACGTGAAGGTTGGTGCGTTCTACCGGCTCCAGGCGGGAGCGCGGCACGACGACGACTGGGTCAAAGACGACGCAATGATGTGGGAGTGGCAGGACGCGTCGGACCGGTACGAGCATCTGCTCATTCTCGACGTCACGCCGCGCTTTCTCCTTGAGTTCCTGCCGGGAGAGAACTGGGTTTTGTACCTGAAGAATCGGTACATCTACAACACGTTCAACGACCACCACGTTCTACAGACGCGGCCGTCGCTCACGTACTTTCACCTTGTCGACCGCGAGCCGCTGTTGAACGTCACCGCGGCGTTCGACACGTACTTCTCGCTCAACTTCGGAGAGACTGCGGTGTACCGGTTCTATCCGTACGTGAACGTCCTGTATCACCTCTCGCCGCTGATCAAGATCGACGCGAGCTTCGCGCCCGAGACGGTCGTGTGGTCGACGTCGCAGGACGCGATCGACGACGGACCGTACACGGTCCGATACCGGCCGTACGTGTTCGGACTCGGCGTGATTTTCTACGTCGATCTCTGAACCGGATCGCGCGAGAAGCCCTACCGTCCAAGCTCCGCCCAGACCGGCTCGATGTCGTACACGGTGCCGGTCCGCGCGGCGGTGTCGATCGCGAGGGCGGCGACCGCGCTCTCAAGGCCTTCGTCGCCGCTGCACTCGGGCGCAGTACCGTTGATCATCGTGTCGTAGAGGCTCTTCATGATGTACGCGTCGCCACCGCCGTGGCCACCTCCCGGTAGGGGGAGGCTCGTCGGCTCGGTGTCGCCGAGGCGTTTGGTCGTGAGCGAACCCGAGTATAACTCGGCGATGATCGTACCCTCGCTCGCGGAGATGTAAAGACGGCGTTCGGGAATCGGATTCGACATCGTCGCCTGGAACTGCACTTTCACGCCGTTTCGGTACTGAAGGATCGAGACGAGAGTGTCCATGATGTCCTTGTCGGACTCGAACGGACACTCGACGCCGTGAGGATCGCGCCAGCCGTCGAACGGGCTGATTCCGTCGCGTTTGTACTTCGCGCGCAGACCGCTGTTCTCGGGCAGGAAGAAATCGAGCCCGCCGAACGCCGCCGCCTTCGACGGCACCGATCCGATCAGCCAGTTCAGAATGTCGAGGTCGTGGCAGCACTTCTCGAGGATGTGCGGCCCGGATAGTTCGGTATGGCGTCGCCAGTTCCGCATGATGTACGTGCCGTGCGCGGGCGTGATGTTCTCATCCGCGTCGATGCTCAGGATACGGCCAAACTCGCCGGACTCGAGAAGTTCCTTCACCTTGCGGTACAGCGGCGCGTACCGCAGAACAAAACCGGTCGCGAACGTCAGCCCGGACGCGATGTGCGCGTCGTGGATCATCTTGCAGTCGGCGATCGTCGTCGCGAGCGGCTTCTCGGTGAAGACGTGTTTCCCCGCGTCGAACGCCGCGATAATGTGCTCGCGATGGAAGGAGTTCGGCGAGAACACCATCACCCACTCTACCCCGTCGGTCTCGATCGCGGCTTGGTAACTGTCGCAGATACGCGCCTCGGACTGCCACACGCCGACTGCCTCTTCGGACATAGCGCGGTCGGGGTCGTACACCGATTTGATCGATACCGTCGGCCCGTCGTTCAGCAGGTTTTTTACGACCGACCGGCTCCGTCCGCCGGCCGCGATCACCGCGACGCCTATCTCTCGTGCTGCCATTCCGTCCTCCGAACTCGCAGGTTACCGTTGAATCCGTTTACAATAGACTACGCGCGCACGATTGTAAACGCACGGGAAATTCGGTATCCTGTTCCTTCACTCTATCCGCAACTCACCGGTGTCTACGATACCGGTTCACGCAGGGATTCCATAGTGCAAACAGGTTGGAGAGTTACGCTCGTCGGGTTCGGGATCAACGTGCTTGTCGGCATCACGTACACGTGGAGCCTGTTCGCGCGTGGTCTCGTCGTGCAACACGGCTGGACGCAGGCGCAGGCGGCAGCCCCGTACACGGCGTTCCTGTTCTTCTACGCGTTCTCGATGATCCCGGCCGGCAGGATGCAGGATCGGCTGGGACCACGCCCGGTGATCTCGGTCGGTGCGGTGTTCGGCGGCGCGGCGTTTGCTCTCTGCGCGGTGTTCCTGACGCCGCTCGGCGTCACGATTCTCTGGGGAGGCCTTCTCGGCCTGGGAATGGCGTGTTGTTTCGCCGCGGTCACACCGGCCGCGGTGAAGTGGTTTCCGCCCGAACGCAAGGGCCTGGTCGCGGGCATCGTCGTGACCGGCATCGGCGTCTCGGCGTTTGTGCTCTCTCCGTGGATACAGCGTTGGGTAGACCGCAGCGTCAGTTTTGCGTTTGTCGTGTCGGGAGCCATCTTGTTCGCCGGAGTGTTCGCTCTGGCGCAGTTCGTGAAAAACCCTCCCGGAGCCCCGACGGCGCATGCCGCGCGCCACGGCAGGGTCTCGGTCTTCCGGTCGACGCGGTTTTACCTCTTCTGGCTCATGTTCTTCTTCACGACGTCGGCGGGCGTCACGGTCGTGTCGCACCTCGATTCGCTCACGCGCGTCCACACCGGATACGAGCGCGGCTACCTGATCATCTCGGTCTTCGCGCTCTTCAACGCGGTCGGCAGGATCGCGGTTGGATTTGTCTCGGACCGGATCGGGCGCGAGCGCACGATGACCTTGGTGTTCTCGACGATCCTCGTCGCGCTCGGCGGTCTCTTCGTCTCGGCGACGCCGGCCGTTCTCGGCCTCTCGGTCGCGATTCTCGGTCTCTCGTACGGTGGCCTGTACAGCATCTTCCCGGCGGCGACCGCGACGTTCTTCGGCGAAGAGGGATTCGGCCTGAACTACGGGCTCGTGTTCTCCGCGCTCGGCGCCGCGGGTGTCTTGCCGCTGATCGCGGGAGCTCTGTTCGAGCGCTACGGCACGTTTCACCCGGCGCTGATCGTGCTCTCGGTGATGTGCGCGGCGGCGATCGGCCTGTCGCTCATCCTGCGCCGCGGCCGTGCGGCGCCGGTCCACGGGCCGGCGTAACCGCATCCGCCATGAGCGACAATACTCCCGTCATCGATGAGCGGACCGCAGGCAGGATCTTCGCCGATCACTTCCCGGACCCGATCGCTCGAGTCACACGGTTTCCGACCGGTCTCTGCCACTACGTGTACGAGGTCATCACGTCCGATGGAACGTCTTATGTCGTGCGTATCGCGTCTCGAGCGACACGAGCGCACATGGAAGGCGGCCTGTACTGGGCCGGTCGTCTTCGCGAGTCGGGCGTACCGGTGCCGGAGGTGTACGCGGCATGGACCGACGATCCGCTATCGTACACGGTGATGGAACGACTGCCGGGAACCGACCTCGGTCACGTCTACGCGACGATGTCGTCATCGGCGAAGCGCGATCTCGCGGTCCAAATCGCCACGATCCAGCAGACCGTCGGGTCATGGCCGAAACCGCGCCGATACGGCTTTGCGTTCTCGTACGAGCACGTTGAAAGCGACGGCGCCGCGTCGTGGTGCGACGTCGTCGAGGCCGATATCGCGCGCAGCGAAAGCCGGATCCGCGAGGTCGGTCGGATCGATACGACGTTCATCGAACGCGTGCGCGAGATCGTGGCAGAAAACGCGCGGTACTTCGCCGCGACTCCCCCGACACCGTTTCTCGACGACACGACGACGAAGAACGTGATCGTGGACGACGGCGTTCTTTCGGGAATAGTCGATACCGACCAGGTGTGTTTCGGCGATCCGTTCTTCACGATCGGTCTCACGAAGATGGCGTTACTGTCGGCAGGACACGACACCGAGTACATCGAGTACTGGCTTGCGGCGATCGGCGCCGACGCGGAGGCACGCAGGATCGTCGACGTGTACACACTCGTGTTCTGCCTGAACTTCATGAGCGAACTCGGTCAGACGTTCAACCGCGAGATCGTATACGACAAAGTTGCGGCGGCCCGCTTCGCGGACGTGTTCGCGGTGATCTCGGCGCGCATTGAACGCGACGGGCG
>REEC01000163.1 GCA_007695285.1 Spirochaetaceae bacterium | reverse complement strand
AAGCCGCAAAGGCAAGAGAAGCCGCAAAGGCAAGAGAAGCCGTGTAGCCGCGGCGGGATGAACGCGAACATAGGCCAGTAGCTCCAATGGCTAGAGCGTCGGTCTCCAAAACCGAATGTTGTAGGTTCGAATCCTACCTGGCCTGTCTTTTTCCGTATCGAAACCGCGGTCGAGTCTGTCCGAGTCTGAGTTAAGGAGCGTGACTTGAAAAAAATAGTTCAGTTTTTCCGGGAAAGTTACGCGGAGCTGAAGCGCGTTGTGTGGCCAAGCCGCGACGAGGTCACGTCGTCTACCAAGGTAGTGTTGATTTCCGTGATGATTTTTGCCGCCGTCCTCGGGATGCTTGATTTCATCCTGCTCGCGGCGATAGATGTGATCTTTTAGCGGACATCGGCTTAATTGAAAAACGAAGGTCGTTAATGGCGAAGGGTTGGTACGTTCTCCACACATATTCCGGGTACGAAGCGAAGATTGAGAAATCGATACGCATACTGATGCAGGATCCCGAGGTGGCGAAAGTTTTGTTCGACGTGAAGGTTCCCTCCGAGCAGGTCGTTGAGGTCAAGGAAGGGAAGAAGCGCATCACGAACAAGAAGTTTCTGCCGGGTTACATCCTGCTCGAGATGGATCTTCCGGATATCGGGTGGAAGCAGGTTTGTGGCCAGATCCGGAAGATTAACGGCGTCACCGGCTTCGTGGGGTACTCGGGAGCGATGAAACCGCAGCCGATTTCGCAGGATGAGGCGCGCGAGATCCTCCATAAGTCCGGCGAGATCAAGGGCGAAAAGGCGTACAAACCGAAGCAGAGTTACGCTCAGGGCGAGTCGGTTCGGATTATCGACGGGCCGTTTGACTCGTTCACGGGAACCGTCGAAGAGGTGAACCTCGAGAAAGGAAAACTCCGCGTAATGGTCGGTATTTTCGGGCGCGCGACGCCGGTGGAAGTAGATTTTCTGCAGGTAGAAAAAATATAGCGTATCACGGTCGTTGACCGTGGTCACTGCTCCGCCCCCTCGTGGGGCGTGATGGGAGTTTGCGCCAGTCAGGCGTGAACGCTAAGACCACACAGGAGTCAAGTATGGCAAAGAAAAAGGTAACGGCGATCATTAAGCTGCAGGTGCCGGCCGGAAAGGCGACGCCCGCGCCGCCCGTTGGACCCGCGCTCGGTCCGCACGGCGTCTCCGCGCCGCAGTTCGTGCAGCAGTTTAACGAAGCCACCAAAAACATCGAAGCGGGACTTACGATTCCGGTCGTAATCACGGTTTTTGCGGATCGCTCGTTCTCGTTCATCACAAAGACGCCGCCCGCGGCGGTTCTGATCAAGAAGGCGATGGGTCTTGAGAAGGCGTCGGCCGAGCCGAACAAAACAAAGGTTGGGAAGCTTCCGCGAGCGAAGCTACGTGAAATCGCCGAGATGAAGATGCAGGATCTGAACGCAAACGACGTCGACGGCGCGATGAACATCATCGCGGGCACCGCCCGTAGCATGGGTGTCGAGGTGGAGGCGTCGTAATGAAACGTGGAAAAAAATATATCGAAGCAGCGAAAAAGCTCGATCGACAGGAATTGCACACGACCGAAAAGGCCGTCGCGATCGTGAAAGAGCTCGCTCGCGCGAAGTTTGACGAAACCGTCGAGGTTTCGCTCAAGATGAACCTCAAGAAGAGCGCGACGGTCCGGGACACACTGGTGTTGCCGAATCAGTTCACCTCCGAGAAGAAGATTCTTGTTTTCGCCAAAGGTGACAAGGCGCAAGAGGCGCTCGATTCCGGCGCGACCTACGTCGGTGACGACGAACTCATTCAGAAAATTCGCGATGGTTGGCTTGACTTTGACATCGCGGTGGCAACACCGGACATGATGAAAGATGTCGGGCGACTCGGGCCGATTCTCGGCCGACGCGGCTTGATGCCGAATCCCAAGACCGGCACGGTCACGTTCGACGTGAAGGCCGCGATCGACGAGCTCCGGAAAGGACGCGTCGAGTTCCGTTCGGACAAGACGGGCGTCGTTCATCTGGCTGTCGGCAAGGTTTCGATGCCGCCTGAGAAGATCACCGAGAACATCGCGTCGGTCGTGGCCGAGGTGGAGCGACGTCGCCCTGCCGATGCAAAAGGTGCGTTTATTAAGTCGATCGCGGTATCCTCCACGATGGGCCCCGGCGTCAAAGTGGCGACGGCTGCCGGCGAGACCGGGAAGTAGGGAGGCGCGTAATGGTAAATCACACGACAAAACTGCAACAGCACAAGATCGATTCGGTAGATGCGATCAAGAAGAACATCGGTGAAGCGCAGGACTTCGTATTTGCGGACTATCGGGGGCTCACCGTTCTGCAGATCACCGAACTTCGAAACAGATTACGCGAGCGGAACGCGGAGTTTCGCGTCGTCAAGAACAACCACGCGAAGCTTGCGTTCCAGCAGATGCAGCTTCCCGACGTTTCGGAGTATCTCGTCGGTCCGACGGCGGTCGCGATCGCACGAGCCGATTCGACGCCGGTTGTGAAGGCGTTGTTCGATTTTGGGAAGGAAGGCCCGGTCACGGTCAAGGGCTCTTTGATTTCCGGAGTGGTTTTCGACGCGCCGCAGACCGAGGCGTACTCGAGGCTGCCGAGCCGCGACGAGCTGATCGCGAAGTTGATGGCGACTATGCAGGCGCCGCTCCAGAACTTCGTGTACGTGCTCAACGGTGTTACGACGAAATTGGCGCGGACGCTGCAGGCGGTCGCGGACAAAAAAGCCCAGTCGGGCGAGTGAAATCATTCGGCGTCAGTCTTCGAGTAACGCCATGCTGTCGCCGGCAAATTTAAGGAGAAGGTAATATGGCAACATTAACCAAGGATGATGTCCTTGAGGCAATCGCCGGAATGACGGTGCTTGAGGTCTCCGAGCTTGTAAAGGCTATGGAAGAGAAATTCGGCGTAACCGCCGCCGCGCCGGTCGCGGTCGCCGCGGGTCCCGGTGCCGGCGCCGCTGATGCGGGTCCGGAGGTCGAGGAGCAGACCGAGTTCACCGTCGTGTTGAAGAGTTTCGGGGAAGGCGCAAAGATCCCCGTTATCAAAGAGGTCCGCGCGCTTACCGGTCTTGGCCTCAAAGAGGCAAAAGAGTTGGTAGAAGCCGGGGACAAGCCTGTGAAAGAAGGCGTGTCGAAGGAAGAAGCTGCGCAGATCAAGGAAAAGCTTACTGCAGCTGGTGCAGAGGTTGAAGTCAAGTAAAACACTGATTCGTAGTATTCAACGAGGAATCGTATTCTCTGATCGGACCACCGGTACCCGAGGGCACCGGTGGTCTGTCTGTGCACTACCGCAAAGCGGGAGGAAGCTCTATGTTTGATCGAAATAAAGCCGTCGAACGTGTGTTCATCGGGAAGGATATCCGCCAGATCATGGAATTGCCTGATCTGGTCGAGATCCAGCTCGCGTCGTACGAGAAATTCCTCCAGAGGGAACGGATTCTCGCGGGCGAACCCGTTCTCACCCAAGGTTTGGAAGAAGTTTTTCAGAGCGTTTTCCCGATTGAGAGTCAAAATGGCGATATGAGGCTCGAGTACGATCACTTCATACTCGACGAAGCCAATATCAAGTTTAACGAAACCGAGTGCAAACAGAAGGGCCATACGTTCGCTATCCCGATAAAGGCGCGGATCAACCTGATTTTCCTCGAAACCGGCGAGATCCGGCAGAAGGATATCTACGTCGGTGATATACCGCTCATGACCGATCGCGGAACGTTTGTGGTCAACGGCGCCGAGCGCGTCGTAGTGTCTCAGATCCACCGGAGCCCCGGTGTCATTTTTTCGCACGAAAAAGGCGTGTATTCTTCGCGCATCATTCCGTACCGTGGGTCGTGGCTCGAGTTCGAAATCGATCAGAAGAAAGAACTCGTGTACGCGAAGATCGACCGGAAGAAGAGAATCCTCGGGACGCTTTTCTTGCGCGCGCTCGGATTCGACACACGCGAGAAGATCATCGATCTGTGTTACCGCAGCGCGACCGTCGTAGTCGGTGCCGAAGAGGCGCAGCGCGAGGCTCTCATCGGCAAGGTTCTCTCGCGCGCGGTGTTCCAGGACGCCGCCGGCGAGAAGCGCAAGATGTACCGGGCAGGTGAGAAGCTGCACCCGCACGACGTCGACGAGCTTCTGCATACCGGAATTCCGTCCGTCGAGATCATCGATTTTGAGAATCCTGACTCGCTGCACTCCGAGATTATTCTCAACTGTTTCGAGCGAGAGGAGGCGAAGTTCACGCGCGATGATGAGGGACGTGACGAGCCGTCTCACGAGGACGCCTTAACGGCCGTGTACTCGGTGATCATGCCGGGTGAGCCGATCACGCTCGAAGGCGCCGAGAAGGACTTCAACTCGATGTTCTTTACGTCGCGACGGTACGATCTCGGGCGTGTCGGGCGGTACAAGCTCAATAAGAAATTCGATTACGAGAACCCGAGCGACGAGCACGTTCTCGGGAAAGACGACATCGTCAATACCATGCTGTACCTCATTCGGGTGTACATCGGCGAGACGAACGTCGACGATATCGACCATCTCGGGAACCGGCGGATCCGGTCGGTCGGAGAGCTGCTCGGAAACCAACTCAAGACCGCGTTCACGCGTATGGAGAGGATCGCCAAGGAGCGAATGTCGCTCAAAGAAACCGACACGATCAAGCCGCAGGATCTCATCTCGATCAAGCCGATCGTAGCGGCGATCAAGGAGTTTTTCGGTTCGAGCCAGCTGTCGCAGTTCATGGACCAGGTCAACCCGTTGTCCGAGTTGACGCACAAGCGACGGCTTAACGCGCTCGGACCCGGCGGTCTCTCGCGAGATCGTGCGGGTTTCGAAGTTCGTGACGTCCACTACACGCATTACGGGCGCATGTGCCCGATCGAGACGCCCGAAGGTCCGAACATCGGGTTGATCGTTTCGCTCGCCAACTACACGACTGTGAACGACTACGGCTTTCTCGAGACGCCGTACCGAAAGGTGAAGGACGGCAAGGCCACGACCGAGATCGAGTATCTCTCGGCGATGGACGAGGAGAAGTACTTCATCGCGCAGGCGAACGCGCAGATCGACAAGGCCGGCAAGTTCCTCACCCCGCAAGTGTCGGTCCGGAAGTCCGGTGACTACACGACGAGACCGCCCGCGGACATTCAGTACATGGACGTTTCGCCGAAGCAGATCATCTCGGTCTCCGCGTCGCTTATTCCGTTCCTCGAGCACGACGACGCAAACCGCGCGCTGATGGGATCGAACATGCAGCGGCAGGCCGTGCCGTTGGTATTCCCGGAGCCACCACGCGTCGGAACCGGGATGGAAGCGAAGTGCGCGTACGACTCGGGTGTGCTCGCGAAAGCTCGTCGCGGCGGCACCGTCGAGTACGTCACGTCGCGGAAGGTCATTGTGAAGCCGAACGGCGTCACGGGCGACGGCGAACGCGACGTTTACGACTTGAGCAAGTATCAGCGGACGAACCAGGACACGTGTTTCATCCAGAAACCGATCGTGAAACTCGGCCAGAAGCTCAACGCCGGCGACGTGATCGCCGACGGCCCCGCGACGTTCAAAGGTGAGCTCGCGCTCGGACGGAACGTTCTGGTCGGATTTGTCCCGTGGAACGGGTACAACTACGAAGACGCGATTCTTGTGTCCGAGAAAATCGTCAAGGAAGATATTTTCACGTCGATTCACATCAAAGAGTTCTCGACCGACGTGCGGGAGACCAAACTCGGGCCCGAAAAGATCACGCGCGATATACCGAACACCGCCGAGAAGGCGCTTGATCAGCTCGACGAAGAAGGCATCGTTCGCGTCGGCGCCAAAGTCGGCTCGGGTTATATCCTTGTCGGCAAGGTGACCCCAAAATCCGAAACCGAGACGACGCCGGAGTTCAAGCTTCTCAACTCGATCTTTGGTGAGAAAGCCAAGGAAGTGCGCGACACGAGTTTGCGCGTTCCACACGGCATCGATGGAACCGTGATCGACGTGCAACGCCTCAAACGTTCGGAGGGCGATGATCTGAGCCCAGGTGTCGACGAGGTCGTGAAGGTGCTGATCGCGACGAAACGAAAGCTCCGCGAAGGCGACAAGATGGCCGGGCGCCACGGGAACAAAGGCGTTATCGCGCGCGTGTTGCCCGAAGAAGACATGCCGTACATGGAAGACGGCACGCCGCTCGACGTCTGCCTGAATCCGCTCGGTGTCCCGTCGCGGATGAACCTCGGCCAGATTCTCGAGACCGAACTCGGGTGGGCCGCGGTGGCGCTCGACGAGTGGTACGCGACACCGGTTTTTGAGTCGGCCGGTAACGACATGATCGAAGAGCGCCTCAAAGCCGCCGGACTCCCGGTGAGCTCCAAGACGGCTCTTCGTGACGGTCGGACCGGAGAAATTTTCCAGAACGAGGTCATGGTCGGCTACATGTACATGTTGAAGCTGCACCATCTCGTCGACGACAAGATGCACGCGCGTTCGACCGGCCCGTACTCGCTCGTGACGCAGCAGCCGCTCGGCGGAAAGGCACAGTTCGGTGGGCAGCGGCTTGGCGAGATGGAGGTCTGGGCGCTCGAGGCGTACGGCGCAGCGAACACGCTCCAGGAGCTGTTGACGATCAAGTCCGACGACATGAACGGGCGTGCGAAAATCTACGAGAGTATCGTGAAAGGCGAGCCTTCGACGGCCGCGGGTGTGCCCGAGTCTTTCAACGTGCTTGTGCAGGAGCTGCGTGGGCTCGCGCTTGACATCTCGATATATGACTCAAAGGGTAAACAGGTCCCGTTGACCGAGAGGGACGAAGAATTGATTAATCGACAAGGAAGCAATTTCTAAAACGGTTTTCATTCGCGGTGACGGTACGTCCAGGAGGCGAGTATGAGGGATATCCAGGATTTCGACAGTATCATGATCAAGTTGGCATCGCCGGATCAGATACGCGCCTGGAGCTACGGTGAAGTCAAAAAGCCGGAAACGATAAATTACCGAACACTCCGACCGGAGAAAGACGGTCTTTTTTGCGAACGAATTTTTGGAACGACGAAAGAGTGGGAGTGTTACTGCGGTAAATTCAAGTCGATTCGGTATAAAGGCGTGATCTGCGATCGCTGCGGGGTTGAGGTTACACACTTCAAGGTGCGCCGAGAGCGAATGGGTCACATCGAACTTGCGTCTCCTGTCTCGCATATCTGGTACTATCGGTCGGTGCCGTCGCGGATGGGCCTGCTTCTCGATCTCTCGATCTCGGCGCTGCGCTCGATCCTGTACTACGAGAAGTACATCGTAATCGACGCGGGTGACACCGATCTTGCAAAAATGGACTTGCTTAGCGAAGAAGAGTACATGGACGCGAAGGAACGGTACGGTATGTCGTTCACCGCGGGAATCGGTGCCGAAGCCGTTCGCACCTTGCTCGAAGGGCTCGACCTCGATGAGCTTTCGAGCGAGCTTCGCGCGACGATGGTCGAGAAAGGCGCAAAGGCCGACAAACGACTTTTGAAGCGCATCGAGATCGTCGAGAACTTCCGGGACTCCAAGAACCGGCCCGAGTGGATGATCCTCGACGTGATTCCGGTCATTCCGCCGGAGCTTCGTCCGATGGTGCAGCTCGACGGCGGTCGCTTCGCGACATCCGATCTGAATGATCTTTACCGTCGCGTTATCAACCGAAACAATCGGCTTAAACGACTCATGGCTTTGAACGCGCCCGATATCATCATCCGAAACGAAAAACGCATGCTTCAAGAGGCCGTGGACGCTCTTTTCGATAACTCGAAAAAGAAGCGCGTCGTAAAAGGCGCGTCGAACCGACCGCTCAAGTCGCTCTCCGATATGCTCAAGGGTAAACAGGGGCGTTTTCGACAGAATCTGCTCGGCAAGCGGGTCGACTACTCGGGCCGGTCCGTCATCGTCGTCGGCCCGGATCTCGAGCTTCACCAGTGCGGTCTGCCGACCAAAATGGCGCTTGAGCTGTATAAGCCGTTCATCATGAAGAAACTCGTCGAAAAAGACGTCGTGTACAACATCAAGAAGGCCAAAACGCTCGTCGAACAGGCGACGCCGGAGGTGTACGCGGTGCTCGACGAGGTCGTGCGCGAGCATCCCGTCATGTTGAACCGCGCCCCGACGCTTCACCGCCTCGGCATCCAGGCGTTTGAGCCCGTTCTCGTCGGAGGAAAGGCGATCCGGCTTCATCCTCTCGTCTGTCACGCATTCAACGCGGACTTCGACGGTGACCAGATGGCGGTTCACGTTCCGCTCACGCAGGCCGCGCAGATCGAGTGTTGGACGCTCATGTTATCGTCTCGGAATCTTCTGAACCCCGCGAACGGGCAGCCGATCGTATTCCCGTCGCAGGACATGGTTCTTGGGATCTACTACCTGACAAAAGAGATGGAAGGCGCAAAAGGCGAGGGCCGACACTACGGAAGTGCGGACGAGCTCCTGATGGCGCTCGACGCGGGCGCGGCGAACTATCACGCGCTCGTAAAGGTCCGGATCGGCGGTGAGTGGGTCGTGACGACGCCTGGCCGCGTGATCTTCAACGAAGGCATGCCCGAAGAGCTCGAGTTCGTGAATCACACCCTTGGTGACAAGGAACTACGCACATTTATCGGTGAGGTTTACGCGCAAAAAGGGCCTCACGTCACGGTGAAGATGCTCGATGCGATCAAGGATCTTGGGTTCCGCTACGCGACTCTGTTCGGCGCGACGATCGGTGTCGACGATATTATCATCCCGGAGGACAAGTCCGGGATGATCGACGCCGCAAACTCGGAAGTCGAGTCGATCCAGAAACAGTACATGCAGGGGCATATCACGCAGGAAGAGCGGTACAACCGAGTCGTCGAGGTCTGGAGCAAGACGAACGAGGAGCTCACCGACGTTCTGATGAAACGGCTCAAGGGCGATCGCGCAGGGTTTAACCCCGTGCACATGATGGCGAACTCGGGCGCTCGCGGTAGCCGAAGCCAGATCCGGCAGTTGGCCGGGATGCGTGGTTTGATGGCGAAACCGTCGGGTGACATCATCGAACTCCCGATCCGGTCCAACTTCAAAGAGGGCCTGTCGGTCATCGAGTTCTTCATCTCGACGAACGGCGCCCGAAAGGGTCTCGCCGACACGGCGTTGAAGACCGCCGACGCGGGATACCTCACACGACGTCTCGTCGATATCGCTCAGGACGTCGTGATCAACGAGGACGATTGTGGAACGATCAACGGAATCGAGATCGAGGCGCTCAAGGACGGCGAGGAGATCGTCGAGTCGCTCGCCGACCGTATCTCCGGTCGTTTCACGCTCGAGCGCGTCAAACACCCGATCACGGGTGAGATTTTCGTCGACGTCAACGAGGAAATCAGCGACGAAGTCGCAGTCCAAATCGAGGAAGCCGGAATCGAGTCGGTTCGGATCCGAACGGTTCTGACGTGCGAGGCAAAGTACGGTGTCTGCCGCAACTGTTACGGCCGAAACCTCACAAACAACAAGACCGTGGACATCGGCGAGGCGGTAGGAATCATCGCCGCGCAGTCGATCGGGCAGCCCGGAACTCAGCTGACGATGCGGACGTTCCACATCGGCGGTGCCGCGACACGAACCGCCGAGGAAAACCGCGTCTCGCTCAAACACCCGGTCATCGTGCGTCAGATCGTCGGAAGCGTCGTGACGCTCGACGACTCCAGTCGACTCTTCACCCGCAAAGGACATATCGTCGTTGCTCGTATTCTTCACTCGTTCAAGCTCGAGAAGAAGGATGAAGTCCTGGTCGGTGACATGGATAAGGTTGTTAAGACCCAGCCGATCCTGAAACGCGGAAAAGAAGAAATCCTCGCGCCGGACAGCGCGTACTCAGTCGTGAAGGAAGGAATGCTTCTGCTCATTGCGCAGGACCAACGCGTCGACGTCCGAAACGGATCGGAAGTACTCGTCGTCGAGGGCGAAGTCGTTGCCGCCGACGCTCCGATTGTGTCGTTCGATCCGTTCAGCGAACCGATCATTTCGGAAGCTTCCGGTGTCGTTGTGTTCAAAGACATCGTTCAGGGCACAACCCTCAAAGAAGAAATCAACGAAGACACCGGGAACATCGAGAAAAAAATCGCGGACTTCACGCTCGAGAGTCTGCAACCCAGGATCATCGTGCAGGGACCCGACGGAGAGGAGCGTTCGTCGTACTATCTGCCGGGTGGCGCGTACCTGAACGTCAACGACGGCGACACGGTTCACGCCGGCCGAATAATCGCGAAGATGTTGAAAGAAAACGTCAAGACGCACGATATTACCGGTGGGCTTCCGCGGGTCGGTGAACTGTTTGAAGCGCGCCGGCCGAAAGTCGGGTCCGTACTCGCGCAGGTGGGCGGAATCGTATCGTTCAAGCCGATAGTGAAGGCAAAACGCGTCATCGTCGTGACCGATCCGTACGGGAAAGAGTACAAGCACCTCGTTCCGATGGGGCGACACTTGCTCGTGCGCGAAGGTGATACGGTCGAGGCCGGTGAGATGTTGTGCGAAGGTAATATCGATCCGCACGATGTCCTCCAGATTCTTGGTGAGAACGCGCTGCAGCAGTTCCTTGTGAACGAAGTGCAGGAGGTATATCGTCTCCAGGGCGTAAATATCAACGACAAGCACATAGGTGTCATTATCCGGCAGATGATGCGGAAACTCGAGATCGTGGCGGTAGGCGACACAAACTTCATTTTTGGACTCCAGGTCGACAAGTACAAGTTCCACGAAGAGAACCGAAAGGTCATGAAGGAAGGCGGCCAGCCGGCCGTCGGGCGGCCTCTGCTGCTCGGGATTACGCGTGCGTCGCTGAATATCGATTCGTTCATCTCCGCGGCGTCTTTCCAGGAAACCACGCGCGTCTTGACAAACGCCGCGATCGCCGGATCGACCGACCATCTGCGCGGGCTGAAGGAAAACGTGATCATCGGGCATCTGATTCCGGCAGGGACCGGAATGCGCGGGTACAAGAATGTCAAACTGTACGACGAAAACCGCGAGGACCTCGACGCGCATATGCAGCGAATCATCGAACAACGCGCAAAAGAGCGCGAAGAGAAGCAAGAGGAAGAGGAACGCGAAGAAGCCGAGGTGTTGTGACCGAGGGTGTGCTACAGGCTGGAAACCCATGACGAGCAGAACGAACAAGCCGAAAGGTAGATTTGCTCGTCGGGGTGGTATTGACCATAATCCGAGGCTCTGGTATTGTAACGACTCACATTATCAGAGTTTACGGTAACTGCTGACGGGAGTAAGGAAGTAAATGCCGACAATTAACCAATTGGTTCGGAACGGACGGAAAACGTCTCTCAAATCGACGAAGTCGCCTGCGTTGCAGTCCTGCCCGCAGAAGCGTGGAGTGTGTACGCGCGTAATGACCATTACGCCGAAAAAGCCGAACTCGGCGCTGCGGAAAGTTGCGCGCGTCAGGCTCGTAAACGGAATCGAAGTTACGGCGTACATTCCGGGGATCGGGCATAACCTTCAGGAGCACTCTGTAGTCTTGCTCCGTGGCGGCCGTGTGAAGGATCTTCCGGGCGTTCGTTATCATATCGTCCGTGGAGCCAAAGACACGTTGGGCGTGGAAGACCGGAAAAAAGCTCGGTCCAAGTACGGTACCAAGAAGCCGAAGGCGTAAGAGGAAGATAGAATGTCACGAAGGAAAGTCATACAGCCGAAATCTCCTATTCCGGACCCGCGATACGGAAGTAAGGTCGTTGCGAAATTTATGACACGAATGATGGTCGGCGGAAAAAAATCGACCGCGCTTCATATTATTTACGACGCATTCGAACGTATGGAAGGCAAAGTCGACAAAGAGCCGCTTGAGGCGTTTCTAAAAGCCCTGGAGAACGTGAAACCGGTCGTGGAAGTCAAGAGTCGCCGGGTCGGCGGTTCGACGTACCAGGTGCCGGTTGAGATTCGTGACAGCCGCCGCGAGGCGCTTGCGATGCGGTGGGTTATTCAGGCCGCTCGCAATCGCACCGGCCGTTCGATGAGTGAAAAACTCAGCGCCGAGTTGCTCGACGCGTTCAACATGACCGGCACGGCGTTCAAGAAAAAAGAAGATACGCACCGGATGGCGGAGGCAAACAAAGCCTTCGCGCATTACCGGTGGTAGAGTAACAGGTTCGATCGGCAGTTGTGCGGATCGTCGCCGATCCGCTTGATCGCGACGACGTGTCGTCGCCGAGTGTCGTGTGGTTCCGCTCTGCAAGGGCTGGGTGGAATACCCGCGGCAATGAAACCAAACCGACCGTTCGGTGCGGGGTTCGCCGCTCGAGGGATTCAGGTGGTTTTGTCAAAGAGTTTAACGACTCTTCACGAACGGCACAGGTGGACGCCTGAGCCGCTTGACAAATCCCTTTGACTTCCATAGAATACGGCACTCCGGCTTATGCGCCGAATCGACGGTACGACCGGCTCGGATTCCCTGAATTCGTGCCGGTGTCGCGTGAAAAGCGTGCAACGCTGGGAAGGAAAAAAAATGCCACGGCTTATTGATGTCGCGAGGAGGACGTAATGGCGAAGGAAAAATTTCAGAGGGATAAGCCTCATATTAACGTCGGCACGATTGGTCACGTCGACCACGGAAAGACGACGTTAACCGCAGCAATCTCGATGTTCTGCTCCGCTAAAACCGGCGGAAAGATCATGAAGTACGAGGACATCGATAACGCACCTGAAGAGAAGGCGCGGGGTATCACAATCAACACCCGGCACGTCGAGTATCAGTCGGATAACCGGCACTACGCTCACGTTGACTGTCCGGGGCACGCCGACTACATCAAGAACATGATTACGGGAGCCGCCCAGATGGACGGTGCGGTGATCGTTGTGTCGGCTACCGACGGCGCAATGTCGCAGACAAAAGAGCACATCCTGCTCGCTCGTCAGGTCGGTGTGCCTGCGCTGATCGTCTTTATCAACAAGACCGACCAGGTCGACGACCCGGACATCATCGAGCTTGTTGAAGAAGAAATGCGTGACATTCTCAAGTCGTACGATTTTCCGGGCGACGACATTCCTATCGTGAAAGGGAGTGCGTTCCAAGCTATGGAGAATCCCGGGGACGCCGAGAAGAACAAGTGCGTCCAGGAGTTGCTCGATGCGATGGACACGTACTTTCCGTTGCCCGAGCGTGACAAAGACAAAGATTTCCTTATGCCGATTGAAGACATTTTCTCGATTCAAGGGCGCGGAACCGTTGTTACCGGTCGTATCGAGCGTGGGATCGTGAAGCTCAACGACAAGCTTGAGATCATTGGAATTCGACCGACCAAAGACACGGTGATCACCGGAATCGAGATGTTCAATAAGTTGCTCGACCAAGGTGAAGCCGGTGACAACATCGGTGCGTTGCTTCGTGGTATCGACAAAAAAGAAGTCGAGCGCGGGCAGGTCCTTGCGAAGCCGGGATCGATCAAGCCGCACGCGAAGTTCAAGGGCACGATTTATTGCTTGAGCAAGGAAGAGGGTGGTCGCCACTCGCCGTTCTTTACGGGTTATCGTCCGCAGTTTTATTTCCGCACGACCGATATTACCGGTTCGGTCTCGCTCCCGGAAGGGAAGGAAATGGTCATGCCGGGGGACAACTCCGAGATCATTGTGGAGTTGATCCATCCGATCGCGATGGACCGTGGTCTGAGGTTTGCTATCCGCGAGGGTGGTCGGACCGTTGCAAGCGGTCAGGTCATCGAGATCGTCGAGTAGGTAGAGGTAAGCCTTGTTGCCGAAAGGCAATGAGGCTTAATTTTTTGGAGGAAGAATGGCTAGCGAGAGAATTCGGGTGCGATTACGCGGGTTCGATACCGAGTTGATTGACCAGAGCGCGCGCGCGATCGTGCAGACGGTGCAGAAATCGGGCGCAAAAGTCGCGGGTCCGATTCCGCTCCCGACGCGCATCAATAAGTATACCGTGTTGCGATCACCGCATGTGAATAAGAAGGCTCGCGAGCAATTCGAGATGCGAACTCACAAGCGGTTGATCGATATTCTCGAACCGACGTCCGCAGTGATGGATTCGCTCATGAAGCTTGAGCTTCCCGCGGGTGTCGACGTCGAGATTCGTCAGTAACCGGCTGTGGGCGGAGAGGAAAAATGATCGGTGTAATTGCACAAAAAGTCGGTATGACGCAGGTTTTTGATGCGACTGGACGACTTATACCCGTTACCGTTCTCAAAGTCGACACCAATGTCGTCGTCGGCAATCGTGTTCCCAAGAAAGACGGCTACGCGGCCGTGATAGTCGGGGCCGTCGAAGCGAAGCCGTCGCGCCTGTCGAAGCCGGTTTTGGGTCAGTTCAAGAATGGACTCGCGCCGCGGAAGTATGTTCGTGAGTTTCGGCTCGATGACGAAAGTGCGGAACCGAAAGCGGTCGGCGATGAAATCGACCTTGGGATGTTCGAGAACTCGGTCTTTGTCGACATCGTCGGCGTGACCAAGGGTAAAGGTTTCCAGGGCGTGATGAAGCGCCATAATTTCAGCGGAGGCCGTGCGACGCACGGTTCGAAATTTCACCGCGAAAACGGGTCGACCGGTATGGCGGCGTATCCTTCGCGCGTGATCAAAGGGACAAAAATGGCGGGACGGATGGGCAGCGATCGGACGACCGTTCAGAATCTTCGGATTGTCAAGATCGACGCCGAAAAGAGCGTATTGATGGTGAAGGGCGCCGTTCCCGGTGCAAATGGTGGCGTAGTGTACGTGACTCCCGCGAAAAAGAAAGACTGACGCGGTCACCGAAGAAAGTAAATTACCGAAGTGAAGTTGATCTTCGAAGTGAAGTAATAGAGGTATAGGCATGGAAACGAAAGTCCTGTCGGTTGACGGGAAAGAACTGCGTACGATTGAGTTGAATGACTCGGTTTTTGCGTGCGCGGTCAGCGACGGTTCGATATACCACGCTATTCGGAACGAGTTGGCCAACGCCCGTCAAGGGACGTCGTCGAGCAAGACGCGGAGCGAGGTCGAGGGCAGCCACAAGAAACCCTGGCGGCAAAAAGGGACGGGCCGTGCGCGTTCCGGAACGCGGCAGTCACCGGTCTGGGTCGGTGGTGGAGTGGCGTTTGGACCGCATCCGCGCGACTACTCGTACCGCCTCCCCAAGAAAGTAAAACGGCACGCGATCAAGTCGATCTTGAGTCAGAAAACTGCGGAAGGTTGTCTTAAAGTAGTTGAGGACTTCAGCATCGAGACCGGAAAGACGAAGGAACTCGTCCGGATCATGACGAATCTCGCGGCCGAAAAACGATCGGTTCTGGTTTTAAAAGACGACGACCGGATGGTGAAGAGGGCCGCCGCGAACATCCCGGGTTTGACATTCTTGTCGTATAACCGGTTGTGCGCGCACGAGTTGTTTTACGGAAAAACCATCATCATGATGGAGACGGCGGCAACAAAGCTCGGCGATTTTTTTACCAAAGCGCGCGCCGAAGGGGTAAGCGATGAGTCCTGACAAAGTCATAATCGAACCCGTGTTGACCGAGAAAACGAACATGCTCAGAGAGCAGAACCAGTACGTTTTTCGTGTCGATGCGCGTGCAAATAAAATTGAAATCAAGAACGCCGTGAAGGCTTTATTCTCGGTCGACGCCGTTGCATGCAACGTGATTAACGTGAAGCCGAAACCGAAAAGAGTCCGCTATCAGAAAGGTTTCACGTCATCGTGGAAGAAAGCTATCGTTACGGTTTCGGCCGGACAGAAAATCGGCATTTTTGAAGGAACGTGAGCCGCTGCGGAGTTTGCCGACGAGGCACAGTAAGCACAAGGCCGACGAGAAAATCGGGGGAAGTCTGTGGGAATTAAGAGTTATAAACCGTATACGCCGGGGCTAAGGCAAAAGACGACGATAACATTCGAGGATGTCACCCGGAAAACGTCGGAGAAGGCGCTGACGAAAGGAAAGTCCGGCTCCGGCGGACGTGGTGCCGGCGGACGGATATCTGTACGCCGCCGTGGCGGCGGTAACAAGCAGAAGTATCGAGCCGTGGATTTTTTGCGCGAGAAGTACGGTATCCCGGCACGCGTCGCGGAAGTCGAGTATGACCCGAATAGAAGCGCCAACATCGCGCTGCTTGTCTACGCGGATGGCGAGAAACGATACATTCTGGCCGCGAAGGGATTAAAGGTCGGGGCGACGGTTGTGTCGGGCCCTGATGCGGCGCCTGAAAACGGAAATGCGCTCCCGCTTCACGCGGTGCCTCTTGGCGTACCTGTGCACAATGTTGAGTTGCAGAAGGGGCGCGGTGGACAGCTAGTCCGGGCTGCCGGTGGAAGTGCTACGGTTGTAGCCAAAGAGAAAGACTACGTGACGCTCCGGCTCCCCTCGGGTGAGATGCGGATGGTGTTTAAAGAGTGTTACGCGACGATAGGCGTTGTCGGCAACGAAGACCACATGAACGTATCGTTGGGCAAAGCCGGACGGGCGCGTTGGTTGGGTCGGCGACCGAAGGTTCGGGGTGTTGTTATGAACCCGGTCGATCATCCACACGGTGGTGGTGAAGGACGCACTTCGGGTGGGCGGCACCCTGTTTCGCCGTGGGGTGTTCCGACAAAAGGCTACAAAACGCGGAAGAAGCGGAAACAATCGAGCGCGTTTATCGTGAAGCGAAGGAGATAGTCTCGATGTCCAGATCCATTAAAAAGGGACCTTTTGTCGAAAAGAGCCTGTACTCACGGGTTCTTGAGATGAACAAGACCGGGCAGAAAAAGATGATCAAGACATGGTCCCGTTGTTCGACTGTCATCCCGGAAATGGTCGGGCTTACTATATCGGTGTATAACGGAAAGACGTGGGTCCCGGTATACGTTACCGAAAACCTTGTCGGGCACAAACTCGGGGAATTTTCTCCGACGCGAATTTTCCGCGGCCATGCCGGGTCTGACCGGAAAGCCGGAAGGAAGTAGGGGGCGCGGGAATGGCCGAAAAAACCGGATACAGGGCTCATGCCAAGTACCTCCTGATGTCGCCGTTCAAAATTCGGCGGGTTGCGAACGAGATAAGGTTGCGACCGTACCCCGAGGTTGTCGCGATTCTCGATACGTTGCCGCACAAGGGCGCGAAATTGCTGCGCAAGGTCGTTATGTCGGCTGCCGCGAACGCCCTGTACCAAAACAAGAACCTTGACGAGGACATGCTCTACGTTCGCGAACTGCTTGTGAACGAAGGGCCTACAATGAAGCGGATGTGGCGCCGCGGCCGCGGTCGCGCGGACGTTCTCTTGAAGAGGATGAGCCATATTACTGTGGTTGTCGACGAGATCGGAAAGGCGGGAGAGTAACGTGGGACAGAAAGTTAACCCGTTTGGGTTGCGGTTAGGAATCAACAAGACGTGGAAGTCAAAGTGGTACGTAGATCCACGCGAGTACGCGAACACGTTGCACGAAGACCTCAAGTTGCGACGCTTGCTCGAGACGCTTCCGGAGACACGAAGCGCGGAAATCGCCGACGTCGAGATCATCCGTCATCCGCAAAGGATCACGCTTGTCATTCACACGTCGCGGCCTGGTGTGATCATCGGGACGAAAGGTGCAAATATCGAGAGAATCGGTACGCTACTGCAAAAGGCGGCGGGTAAGAAGATCCAGATCAAGATCAAAGAGATCAAGAGGCCCGAGACAGATGCTCAGTTGATCGCGATCAACGTCGCGCGACAATTGAAGTCTCGTGCGTCGTTCCGCCGGACTCTGAAAATGGCGGTCAATCAGTCGATGAAAGCCGGTGTTCTCGGTGTAAAAATCAAAGTGTCGGGTCGGCTCGGTGGAGCCGAGATGTCGCGGACCGAGACACAACGCGACGGACAGATCCCGTTGCACACGCTACGTGCCAATATAGATTACGGCTTCTCCGAGGCGCATACGACTTTCGGCGCGATCGGAGTTAAGGTCTGGGTGTTTGCCGGAGAGATTCTGCGCCGTGAACCGCGCGAGGATGCCGGCGCGCTTGTTCGGAAACGGCGCGAAACCGCGCCGGCCAGGAGCTAACGATGCTGAGCCCAAAGAGAACAAAATATCGGAAGAGAATGCGTCGGGTATCGAGGACGCTGATCGGTCGCGCCAATCGCGGCGCTTCGATCGATTTTGGCGAGTTTGGCTTGCTCTCGCTCGAAGGTAAGTGGATCACGAACCGACAGATCGAGGCCGCGCGTATCGCGATGACGCGACACATAAAACGTGGCGGAAAGGTGTGGATCCGGATTTTCCCTGACATGCCGTATACCAAGAAACCGGCGGAGACGCGCATGGGAAAAGGGAAAGGCAGCCCCGAGTATTGGGTTGCTGCGGTGAAACGGGGAACGGTGATGTTTGAATTGGGTGGTGTGAGCGCTGAACTCGCGCAAGAGGCGTTGACCCTTGCCGCAAGCAAGCTGCCGGTTCGCACCAAGATCGTGACTCGGCAAGGTTAGGACAGAATCATGAGAAATTCTTTCAAAGAACTCACGTTTGATGAGCTTGTCACCAAACACGAGGAATTACGGAAAAAGCACTTTGACCTTCGGATCGACATGGTCGTTGGGCATGTCGAGAACAGGTTAGAGAAGAGAACTTTGAGGCGGCAAATCGCGCGGTTGAACACGCTGATTTACAACCATCCGGACGTAGAAAAGGCGCTGTAGGAGAATTCGAATGGAGAACGCGGAAACGGTTCAAGATGAAGCGCAGGCGCCGATTGAGTCGCCTGAAGCTGGTGCGGTGAGTGAGCAGGGCCCTGTCGAGGATAAGGCGGATGCTCCAATAGTTTCGCATCAGAAAAAAATGTACACCGGGCGTGTCGTGAGCGACAAAATGGATAAAACCATTGTCGTCGCCATTTCAAAACGGCGGATGGATCGTCTGTACAAGAAATACGTTATCGAAACGAAAAGATTGAAAGCGCACGACGAGAACAACGACGCGCACGAAGGCGATACGGTCCGCGTGATTGAATCACGGCCCGTGAGCAAAGAAAAGAAGTGGCGTCTGGTCGAGATTCTCGAGCGCGCGAAATAAATTCGTTCAGAGGTAGTGGATTATGATACAGAACAACACGTATCTGAACGTAGCGGACAACAGTGGCGCAAAGCGTGTTCAGTGCATCAAGGTGCTCGGGGGCTCGAAAAGACGGACTGCCGGTGTCGGGGACGTGATCGTCGTCGCGGTGAAAGACGCGCTGCCGAACGCTCCCGTCAAGAAGGGGAATGTCGAGCGTGCCGTCGTGGTTCGAACGCGCAAAGAGTTTCGCCGTGTTGACGGGACGTACATACGATTCGATGATAACGCGTGTGTGATTATCGACGCGGCGCACAACCCGAAGGGGAAGCGCATTTTCGGTCCGGTCGCTCGTGAGTTGCGCGACGAGGACTACATGAAAATCGTTTCACTCGCGCCGGAAGTTTTGTAGGAGACGGGGATGGGAAAACCAAGGCAACCGTTGAAAAAAACGCGACTGAAAAAAGACGACCAGGTGAAGGTTATCGCCGGGAAAGACAAAGGCAAGACCGGGCGTATCCTG
This sequence comes from Spirochaetaceae bacterium, assembly GCA_007695285.1. Lineage (GTDB taxonomy): Bacteria > Spirochaetota > Spirochaetia > DSM-27196 > PXBQ01 > PXBQ01. The sequence continues at coordinate 26,409 of REEC01000163.1, read as the reverse complement.
CGCATCGACCGGGAGAAGGGTCGAGTTCTCGTCGAAGGCATTAACATCGTCAAGAAGGCGATGAAAAAGCGGAGCGAGAATGACCGCGGCGGTATCATCGAGCTCGAGGCTGCGATCGATATCTCGAACGTTACCGCGATGACCAAAAACGGCGACAACACTCGGATCGGATTCAAGATCGAGAACGGGCGCAAAATCCGATTTGCCCGGAAGAATGGGGAAGCGTTGTAATGGCAGTGAAAGAATACGTTCCGGCGCTACGCACGCTGTACGACGAGAAAGTCCGTGGTGAGTTGCTCGAGGAGTTTGGTTATGGCTCGCCGATGCAAATCCCACGACTCGAAAAGGTCATCGTGAGCATGGGTGTCGGTGAAGCGATCAACAATAAGAAGTTGTTAGATGCCGCGGTTAACGAAATTACTCTGATCGCCGGGCAGAAGGCCGTAAAAACGCGTGCGCGAAAGTCGATATCGAACTTTAAGTTGCGCGAGGGTCAGGAAATCGGCGCGAAGGTGACGTTACGGGGTACTCGAATGTTCGAGTTTCTCGGGCGGCTGATCGACGTCGCGATTCCTCGGGTTAAAGACTTCCGCGGGGTTTCTCCGAACGCGTTCGACGGTCACGGGAATTACTCACTCGGTGTCACCGAGCAGATCATTTTCCCCGAGATCGATTACGACAAGATCGAAAAAATCAGCGGGATGAATATCGTAATAGTAACGACGGCCAAGACCGATCATGAGGCGCGCAGCCTCTTGACGCGGCTGGGCATGCCGTTCAGAAAGTAAAGAGGGGTATCAATGGCGAAGAAATCGTTGATCTTGAAAGCGCTTCGGAAGCCGAAATACAGCACGCGAAGGGTGAACCGATGCAAAGTGTGCGGTCGACCGCGCGGGTATCTGCGGAAATTCCAGATGTGTCGTATTTGTTTTCGGAAACTCGCCAGTGAAGGTTACATCCCCGGTGTGACAAAGTCGAGCTGGTAGGAGAGTAATATGAGCGTGTCCGATCCTGTCGCCGATATGCTGGCGAAGATACGTAACGCGAGTATGGCGCGGTACGAGAAAGTCGATATTCCGACTTCCAAATTGAAACTTGAGATTGTCAAGATCTTGAAGAACGAAGGGTTTGTTAAGAACTTCAAAAAGGTTACGGTCGAGAACGTGACGTTCATCCGGATCTTTTTGAAGTACGACGACAAATTGAGCCCAATTATCCATGGCATCAAGAAAATATCCACGCCCGGACGACGGGTCTACGCTGGATACAAGAAAATGCCGCGTATTTTTAATGGATACGGAACATTGATTGTGTCGACGTCGGTCGGCGTCACGACGGGTCGCAAAGCGGCCGAGAAGAAAGTCGGTGGCGAACTGATCTGTTCCGTGTGGTAATGAGGGAGAAAGATGTCACGAATTGGACGACTACCCGTGCCGATCCCGGACGGAGTTACTGTTTCGGTCGCGGATAACGTGGTGACCGTAGAGGGCCCGAAAGGGCTCCTGACGCAGAAGTTCCAACCGCAGGTTCAGATGACGGTTCAAGATGGGAACTGCATTGTATCGCGGAGGAACGAGACGAAGAAGGCCAAGTCGCTTCACGGGCTCTACCGTAAGCTGGTTTCGAACATGGTGATCGGCGTTTCGCAGGGTTTCAACCGGGAACTCCAAATCAACGGTGTCGGATACCGCGCCGAAGCGAGAGACGAGGCGATCGTTCTGAACCTCGGTTACTCGAATCAAATCGAGTACCGTGTCCCGGAGGGGGTTACGGTTCAGTGCGATGGGCCCGCCAAAGTAACGGTGAGTGGAATCGACAAAGAAAAAGTCGGCCAGGTTGCCGCCGAGATCCGCTCGCTCCGGCCGCCCGAACCGTACAAGGGTAAGGGGATTCGATACTCTGACGAGAACGTCCGACGGAAAGTCGGTAAGTCCGGCGTGAAGTAACAGGATGCTGCGATGAGAACTCTGGAACTTAAAAAAAAGCGGCGCGTGAAGCGCAAATTGCGTATACGAGGCAGGATAAGCGGCACGGCTGATCGACCGCGGTTGAGCGTCTACAAGAGCAACCGCTACCTGTACGTGCAAGTGATCGACGACGTGGCAGGTAATACCATAGCGTCGGTAACGACGGCTCACGGTGAACTGGCCGGCTTGAAAAATACCGTTGTCGATGCGGAGAAAGTAGGGATGGCGCTTGGCGAAAAGCTCAAAGCGCACAACATCACGCGAGTCGTTTTCGATCGTAACGGCAATTTGTACCACGGCGTGATCAAGGCCATCGCCGACGGAACTCGCAAGGCCGGAATCCAGTTATAGGGGGCGAGCGTGGATCAAGGCAGAGATAGAAATCGAGATAGAGATAGGGACCAGGGCCGCGACAAGGAATTCGCCGAGAAGCTTATCAAACTGAATCGCGTCGCCAAGGTTGTTAAAGGTGGACGAAGGTTCTCGTTTTCGGCGTTGGTCGTTGTCGGCGATAAGAAGGGTCGCGTCGGATACGGATACGGTAAGGCAAACGACGTCGCCGAGGCAATTCGGAAAGGTGTGGAAAAGGCGAAACGCCGGATCATCACCGTTCCCGTCAAGAACACAACTTTGCCTCACGAAGTGACGGGCGTCTTCAAGAGCGCACGAGTTCTGATCAAACCGGCGGCTCCCGGGACGGGAATCATCGCGGGTGGTCCGGTCCGTGCGGTGATGGAAGTAGGCGGCATCAACGATGTGCTGAGCAAGTCACTCGGGTCTCAGAACGCGGTTAACATCGTGAAAGCGGTTTTTCAGGGGTTTGACAGTTTGATGGTCGCGCCGGAGATTGCTCGGAACCGGGGAAAATCCCTGAAAGAATTTTGGGGGTAAGTCATGGCGGACAAGGTGCGAATCACTCTCGTCAGGAGTCCGATTGGACGATTGCCGAAACATAGAAGGACGGTTGCTGCGCTCGGGCTGCGAAAAATCAACCAGTCCGTCGAGAAAGTCAAAGATGCGAGTACGCTCGGGATGATTAACGCCGTATCGTATTTGTTAAGAGTCGAGGACGTGTAGACATGGCAAACATCAAGCTCCCAAAAGGAGCGACGAGAAAAGGCAAACTCCGCGGCCGCGGGCCAGGATCGGGCCGAGGAAAGACATCGGGGAAAGGGCACAAAGGTCAGAATTCGCGTTCGGGCGGTGGTGTGCGGCCCGGGTTTGAAGGTGGCCAGATGCCGCTGTACCGGCGTATTGCACGCCGGGGGTTCTCGAACTACCCGTTCAAGAAAAGTATTGCCGTGGTGAGCCTCGGCGACATCTCTACGAAGTTTGCCGATGGAGATGTCGTGACGCTTGAAGCTCTCAAAGAGCGTCGGGTTGTCGCAAAAACCGAAGGCTACGCAAAAATACTCTGTGGTGGTGAGATCACGATCAAGGTAGTGGTCGACGGTGTTGCCGTTTCGAAGGCGGCGGCCGAAAAGATCATCGCCGCCGGTGGTGAAGTTCGTGAGACGGATAGTTCGGCGAACACCGTTGCGGCCGAGTAATATAGGACGGAACGATGGCCTCTAATGCGTTGATAGACATTTTTCGCGTAAAGGAATTACGCGAGCGTGTCTTGTTCACTTTCTGGATGCTCGTGATTTACCGGCTCGGAACTACTCTTCCGATCCCGGGTATTAACGTCAACGCGTTGAGAATTTACTTCCTTGCACAGGAAGCAGCCGGTACCCTGTCGGTCACGGACTTCCTGGATTTCTTTGCGGGTGGTGCGTTTTCGCGTTTTTCGGTGTTCATGCTCGGGATTATGCCGTACATCTCGATGCAGATCATTATGCAGCTTCTGTTGCTTGTTTTTCCGGCGCTGAAAAAGATCTCCGAGGAAGAGGGCGGCAGGAAGAAGATTCAACGGTACACGCGGTACGGAACCGTCGGTATCTGTATCGTACAGTCGCTTGCAGTGACCGTTTATGCCGACAGCATCCCGGACGCGATCACGATATCGCGGGGTCTGTACACGTTCGTCTCGATCTTGACGGTGACGTCGGGATCGATGTTCTTGGTGTGGATCGGCGAGCAAATAAACAAGAGAGGGATCGGAAACGGTATCTCGCTCTTGATTTTCGCGGGAATCGTAGCACGGCTGCCGAACGGCGTTTGGATCCTTATCCAAGAGATTCAGCGCGGGGATCTCAATCCCGTGTTCGTGATCGTCGTCATGATCATGTTCGTCGGTGTTGTCGCGCTCGTCGTGTACGAACAGCGCGGTCAACGAAAAATCCCGGTCCATTACGCGAAGCGGGTCGTCGGTCGGCGTATGTACGGCGCTCAAAACACGTACGTACCGTTCAAGATCAACCCATCGGGCGTTATTCCCGTCATCTTTGCGTCGTCGGTGCTCACCTTTCCGCTTCAGATCGCCCAAAGCCTTGGACCAGGGGTCCGGTGGCTGAACTCGGTCGCGTACTGGCTGCGACCCGATGGGTTGACGTACATCGTCGTGTACACGTTACTGATTATCTTCTTTGCGTATTTCTATACGCAGGTCACGCTGAATCCGCTCGAGATATCAAAGAATATCCGGGAGAACGGCGGCTCGATCCCAGGCATCCGATCGGAGAAAATGGAAGAGTACTTCACACGGATCTTGAACCGAATTATTCTGCCGGGCGCGATTTTCCTTGCGTTCATTGCGGTTATCCCGACGATTGTGCAGCAGCTTTTCGGGTTTCCGATTCAGGTAGCATTCTTGATGGGTGGAACGTCGCTTCTGATTATGGTCGGCGTCGACCTTGATCTCATGTCGCAGATCGAAGGGCATCTTCGGATGCATCACCACGAGGGATTGACGAAGAAGGGACGGATACGTTCCCGTAACCTATAAAAGGACCGAGAAATGAAAGTACGTGTGAGTGTAAAACCGATGTGTGACAAGTGTAAGGTCATCAAGCGGTTCGGGGTTGTCCGGATTATTTGTGTGAACCCGAAACACAAACAAAGGCAGAAATAGGAGGCCGGTATGGCGCGTATTGCAGGTATAGACTTACCGAATAAACACGTGGACATCGCGTTAACTTATATTTTCGGTATCGGACGGTCATCGGCACGGGCGATATGCAAGAAGACCGGTGTTGATACCGAAAAACGAATGAACGATTTGACCGCGGATGAGGTTAACGAACTCCGCGTTGTCATCGAAAACGAACACACGATCGAGGGGCGCCTGCGGACGGAAGTCTCGCTGAATATCAAACGGCTCATGGACATCGGGTGTTATCGGGGACTGCGCCATCGGCGCGGGCTGCCGGTTCGAGGGCAGCGGACACGGACGAACGCACGAACACGGAAGGGTAAACCGAAGACGGTTGCCGGCAAGAAAAAGGCCGTCTAGTATCGAGTCTGTTTTCCGGTATCGGAAGTTTTGATTTTGCGGTGAGCCCGGAGGCTAATTGTGGCAAAGACGAAGAAGAAGAGAGAAAAGAAATCCGTTTACGAGGGCAACGTCTATATTCAGGCGACCTTCAACAACACGATCGTAACGGTGACCGACCTTGGCGGCAACGGGATTTCCTGGGCCAGCGCAGGAACGCTCGGTTTCCGTGGAGCGAAGAAGTCTACACCGTACGCTGCGCAGACGACCGCCGAGGCCGCTGCGCAAAAAGCGATGGACGTGGGACTGCGCGAGGTTCACGTCTACGTGAAAGGGCCCGGCGTCGGCCGCGAGTCGGCGATCAGGTCGCTCGGTGGTCTCGGGCTCAAAGTCAAGACGATCAAGGACGTGACTCCGATCCCGCATAACGGGTGTCGACCACGGAAGGTGCGGCGAAATTAGCCGCGCTTGACGTGGGACATGGGGCCGAGCTACGTTCGGCCGTCGTATGCGGGTCCTGGTACAACTGTACAGGAGGAAGGAGACGAATGGCGCGAAAAAATTTGCTGAAAGGTTTCAAGAAGCCAAAAGGAATCACGTTTGAGCATACTGAGGTAACCGCGTCGTACGGGCGTTTCATCGCATATCCATTTGAGCGAGGTTTCGGCACGACGATCGGGAACACGCTTCGGCGCGTTCTGACGTCGTCGATTCAAGGATACGCGATTACGGCGGTGCGAATCACGAGTTTTGACAAAGAAGGGACGGCGCACGTCCTTTCTAGCGAGTACGAGTCGATCGACGGGGTTGTAGAAGATACGCCGGACGTTATCGACAACCTGAAACAGGTCCAAGTGGCTCTGCCGAACGAAGTCGAACAAAAGACGATTCTGGTTGAACTCAAAGGGAAAGGTGAAGTCAAGGCCGGAAAGTTGGAGACCGACGATACGGTCGTTGTAAGCAACAAAGAACTCCATTTGATGACGCTCATGGACGATGCGAGCATCGAGATCGAGATTCAGATCGATTTGGGGCGAGGATACGTTCCCGCGGAGATGAACGAGAAGTACATCGAGGTGATCGGGACCATTCCGATCGATTCGGTTTTTTCGCCGATTCGTCGTGTCAAGTACGAGATCGAGCCTACTCGTGTCGGGCAAAGAACCGATTACGACAAGCTTATTTTTGAGGTCTGGACCGACGGGACGATCAAGCCCGAAGATGCGGTTGCCGAGGCCGCGAAAATTGCAAAGGACCATTTTACGATCTTTATCAACTTCGACGAAGACAACATATTCGGAGATGACGATATCGATGAGGAAGAAGAGCGGATTCGCAATCTGTTGGAAACACCCGTTGAGGAACTGGAGTTGTCGGTCCGATCGAGTAACTGCTTGAAAAACGCGAACATCAAGAGTATCGGGGACTTGACGATGCGGACCGAGGATGATATCGCAAAAACGCGAAACTTCGGCAAGAAGTCGTTGCTCGAGATCAAAGAGAAACTCAAAGAATGGAATCTTGGACTCGGGATGACCGATTACAACCAACTCAAACAGGCGCTTCGGTCGTCGAAAAAACTCGCAACCGCGAAGGTAAAGGAAGAAGAAGAAGATGAGGCATAAGATTTCGGTCAATCCGTTGGGGCGGACGGCGTCACACCGGAAGGCTATGCACAACAACATGATTACGTCGTTGGTAAAACACGAACGCATCATCACGACGAAAGCCAAGGCGATGGCGGTCAAGAGAACAGTCGAGAAAATGATCACGCGCGCGAAGGTTGATTCGGTTCATAACCGCCGGATGGTAGGGCGTGATATCAAAGATAAAGAAATGCTCGCCAAGTTGTTCACCGAGATTGGCCCCCGTTTTTCGGCTCGACCCGGCGGATACACGCGCGTGTTGAAGATCGGTCCACGAGAGGGCGATGCAAGTGAGATGGTCGTGCTCGAACTCGTCGAGCGGTCGACCGTGGTCATCGAAAAGACCGAGAAGAAAGTACGCGATCGTCAGGAACGGAAAGAGAAGCGCGAGAGAGAGCGCGAGGCGGCCGCGGCCGAAGAAGCGGCTGCAGAGGCCGACGCCGATGGCGTCGATGAAGTGGAAACGGCGGTTGATGACGAAGTAGAGGCAGAGCCGAAAGGCGAGTAAGCGTCTTTTGGGTTCTGCTCCTGGCCTCGCGGTTGGACGAGGCAAGCGACCGGCGGCGTACCCGCTCCGGTCGTTTTTTTTTGCCGTAGAAAGTACGGTGCGTTGTCGGGCGTGAGCCCAAAACCGGCGGGAAGAGTCGAAGTCGGTTTACTATTCCGGCGTGGCTTTATACATTTAACAGAGGTATTGTCCTCGGCGTTACGTGCCGATCATAAAACAGAAGGCGAGTTGACCGACGCCGGTCAATAGCCCGCGTTCGTTGATCGGGGCCGGAGGCTAGACAGAATTAATGACGTCTTTACAAAAAGTTGCGCTCAGTCTACTTGTCTCGGTCATTTTTTTCAGCGCACTCGCGGTTTTTGCGTTTTCGGGTTTGTTCGATTACATAGAAACGACGTTTTACGACCAACGCGTGCGGGAAAACGTCGACACAAGGCTCGATCGAATCGAGGCGGCCTTACAGCGCGTGCACAACGCGAATCTTGAACGGTTTAGTGGTATGCTCGGCGAGAGAGCCGTGCAGAACGTCTATCTCGTCAATCAGAGCCAAGCGGATATCCGCGATCGGGAGGTGTTGTTCGGAAATCTCCAAGATCAGGTCCCGGCTTTATCATTTGTGCGTTTTGTCGATAATGCGGCGAACCGGATTTGGTTCAGCACGCTCGGGTCGGATATTGTCGAGCAGACTCCACAGTCCCGAACGTACATTCCCGTCGAGGACCTTGTCACCCCAGTCCCCTTGGACCAACTCGTACTTGAGGACGGTTCCGGACCGCGAGTCGATGTGAGCCACGATGCCGGACAGGTGATTTACCGGCTTCTTGTGCGCGATGCGTTCGGAATCACACGAGGTACCGCGCTGTTTTATCTCGACGTCACGGGCTTCACGAACGCGCTTGTGCGTTCGGGTGAGATTTCGACGAGCGACCGAGTCGTGATTCTTGCGGATGGGGTGCTCGCCGCGAATTTCCGCGACGCGTACGGCCCGAATCTTTTGCCGGAAGCGGAAAGCGCGGCCGCGCAAATCGACGCGGATCCGTCGGTCGAACCCGTGATTCGCAGCCCCGACGTCGGTGGTTTTGTTGTGTTTTCGCGTACAGTCGAGTCCTTGGGTCGGGTCGGGCTACTTGTTCCCGAGACCGACTTCGTTTTGAACCCCATGACTCGAACGATTCTTCTCGTGTCGAGTTTTCTGTCGTCGTTTCTCCTGGTTTTCCTGCTTCTCAACCTTCGACAGGATCCGGTCGTCGTTCTTTCCGAACGAATCAAGAGGTTTCAGATTTCGTTGCTGCAGGAGTACGTCGAGAGCAAAGAGGAGATTGACTGGGATCAGTGGCAGGTCGAACTCGAGGCAAGAAAGGACGAAGTCTCGAAGCGCATCAAGCGCGGAATTGGACGGGTTAAGCGCGGGTCGGAAGACAAAGTCGACGATCTGATCAACAAGAGTTGGGAGGATATCGTCGCGGTACTCGGCGTCCAACGGAAGACCGAACCGCGGCGCGATAACATCGATCTTTCCCGGCTCGAGACGATGATCGAACGCGTCCTCGCGAATTACACGCCACCACCCGTATCCTACGCTCGGCCTGCGCAGCAGCCGACCCAACAGCCGGCCCGGAGAGAGCCGGTGCCGGTGCAGGTTGAAGCTGCCGACGACGACGAGCCTGATGAACTCGAGATGCTCGACGAGGATGATTCGGTCGCCGCCGAACAGCCTTCCGGAACCGTTCCGGCCGAGTTGCCGGCCTCCCATGATGATTCGGAGCAACTCGAGGAACTCAGTGAACTCGAACCGCTTGACGAGGCCGAAGAGCTTGACGAGGCCGAAGAGGTTAATGAGGCCGAAGAGGTTAATGAGGCCGAAGAGGTTAATGAGGCCGAAGAGGTTAGCGAGGCCGAAGAGCTTGATGAGGCCGAAGAGGTTAGCGAAGTCGAGGAGGTTAGCGAGGCCGAAGAGGTTAGCGAGGCCGAAGAGGTTAGCGAGGCCGAAGAGGTTAGCGAGGCCGAAGAGGTTAGCGAGGCCGAAGAGGTTAGCGAGGCCGAAGAGGTTAGCGAGGCCGAAGAGTTGGAGGTATCTTTGGCCTTTGAATCCTCGACACAGAAAAAGGAGAGTAGCGATCAGTCCGATGCGGAGTATTGGGGGCTCGACGAGGACTCCGAACAGTTCATGGAATCGGAAGACACGCCGTTCAGCTTTTTTCTGGATGATGACGAAGACGAAAACGAAGAGAAAGCCGACGATACTCTCTCCGAGGACGAGGAGCCCGATGACCTCTCCTCCGAGCTTGAGGACGTAAAAGAAGACTGGGAACTCGGTGGCGACGCATCGGATCTTGCTTTTGCGGGAGCTCCGCAGATCGAGCCCGCCGAGGCCGCGTCGGCGTTGGAAGGGGAAGAGGTGGCCGGTTCGACGGCCGATGAAGAACTTGACGAACTGGAAGAATTTGATGAGCTCGAGGAGGTTGAAGCGTCATCGGAGGGCGACGTTTCTACGGGCGAGGAAGACGAAGTCCAGGAGTTGATTTCACGTACCGCCGATGTATTCGGAGTAAAACTTTTTGCGTTTCGGCGCGGAACGTCAAAGATCTCACCGGTAGTCGAGGATACGATGCCCGATCCTGACTACATAGACTCGACATCGGAACTAATATCTCGCGACTCCGGTCCCGACCGCGGTGTTACGGCAAACCGCGGGCCTGTCGGTTCAGAATCCGGACCGGGTGATCGAGATTCCCAATCGAACGAGATCATTACGGACGATTCGGGGTTGATTGTTTTTTCTCGGCACGACATCACGAATAACTCAGCGTACGCGATCGAAGCGGCAAACCGGTTGGTCGAGACGGTTTCCGGTGCGGAGTCTGTCATCGTCGACAGCGACGGGGTGTTCAAGATCGACCGTTCGGCTTACGAGAAAAAAAGCCGCGTTCCCAACCGCAACGTCGAAGGACTGGTTCACGCTGTCGTTGGGAAGAGTGAGTCGGAGCCGGGAATCGATGGACTGATGACCGCAGAAGGGCTCGAACTGGTCCCCGAGGGCGACGCCGCGGTGGATTTCTCGAGTCCCGACGGCGCGGAGCACGTTGGACCGCGATTTGTCTTGAACAAAAACGGTCTGGATTACGATGTCTTCCGTTCGCGGTACCGGGACTCCGATAGCGGTATTCTCAAGTCGTTGATCGAGTTTACCCGGATCGCCAAATCTACGTACGGGGCGATACTCACGGTAAACGACGGTGTCCTTGGAGCCGAGTTCACCTTGGGGTTCAACGCGGACTTTCCTGATCACTTTCGCATTCCGGTCTCCGCCGGGGTATATCAAAACGTGCTCGGTGAAAAACAGGCGCTGCTGCTCAAACGACCGATCGAAGAGTTCGCGGACTTCGCGGCGTTACCGATCGCGTATCGGATGTACGGTCTCGATTCCGCGCTTTTTCTTCCGATTGTTTGCCGTGGCCGCGATGCGTATCTTTTTATCGCTACGAGAGAGAATACAAAGAGCGTCTCGTCGTTCCTCACGTCAATCGTGTCGGCTACGCAGACCGGCACCGTGTAACCGTCGGAATCGGGTACGGCCACTCACGTCAGGAGCTGTTTGAGCCGTTCGGTTACGGTTTCGCCGGGTTTGAGCGAGTATCGCTCCAGTTCCATGCGTGATTCGAGTTCATCGACGAGCTCGCGGAAGAGCGTGAACTCGTCAGGGACGGTCAAGAGTGTGTCGTTGTTCTCGTCGTACACAAAAACGTACTCGTGGTTTTCGGTATCGGTGCAGTGGCCGGCGTGTGTAATCTCGTCCCACGAGATTTTTACTTTCTCGCGCGACGAGGTTAGTGCGCGAAGCCCCTCGTCGTTTGTCTCGATAAAACTCTTTAAGTGCAGCTGCAAATATTTGGCAAACTGATACGAGAAAAAGGCGCCCACGAGCAGGAGGATCGCGCCGATCACACGATGGACCAGGAAGGTAACGGCGAGCCCACCGACCGGGATACCGATAATCAACGCGAGAAAGACGTAATGGCTCCGGCTCGAGCCGAAGCGAATTCGGTGAATCATGTTCGTGTCACGCGAGATACTCGCCACGGAGCTGTTGAGCGGCAACCTCGAGTTCCTGCCGCTTGAGATATAGCCGTTCTTCCTTTGTGAAGAGTTCCTTGCTTTCCTTTTTGACCTCCGGCGTCAACTGCGGTATCACAACTCGCGAAAACGCTTTCTTCGAGACAATCGGGATCGTAGTCCCGTGCGTGAGCTTCGTCAAGATATCCACTCCGTACCGGGACTTCATGAACATCACGAATGCGATCGCGTTATCGAGTTTGTCTTTTGTGAATCGGACTATCAACATATTGCTCGCAGGAATCCATTGCCCTTCCAACGCGTCCGGAAGTATGGTAATTTTGCCGATCGTACCGACGATCGTCAAGAGCACGTCGAACGGCTCTAGTTCGTACTTCCGTGCCTTTGGGAGTTTCTCTTTGATCTTGATCGTCTTTTTAGGAGTTATGAGAAAACCAAAATCGTTCATATCGGTGATCGATACGACGTGGTACATCAGCGCGCCCTTGACGGGCTCGTTCTTGATAAGCGGCGCACGAAGTACCGTGGCCGCATCACGCAAAATAACGCCCGGTCTCGCTGCGACCGTGAACGACGATGCGGTCGCCGAGTCAGCTATTCTGGCCATGTATTATTCCTTTGGTGATTTCATAATATATTCAGATTATACTAATAAAAGAGATACCGATCTGTCAATTGGCAGGTAATAACACGTCTGGAGGGCGCGAACAATGCGGAGTCTTGATGTCTACACGGACGGGGGCTGTCACGGTAATCCGGGGCCAGGTGGGTGGGCGTACGTAGTCTTAAACGGCAACTCCACGATCACAGGTTCAGGAGGGCGAATTTCGACGACCAACAACCAAATGGAGTTGACCGCCGTAATCGAAGCGTTGAGTTTTGTCACCGAACAGTACGAGAAGACCTCGGTCCGAGTACACACCGACTCGGAGTACGTCAAGAACGGGATTACTTCGTGGATCAACACGTGGAAAAGAAACGGTTGGAAAACCGCGGCACGGAAACCCGTAAAGAATCAGGAGCTATGGGTAACTCTTGACGAGCGAGTCAAAAACCTCTCGGTCGAGTGGGAGTGGGTTCGTGGGCACAGCGGTAACACGTATAATGAGCAGTGCGATCGGCTCGTGCAAGAGGCGATCGCACGGACGACGGGGTAACCTTCAGAAAACGGGAAACATCGTACGGCATTCGGAAATTGTGGGATAATCGGCCGATCGTGAAGCCCGGAAAAAAAACGCCGTGTAGTTCTTTGCGGGGGTAAGCCGTGAATATACTGGCGTATAGATCATCCGGGTACGAGGGCGAGCTCATCTGCGTCGAGGTTGACCTACGACGAGGGATACCCGGAACGGAGATAGTCGGCCTGCCCGACTCGGCCGTCCGCGAAGCACGCGAAAGGGTTCGCGTCGCGATCAGAAACTCCGGTTACCGGTTTCCGACCGAACGGGTGCTCGTGAATCTCTCGCCGGCCGGACTCAAGAAAGGCGGGGCGGCGTTTGATCTTGCTGTTGCTCTCGGGATTCTCTGCGCATCCGGGCAGGTGCGTTCGGCTACGCAGTCGGTACTCGTGATGGGCGAACTCGGGCTATCCGGGGCCGTGCGACCTGTGACCGGTGTCATATCGGCGGTGTCGGTCGCTGCGGCGCGTGGTATTCGTCGCGTCGTGGTGCCGCGCGCGAACTTCGCGGAAGTCGGGGCTGCTGGTGTTGAGTGCGAAGTTATCGCCGCAGTGGACCTTGCAGGGGTCGCCGACGCGTTCAGCCGCTCGGCGTACAGGTCCGAGAGAACCGGAGTGCCGGCCGCACCGACCGCTTGGTGCGGAGACTACGCCGACGTCAAAGGGCGAATCCTCGAAAAGCGTGCAGTAGAGGTTGCCGCCGCGGGGACGCATAACCTCGTGCTGTTTGGTCCGCCCGGGACCGGCAAAACGATGACTGCGCGTCGACTCCCTGGGATTTTTCCTCGTCTGAAACTCGAAGAAGCTCGCGAAGTGACGCGGATTCACTCGACCGCCGGCATTCTTGCGGCCGGTTCGGGAATCGTCGGAACGGCTCCGTTCCGTGCGCCTCACCACACCTCGTCGCTCGAAGGTATGATCGGGGGTGGCAAACGGCTGAAGCCCGGCGAGATATCGCTCGCGCATCGCGGCGTCCTTTTCCTCGATGAAGCTTCGGAGTTCTCGCGCAACGTGATTCAAGCGCTCAGGCAGCCTCTCGAGGACGGCCTGATCGTTCTCGCGCGAGCGGATTCGACCGCGTGGTATCCGGCCGTCTTCCAGCTCGTTCTCGCGACGAATCTCTGTCGCTGTGGGAATCTTGGCCGTGGGGATTGTCTATGCAGCCGGACCGAACTCGACGCGTACTGGCGAAAAATCGGTGGCGCCGTTCTCGATCGTATCGACGTACGCGTCGCGTTCGGCGTCGAGGCACCGAGTGAGATACTCACGGACGGGTACGAGACCTCGGCGGCGATTCGCGACCGGGTCGGAAACGCTGTTATGATACAGGACGAGAGGTACCGAAACGAGCCGTTTTCGCGCAACTCGCGGCTTCCTGCCGCGCTCGTGGGTCGGTACTGCGCTATCGGCGACCGCGCGGCGCGCGAATACGGAATCGCCGCGGAGAAGCTGCGGCTATCCGGTCGCGCGTGCCTATCGGTTCTCAAGGTGGCACGAACGATCGCGGACCTGGAGTCGAGCGATGGTATCATCCCTGACCACGTTCTCGAGGCGGTTCATCATCGTCGATTCGGCGAAAACGGTTTTCTCGATGCAATCTCCACGACCGCTCGACGCCGCGTCGCGAGTGTAGCGTGCAGGGGATAGGCCGAGACTTCTGCTGAGGCAACTGTTGCCGGTTGGCCCGACGTTCGGTATTATGTGATCGGGGGTCTGCGGAATGCGTTTGTACAGCCGGTCACAACTTATTGTCGTCGCGGCGATTACCGCGGTCTGTGCGATCGCCGGGACGGCAGCCGTCGTTTTTTTGGCCGACTCAGGCACCGATGTTTTTGTGTCTTCTCGCGTCTCCCGGCAGCCTTTTTCGCTGCAGTCGAGTTACACGAGCATTCACGCGATTCCTGTCGAGTCCGGCCCGGGGCTTTCGGCCGACGAGCTTCAGACGATTCGCGTGTACGACGAACGCAACGCCGGTGTGGTGAACATTTCTACCGAGACGGTGACGTACAACTGGTTTCTTGAGCCGATTCCGCGCGAAGGAGGCACCGGATCCGGCTCGATCATCGACTCCCGCGGTTACGTCTTGACGAACTACCACGTCGTCGAGCGTGCGGTGAAGGTGTTCATAACGCTTTCCGACGGAGAGAGGATCGAGGGCGACGTGATCGGCGCCGACCCCGAAAACGACCTCGCAGTGATCAAGGTTGATCCCGGTGAACGGGTGTTACGGACCATACCGTTCGGCGAGTCGTCGTCGCTCAGGATCGGGCAGAAGGTTCTCGCGATCGGGAACCCGTTCGGGCTCGATCGCACGCTCACGACCGGCATCGTTTCGGGGCTCGGACGCCCGGTCCGGGCTTCAACCGATCGTGTTATCCGCGACATGATCCAGACCGACGCCTCGATCAACCCCGGAAACTCGGGTGGACCACTGCTCGACGGGGCGGGCAACATGGTCGGGATCAACACGGCGATCTACTCGCCGTCGCGTACAGGCGGTTCGATCGGTATCGGGTTTGCCGTTCCGGTAGATACCGCACGCCGCGTGGTGCCCGACCTCATCCAGTTCGGCCAGGTTCGCCGCGGCTGGATAGAGATGATTCCTCGCGAGATCATCCCGCAACTCGCGCAGTACGCGAATCTGCCGGTCTCGGAAGGGCTGCTGATCTCACAAGTCACGCCCGGAGGAAATGCAGAGAAGGCAGGGCTCGTCGGCGGCTCCAGATCGGCGGCCGTGAGAATTGGCGCGACCGTCGTGTACCTTGGCGGAGACATCGTCGTTGAAGTGAACGGAGTCCGGACCAAACGTCTGTCGGATCTCTTCGAGGCGCTCGAAGATACGCGACCCGGTGACGGAGTTTCCGTCACGTATATCCGCGACGGCGAGACGCGTGAAACGACTGTGGCGTTATCGGAACGCCCGTCGCGGACACAATGGGATTGATCGCGCACGCGCGACGGACGGAAACGTGAAAAAATTTGAGCTGAAAGCTGATTACCAAGCGGCCGGCGATCAATCTGCCGCGATCGAGTCTCTGTCGCGCGGTGTTGGCGATGGAGCACGGTTCCAGACCCTCAAAGGGGTGACGGGGTCGGGGAAGACGTTCACGATGGCGCGTGTCATCGAAGAGACGCAGCTCCCGACGCTCGTCGTGTCGCACAACAAGACGCTCGCCGCGCAGCTTTACCGCGAGTTCAAGGAGTTCTTCCCGGACAACGCGGTCGAGTATTTTGTGTCGTACTACGACTACTACCAACCCGAAGCGTACGTCGCGTCGCGCGATCTCTACATCGAGAAGGACGCGTCGATCAATGACGAGATTGACCGGCTGCGGCTCTCGGCGACCGCGAACCTCACCGAACGCTCGGACGTCATCGTCGTCTCGACGGTGTCGTGCATTTACGGTCTTGGCAGCCCACGAGAGTACCGCGACATGAAGGTCAGATTCGATCGCGGGAGCTCGATCGATATCGGCGCGATCCGTGCAAAACTGATCGCTCTTCAGTACGACCGAAACGATGCTGTGCTCGAACGTGGTAAATTCCGCCAACGTGGCGATGTCATCGAAATTCATCCCGCGTATCTCGAGCTTGCGTACCGAATCGAGCTCGAGTGGGACGTTATCGACCGAATCGTACAGTTCAACCCCGTTTCCGGCGAGATTATCGAGGAACTCGAGGTTGCGGTTATCTACCCGGCGAAACACTTCGTGATGGCCGACGATCAGATCAACGCGGCACTTTCTTCGATCCGCGAAGAACTCGCCGAACGCTACGATCAGCTGATCGCGGCAGGAAAACTCGTCGAAGCGCAACGGCTCAAGACCCGTACCGAGTACGACCTCGAGATGATGAACGAGATGGGCTACTGCCCGGGTATCGAGAACTACAGTAGACCGCTCAGCGGGCGTGCTGCCGGTGAAAGGCCCGCGGTCCTGCTCGATTACTTTCCCGAAACGTTTCTGACGTTTGTCGACGAATCGCACGTGACGCTTCCGCAGTTGCGCGGCATGTACGCGGGCGACCGGTCGCGAAAAGTGTCGCTTGTCGAGTATGGTTTCCGGTTGCCGTCCGCGCTCGATAATCGGCCGCTCTTTATCGACGAGTTCGAGAGTCTCTTGCGCCACTGTATCTTTGTGTCGGCCACGCCGAGCGCGGAAGAGGTCGAGAAGTCGGAGAACGTTGTCGAGCAGATCATCCGCCCGACCGGGCTGCTCGATCCCCAGATCGAGGTGCGGCCGACAACCGGCCAAATCGACGATCTCTTCGGTGAGATTCGCGCGTGTGTCGCAGCCGGCGAGCGTGTATTGATTACGACGCTCACGAAGAAAATGGCCGAGGATCTCACCGAGTATCTCTCGCAGCTCGGTCTGCGCGTTCGGTATCTGCACTCGGAGATCGAGACGTTTGAGCGCTCCGAGATCCTCACCGAACTCCGCACCGGGACCTTTGACATTCTGGTTGGGATTAACCTGTTGCGCGAAGGTCTCGATCTACCGGAAGTCGCGCTGATCGCGATTCTCGACGCGGACAAGATCGGATTTCTGCGCTCTGCGACGTCGCTGATTCAGACGATCGGGCGCGCGGCGCGTAACGTACACGGACGCGTCATAATGTACGCCGATCGCATGTCCGACGCGATGCGGTCGGCTATAGACGAGACCGATCGACGACGGTCGATTCAAGCGCAGTATAACGAAGAGCACGGAATCACGCCGCAGTCGGTCAAGAAGGCTGTTCACGAAATGCTCGTTCGTCAGAAAGACGACAAGCGACGGAACGAAAAACGGACCCTGGAAATAATAAAGAGCGAGTTCAACATTGTGGTTCCGGCGGAACGACGAAAGCTGATCCGCGTACTCGAACGTGAGATGCTCGAACACGCGAAGAACCTCGAGTTCGAAGAGGCCGCAGTCATACGCGACGAAATCGACGAGTTGAAACGGATGGGATGAACGATGTGAGATACCCCCGATTTATTTTTGCCGTGATCGGTTGTGCGCTCGCTTTTTTTTCGTGTACGAACGACGTCGAACCGGAGATTCAACTTCCTCCGACACCGCTTTTTCATACGCGCCCGAGTTGGGCGATGGTTCGGTCCGGATACGTGCGAGTTCTCGAGTCCTTCGATGAGAACGCCGCGATCGTCGGACACCTGCGTGGCGGTGACGTGGTTCGGATCGAGCAGAGGCACGGGACGATCGTGAGAGATGATCGCGATTTCTGGTACCGCATCGACGGCGAAGGTGGAAGCGGCTGGGTGAAAGGCAGCGAGATCGAGCTGTTCGCCTCGCGCGCGCTCGCGCAAAACGCCGCGGAGGCATACCACGAATGATCGATCGGCTAATATCGGTTCTTCCGTTTACGTTACCGCCGATCGTCGGCGCCGCGATCGGGTACGTAACGAACGCGATCGCGATCAAGATGCTGTTCCGTCCGTTGGCCGAGAAACGGATTCTCGGGCTCAGGGTTCCGTTGACTCCCGGCATAATCCCTCGCCAAAGGCACCAACTCGCGGTGAGCATCGGACGCATGGTGTCCGAAAAGCTGCTCACTGAAGACTCGCTGCGCGGTCAGCTGTACTCGCCAAAATTCCAAACCGGACTCCGCGTTGGGGTCGAAGGTCTGACGGAAGGGTTGCTGTCGGCGCGGGTTAACGGCGTGGACGCAGCCGCCGTACCGACCGAGCCGACGAAAACGGACGTCGACTCGGTGATCGAGGTCTTCTACGATGCGGCCGACGGCCTTTTCCGGTCGTTTGTCGCGTCCGACGCTTTTCGTAGTACGGTGACACCGATCGCCGATCGCGTCGTCCGATCGGTGATGGAGATCAAGCTCGACGCGGTTTTGCCCGAACACGAGACGACGTCGGCTTTTCTGAGGAAAGCGATCGCGCACTTCCTACCCGGCGAGTTTCAGCGCACCGTGGTCGGCGCCGCGGAGAGGTGGTTTGACGAGCAACTCGCGCGGAATGCGCCGGTCGGCGTGCTGCTGAAGGACGGGTTGATCGAGACGATCGAGTCGGCGGTGTCGGCGTTGTACGGGCCGGTAATCGACGAGGCGGTGAGATGGGCCGACAGACCCGAAATTCGCGGTGAGCTTACGACGCGCGGCAAAGTCTTGTTGACGAGAATTCTCTCGCGTTTGAATCTGTTTCAGCGTTTCATCATAACAGCCGGTCAGTTCGATCGGGTTCTCAACGATAAGATGCCCGACATCGTGAACGACATGATCCACGCGGCCGAGCGCGGCGCGCGCGACCCTCTGAACAAACAGCGTATCGTCTCGGGGTTGACCGAAAACCTCCGAAGAATTGCAGCGACCGGGATAGTCGATTTTGCCGACACGCACAAGATCGATGCAAAATCCTGGTTTGAAACCGTCATCCACGGCGCGGTCGCGTTTGTCGAACGCGAGGATGTGCAGAATACTGTGGTGGATATTATCCTTAGGGTCGTCGAGAAACACCGCGACGGTACGCTCGAAGACGTGCTCAAGTCGGTCGCCGAAATCGACGCCGACGCCGCCGCGGGTTACGTCGGGGAGATGATCCAGACGTGGTTGTCTCGTCCGGAAAACATCGACTCGGTCTCGGATATTTTCCTCGATGCGGCCCGCAGCCTGATCGACCGTCTCAGAAGCAGGGCTTTTGGCGACACGTTTTCGATCTCTTCCGGGGCTAAGGCGAAAATCGATGCGTTTTTGACCGATCGTATTACCAATCTCGTCGACGGCAGACTCAACGAACTCGTCGATAGCTTCGATGTGAACACAATGGTCGTCCAGAAGATCGACGGCCTCGATATGGAGAACGTCGAACAGCTTCTGCTTATGGTCATAGCGCGGCACTTGAAGTGGATCAATGTATTCGGTGCAATCCTCGGCTCGCTGATCGGCGGTGTGCAGGTACTGGTAATGCGTTTCCTGTGAGATTCATCGGGATGGGCGCTCCGATCTGTCGAGGACCGAGTCGGAAAACCAGGAGTAGATCGCGCGGATCCGGCTCGCGAAACTCGCGCTGACCCTGTCTTCCATCCCAAAAACCGGAAGAGTGCGGACGGCGCCGACGCCGTAGAACACAACCGCGTCGGGCTCGATCAGAACGACAACGTGCGTCGTGAAGTTTCCCGAGCGAATCAACGGCAAGATACCGTACGTCATTGTGGAAGTATTAGTCGCGGTCAACGTGATCGTGTCCCCGGTGAACGAGTAGCGATAGACGTAGTAGTTGCCGCCGAACGTCGCATCGCGCTGAAATACCGCGACCTCACGAGAGTCGGGAACCCTGACTGCAACGGGGTCGTCGATGCGGTTGCGCCGTGAGTCGACGGCGTACGATTCGTGGTAAAAAGTGCGACCCGTGTCACGACTTGCCGAGTGGTACGTGATGCCTTCGAGCGAAGACACCGCGAGCAGCGCGTTGTATATTTCGAGCCCACCGGCCTCGACCGCTTCAAAACGCCCGAGAACCTCGACGCCAAATCGCGGGCGGTTGTCTTCAATTGCCGCGCGAATCCGGTCACCGGCAGGGCTCGCCGGAGCAAGCGCGGGTGTCCCCGATGTGAAGAATCGTTCGATGAGTTCGCCCGCTTCGAGCGCACGGTGAGTATCGGGCGGGAAAAGCGCGAGAGACTCGACCGAATCCGCCGCGAGCGGAAGCGCCATAATAACGCCGAACAGAGCCGGTACGATTGAAACGGGGAATAAGCGCATGATACTATGCATCATAGTGGAGCAGGTAACGTATGGCAAGAAATGTCCCGCAATCACGGATCGGCGAACCGTGTTGGTCTGTACCGGCGGGGGGACGGCGGGGCATGTCTTTCCCGGACTCGCGGTGATCGAGGAGATCTCGAACGAGGCAGTCGCGGTCGTGTGGATCGGCTCGCGGCGCGGGATCGAGCGAGAGATCGTGATCGCCCGCGGAATCTCATACATAGCGATCCCATCGGGAAAACTCCGCCGGTACTTCTCGCTCCGTAATGTTGCCGACGTCTTCCGCGTCTGCGCGGGCATCGTCGTTTCGTTTTTTGTCCTGGCACGGCTCAGACCCGCGTGCATCTTCTCGAAAGGTGGATTCGTCGCGGTTCCGCCCGTCATCGCTGCGCGGATTCTACGGATCTCCGTTGTGACGCACGAGTCCGATTACGATCCTGGACTCGCGACGCGAATCATAACTCGATTTGCGACGCGTGTTTGCGTCGCGTACCCGGAGACGGCGCGTTTTTTTCCCGCGCGGTACTCGTCGCGGATCGTGGTGACAGGAAACCCCGTTCGGTCGGCGATAACCCGCGGCGAGGCCGAACGAGGGCGCGGTTTTATCGGCTTGAACGAGTCGTTTCCCGTCGTGTTCGTGCTCGGCGGGAGTCTCGGCGCCGTGCAGATCAACGAGTTGATAGGCGCTATCCGACCGAAGCTGCACGATCGGTGCTTTCTTGTCCATCAGACCGGTCTTCACGAACAGCGAGCGTCGGAGCCACGGTATTTTTCGCGTCCGTTTTTTGGAGAGGAACTGCCCGATATTCTTGCCGTCGCCGACATGGTTGTTTCACGCGCGGGCGCCGGGAGTATCTGGGAGTTCGCCGCGACCGGCACCCCCGCGATTCTGATTCCGCTTCCCGGGGGCGGGTCGCGGGGAGACCAGGTAAGGAACGCGGATCTGTACGCGCGTTCGGGCGCGGCGGTCGTGCTTGACCCGGAGAGCGTCACACCGGAGGAGCTTTTTCGAACTATCGATCGACTGCTTTCCAACGCCGAAGAACGTGGCAGGATGAGCACCGCCGCGCGTGGTTTTGGAGCCCCCGACGCGGCGATCAGAATCGCAGAGCTGATAAGCGCCGAGATGGGGGGGAGGCGCGACCACGACGACGAGCCGAACAGCGCGTGATATAACTATCGTTTCGAGGAGAGGACTGCAATGCAACTACCGGCAATCGACATCGTTTTTGGGGTGATACTTGTTTTTGTCGTTTTACGCGCGACGATACGTGGTTTCGTGAAAGAGTTTCTCTCCGCGGCGGCGTTGATCGGAGCGATTGCGCTCGCGGTCGCGTTCTCGGGCATGCTCGCCGTTACGATCGACCAACAATGGAACACCGGCGCGTGGAGCCAGGTGATTGCCTTTTTGGGTATCTTTGTCGTGGTGTACCTTGTGATTAAGTTTTTTGAGACGACTCTTCATCGAATTGTGCATCGGATCAATCTGAGCGGACTCGACCGTGCTCTCGGGATGTTCGTCGGTATCATCGAGGGTATTATCGTGGTCGCGGTTTTGATTCTCTTGTTGCAAATTCAACCTTTCATCGAGCCCGAAGCGCTGCTCGGCGATAGTATCTTCGCACGGCTTTTGACGCCGCTTTTCCCGTACGTCGACAGGGTTTTCCGGGGGCGCACGGCGTATGTTTGAGAATGTCGTAGGCCACGGACCGCCGGTTGCCCAGCTTTCGGCGGACCGGGCTGAGGGGCGGTTGCCACGCGCGATACTGTTGCACGGGCCGGAATACTGCGGCAAGCTGACTATCGCGCTCGAACTCGCGCGTGGGCTCACGTGTACGGCGGGCGACGCTGCGTGGAACTGCTCGTGTCGTTCGTGCGGACTCCAGAGGTTATTGATCCACCCCGACACCGTGATGATCGGGCCACGGTACTTCATGCAGGAGATTCGGGTCGCCGGCGACGCGTATACGCGCACGCCGTCAAAACCGACGGCGTATTTGTTTATTCGCGCGGTACGGAAGCTGACGCGCCGGTACGACGCGCTCCTGTGGGACGAGAACGACGCCGCTACGCAGAAGATCGGCGCCGCGATAGCGACCATCGACGAATTACTCGAGGTGGTAGACCCGGACCGCGAACCGCCCGACGCGAAGACCGTCGAAAAGACGATCCGCGCAATTCGATCTGCGTGCGACGAGCTCGCGTCGGGGCGCGCCGTCCAGTCGATCGCCGTAGAGACGGTGCGCAAAATCGCGTTCTGGACGCACTCAAGGTCGACGTACGGCGCAAAAGTCGTGATCGTCGAGAACGGCGACTCGATGCTCGAGAGCGCGCGGAACGCTTTCCTCAAGACGCTTGAGGAACCGCCGCGCGACGTGTGGTTCATAATGATGACGACGCGCCGCAGCGCGATTATGCCGACGATACTCTCGCGACTGCGGACGTACGCGTTCTACGAGCGAACGCCCGAAGAAAACGCCGACGTGATTCGAAAGATTTTTCGCGATGAACCCGAAAGTCCGTCGTTGCGTAGGTACTTCCAACAGGAGCCGTTTGATAGGCTCGCCGAGACCTACCTCGAGTGCATAGCAAATCCCGGCGGGACCGCGCTGCATACGGTGATCGCGGAAACGGCAGCGGCGTTCAAGCGCGGCAACGACTCGGCGCCGCGGTACTTCCTGGAAGAGCTGATCGCCTTGATTCGCCGCGTGTGGCGCGCGGAGTCGCAGTCGCCGGGTGCCGCTCCGTTCCCTCTCGAAAGGCTCGAGCTTTGGCGCTTGGCGATCCATCGGCATTACGACCACATCACGGTACGCAACATGAACGCGGAGTTGGTCCTACACGCGCTTGCTGTTGAAATGGAGCGCGTCTGATGCGGAAGTTTATCGAGCGCGCGTTAAACAAGCTCTCAAAACTGGACACCGAGCAAATCCACGCGCTTCTCTTCGATCTCGCTACCGAGAACGAAAGGCTCGAGGTCGTCCTCGACTCGATGAACGACGGCGTACTCGTGGCCGACACCGACCATAAAATCGTGCTGTACAACAAAGCCGCCGAGCGCCTCGTACCACTGACCGCGGCCGACGTGTACGAGCGACCGCTTCCCGAGGCGATCGACGACGAAGAGATCGCCGAGTTTGTGCGTGAGACGCTCGCGCAACAGCATTCGGTACTCGACCGGGAGTTCACGCTCGAAGAGAACGGGTCCGCAAGAATTCTCTCGTGCAGCGTGTTTCCGTTGGTTCGCGCCGGAGGTATTCAAGGGAACATCCTGCACGTCGAGGAAATCACGGAGAAACGCGGTCGTGAAGCGCGTCTCCGGCGTGCCGAGAATCTTGCGTCGCTCACGACGCTCGCGGCGGGCGTCGCTCACGAGATAAAAAATCCGCTCGGATCGATCGGAATCCATATGCAGTTGATTCAAAAGGCGTTGGATTCGAGCGGAACGGTCGATACCGAAAAGATCAGCGAGTTTGTCGAAATCGTGAACGAAGAGGTGGAACGGCTCAACCGGATCGTCGTGGATTTTTTATTCGCGGTCAGGCCGATGGATTTGTCGCCTCGCGACGACGATTTGAGCCGCGTGGTCGCCGATGTTCTTTCGTTTGTGCGGTACGAGTGCGAGCAGGCCGGCGTCGAGATCAAGCAGAATCTTGACGAGGAGCTGCCGACGCTTCAGATTGACGAAAAGTACATCAAACAGGCGCTCATGAACATGGTCAAAAACGCGATCTCCGCGATGCCCGACGGGGGCGTTCTGACCGTCTCGACGTACCTTCGTGGCGACGAAGTGTATCTTCGCGTCGCCGATACCGGAGTCGGGATCGAGGAGGACGTGGTCGATAAAATCTTCGAGCCGTACTTCACGACGAAGGAGTTTGGATCAGGGATTGGTTTGACACTGGTGTACAAGATTGTGAAGGAGCATAACGGCGAGATCTCCGTGCTTTCGCATCCCGGGAAAGGTACGACTTTCACGATCACGTTCCCGATACCGCAGCGCGAACAACACTTAATTTCCTGGGAGGCAGGATGAAGTTCAACGTGATGATCGTCGACGACGAGAAGAACATTCGGCAAGGTCTCGGCAAGGCGATGGAACTCGACGGATACAATGTCTTTCTCGCCGAAGACGGACAAGAAGCTCTCGAGGTGCTCGAGCGCGAAGAAATTGATCTGATCATCACGGATCTGCGAATGCCCCGGCTCTCGGGCGAGGAGTTGCTTCGGCGCGTCGTCGACTCGTACCCGACGCTCTCCGTGATTGTTTTGACCGGGCACGGTACGATCGAAACAGCGGTCCAGGCGATGCGTGACGGTGCGTACGACTTTCTGACCAAGCCCGTAAATCTTGACCGACTGTCGATCCTGGTCAAGCGCGCGTTGTCGACGCGCGAACTCGTTCTTCAGCACCGGGCGCTGCAGGAGGAGCTCGATCAGAGACGACAGTTCGCGAACATAATCGGCAAAAGCGCCGAGATGAACCGGATATTCGATCTCGTCAAGCAGGTCGCTCCGACCCGGGCGTCGATCCTGATCACCGGTGATAGCGGAGTCGGGAAAGAGCTCATCGCCGATGCGATTCACAACCTATCGGGCCGGAAGGACAAACCTTTTATCAAGGTTCATTGCGCGGCGCTGACCGAGTCTTTGCTCGAGAGCGAGTTGTTCGGTCACGAAAAAGGGGCATTCACCGGCGCAGTCGCGCGCAAACGGGGACGGTTCGAACTCGCGCACACCGGGACGATCTTCCTCGACGAGATCGGCGAGATCAACCCGAGCGTCCAGATAAAGATTCTGCGCGTTCTGCAAGACAAACGGTTCGAGCGTGTCGGTGGCGAACAGACGATGGAGGTGGATGTGCGGCTGATTACCGCGACGAACAAAGATCTCAAACAGGAGATCGCCAACGGTACGTTTCGCGAGGACCTGTACTACCGGCTCAACGTCGTGAACATCCATATTCCGCCGCTGCGCGAACGGAAGGAGGATATTCCGCTTCTCGTCGCGGCGTTCATCAAGGAGTTTGCGAAGGAGAACGCGAAGCCGGTCGAAGGAATCGACCCCAAAGCGCGCGCAGCGCTGTACAACTACTCGTGGCCCGGGAACGTGCGCGAGCTCCGTAATTGTATCGAGAGCGCTGTCGTCATGTGCAAAGGAAACGCGATAACGTCGGACGATCTTCCCCCTTCGGTATCGAGCGATCTCGACAGCAACTACGTGAAAGTTTCGCTCGGCTCGACGCTCTCCGAAGCCGAACGCGACATTATCCGCGCGACGTTGATTCACATGAAAGGAAACAAGAGCAAGACCGCCGAGACTCTCGGGATCGGCCGAAAGACGTTGCACCGCAAGCTCGACGAGTACGGAATAGAGTAGTACGCCGAGGAGGGGATAGTATGCGCATTTCACTGGGTAACGATCACGCGGGTTTTTCGATGAAGGCCGACGTACTTGAGATCCTTGCCGAGCTCGGGTGCGATGTGACCGATCACGGCTGCCACTCGACCGATCCGGTCGACTTTCCCGATATTGCACGGAAAGTGTGCGATCAAGTGCGCTCGGGCGGCGCCGATCGTGGAATCATGGTGTGCGGAACCGGCGTCGGCGCGTCGATCGCGGCGAACAAAATCCCGGGTATCCGCGCATCGACCGTGCACGACGTCCACTGCGCGCACCAGGGCGTCGAGCACGACGACATGAACGTTCTCACGATGGGAGCGAAGATCATCGGTCCGTGGCTCGCGCGCGATATAATCAAGGCGTACGTCGAGGCGGAGTTTGGAAATGAAGAGCATCTGCGCCGGCGCGTCGCGAAGATCGCCGACCTCGAGCGCTCCGCCGCGCGTGAACTGAGCGACGCCGGGCTGTAACTTCGACGGGCACTTGCAGTGCAGAGTTTTTTTCTCCATAATCCGGTGAAAGATCATGGCACCGCGAAAAGAATC
>REEC01000177.1 GCA_007695285.1 Spirochaetaceae bacterium | reverse complement strand
TCGGTCTTGTCCATGAACGAGAGCGAGATCTTCTGAAGGTGTTTGAACATCGAGCGCCGCAAATCAAACAGGACGAGTTCTCCGACGTTGCTCGCAAACCATTCCTGCATGAAGTTGGCACCGTAGTTGAGAAGCGCGACGAAAGCAAAAAGCCCCGCGGTGATTCCGAGCAATGTGAGCCCCGCCTCCGGTCCGACGATCGCGTCGTCGATCGTCGCGCGGATCAACAGAGGCACCGTAAGCTGCGTTATTGTGAACGCGATGACGCCGATCAACGCGAGCAGAACGCCCTTTTTGTAAGGGCGTACGTACGAGAAGAACCGACGCACGATGTGTCCGTCGTACACGGCGCCGAAAATCTGCTCGTCCCGCTCGATCTGTGACCCGACGACCGCGAGCGCGGGCCGGTTTTGTTCGATCTCATCGTGAACCTGCCGCGAAAGGGTCGTGTCGTTATCGCTCATGTGTTACTCCTCGTACTGCTTCGTGGGCGTCGTCGTCGGGATTGGACTGGAGTTCGTACAGCGCTTTGTACCGCCCGTTCAGCGCCAACAAATCGTCGTGGTTTCCTCGCTCAACGATCCGACCGTCGTCGACGAACAGGATCTCGTCGGCGTGCATGAGCGAGCTCAACCGGTGCGAGATGATGATCGTCGCGTGTTTGTGCGAAATCCCCGCGACCGCCGACCTGATACGTCGCTCGGTCGCCGCGTCGATCGCCGCCGTCGAGTCGTCAAAAACCATGATCGGCGACTCGAGCAGCAAAGTGCGTGCGATCGCGAGGCGCTGTCGCTGTCCACCCGAGAGCGAGACGCCGCGTTCTCCGACGAGAGTCCCGTAGCCTTTCGGGAGCTGATCGATGTACGAATGGAGTTGCGCGGCCTCCGCGGCCCAGACGATCTTGTCCCTTTCGGCCCACGGGTCGCCGTACGCGAGGTTGTTCTCGATTCCCGATGTGAACAGGAACGTGTCCTGTTGAATCACGCTTACGGCGGTGCGCAACGACTTCAACGTGATGTCGCGGATGTCCTGTCCGTCGATCGTGATGCTGCCGTAGGTAGCATCGTAGAAACGTGGGATGAGATGCGCGATCGTGGATTTTCCCACGCCGGGTGGCCCGACGATCCCGAGGGTCTTTCCGGGGCCGACCTCGAAACTGATCGCTGATAAGTCGTGCTCTCTGCTGTCTTCCTCGTTGTACTTAAAATAGACCTCGTCGAAGCGAAGAATACCGTCGGTGATTTTCAGGTCTTTCGCGTCGGGTTTGTCGTGAATTTCGGGTTCGAGGTCGAGGATCGAAAACAGCCGTTCGCCCGATGTCGTCGCGCGTGCGACCGAGTTCACGAGCATTCCGAGTTGGCGGACCGGCATCTGAAGGATCGTCATGAACGCGAGGAACTCGGTGAGCCGCCCGACTGAGATCTCACCGGCGAGCGTCTTCTGACCGCCGACCCAGAGAACCAACGCCATCGAGATGAAGTACGCGAACGTCATGAGCGTTCCGTTTTTCACCCTGAGCGCGATTCTGTTGCGGGTGAGACCGATTGCCCGGTTTGACGCTTGATCGAATTTCTCCATCTCGTGATCCTGCGAGCAGAACGACCGGACGACGCGGATGCCGTTGAGGTTCTCCTCCATCACGCGCGTCAAAACCGAGAGGCGTTCCTGGAGCCGGTGCCAACTCTCACGCAGGCGAAGGCGCGTTACGATCGCGCGCCACCCGACAAACGGGACAAAACTCAGCGCGAGCGCGCCGAGAAGCAGGTCGGTCCGGATCAAAAGGAACGCACCGACGCCGATCAAGACCGTGAGCACAAAGAGCCGGAGGATGCCTGTATTCACCCAGAGCCGCACGCCTTCGACGTCGAGCATCGAACGCGTGATGAGATCGCCGCTGTGCACACGATCGTGATAACTGAAGCTGAGCTGTTGAATCTTGCGGTACATCGCGAGTCGGAGCTCGTACCCGATGCTCTGGCCGACCGCTTCACCCTGGTAGTTGTGCAGCATCGTGAACGCGCCGCGCAGGATGCTCGCGCCAAAGAGAAGCAAACCGGTCGTGAGTAGCGCTTCACGCCCGTCGGCCGATCCCACACCTCGAAGGAAAAGATCGTGAGCCAGATCGACAGCCTGACCGAGCAGTTGTGGGATGAATAGCTGGAATACGACCGCGACAAAAGTCGCCGAGATCGCGATCGACATTCGCCAGTAATGCTTGAACGCCATGCGCGTCACGCGCGCAAGAACTCCGAGCCCGGTCTTCAACCGGGGACCGTCCGAGGAATGTGTTGTCTGCGTAGTCATGACCAATCCTTGTACCGTATGGTCGGGATTTTTCGCGAGCCCGACAAAAAAGGCCACCTGAGCGGGTGGCGGCGCGTTTTTTTGATTCTTTTTCTCGCCCGGGAAACAATACCCCAATCACGAAAAAGGGGCAAGCGATCGGAAATTTCGCACGTTTTTTTTGCGTCGACATTGCCTTGAAACTCCGCCGGGTTTCGGGCACCGTGAAGCTGGAGGTCCCGAGAAGATGAACCCTAACCGAAATATCCGGTCGCTCCGCGGCGTGGACAGGAGCGAGGATGTTCTCGATCGGTACCGAGAATTGGCGTCTCGCGTCGATGCGGGAGTCTCGCATCTTGTCGATGTCCACCGTTCCCGGATGAAGTGCGCCGCCGGATGCGCTGCGTGTTGTACCCGGATATCGGTGCTTCCTGTCGAGTGGTACATCGTACGTACGGTGAACGGCGGCGATACGACGACCGACCTCAATGAGACGCGCAATTCCCTGCCGCGCGCGCTCGTATCGGAGCCTCCGCCAAATCCGTGCGGATTCTTGCGCGACGGGGTGTGTTCGATCTACCGTGACCGGCCGCTTGTGTGCCGCGTACACGGGCTTCCGCTGCGCTACCGCGTCGTATCGTACGACGAAACAGGCGTCGTGAGCGACGACGCGTTCACAACCGTCTGGTGCGATCTGAACTTTTCCGGTCAGGATCCGAACCGACCTACTTTCACCGACGGCGAGTGTTTCGACATGAACGCGCTGAACACCGAACTCGAAGCGCTGAACACCGACTTTCGACGTACCGCCGCCGGACACCGTTTCGCCGGAAAATCCGGCGTGTTTCTCTGCGACGGCTCGGCGTAGAGTTGCCGGCCGGGCTTCGGCAGGATTGACCAAATCACGATCAGCGAATACTTTATCGGCGTGGCAACTACGACACGCGTACCGGAGTCGAACTCCGCTGTAGCTTTTCTCCGGGCCGGCGGCATGTACGTCGGCGATATTTCTTTCGACGAACTCTGCGCCGAGATCTCGGGGGCGGTCGGCGACGCTCTGTCCGGGGAGCAGACCGGCATTTCTGCCGTCGTGACACCGTTTTCGCATCTGCGACGGGCGGCCCCGAGTCTGCCTACGTGCGTAATCCACGTCGCGCGCACGAAACTTCACGCCGCGCTTGTCTCGTTTTCCGAGAACGGAGCGGTGACGCTCAAGTCGGAGATCTCGGCCGATTTGCCCGATTTCGGGGCCGGCCCGCGCGAGCTGTGTGTGCAGATCGCGCGTTTGACCACCGAGCTTGTGCAGGATTGTGGAACGATTGGCGTGTGTTTGGGGTATCCGATTCAGATGTCATCCGACGGCGATGCGGTGTTCGAGGCCGCCCCGGGTTTCTCGATACGCGCGCACCTGCTCGACGCATACGGCGATTCGATAATCGAAGGGGTACGGTGCGTCGTGTGCAACTCGGCGGTCGCGACGATGCTCGCGTCCGAAGCTGTTCAGGGAGTGCACCCGGAGTTTGAGTCGGCGATCGGGTGCATCGTCGATCCCGACGCCCACGCGTGTTACGAGGAGTCCCGGCTGACGACGTCGGGTGTGTCGCGGCGACGGATCGTGTTCCTAGACTTGTCGCACCACCGCTCGCGTTTTGTGACGGATCGCGACGCCGAGTTCGACGTTAGGACACGCGACTCGCAACCCGACGGCGCGCGGTTAGGCGCTTTTGGCAAGATGCTCGGCGGCCGGTACCTCGGACCGCTTGTTCTCGCGGTGCTTCACGGCGCGGCGCGCGAGGGCGCTTTTTCACCCGACGGTTCCAAGAGGATTCTCGCGCTCGATCGTCTCTCGAGCAGTGACTTGAGCCTGTATCTCGGAGAAAGCATCGGGGGGGCGGGCAGACGCGGGAGGTCGACGTACGCGTCTTCGCTCGGCACGGCGCTGATGTCGGCACCGGTGTCCGACGGTGACGTTGCCGCGTCGATCTGCCGATTGCTCGTCTCGCGCGCCGCGTGTTTCTCTGCGGCGGTCGTCGGTGCGCTCGCAATGCGCTCCGGGGCCGGACGCAACCCCGACCAGCCGATGTGTCTCGTTCTGACCGGACCGGTGTTCGAGAATACCATCGGTCTCCGGGCCGAGACCGAGCGGATTCTCACCGAGAAGTTGGCCGATCGGCACGGGTATCACCTGTACTCCGCGGAAATGCCTTTCGCGGCGCTCGTCGGCGCGGCGGTCGCCGCACGGAGACCACTTTGATGCAAACACGACCCCGAGCACGGTGGAGGCGTCAGTGAACGATTCTTTGAACGAGGTTACCGTTCTCGATGCGCGTTTCAAGGGCTTGATCAGCGAAACGTGCGTACTGGAAAAACTTTTCACCGGGATGCGATGGGCCGAGGGCCCGGTATATTTTGCCGACGGTGACTATTTCCTCTGCAGCGACATCCCGAACGATCGTATGATGCAGTGGATCGATGGACTAGGCGAAAGGGAGTTTCGCGTCCCGGCGGACCACTCGAACGGCAATACCCGTGATCTCTCGGGACGACTCGTTACGTGCGAACACGGATCGAGGAGCGTGAGCAGGACCGAGTACGACGGACGAAAAACCGTGATCGTCGACAGGTACCGAGGAAAGAAGCTCAACTCCCCGAACGACGTGGTTGTGAAGTCCGACGGCACTGTTTGGTTTACAGACCCCACGTACGGAATCAAGTCGGACCACGAAGGGCACAAGAGCGAACGCGAACTCGACGGGAACTACGTTTTCCGGTTCGATCCCGCCGACGGAACTCTTGCTATCGTCGCCGACGACTTCGTGCAGCCGAACGGAATCGCGTTTTCACCCGACGAGTCGGTAATGTATATCGCCGACACCGGCGCTACCGAGAGCTCCGACGGCCCACGGCACATCCGGTCGTTTCGGGTTCGTGACGGACGACGGATTTCGGGCGGCGACGTATTTGCGACGTTGACCGACGGGTTGTTCGACGGCTTTCGGCTCGACACGGCCGGAAACGTCTGGACAAGCGCGGGGGCCGGTGTAAACTGTTACGCCCCGACCGGCGATCTACTCGGACGGATATCGCTTCCCGAGACGGTCTCGAACCTCACGTTCGGCGGTCCGTACCGAAACCGGTTGTTCATCACCGCGACGACGTCGGCGTACTCGTTGTTCGTGAACGCGCGCGGCGTCGTGTAGCGCGCCCGCCGATAGCCGCCTCGCAACTACTGCTCGAACTCGACGGTTCGATCCGGATCGAAGCCGAGCCACCGGGACAGCAGGAGAATCTCCGGCCGGTACTCAAAGTGGATCGCGTCGAACCTCAGCCATTTTCCGCCCCAGACGAACCCGTTTCTCTCGAATGCGTCGATGACCGGCTGCGGCACGCTCCAGCGCCGTTCAAAAGGGACCTCCCACCACTCGACGATACCGGCCGCGCGCGCCCATCTCCAGTACGCAAATCGGTTTGAGTACCCGGCCGGAAGCAGGTCGACCGCGATTCCGTACGCGTGGTAGCTCATCGTCTGCGAACCCGAGATGTTCCTCCAGACAAAACCACTCGCCTGCCTCAGGCTGCGAACGAACGCGCGGACTTCGGGCTCGGCCTGCATCGCGTCGGTGATCTCGCGCTCGACTCTGCTGAGCGGATCCGTGATCATCCGGTGGACGTTCGTCCTCATCCCGAGAAAGCTCACCGGTAGTATCTCCCGAAACGTATCGGCGCGGTTTTCGATGCGGTACAACGCGTTCGTGAAGCCAGGATGGCGCGGCGGCTGGAGAAACTCGATCGCGGACGTGTAGCGTCGAAGGCGTTCCGCCTGGTCGGGCTCGACGGTTCGTAGTCTCGGTGGTCCGGGCGTGTACGGCGAGAAGTTGTACCGCGCGTACGAATCGGCGGCGTCGCGCTCGGACTCGGGTAACATCCGCCCGTCGGCCCAGAAGTACCACGTCGAGTCGATCAAAAGCGCCCAGTCGCCGTCGATCACCGCGGTCGCTCGAACCCGCTCAGGGTACGCGGTCGCGACGGCATGAATCTCGATCGCTCCGGGAAGGCGGAACGCGCCGGCCGTGCTCTCGGCCGACACTGTGGCCGCCATGAGCAGCGCGGCCACGGCGGTCGCAACTACCGCCGATAAACGCATACGGTTTCCGACGCCTATAGACTCACCGAGACCGACTCTCCGGTCTTTGCCGATGCGTAGATCGCGTCGAGCACGAGGTTGTTCGCCAGACCCGAGACCGCGTCGGAGATCGGCGTCTCACCGGTCCGTACACACTCGAGAAAGTGCCGAGTCATGAGCTCTCGTGGGTTCTCCTCATCGGCCGGGGAAGGAACCTCGACGTCGAACGCGCGGTCGAACTTCTGTCCGGTGTACACGACGCGTTTCGGGTATACCGAGAGCCCCCCTTCGGTTCCCATTAGGTGGATCTGGTGTCCGCTGTCGGAGTCGGTGTTGACGGCCCAGCTTACCTCGAGCGACAACGTTGCACCGGTGTCGAGTTTGATCAACGCGGTGGCCAGATCCTCGACGTCGAACACTCCGTTCCAGTCGGGCGTTCCCCACCGACCCGTACCGCGTTTCTCCGGCCCGAACTCGGCGTACACCGATCCAAAAACAGAGATCGGTTTCGGCGAACCCATCAGCCACATTCCCAAGTCGAGCATGTGCACACCGATGTCGATGAGAGGTCCTCCTCCCGACTCCGATTTCCGCGTGAACCAGCTCCCCCAGCCGGGAATCGCCTTGCGGCGCATCATAACGGCTTTGCCGTTGTAGACCTTCCCGAGCTCCCCGGTCTCAACCTGTCGTTTGGCCTCACGCGCCATCGCGCTCCAGCGCATCTGGTGGGCAACCATCAACGTGCGCCGGCTCGATTTCTGGGCCTCGACGATTCGCCGCGCGGCGGTTCCGTCGATTGCCATCGGCTTCTCGAGCAAGACGTGTTTCCCCGCGTCGAGCGCGGCGACCGCGAGATCGGTGTGAAACCGGTTCGGGACCGCGACGACGATGACGTCGATCTCTTCGGAACCGATCATCTCAGCAGGTTCCGAAAAGACATGACGAACACCGTGTGCCGTTGCCGCGGCCGTCGCCGCGCCGGGAACCGCGTCGCAGATCCCCGCCAACTCGACGTTCGGCATTTTCCCGAACGTATCGAGGTGAACGCGGCCTATGAACCCCGCACCGATCACTCCGACCCTGATTTTGCTCTCTTGTGTCATTATTCTTTCCTTGATCCGAACGTGTGCAAACCCGATCAGCGCGAGATCGTACGCGGCATCGAGGCGCGAACCGCGTCGACGCATTTTTTCAGCGCGGGGACCGGATCGTCGACGTCACCTTCGTACTCGAGAATAGCCGGGCCCGTGAACCCGCCGTCGGCAAGAGCCGCGTCGAGCGCCGGAAGATCGAGGTTTCCGGTTCCGACGATTACGTCTTCCGGGGTTCGCGCGCGGTCGAAGATGAAATCCTTGATATGGATGATATGTAGTCGATCGGCGAACCGTTTCGCAAGTTCGACCGGGTTCTCACGCGCGTCGAGCGCCCACGCGGTGTCGAGCGAAAGCCCGATGCGCTTCGATGTCTTTGAGAACACCCAGTTGAGCGCCTGCGCGGATCCCAGCCAGTGTCGACCGCCGTGATTGTGTATGCCAAGGTTTATGTCGTACTGCTCGGCGAGGCGGTCGGCGAGCGCGAAGCACTCGGGAACAGCATCGATCGCAAAATCTATGCTCATCACGCGCAGGCCGGCCGCGCGAGCGAACTCAAACAACTTGCGCGCCTCTGCTTCATCGGCACCGATACCGTTGACTCCGATACTCGCAATCTTTACTCCGGCGTTTTTGTACGCCTCGATCGCAGGCTTGTGCGTCGACGCGTCGCTGAAATCGATCTGAACTCGGCAAACTTCGACAGTGTCGAGCCCACACTGTTTCACCAGCTCGGCCGTTTCCGTGTTGTCTTTCGTCTTCCTGAAGCAGTAGCTCTGAACACCAAACATCGATGGCATACGTAACTCCTTATTTTGCAATCTGATTATGCAATCCGAGTCTGTCCGCGCGGTTTTTTTGCCGGCAGATCTATCTGTTGCCACTCTACACCCGAGCGTATCCGGTGTCCAGCGTCGCGTTTCCGATATTGGCCGTGACAACTCGCGAGGTTCGTGTTAAAATGCAACACCCTGTAAACAAAAAAGGTGGAACAATGCCATCCCAAAACAAAGGAAATCCGTGGGACTTTCTCGACGAGTACCGAGGAAAGGTCTTCTCGGGAGAGTGGCCGACTCTCCCTGAGTTATTCGACATCACGACATCGCGGCACCCCGATAGACCGTGTTTCACGGTGTACGAACCCGGGCGCGTATCGCTGACGTACGCCGAGGCACTCGACCGAATTCGGATGGTTTCGCAGTATTTGAGGTCGATCGGCGTCGACCACGGCGACAAAGTCGCGGTATCCGGGAAGAACAGCCCCGAGTGGGCGGTCGCGTATCTCGCGGTACTGTATGCCGGCGCGATCGTCGTGCCGATCGATTACCAGCTCAAAGACTCGGAGATCTCGAAACTGCTCGACGTCTCCGATTCCAAGGTGTTGTTCATCGACGGAGAGCGCTACGATAACTTCTCCGCGGCTGCGCGCAAGCTCGCCGCGGTCGTAAGTCTCGAACGCGAACGGACTCCGTACGTCTACGACGTCTCGGCGGACCGCGAGTACGAAGTCACGAGCGCGCGAGAGACCGATCTCGCGGCGATTCTCTTCACGTCGGGAACGACCGGAACTCCGAAAGGCGTCATGTTGACGCACGCGAACTTCGTCTCCGATTGTTTTCTCGCGCAAGCGAACCTCACGGTTCTGCCGACCGATACGTTTTACGCGCTGCTTCCGCTGCACCACTCGTACTCGATGCTCGCGGTTTTCATCGAGTCGATCTCGGTCGGAGCCGAAGTCGTGTTCGGTAAACGCATGGTGATAAAACAGATCCTGAGCGATCTCAAGGAAGCGCGCGTCACGATGTTCCTTGGCGTCCCGATACTCTTCAACAAGGTTCTCGCGGGAATCATGCGCGGCGTGCGCGAGAAGGGACCCGTTGTGTACGGGATTATTCGTTTCCTCATGGGCGTGAGCGGGTTCATCAAGAAGGTGTTTCGCGTTAATCCGGGTAAACGGATTTTCCGTTCGGTCCTCGAGAAAGCGTCGCTCGCGACGGTCCGAATCTGTATCTCGGGTGGTGGCCCACTCGCGCCGAGTGTCTTCCGCCGGTACAACCAGCTCGGACTCGATTTTGTCCAAGGATACGGTCTGACCGAGACGTCACCGATTCTTACGCTCAACCCGATCGACCGTTACAAAGAAACGAGCGTCGGGAAGGTCCTGCCGCGCGTCGAGATCAAGATACTCGAGCCCGACGAGCGTGGCGCCGGTGAAATAGTCGTGAAAGGCCCGATGGTGATGCAAGGGTACTATAATCTGCCCGAGGAGACCGCCGAGGTTTTCACCGAAGACGGCTTTTTTCGCACCGGCGACGTCGGTTACCTCGATCACGAGAACTACCTCTACCTCACGGGACGTGCGAAAAACCTGATCGTGACCGAGGGAGGGAAGAACGTCTATCCCGAGGAGATCGAGAACTGTTTCCAGCTTTACGATGAAATCGAGCAAATCATGGTCCGTGGGTTCATCGCGGACGACGAGCAGAAAGTCGAGGAAATCGAAGCGCTCGTGTATCCAAATCTCGAGCGGTTTGAGGCACAATCGGCCGGCGGTGAGCACGACCGCGCGGAGATCGAGAAACGCATGAACACGATCGTCGCCGAGGTTAACCAGGGCCTTCTTCCGTATCAGCGGATCAAACGCGTGACGGTTCTGTCCGAACCGCTCGAGATGACGACGACGAAGAAGATCAAACGGCACTCGGTCGACGAGTAACCGATGCCGAGCGGCGAACGAGAAATCGCCGGTTTTGCCGGACGCCGGGGGTTTGTGGTACACTCTCGTCATCATGCGCGAGAACACGTCTTTTAAGCCGCTTGCCCCGGAGGTCCTCTCCGAACTGAAAAACGCCGTCGGCGCCGACAACGTCATCGCCGACGGCTCGAAAAAACTGCGTCGCTACGGACACGACCAGGTCGCCGACGATCCGGACTCGCGTGCGCCCGAGGCGGTCGTGTTCGCAAGCTCGACCGCCGACGTCGTGAAAGTCATGGAGATCGCTAACCGCGCGCACGTGGCGGTAACGCCACGAGGCGGTGGAAGTGGGCTTTCCGGCGGAGCGGTTCCGATTTTCGGCGGAATCGTGCTCTCGACCGAGAAAATGAACGAGATCATCGAGGTTGACACCGAGAATCTCGTCGCGGTCGTCGAGCCGGGGGTCGTGACGAGTACGCTCGATCGTGTTCTCGAGCCGCACGGGCTGTTCTTTGCCGGTTATCCGATGAGCGAGGAGTTCTGCACGGTCGGCGGAAACGTCGCGGAGAACGCCGGCGGTGGTCGCGCGGTGAAGTACGGCGTGACCGGACGGTACATCATCGGCCTCGAAGTCGTCACGCCCGCGGGGAACGTAATGGTGCTCGGCGGGAAACGCCTCAAAGACGTCACGGGGTACGATCTCGTGAGCCTGATCGTCGGCTCGGAGGGCACTCTCGCGATCGTCACGAAAATTTTCATTCGGCTGATGCCACGTCCCGTTCATCGATCGGCGTTGCTCGCGTTCTTCCCGGACACCACCATGGCGATCTCGACGTTGCCGCGCATAATCTCGGAGCACCGCATCATCCCGACGTCGGCGGAGTACGCCGACGCGTTCTGCCTGCGTGAAGCGTGTGTTATGGTTCACGAAACACTACCGTACGATACGGCCGGCGCGATGATGTTGTTCGAGTCGGACGGCCCCGACGCGAGTATCGTCGATCGTGAGATCGGTCGGATCGAGTCGGTGTGTCGTGCCGCCGGCGCGTTGCACACGTACCGCGCCGACACGGAAAAGACCGCCGCACGATTCTGGAAGATCAGGAAACAGATCCCGTGGGCGCTGAAACACCACGCAAAGCTCAACGCGATGGAGGATATCGTCGTTCCGGTTGCGTCGATCCCGGCGATGGTGCGCGACATCGCGCGGATCGCGGACGAGCATTCGATCCGAATTCCGGTTTTCGGGCACGCGGCCGACGGGAATTTGCACGCGACGGTACTCGCCGACGCGACCGACACAGAGCAGAGTTTCCGCGAAAGGCTCGTGCCGGTGCTCGAGCGGTTGTACACCGCCGCGGCCGGTCACGGCGGCACGATATCGGGCGAACACGGCATCGGGCACAAACGCGCGCGGTACCTTCCGATCGTGATGTCGCAGTATCAGATCGATATCTTCCGCGGCATCAAGGCCGTGTTTGACCCAAACGGTATCCTCAACCCCGGCAAAATCGTCGTCGCGGACGACCAGGGCGGTCGATGATCGGGGTTTTCGTGGTTTTTTTTCGGGAAAGCTTGATTTTTTTCCGTGTATCATCTACAAAGGCGAAATTGTTATTTTCATTGCCGCACCACATGGGGATCTTGAATTCCCAGGGCAAAGCGTCAACCCGGCTCCGCCGCGGTTGATTACGTCTTGAAAGGGACGTAGACCAACTCTGTAGGGGGTTTGCCATGGCGGGTTTGGGAACTCATCTGATAGTAGAGCTCTTCGACTGCAACGAGTTTGCTATCAATGACAGCCAAAGAGTAGAAGAAATTCTCCTCACCGCAGCCGAGCTTTCGGGCGCAACTATCGTTAAGCCGTTTTTTCACACGTTCTCGCCATACGGCGTCAGCGGTGTCATCGTCATAGCCGAGTCACACTTCACGATCCACACGTGGCCCGAACACGGGTACGCCGCGGTCGACATCTTCACGTGCGGAGATCTCGATAACGACGCCGCGCTCGAGTACATCGAACGCGAGTTCGGCGCCGGGCGCTGCGAGGTCGTCACGCTCGATCGTGGTGTGATGGACCGCACGCGCGCGGTGCGCGACGGCGATCTTCCTCTCGTCGCGGGCAATAGCTACGCGAT
>REEC01000155.1 GCA_007695285.1 Spirochaetaceae bacterium | reverse complement strand
TCTTCCAGGCGTTGATCTACATCCAGGATCCGGACAAGTATACGCTGCAACTCCGGCTCCAGCAGCTCATAACCGAAGGGATCGGCTACGGCCCGACGGTCGTGTTCGGCCGGTCCGACGATATCCCGGTCGAGTCGGTGAAGGCAAGCGCCATCATGTTCGTGACGGTGCCGGTCCTCATCGCGTTTCCGTTCCTGCAGAAACACTTTGTGAAAGGGGCCCTGATCGGGTCGCTGAAGGAGTAGACGATGTCACGGATTATCGCAGTTATCGGCGTGTTTCTCGTGTTCACGCTGCCTGCGTTTGCAGGTGGTCGGTCCGAGGGGCAGAGCAGGCTCCGCGTGATGATCGTCGAGCGGTCCGAAGTGCCGCGCGATCAAGGCCGAGTGAACGACAACCCGTGGACCGAGTACGTACAACGCGAAATGGCGAAGCTCGACATCGATGTCAGGTTCGTACCGGTCGGCGGCTCGCTCGTCCGCCACACGGTGATGATGGCGACCAACACGGCGCCGGACCTCGCGTTCACGCACGGGCGGCTTCTCTTCATGAAGTTTGCCGCCGACGGGGGGCTGCACGATCTGGGCCAGTACATTCCGGAGTACGGTCCGAACATTCCGGCGGTACTCGGCGAGAGCCACCTCCGATTGGGACAGATCGACGGTGTGCAGTACGCGATCCCGAGCAGGCGTGAGATCGACGCGCGTTATGCGTCGTTCATCCGCAAGGACTGGCTCGACGCGCTTGGGATGGACGTGCCGACCAATCGCGCCGAGCTCACCGCCGCGCTTCGCGCGTTCAGAGACCGGAACCCGGGAAACGTTCCCGCTTCGGAACTCCGACCGTGGGGGTGGTTCACCGACGACCCCGGTACGGTGTTCGACTCGGACTTCAAACTCTTCGACGCGATGTACTCGTTCCTCGAGCACGATCCGGCAGCGAACATGGGTTCTCTCTGGCCCGTGCGCGACGGGTTCCGTGACTTCATGCGGTGGCTGCACGATCTGTACCAGGAAGGCCTGATCGAACGCGAGTTCGCGACCGACAAGTTCGAGATCAAGACGCGCCACGTCGTGAACGGCAGCGTCGGCTTCATCCACGTTCCGTGGGACTACCTGTACGCGCAGAACAGCTCGTCGGTTGCGCTCAACCTGGCGCGTAACGTGCCGGGTGCCGAGTTCGTCCCGGTCGACGTCTTCGAAGGACCCGACGGCGTGTACCGAAAGCTCCGATATCTGCCGACGCGCCTCTACGCGTTCAGCCCGCGCCGGTCGCGCGTCCCGGAAGCGGCGGTGGCGTACCTGAACTGGATGCTCGCCGACGATACCGCGTGGACGCTGGCGTTCGGCCGGACCGGTGATCAGCACACGATCGTCGACGGGCTTCCGGTCTTCGGTGACCTGCAACGCTACGCCGACACGTTCGGCTATATCAGTGAGAGTCTTCGGATTCTGGGCGACTTTCCGTTCGGTCCGAAGATCACGAGCGCCGTTCGCGAGCAGTTCCGCGTGAATGACTTCTCCGGAAATGACGCGCGCGCGCTCGCGATGGCGCGCGAGAACAGTTTCCAGGAGCCGGTGTTCCAGTCAAGGATGAGCACGATGGCGCGATCGGGCCCCGGCCTGATCCGGATCGCCGAGAGTTACTGGGTGAAGCTGATCACCGAGCCCAACTTCGACGCACAGTTCGACGAGTTCATCCGCAGGATGAATGATCGTGGGATGCAGGAGATCATCGACGAGCGCAGAGCGTACCGGGAACGGTTCGGCGTCGAGTGATCCGGGATGACGATCATCGGGTGGCTCGCTGTCGCGGCAGGCGTGCTGTTCGTCGTGATCACCGCGGTCGAACACGCCCAAAACAGAGCGTTACGTTCCGTTCCCGGCCGACCACCTCAGCCGGTTACGACGGAAGAGAACCGTCTGCTCGAAGCGCTCGCGCGCGCAGATGAACTATCGGTCACCACGACCGACGAGCAGATCGAGGGGATCTGTTCGTACATCGACCTTCGGTACGACTGCTCGGACTTCCGCGCGATCTCTTTGCTTCGGATCCTCTACGAGTACAACGATTGCCTCACCGCGGGCCAAAGCGAGCGCATCGAGACGTGCCTCGCGTCGTTCAAGTACTGGCTTGACGAGCCGGGCGACGACAGCATGTGCTACTGGAGCGAGAACCATCAGATCCTGTTCGCCGCGTGCGAGTTTCTGGCCGGGAATCGGATGCCGGACCGCGTTTTTTCGAACGACGGTCGCACCGGTCGCGAGCACGCCGCCCGCGCGCGGACGCGTATCCTCATGTGGCTCGAACTACGTTGGCGGTACGGCTTCACTGAGTGGTACTCGAGCGTCTACTACACCGAGGACGTCGCGGCGCTCGTCAACCTGATCGATTTTGCGGGCGACCCGGAGATCGAGCAGCGGTGCTCGATCGTCCTGGATCTTCTCTTGTACGATATCGCGTCGCAGAGCTTTCGCGGCGTCATGGTCTCGAGCAGCGGGCGGCTGTACGAGGCGCAGAAGAAGCGGCCCGATACCACGTCGCTTCTGCCTGTGCTTCGGGAGCTGCGCGGCGAGCCGGTCGTCGCGCCGGTAGCAGGCATGATCGCGAACTTCGTGTACCGCAGTCGGTACCGGATACCCGAGGTCCTCAAGCGAATCGCGCGGTACGACGGCGAGCTGGAGCTGCTCGCGTCGCACGGCCTCGATCTGTCGGAACTGCGTCCGGCCGGACTGATCGGAGTTGCTGATCGGCAGATCATGGTGCAGTGGGGCATGGAGTCGTTCTCGAACCCCGAGACGCTCGCGAACACGATGAGAGCGTTCAGGCGGTTCCGCATGTTCCGCCAGGCACCGTTTCGCGCGCTGGCGTACCTCCGGCTCACCGTGCTCAAGCTTCCGGGTCTCTACCGATTGCTGAGTCTGATCCTGCAGCCGCAGTCGAACGGTATCGCGATCGAGCGCGCGAACACGTACACGTACAAGACTTCACGATACCTGCTCGCGACCGCGCAGGCGTACCACCCCGGCAGCTTCGGCGATCAGCATCACGTCTGGCACGGAGCGCTCTCCCCGACCGCGTGCGCCTTCACGACGCATCCGGCGACGCTTCCCGGCGAGCGTGCGCCGTTTGGAAACTCACCCGGTTACTGGGTCGGGTCGGGCCGACTCCCCCACAGCGTGCAGCACCGAACCGTGAACCTCACGATGTACGATCTGCCGAAGAACGCCGGCCCCCTGTCCGGGAAACTCCTGGGGTTCACCCACGCGTGGTTACCCGAGAGCGAGTTCGACGAAGTTCGTCGGATCGAGTCCGGCCTCGTCGCCCGACTCGGCGACGCGTACCTCGCGCTCCTCTGCGCGGGCCCGTTCGAGTACCGTACCGAACCCACAGCCAACGGCGAAGCCGTCCGCGTAGCCAACGAAGCCGTCCGCGTAGCCGACGAAGCCGTCCGCGTAGCCAACGAAGCCGTCCGCGTAGCCGACGGGGCCGGTGCGCGCAACGAGGTCGTACAGACCGGGCTCACCACCGGGTGGGTCTGCACGGTATCGTCGATGTCGGACGGTGAGACGTATTCGCAGTTTCTCCGCAGGTTGGAGACGAGCCGGATTCTGCTGTCACCGCGGAGCGCCGCCGGCGCGCCCGTGCTCGAGTTCGCGACCGCCGGCCGCGAGTATCGGCTCGAGTTCGGCGGCGAGTTCTTGGTCGACGGCACACCGGTCAGCTTCGAGTACCCCCGGTCGAGTTCGCCCTTTTGTTCGGTACCGCGCGAGCCGGCGACGGTCGAGATCTCGTGGGAGCGGTGTTCGCTGCGCCTGGAGTACGAGGCGATGGTGCGGGTGACTACGCATCAGCACGGAAACTGAGACGGCGGCTCGGATTGTTCCAGCCTACGGCATAGTGACCACGAACTGTCGGGGGAATGAAAATTGGTCGGACCACTTGACAGATGCTATAGGCGATCCTATCATCAGGTATTCCAAATTTCTCTGGCCTGAAAACAAAGAGGGAACTCAATGAATAAGTCTCGTAACGCGTATCAAGTAAACGATCCTGATTTTTCTGTGAGCCCTTTCACGGGAATGACAAGAACCCATTACATTGAGAGCGCAAAATACCTGCTTGAGCGGGCGTTTACTCACGTGAAATCACCTGACCAACACATAATCTTCCCAACTGTTCCGGGAAAAACCTATCCCAGACCCGACGATCCACCATGGCGATATCGATCTCTCGAATTTGAAGGGTTGCGACGTACGATGGCGCTGGCCGGCCCGCTGATGCATGTTGAGCCGGACGTCGAGATCAACGGAATACGTCTCCGCGATTACTACTGCGATCACATCTATAACGCGCTGACTCCCGGTCACCAGAACTCTGTTCCGTTGCCGGCAGAGCTCCCCGACGCCACTTATCAGTTCACCTGTGAGTTGGGCGGCTTATGTATGTTCCTGCTCGCGATGCCCGACATTATCTGGCCGTACTACACCAGAGAACAACAGGACGCGATGGCCGTCACGTTGTCGAACTGGGCGCATCACAGGACAACGCAGAACAATTGGCGCTTTTTTAACATCGAGATACTCTCTTTTCTGAAAAAGAATGGGTACGAGATTGACGAAGACCTGCTGAGGAGCCATCTGCGGTGGATTGC
Organism: Spirochaetaceae bacterium; assembly: GCA_007695285.1. GTDB lineage: Bacteria > Spirochaetota > Spirochaetia > DSM-27196 > PXBQ01 > PXBQ01. Next base: position 41,439 of record REEC01000155.1, on the reverse strand, counting down.
TTCGTACCATGCCGGTGACGGGTGGTACCTCGAGCAGAACTACAATTATTACACGATAAGCATGTATGGCGTGTACGAAACCGTCTGGGCCCGGGCGTTTGGAGACCGGTATTGGCCGGAAATGGCCGACGTATACGAGCAGAACACCCGTAAGCTCATGCAATCGTTTCTCCACTTGTTCGCGAGAAACGGATACATCAACATGTGGTCCCGGAGTATCTGTTACCGACTGTGGGTTGCCGGAGGCTTCCCGGTCGCGTTCATGCTGAAGGAGCCCCAGCCGCTCGACCCCGGCTTTTCCCGGCGATTATGCTCCGGCTCGATCCTTCAGTTTATAACGAGGGACGATTTCTACGAGAACGACATACCCAGCCTCGGGTTTTATGGACATCGCGAATACGTGCTGCAAGGCTACAGTTGCGCGGCGAGCCCATTCACGATGTTCATGCCGTACCTTGCGTTGACCTTGCCCGAAGACTCTCCGTTCTGGACGGCAGGCGAGAACGAAGGATTCTGGGAAGGTCTCGGCGAGCGGAGCCGCTCCACGGTTCTCGATAACCCGGGGCTGCTCCTTGCAAACCATGGAAAGACCGGGACTTCAGACATCATCCCGGCAAAAGTGAATGAAGAAAACCATAACTATAATCGCTTGAGCTACAATACGCACTTCCCGTGGGAAGACCACAGCCCGGAAGGAATCACGGCAATGGAGTATTGCTTCCAGAGCATGGATCCGAGAGACCTCACCGGTCGCGACTCCGTTTTTTACCTAGGTCTGTCTCAAGAGCAAACAGAATCGGAGAACGATACGTTCGTGACTCCGAAAGCCGTTTTCTATAACGGATACCGCGACAACGTTCTCTATCGACAGATCATCATGAGGCAACCTCCCAACAACGGCAGCGGATACACCATCGATTTGGCGGATATCGTTATCCCCGGAGGAATACTGCGCGTTGACCGATGCAGAATGGCATTCGAGCATCGTCTGAACCTTGGCCATTACGGCTTACCGCACATCGATGGGCGCTCTCCTGAAATTCAGAAGCGGGAGCTGGATTCCGCCGCGGCGATTATCGGGTGCATACCCGGCCGACAGGTTGCGTTGGTTGTGTACAACGGATGGGATTCGCTCGACTCGGTCAGCCATGAGGGGCGGAATGCAGAGGCGGACGAAAGTACCGTGTTATATGCCGTCCGAATCCGCAATCAGATGAGTCCCGACATGGAACTGATGATCTCCGCGATGCTGCACAAGACCGACGATACTTCCTGGGGTGATGAAGAGCTGTTTCCGGTGGAATCCATCGAGCTCACGGACATCATGGCGACGGGATCGCCCAACGGAGCCCGTATTACGATGAAAGACGGAAGTACCCTTGTCGTCGATTTCGATTGCATCGACGGCAAACGAATGTGTTAAAAAGGGATTCTTCCCGCACCGTTCTCCGTGGTTACTCGACGGCAAAAAAGGCCGCGTGAGCGGCCTTGACGGCCGTTCCCACCATATCGCGGCGGACAAGAAAGTACGTAGCGGACTCGCTGGCGCCGAGCGCCAGCATTTTGACGTGAACCCCCGCGTTGCTCAAGGCCATGACCAGACGGCTCGCGATCTCCTCGCATTCGGATAAGCCTTCCCCCACCAACGCGACGGCCGAGAGATCGGTCTCTGTCTCGATCAGGGAAACGGCGCTCAGGCCTTTCTTCTCAACCTCGCCGCGAGCGGCGACAATATCGACCTCGGAGAGAAAAATATTGATCGATGTCTGGGTCGTCATGACCGACTTGATGTTGATGCCGGCCTCGGCGATCGCGACGGCGGCCGTTCCGAGGATCCCCGGGGTTTGGCCTACCCCTGAACCGCGCAGCCTGAGAATCGCGAAGTCATGGCTGCTCGTGACGCTCTTGACTCTGTGCGGCATATCCGCACCGTTCGTGTCGAGCAAAGGAGCCGGTTCCGGGCCGATGACCGAGAGCGGGAGGATTCCCTCCCGGTACCGGTGAATATTGAAGATCCGGATCGGTATCCCCTGATCGCGCAGCGGCTCGACGGTTCGCGGGTGCAGTATTCGAGCTCCGAAGTAACTCAACTCCGCGGCCTCCCGGTAACTCAAGGTATGCAGACGGTGCGGGGCATCGACCATGCCCGGATCGCCGCTCATGAACCCGTCGACGTCCTTCCAGATATCAAGGCTCTCCGCGTGAACACAGCGCGCGATTGCGGCGGCCGAGTAGTCGCTTCCCCCGCGGCCCAGTAACGTGGTCTTCCCGTCGGGGGAAATTCCGTAAAATCCGGGGATCACGAACACCGTGTCTGCTTTCAGCGCTTCGGCCACCGCCGGCTCGGAGCGGCTGAAGTCGATGCTCGCGTTCCGGAGTTCTCCGTTGGTATAGAGGCCGATATCCTCCGGCAGGCGCTCTTCGGCGTCGATGCCCGAATCTCTGAAGATTGCTGCCAGCAGGAACGAGCTCAGGCGCTCTCCGTAGCTCAAGACGCGATCGTGAACCGTCGGAGGGATCTCGCCGAGGTAGTGTACCCCGAGCAGCACCCGTCTCAAATCGTCGAGCCGCGCGCCAAGCTCGGCCGTGGTTTGTCGCCGTGTGTCCTCATCACGTATGCAGCGGCTGATCAAGTCTTCTTTCATCTCGCGCAGAAAATCCTGAAGCGCGACAATCCGCGACTCGTCGTCCCGGCATTCCAGAATGCCGCTTGTGAGACGGTTCGTTATCCCGTAGAAGGCCGACACCACCGCGATTATCGGACGCTCGTACCTCTCTACTGTCCTCGTGATCTTCCGGATATCTTCAATCGTCTTGAGGTTCGAACCGCCGAACTTGGCGACAATCTTTTTCACTCGCACCTTCCCTCGATCGGCCATGATACCAGACGGTGCGAACCGATGAAAGCCGCCTGGCAGATCGCCGCCTGGAGGATCGAGCAGCAGTGGGATGCCGCACGGCTTGTCGCGCAGGACGCCGGCGAGGGCGCCATCGTAGACCCGTTCCTCGGCGGGTCAGGCTGCGGTCTCGCGGGAGAGGATATTCATCAGACGGACATTGATGTAGATCTTCTCCCTGCCAACCTTCAGACTTTCCAGAAAACCGAGTTCCTCGAGGGACTTCAGATAGCGAGATGCGGCTTTTCGTTCTACACTCAGCGCACTCACCAGGAACTCAATCTTTGAGTAGGGGTGAACAAAGAGCGTCTCGACAAGTTCCCTGGTGTATATTCGCGGAAACGCCGCTCTTACTTCTTCAACTGTCCTGTCAAGTTCCGAGCGAATCTCGCGCACCCTTTCAATCGTGTCGAGCGATGTAGCCAAAACGGCGTCCAGCATGAACAGGATCCACTGCTCCCAGTCGCCGCCGGCGGTCACCCCCCTCAGGAATCGGTAGTATTCGTCTTTGTGCTCGATGATGTAGGAGCTTGGGTAGAGAATGGGGATCTCGAGGTAACCCTTCAGTATCAGGTACAGAACGTTCAGAATACGTCCGGTGCGACCGTTACCATCGAGGAACGGGTGGATCGTCTCGAACTGATAATGGAGCACGGCCATGTCGGCGAGGCTGGTTGCCGCGCCGTTGTAGAACTCGGCGAAATTCGACAGTAGCCGTCGGATAACCTCCGGGTCCTGCGGCGGCGTGTACACGACCTCGCCCGTTTGGTCGTTCACAAGAGCCGTTCCGGGAGTCGCGCGGATGCCGGCGTCATTGCCCACGATCTCTCTTTGGATCTTGATGATGTGATTGACCGAAAGCAGGCGATGCTTCCGAACCAGAGACTCTCCGATTCGTACTGCCGACCGGTACCGTATTACTTCCTTTGTCGACGGGTCCACCGCAGCGGAAGAGGCAGCGACTACGGCGCGATACAACCGGTCATGCGTAGTAACGATGTTCTCAATCCCGGAACTGTCCTTCGCTTCGCGAAGCGCAATCGCATTAATCAGAATCGCTTGATTCGGAATGATGTTTGCCACGCCCTTGAGCTCGCCGAGAGCTTGCCGAGCGTCCGCCTCGCGCCGTAACACGGTCGCGGAGTCACTCACCTGTGCCGGAGGAGGCAGTGGCGGTAGAGCATCATATGGGACAGATGGTACGAACGGTGGTACACGTCCGATCATATATGCACCACATTACGCTTTTTTGGTACACATTGCAAGCATATGTACCAGAATCACTTGTCTCTGTCGCATGTGGGCACCTGAGCCTTCCTTTCCGGGAGTATCAAACGGTGATCGACTCACGGTGGGCAGGAACCACTCACGCCGAGGCGTCGAGCCACTCCAGGTACTTCGCGCGCTGGCGTTTCAGGAGTTCGGGCGTGTCGAGGCCGTACGGGCAACGCGTCGCGCAGACGCCGCACTCGATGCAGTTCTCCACCGTCGCGAGGCGCTCCTGCCACTCCGGCTCGCGGAACCGTTCGCTCGGCATGCGATGCACGAGCAGTCCGATCCGGGCTGCCATCGGAATCGGGATGTCCGAAGGACACGGCAGGCAGTAGCCGCAGGCCCTGCAGAAATCTCCTGAGAGTTCCGCCTGCGCCGCGCGGAGTTCTTCGCGCAGGTCGTCGGTGAGCGCGGGCGGGTCGGCTTCGAGCGCCACGAATTCCTCGAGCTCTTCGAGCTTCTGTATGCCCCAGATCGGAACGACGTGGCGGCGGTCGCGGAGCCCCGCGAACGCGAGCCGCGCGTTGTTCAGGAGCCCGCCGCAGAGCGCCTTCATCGCGATGAACCCGACGCTCCGTTCGGCGCAGAGGTCGGCGAGCTCAAAATCCTCGTGCGCGGAAATGGCGCTCAGAGGAAACTGCAGCGTGTCGTAGAGCCCCGACTCTACTGCAGTCCGTGCCGTCTCGCGGCTGTGGTTGGTGATGCCGATAAACCGGGTCAAACCTCGTTCGCGCGCCTCGAGCAGTCCGGCGTACGTCGAGTCCGGATCGTCCGGGTCCGGCAATGTCGATGGGTTATGGAGCTGCAGGATGTCCACGTGATCGGTCTTCATGCGCCGCAGGCTCTGCTCGATTTTCTCGATGACGTCCCGCCGGTTTGCCGCCCCTGAGCACTTGGTCGCGATGAAGATTCGGTCACGGAGGTCCGAGAGCGAGTACCCGATCTTCTCCTCGCTGTCCGAGTAACCGCTTGCGGTGTCAAAGAAGTTGATGCCGGCCTCGACTGCGCGCCTGAGAATGGTTCGCGCTGTCTCGAAATCCACGCGCTGCAGCGGCAAAACGCCGAAACTCGAGCGGGTTACGATGAGATTTGTTCTTCCAAGTTGTGTGGTGTCCATTACGCTGCGAGTGTAGCAGGATTGTTATCCCCGTTCAATTGACGTCAATAAAACAGCGCTGTCATGATGCACATCATGAAGCGAACCCAGGTTCAAATTCCGGAGCCGCTTTTCGAAGATATCAGGCGGATCGCCGAACTCCGGGGCTGGACGTCACCAGAGCCGCGCGAGATGGGCGAGCCGAAGGTCGCTCCGGACCAGTGGCGTGAGTTGCTCGCCGATGACCAGCCCGGTACCTGATGGCGCTCTCGGTCGAGTTGACTGCCAGATATACATATGGTAGTATGTATGTATGAAGACGATCACGATTCACGTCGCTGAAGATACGTACGCCGCATTTCAAGAGCGTGCGCGGAAGGGTGGTGCGAGCGCGAGCGAACTGATCCGTGAGGCGATGTCCGAGTACGCAGCGCGACACTTTCCGACCGGCACGAGCATCTTCGACCACGCACCGGCCAAAGCGGGAAAAGCGATCCGGCCCCTCGAGCGCGACGACGACTTACTCGAGGAGATGCTCGGGTGATCGGCATAGATACGTCGTTCCTCGTGGCATTCGAGCTGAAGGATCATCCATCCCACGACTCGGCACGATGGGTCGCGAGCGAAAACGTGGACGAAGGATTCGCGTTAACATCGCAGGTTTTGGCCGAGTTTGTGCACGTCGTGACGGATGCCCGCCGGTTCGATCGCCCACTGACGATGAGCGACGCGCTCGCCCGCGCGACCACGTGGTGGAATGGCAGGGAGTTGACGCAGGTTCAGCCGTCGGCAGCAGCGGTGAGCCTCTTTCTGACGTGGATGCACGTCTACGGTCTCGGTCGTAAACGGCTCTTGGACACAATGCTTGCTGCGACGTACAAGGCAAATGGGATCAGCTTGGTTATCTCTTCAAACTGGCGCGATTTTGCGCTTTTCCCGGGCATGCATCCGATCACGATCTGAGCCGGAACGCGGGGAGTGTAACTCGCTGCCACGCATCCCTTTACCGTCACCGTCCGGCGGCTGCTGCGCGAAGCGCGGTGAGATCGATCTTCTTCATCGCGAGCATCGCTTCCATCGTTCGATTTACGGCCGCGTGATCGGGATGCGACAAGAGCTCGTTCATCTCGGTGACCGGGAAGATCTGCCACGACACGCCAAACCGGTCTTTCAGCCATCCACACTGCTCGGACTCCGGCACCGCCGAGAGCCGGTCCCAGTAAAAATCGATCTGTTCCTGCGTGTTTGCATCGACGACGAGCGATACGCCTTCGGAGAAGCCGAACTCGTGATCGGCTGCACTGTCCGCGGCGACGAACGACTGACCTTCGAGGCGAAACGGTCCGTACATGACCGTCCCTTCGCGTTCGGGCTCCTGGTCGGGCCCGTACCGGAAAATCTCGCCGACCGCGGCGTCGTTGAACACTGTCGTGTAGAAGCGCATCGCTTCTTCGGCCTGCCCGCATTTTTCACCGACAAACAGTAACGACGGGACGATGCGTTCGCTCGCGTCCGGATCGAGGATGATCTGCCACGATACGCCGTACCGATCCGAGATCCAGCCGTAGCGCTCGCTCCACGGGTACTGCCCGAGCTCCATGTGTGTCGTCCCTCCCGGCGCGAGCGCGGCCCAGAGCCGGTCGATCTCCGCGACGGTGCCGCAGTGGCAGAAAAACGAGATCGACGGATTCGGCCGGAAGTGCGGACCGCCGTTCAGGAGTATCATACCGAACCCGTCGATCTCGAGATCGACGGTCAGCACCGAACCAGGCTTACCACCGTGAATCTCTTGCCCCGCCTCCGGGTAGCGCGTCGTCGCGGTTATCCGCGTCTTCGGGAGTATCGACGCGTAAAACTCGGCGGCCTGCTCCGCCTCGTTGTCGAGCCAGATGTTTGCGATGATCCTGGGCATAAAACCTCCTTCGCTGCCGCGAGGTCTCTTTTGGACTATCGCGGCTACCGGTCCGCCAATCGTATCAAAAACTTACCAAATGTGTCAGCTGAATTATGCCTATAGCGTCAGTTCAGATTGCAGCCGATTTCGTGGCTTTTTTGTGTCGTTTCGACACGAAAATGCAGAAATCGGCGTTGGGGTCCGGCACACCCCTCCTGAAATTAGAATTGCTCTGCCGACCCGATGCAGGAGTGCCGGGAGTTTGTCGCGGGGTGTCGTGCGTACTCGGGATCATTCAAAGGCGGATCAACGGTTGGCAATCAGCGCGCCGATCCATCCCAGGCACGATATCAGCCAGATCACACTGCCGAATAGCGCAAGGATATCACCACTTCTTATCGCCGAAGCAGTGAAAAAAATCCCGGATACCGAAAAACCTATCAGCCCGAAAATATCAACCGTCAACCGCATGTTTTGTACTCCGTGTTTGCGTCCTTGTTCGGTGTCTCTGCGCTCGAGTGTCGCTCGTATGAGCGCCCCCAGCCTCAACAAGCTCCCACCCTCTCGTGCCTCGGATCCCGATTCTCAGCCATCAGAGCGAGCAACCTGTCGGTTGCGTTTCTCTTCAGATCAACCGCTGAAGGCTCGTCCCAGAGATTGACGAAGCACTCGGGGTCCGCGGTCAGGTCGTAGAGCTCGTCGTTCGGCAGCGCGATGCCGTTCTCGGCGACACCGTTCAACGACGGATAGCGGCCGGTGGCGAGCGCCGCGCGATTGGGAGCGCAGACGGGATAGGCGGTATGGCACTCGGTGAACCGGGTTCCGGAGGCGGAGAGCGCGTCGATGTTCGGTGTGCGGCAGACCGTATTGCCGTAACAGCCGAGTGTATCGGCTCTCAGCTGATCGCAGGTAATGAACAGTACGTGTGGTCGCATCCCGTCATCTTATCTTTTTATCCTGATCATCGCGATCCCTTTTCTGAAGCAACGCGAAGAAGGGATCTCGAGTGTCATGATAGTATCAGCGGCGCCGGGAGTTCGTCCTCCGTCGGTACGGACCTAGGGAAGGGGCTGACCGCGCGCCTCCGCGACTACTCGCTGAGATCACCGATCGGGTAGGACGACGGCTCCCTTGTTCCGGACTCGCGCCTGGCGCGGTCGAGTATCGCTGAGAGCACACGCGCGATCTCCGGCTCCTCGGCGTGCAGGTTGCGCCGTTCGGTCGGGTCGTCGGTGAGGTTGTAGAGCTCCCGAGGCTCGCCGTGCGGCTCGTACCCGCGCTCGGCGCGGAACCACGCCGGCTCCTCGAAGTCGCCGCCGGAGGGAGCATCGATGAGGACCCAATCGCCGGCGCGGCCGGGCACGCGTGCGCGCACGGCGAAGACGCCCGCGGCACTGTGATGGACGGCGAAGCTCCGCGTCGGCGTAGCGACCGCGCCCTGCAGCATCGACAGGAAGCTCACGCTGTCCTCCCCCTCCTCGGCTTCAAGGCGTGTCCCGACGATCTCCGCGCACGTCGCGGCCAGATCGCTCAATGACAGAAGCTCGTCGCAGACTGCGCCGGCCGGTGTCACCGCGGGCCAGCGCGCGACGAACGGCACGCGGTGTCCGCCCTCCCAGACGTCGCGCTTGATGCCGCGAAGGGCGCCCATGCTCGAATGTCCGTACTCGCGGATGCGCTCGAAGGCGCCGATGTCATCCGGCGTCCGGTGCTCCGGACCGTTGTCACTCGTGAAGACGAGCAGCGTGTTTTCGGCAAGCCCGGCACGGTCGAGCGCCTTCATCACCTCTCCCACAACCCAGTCGACCTCGCACACGAAGTCGCCATAGTTACCCGCGCCGCTCGTACCCTTGAACTGCTCGTTCGGGACTACCGGCGAGTGCGGCGAGGTCAGCGGAAGGTAGAGAAAGAAAGGCTCCCCGGAGGTGGATCTCGAGTCGATGTACTCGACCGCGCGGCGGGTGAACTCCGGTATCATCGGCTCGAGCTCCCAGTCCGGTACGGCGAGTCCCGGGTTGCCGTAGAGGTGTCCCGGCTTTTCCACGCTCGGGATCTCCGTCAGGTGATCGTTCTCGAACCAGGTGTACGGGGCAAAGTTCGGGACGTCCACGCCGAAGTAGCTGTCAAAGCCGCGGTCGACCGGACCGCCTCCGATCCTCGCACCGTAATCGACGCGCATACCCAGCTCGTGTCGTTCGTTGAGCAGACGCGCGCCGAACGCGACGTGGTCGTTCGGTCGCGACCCGTCGGTCAGCTTCCATTCCCACCCCAGGTGCCACTTTCCGATGCACGCGGTCGCGTAGCCGTTGTCGCGCAGCATTCCCGCGACTGTGCGGCGATTCTCCTCGATGAGCGGTGCGTCCCACTCCCAGACGATCCCGTTCTTCAGGCGGCCGCGCCACGCGTACCGGCCGGTGAGCACCGCATAGCGGCTCGGTGTGCAGACGCTCGAACCGGCATGCGCGTTCGTGAAGCGGATGCCCTCGGCGGCGAGTCGATCGATGTTCGGCGTCGGTATCGCCGAAGACGGATTGTTGCATCCCGGATCGCCGTAACCTAGGTCGTCGGCGAGGATGTAGATGATGTTCGGCGTCATGCGTTCTCGTGCCTCCAGCGCAATCGTACCTCGGTTTTGATCGGAGGCACAACGCTTGTTCCTCCGGGGATATGGGCCGGCAGTGACGGCACCGGCGAACCGCCACGCCGATTCTCAACCTACACGTAGTTTATTTGCGAGAAAAATACCGAAACGTAGGTTTTCACGGCCGCGAGACGTAGCGTCCGTGCTTCGCCGGCATTTGCGGACGTCGCTAACTAATTCCCTGGCTTACATTTGCGAGTCACTACCAAGGCGATCAATGTTCATGGCACGAAGTTTGCTTCTTCCTTCACGCGCGATAAAGCGCTTCAAAAAAAAGCGAGAATCGTGTTATCGGCAGTTGACGCCGGAGCAACCCGGGTCTAGAATCGTGCGAAGTCAAGCTGCCCAAACAATTAGATTTCTCGAATCGGGCTCGAAGGTCAAAGTCCCGTGCTGCTCGCGTAGTCTCTAGCCCGGTCGCGTGCGCTGTACGGCCATAAGGTGTCAACAAAGAAAGATGGTCAACAAACGAGTTACGCTTTCAAACGACAGGTGGTTTGAGTTCGGCTTAAAAGCAACTTTTCCATTTCTCGGAGTGATCGCCGCCTTGATGGTCAGCGCAGTCGTGCTGATTATCCTGGGCGTGAACCCCGTCCGTGCCTACGCATCGATGTTCTACGGGGCTTTCGGGACACTCGGTGGCCTCTATCAGAGCCTGGTGAAGGCCACGCCGCTACTTCTGGTTGGATTGGGTATCTGTATCGCGTTTAAGGCGAGCGTCATCAACGTCGGAGGTGAGGGGCAGATAATCATGGGGGCGCTCGCCGGCACCTCGATCGCCCTCGCTCTGCCCGGTGTTCCGGGTTGGTTGCTCGTTCCACTCGGCTTACTGGCGGGTTTCATGGCCGGAGCGTTCTGGGGCTTCATCCCCGGCATCTTGAAGGCCAGGTTCCGGGTCAACGAGATTCTCAGCACCATCATGATGAACTCGATCGCGTTGCAGTTTATGAATTTTTTGCTTCAAGGCCCGATGATGGATCCTGAAGGCGTCAGTGCCGGGACTTTTTTGGCCCAGACGGCGCGGTTACCGGCCAACGCGTGGCTCCCGCGCATCGTTCCCCGAACTCTGTTACACGCCGGGGTGTACGTAGCCCTAGCACTGGCGGTTGCCGTCTACGTCTTTTTGTGGCGAACGACGATCGGCTACGAAATCCGGGCTGTGGGTTTGAATCCCAACGCCTCGCGGTATTCGGCGATCAATGTGCCGTTTAACCAGGCTTTATCGATGACCCTGGCAGGCGGTTTGGCCGGTATGGCCGGAATCATCGAGGTACTCGGTGTCCATCGTCGCATACTGGAAGGGTTTTCCGGCGGTTACGGGTTCACCGGAATCGTGGCCGCTCTTTTGGGCAGCCTGCACCCCTTGGGCTTGATCCCGGCCTCGGTCCTGTTCGGCGGTTTATTGGTTGGTTCAAACACCATGCAGCGGTCCATGCAGGTGCCGTCGGCGCTGATTCAAGCGATTCTGGGTTTGGTCGTGCTGTTCGTCTCGGGTGCTTCACTGGGCATTCAGCAAATAATCAAAAAACGCCGGATCACTTTGACGACGGTTCTAAAGGAAGGCTGACGATGCGTGACGTATTCTCTGTTGGAGTGATATCCGGCATCCTCCACACGATGCTCAGTCTGGCGACCCCGTTCCTGTACGCGGCGCTTGGCGAGACCTTCTCGCAGCTCTCCGGCGTCGTTAATCTTGGCGTTGACGGCATTATGCTGTTGAGCGCCTTCTTCGCTTTTTACGCCGTGTACATGACCGGTAGCATCTGGCTTGGCTTGCTGATCGCGATGATAGTCGGCCTTCTGATGGGGCTTCTGATGTCGGTCGTCAGCGTCACGTTCAAGGCTCAACAGGGCATCAGCGGAATCGGACTGCAGATGCTCGGGTTAGGTCTATCGAGTTTGTTGTTCAAGGTCCTCGTCGGCACCGTCCGAACCGTCTCCGGCTTCCGACCGGTCAAGATTCCGCTGCTCGGTGACATTCCGTTCATCGGCGCGATCTTCTTTAACAACAGTTTGCTGGTATACGGGGCCTTCTTACTGGTGCCGATTTCGTGGTTCGTGCTTGAACGCACCACGCTTGGGCTTAAGATCAAGGCCGTGGGCCAGAATCCCAACGCCGCGGACTCCGTCGGAATCAACGTTAACCGGATTCGGTATCTCAGCGTTTGCATCGGCGGCGTACTCGCCGGCGTCGCCGGCGCTGCTTTATCTATATCGATTGCCAATCTGTTTCAAGACAACCTGACTGCCGGTCAAGGGTTTATCGCCGTCGCCCTGGTGTACTTTGGCGGTTGGAGTCCGATCGGAGTGATGGGTGGTGCCTTGCTGTTCAGCTTTGCCAACTCGGCGCAGCTGTGGCTCCAGGTACTGGGGGTCGACATCCCTTCCAGTTTGGCGGTCATGCTTCCGTACGTCTTAACGATCGTCGTACTGACGATCAGCGTCAACCGCGGTAAACAGCCGGCCGCGCTGAACAAGCAGTTCTTCCGCGGGGAAAACTAGTGGTCGTCAAAATGTCGTCTGAATGGGATCGTTGATCCCTCGTTCAATAGCCGGATAGTCCGGCAGCTCAAAAAGGGAGATCTAGGATGAAGATCACTAGGATGCTCACAGTTCTTTTCTTGACCATGATTGCGGCGACAGCCGTGCTCGCCGCCCCTTCTCGGGAAACCGCCCAGACCGGCGATCGTCCGTTGCGGATCGCCGTCGTGATGCCGAGTTCGACCAATGACATGGCGTTTAGCCAGTCGATGTGGACGGCCCTGGTGGCGGTCCAAACGGAAATGGGCGGCGCTTCGGCCCTGGAGTTAGTGTACTCCGAAAACATGTTCAACGTTCCGGATGCCGCAGGGGCCATCAGAGACTACGCCGGGCAGGGGTTTGACATCGTGTTTGCCCACGGCTCGCAGTACGGCTCGTCGGTTCAAGACATTGCACCGGACTTTCCGGAGACCGTGTTTGCGTGGGGAACCGACGTTAACACGTTTGGAATGCCCAACGTGTACGCCTACACCGCCGCTGCCGAACAGGGTGGGTACGTAAATGGAATTCTGGCCGCGCACATGACGCGCAGCGGTCGGGTCGGTGTGACAGGCCCGATCGAGGTCGGCGATGCAAAAACGTACATCGACGGATTCGTTGCCGGCGTCGAGTCGACCGGTCGCAACACTTCCGTCAGCAAGACCTGGACCGGCAGCTTTTCGGACGTCGCGCTGATGACCGCCGCCGCCCGAACGCACATCTCGAATGGGGCGGACTCGCTAACCGGGTCATCGCAGTCGGTGGTCGGATCGGTTGGCATGGCACGCGAAGCCGGGAACGTATACTGGTTCGGTACGCAGGCCGATCAAACCGATCTCGCGCCGGAGTTGGTTGTGGCGTCGCAGATCTACGACTGGACCGGCATGGTCCGTGAGATCATCGCCAACCACGAGGCGGGAACCCTTGGCGGTCAGTCCTACGTCTTAACTTTTGCCAATGACGGGCTGAAGATGGCTTTCAATCCGGCGATCAGCATTCCGGCTGAAGCCAAGGCTGCAGCCGAGGCCGCCATTGAAGGCATCAAGACCGGTTCCATCCGGGCGCTTCCTTAACGTTCGAGCATTCTATTGCCGTCCGCAGCGATCGGTTCGATGCCCTTGGGCGAGTCGCTGTGGGCGGCTTTCTTTGTCAGGAGGTTTTCATGGGCGGAACAATTTCTCAGGTAACCATGAATGGTATCGTCAAAACGTTCCCAGGCGTGAAAGCCTGCAATCAGATCGATTTCGATGTGAGAGCCGGTGAGGTGCACGCCCTGCTCGGCGAGAATGGGGCCGGGAAAAGTACCTTGATGAAAATCCTCTACGGGATGCTTCGTCCCGAGAGCGGTCAGATCGCCATTGACGGGACCCAGGTCGAGTTTCGGTCGCCCGCCGACGCGCTGAAGGCCGGCATCGGCATGATCCACCAGCACTTCATGTTGGTTCCGACGATGACCGTGGCGCAGAACGTCGCGCTCGGTCAGAAATCCAGTCGCGGATTCCTGCTCGATCTCGATGTCGTATCGCGGAAGGTACGCGAGCTCTCTGCGGCCTACGGCCTCAAAGTGAACCCCGATGATCTGGTGGCCCACCTCTCGGTCGGCGAGCAGCAGCGCGTCGAGATCATAAAAGCCCTGTACCGCGGAGCGCAGATTATCATTCTTGACGAGCCGACAGCGGTGTTGACCCCTCAAGAGGTTGATGATCTATTCGTCGTGCTCAAAAAGATGGTAGCCGAAGGGCATGGACTTGTGTTCATCTCGCATAAACTCCACGAGGTCACTGCCCTGAGCGATCGCATCACCGTCCTTCGCGATGGCCACTGCATGGGCACCTGCTCGTCGGACGGCATGAGTCGCGAGTCGCTGGTCAAAATGATGGTCGGTAGAGAGCTGAAAGCGCTCACCTCGCGCGATTCGCACGCCGGGCCCGTTCGTCTGCAGATCGTGAACCTGTGCGTCGCCGGAGACCGTGGGACCCAGACAGTCTCCGGCGTCTCGCTCGCCGTGCACAGCGGCGAAATCCTCGGGATAGCCGGTGTTGCCGGAAACGGGCAACGCGAGCTCGCCGAAGCGCTCATTGGGGTTCGGCCGGTGGCCTCGGGAGGGATCCTGCTCGATGGTCAGGATCTTTCGGGCTGGAAGCTCAACCGGCGCATAAACAGCGGGATGGCGATCATCCCCGAGGAACGCATGCTCGACGGCGCAATCAGGGATTTCTCGGTGCAGGAAAACGTCTTTCTGCACGATCATGCCGACAAGGCCTTCCGTACCGGTATCTTCCTGCGGTTCAAAAAGATGGCCGAACACGCCCGGAACCTTGTCTCCGACTTCAAGGTCAAGACACCAAATCTGGACACCCCGATCCGCAACCTCTCGGGAGGCAACATTCAGAAACTGATCATGGCCCGGGAGTTGTCGCGCCGGCCAAACGCCTTGATCGCTAGCCAGCCGACGAGGGGAGTGGACATCGGAGCCTCAGAGTATATTCGTCAGCAACTCTTGAACCAACGCGACGACGGGACCGCCGTCCTGTTGATCTCTGAAGACCTCGATGAGTTATTCGACCTCTCCGACCGCATCGCGGTGATGTACGAGGGACAAATCATGGGGATCTTTGACCGTCATGAGGCCGACGTTCGCACCATCGGGTTCTTGATGGCCGGGATGAAACCGGAGGACGTCCCCGAACCCGACGAGTCGCGGCCCGGGTGCCTGGATGCGGTTGTATGACGCCGGTACCGCTGCACACCTTACGAGTCACGGTCAACGGTACGGTTGTTGCCGAAAGCGCAGACCCATCGCAGACGCTCCTGGAGTTCTTGCGAGCCGGCCTGGGACTCGCCGGCGCCAAAAACGGCTGCGGCACCGGTCATTGCGGAACGTGCACGGTGCTCGTCAACGGTCGTCCCAAACGGTCGTGTCTGGTCCGTCTGAAACAACTCACCGACGACACCGTGATCACGACAATCGAGGGGCTCGGCGGGTCAAAACAGAACCTGCATCCGGTCCAGCGAGCTTTCGCCGAGGCCGGAGCGGTGCAGTGTGGCTTCTGCACGCCCGGTATGATCCTGTCGACTGTCGCCCTACTGCACGACCACCCCGACCCAGATGAGGCGACGATTCGCCGGGCGCTTGCGCCGAATCTGTGCCGGTGCACCGGGTATCAGTCGATCGTACGCGCCGTGCGGCTCGCCGCCGCGTATGTTCGTGGTGTCGATGAACCGGCCGGTCCGCGGGCTGACCGTGAACCGGCGACGGTCGTCGGCCGAACCGTCATGCGAAAGGACGCCCCCGATAAGGCCCTGGGCAACCCGATCTTCGCCGATGACCTCGCGTGCGCCGAGGCCGTGCACGGGGTGCTCCTGCTCAGCGAGTTTACGCACGCGCGGATCGAGTCGGTCGAGTGTAGCGCTGCACGTTCGTGCCCCGGCGTCGTCGCGGTATTGACCCGGGCCGACCTGCCGGGCAGTAACGTGTTCGGGTTGTACGCTCCGGACCAGCAGGTGTACGCCGACCGCGAGGTGTTTTTTCGCGGCGAGGTGATCGCCGCGGTGATTGCCGATACCGTCGCCCACGCCGAGGCGGCAAGAGCGCAGATCCGGGTCGATTACCACCCGTTGCCGATCCTTGACGACCCCGAGATCAACCGGGTCGAAGGAGCCGCCGTAGTCCGTCCCGATCTGAACTCCAACGTCGCGCATCACGTCGCGGTGCGCAAGGGCGATGTCGACGCGGCTTTTGCACAGGCCGATATCGTGATCGAGGGGGAGTACAGCACTCCGTTTGTCGAACACGCGTACCTCGAGCCTGAGTCGTGTCTGGCCGAATCGGGAGCCGACGGAAGTATCACCGTCTGGACCGGTAGTCAGGGCTCGTACGCGTACCGCGCGATGATCGCGGCGTGCCTGGCGATCCCAGAAGAGAAGGTGCGGGTCGTGATGACCGCGTGTGGTGGTGGGTTCGGAGGCAAGGAAGAGCCGACAGTCCAGATTCACGCGGCCCTGGCCGCGATCAAGACCGGTCGACCGGTCAAGATGACCTTGACCCGGGAGCAGTCCTTGCGCATGAGCGTCAAACGCCACGCCGCGCGGATCCGCATGCAGCACGCGGCCGACAAGGCCGGGCGTATCGTCGCCGTCAGGTCGCGAGTCGTGGCCGACGCCGGCGCCTACCTCTCGCTCACCAAGCCGGTGGTCTTTCGGTCCGCGGTGACGGCACCCGGGCCGTACGACGTGCCGAACGTACACGCCGAGTCGTACGGCGTGTTCACGCACCGGACGCCAAACGGCGCCTTCCGCGGGTTTGGGAGCACGCAGGTTTGTTTTGCCGCAGAGATTCAGATGGACAAAGTGGCGCGGGCGCTCGGCATCGATGCAGGAGAGCTGCGTCGCCGAAACGGCTTTGTCCCGGGTTCGCGGACCGCCACCGGTCAGCTGCTGTCCGACGGGGTTGGTTACCAACAGACGCTTGACGCTGCCATCGACGGCCTTACGGCGCTTCGCGCCGAATTTGAGTCCGTGCCGCGCCCAGCAAACAAGCGCCTCGGCTTTGGGCTCGCGAGTTCGTACAAGAACGTCGGAATTGGAGCCGGCACGCCCGATTCCGCCTCGGCCGGGGTCTCGTTGACCGCCGCCGGCCGCATCGAAGTGACAATCGGCGCCGCCGATCTGGGCCAAGGTTCGGACACCGTCGCCGCCCAGATTGCGGCCGAGGCACTCGGGATTCCGTACGACCTTATCGACGTCGTGGCCGGGGACACCGACCGGTGTCCGGACGGGGGAATGACGACCGCTTCACGCCAGACTTTTGTGACCGGAAACGCCGTTCTCCAGGCCTGCGCCGGGTTCAAAGAGCGGCTCGAGCGCGCACTCGGCACGATCGAGTCCGGAGACCGGCGCCCCGAGTGGCGAACGAGGCTCCGGCGCCTCGCCGACGCTCTGAGCGACGGAAGGAGTGGTAGCGGCGGGAGTGGCGTCGTGGGTGCCGTGCAGTATCGGGCGACCTATGTTCCCCCGGCGACCATGGCCCACCGGGAAGACGCCACCGAACCGTCCCAGCTCGACCGACCCGATGACGGCATTCACTACGCGTACTGTTTCGTGAGCTCCGCGGTGGCAGTCGAAATCGACGTTGAGACCGGGAGGATCGAGGTATTGAAGGTATACTCGGCTCAAGACGTCGGCAGGGCGATCCATCCGCAGAACGTCATCGGCCAGATAGAAGGATCGGTCGCTATGGGAGTCGGGTACGCTTTGAGCGAGGAATTCGTAGAACGCGACTCAAAGCTTGTCACCGACACCCTCGGAAAGCTGAAAATACCACGCTTCAACACCACTCCGTCGATCGAGGCCATCGTGATCGAAGAGCCGCAGGGCAGCGGGCCTTTCGGCGCCAAAGGGATGGGTGAAGTTGGGCTGAATCCAATTGCACCGGCCATCAGTAACGCGGTGTTTGACGCCGTCGGGATCCGGCTCGAGCAGTTGCCGATGAAACCCGATATGGTCCTGGCCGAACTGGCAAAAGAAAGGGAGGTGTCGCGATGATCATTCACGGCGCGGCGGTCGCGTTTTCGGGTGCAACCGAGCTCAAGATCAGCGATGTCAGGATAACCGACGGCTGCATCGCCGCTATTTCGGGCAACCTGACCGAGCGGTATCCCGACGACGCGGTCATCGATGCTCGTGGGCTCTGGCTGATGCCGGGAGGCATCGATCCGCACGTTCACTTCTACGATCCGGGATACACCGAGAAAGAAGACTTTCTGCACGGAACGGGGTTCGCCGCCGCCGGAGGAATCACGACGATCATCGATATGCCGTGCACCTCGAAGCCGCCGGTCTGCTGTCTGGATCACTTGACCGAGAAGCACGCCGTCGTCAAACCCAAGGCCGTCGTGGACTACGCGTTCCACGGCGGGATGTCCCGACAGTTGATGGACTCAGGCCCCGATGAACCGTTGGCGTCGCTGATCGGGTGGGTGACCGGAGTGAAGTGTTACGGTGTCTCGGGCATGGACGACGTCTGGGGGGCCCTGGACTACTACCGTATGTCGATCCTGATGCGCAAGGCGCGCGAACTCGGGCTGCCGGTGCTGTTGCACGCTGAGGACGCCTCGTACGTCAACAACGCAACCGCCGCCGCGCGCGCAGCCGGCGCCGACGCTATTCAGTGGTACCGAAGCCGCCCCGAAATCGCCGAGATTCTCGCGGTCCGGAGCGCCGTCGCGATAGCCGAGGAAACCGATGCCGACCTGCACATCGTGCACCTGGGAACCGGCAAAGCGGCCGAGACCGTTGCGCAGAGTCCGGAGCGGATCAGCGGAGAGACCTGTCCGCACTACCTCGAGTTCACGCTCGACGACTACCTCGCGCACGGTGCGGTCATGAAAATCGCGCCGCCGGTCAAGTCCGCCGGAAACCGCGAACGGCTGTGGCAGTTGCTCGCCGACGGCAGCATCTCGTTCGTCGCCTCCGATCACGCCCCCGGAACGGTTGAAGAAAAATCGGGGACCGATATCTGGCAGAACAGCTGCGGCATACCGGGTGTCGGTACCTTGTTGCCGTACACACTCGCTCGAGGATACATCGAAGGCCGGCTCAGCCTTGCGCGTTACCTCGAGGTGATCAGTGAAAACGCCGCGCGCCGTTTCGGTTTGTGGGACCGCAAGGGCTCGATTGAGCCTGGCAAACACGCCGACCTGGTATTGATCGACCCCGACTCGACCTGGACGATCAACGGACGTCGGTTTTTTTCCAAAGGGCACCAGACTCCGTTTGAAGGGACGAAACTGTCCGGTCGCGTGGAAAAGACGCTCGTGCGTGGCCGGATCGTTTTTGATCGTTCAGAGCTGACCGACGACAACGCCGTCGAAGCGCCGCTCGCCGACGCGGCCGGTTGGGGTGAACTGCTGAAACCCGTGAAGTAGATTGTTTCAGAAGAACAAAAGGATACCTATTTGAGTGATCGCATGCGGCCATTGCCATTCTCTCAGCTCTTGAACAGGATTCTGGACGAGTATGAACACCGGCAATCGGTGTTCGGGATCGAGTCCACCCAGTTTTTCGCCAAAACCAATCGCCACCGCGCGACATTGGTCGGCACGCCGTGCGATACCGTTCTGGGTCCGGCGGCAGGACCGCATACCCAGCTTGCGCAGAACATCGTTGCGTCGTACCTGGTCGGCAGCCGTTTTATCGAGCTCAAGACGGTTCAGATTCTTGACTCGCTTGAGATCGAAAAACCGTGTATCGATGCGGCCGACGAGGGCTTCAACACCGAGTGGTCGAGCGAGCTCAGCCTCGACCTCGCGTGGCAGGAGTACGCCAAAGCCTGGATCGTGCTGCATCTCCTGGATGTCTTGTTCGGCCCCGACCGCTCGACGCCGCCCGGCTTCGTGTTCTCGATGAGCGTCGGCTACACGATGGAAGGAATCACCAACCCCCGGATGGACCGGTACCTCAGCCGGATGATCGACAGTTCGCGCGAACCGTTGTTTTCGCGTTGGCTGGACGAAGCGCGGCAGATCGCACGCCGGCGCGGGGCCGCGGTGACGGCCAGGATCGATACGATCTCGGGTCGAATTTGTTCGAACGTGACGCTCTCCACTATGCACGGCTGTCCGCCGGACGAGATCGAGTCGATCTGCGGCTACATGCTCGATGAAAAGCGTCTGCATACCTACGTCAAGCTCAACCCGACGCTCCTGGGGTTTGACACCGTACGGTCGATCCTGGACCGGACCGGGTACTCGTACGTGAACCTTTCCGCCGAAGGGTTCGCGCACGACCTGTCGTTTCCTCAGGCCGTCGGCATCGTCGGCCGGCTCAAAAAGCGCGCCGCCGAGCGCGGGCTGTTGTTCGGTGTGAAGCTGACGAACACGCTCGGTACAAAAAACACAAAAGGTGTACTGCCGGGTTCGGACATGTACATGTCCGGGCGTGCCTTGTACCCGTTGTCGATCACCGTAGCGGCCCGGCTGGCCGAACAGTTCGATGGTGACCTTCCGATTTCGTTTTCCGGCGGGATCTCGGTGCACAACGTCGCCGCGGTGTTCGCGACCGGTATCCGGCCGATCACGGTCGCGACCGACCTGCTGAAACCCGGTGGGTACGTCCGTTTGAAACAGATGGCCGACATTCTGGAAGGCGGCGGAGACTCGATGTGGCAATGCGAGCGCATCGACGTATCGGCTTTGACGCGGCTGGCCGGTGAGTCTGTCGAGGCCACGTTCGTGCAAAAGGAGTTCCGTGGTTTCGAGGCGGTCGCCGTCGATCGACCGTTGCCGCTCTTCGATTGCGCCGTTGCCCCGTGTATCACCGCGTGTCCGATCGGCCAACCGGTGCCGGACTACATCCGGCTGGTCGGCGAAGGCCGTTACGCTGAAGCGTTGGCTTTGATTTACGAGCGAAACGCGCTTCCGGCGATAACCGGGAACATCTGCGACCACCAGTGCCAGTTGAACTGCACGCGCCTCGATTACGAAGGAGCCGTTCAGATTCGCGAGATGAAACGCCTCGCCGTCGAGAACGGGTCCCCGGATTTCACGCGATTCATGCCTCCGGTTTCCGAAGCTCGTGGTGTCCGGGTCGCCGTGATCGGCGCCGGTCCATCCGGTCTGTCGGCAGCGTACTTCCTCGCGCGAGAAGGGTTCTCGGTCACCGTATTTGAGCGCGAAGAGTCAGCCGGCGGCGTGGTGGCGCACGTGGTACCTCACTTCCGAGTCCCTCGAGAGGTACTGGAGTCCGATATCTCGTTTATTTCGGGCCTCGGGGTAAAGTTCGAGTTCGGCTGTTCCCCGGGCTTTTCGGTTGACCACCTCAAGAACTCGGGTTTCGCGTACGTCGGTATCGGGATCGGCACGTACCGGCCGAAACCGCTACCGTTCGGGTCCGGTGATCCTCGCGTATACTCGTCGATACCCTTCCTGCAACAGTTTAACCGCGACCCCTCCAAACTCAGCCTCGGCGCCGACGTTGCCGTAGTCGGTGCCGGCGACACCGCTATGGATACCGCCCGAGCGGCTCTGCGGTGCCCGGGCGTCGAGCGCGTGCGCATTATCTACCGCCGCGATCGCTCGCAGATGCCGGCGAGTCGCGAAGAGGTCGAGTCGGCCGAGGCCGACGGCATCGAGTTCAATCTGCTGCGCAATCCGGAGTCGTTTGCGAGCGACGGCACGCTGAGCTGCCGGGTCATGACCCTCGGCGAACCCGATGCTTCGGGTCGCGCGCGCCCGGTGCCGACCGAAGCCGTTACCACGTACCGCCTGGACTCCCTGATCTTCTCGATCGGCGACGACCCCGACCTGGCGTTATTGAACGCGGCCGGTGTCTCGCTCAAGGGTCCGGGCGTACCGTTTGAGCACGGCACGGACGTTCCGGGAGTGTTTATCATGGGCGATGGACGGACCGGCCCGTCCACGATCGTGCGGTGTATCGGCGAGGGACGGAGTGTGGCCGACGCGATCTGCCGCGCTGAGGACGCTGACTGGACGCGCGCCGAGGCTGACCTGCGTCCCAACGGTGCCGATCTCCGCGCCGCGGTCACGCGTATCGCGGCCAAAAAAGGTTTCATCGTCGGTTCAGCCTCTGAAGCGTCGACCGCCAACCGTGCGCGGCGCGAGGCCGCGCGTTGTCTGGAATGCCACGTCGTCTGTAACAAGTGCGTAGAAGTCTGTCCGAACCGAGCCAACATCGCGGTGAGGTCCGGCGCGCCCGGCGACCCGTACCAGATCGTCCATCTCGACGCGTACTGCAACGAGTGCGGCAACTGTGCGCAGTTCTGCCCGTGGCAGGGCCGCCCGTACACCGACAAACCGACGGTGTTCAGTACCGCCGAGGACATGGAACACAGTAAAAACCCGGGCTGGTTTCTCGACGGAGCCACCCTGCAGTACCGCTTGCCCGGCGGGCAGCGGGCGTCGCTCCCGGTTTCGCAGGTCGCTGCGCAGCTTTCGGGCGTTGAGGACGCGCAGACCGCCCGGCTGCTCCGGCTCTTCCTTCACCTCTACGACGCGCAGCCACGACTCTTTGACCACATCGACCACGAGCTCGCCCAGGAGGTCGCCACATGATCATTATCCGTGGAGCCGATACCATGGAGTTCGCTCCGGCCCGACTGCGGCACAATCAAGACATCGTCATCGACGGAGACCAAATCACGGCGGTCGGGCCGCAAGCCGCGACCGATCTTCCACTCTTGTCGAACGCCGACACGACCGTCATCGACGGAACGGGCAAGCTGGTCTTCCCCGGCCTGGTCTGCAGCCACACCCACTACTACTCGGGGCTGGCCCGCGCCATCATGGCCGAGATCGGCCCGACCCCGGACTTCGTCTCGATTCTGAAGAACCTGTGGTGGCGTCTCGACCGGGCAAACACGCTCGAGAGCCTCTCCTCCGCGGCGCTGGTATCGAGCATCGAGGCGATAAAAGCCGGAACAACCACCGTCGTCGATCACCACGCCGGTCCACGTTGTATCTCCGGCTCGCTTGAAACGATTAAACGCGCGTTCGAGCGCGTCGGACTGCGCGGAGCGACGTGTTACGAGGTCACCGATCGCACGGGACTCGACGATATGCGCGCGGGCGTCGACGAGAACCTCGCGTTCGCGAAACTGGTCGATGCGCAGGCGCCGGCCGGGAGTCGGTTGGTCGAGGCTCACATCGGTGGGCACGCGCTCTGTACATTGCCGGACGCCGCGCTGGAACTGATCGCCGACGCAGTGAGCTCTACCGGAAAAGGCGCTCATATCCACGTCGCCGAAGACCAATACGACGTGTCGCACTCGCACATTACGTACGGGAAGGACATCGCCGAGCGGCTCGACGAGTTCGGCCTTCTGGGAAACAAGACCATCCTGGCGCACGCGGTGTACTTCTCCGAGTCCGAGGTGGAGTTACTGAATGAACGCGACGGGTTTCTCGTCCACAACTGCCGCTCGAACATGAAC
Organism: Spirochaetaceae bacterium; assembly: GCA_007695285.1. GTDB lineage: Bacteria > Spirochaetota > Spirochaetia > DSM-27196 > PXBQ01 > PXBQ01. The sequence goes on along the minus strand of REEC01000155.1, from coordinate 18,171 downwards.
AACGCCGTCGGTTACAACGACCTTCTTCCGGCCTGGAACAACGTGGCGCTCGGGACCGACGGTATCGGGGCGGACATGTTCGAAGAGACCAAGCACGCTTTCTTCAAGCACCGTGACTCCGGAGGAGCGTTGCAGGGCGGCGACATTCTTGGGTTCCTGGCCAATGGAAATCGTATGGTCGAACGAATATTCGGCCGCAAATTCGGGTGTTTGCAGAGCGACCATGCTGCGGACCTCGTGATCGCCGAGTATAATGCTCCGACTCCGTTGACCGAACACAATATCGCGGGCCACGTGATCTTCGGCATGAACAGCGCGATCGTCGAAACCGTGATCGTCGGCGGGAAAATCGTCATGAAGAACCGCGAGTTTGAGTTTGACCTGTCGGAGGTATACGCCGAGGCTCGCAGCGAGGCGCGGGCTTTGTGGTCGCGCATGAACGAACTGTGACGCGAAGAGTGAGCCTGCGATCGACGCCTGTGGTCAACGCCTGTGGTCAACGCGTTTGTGATAAACATCGACATCAAAAAGGGGAGCAAGAATGAGTACGAGTTCTGAAATTCTGAATCGCGCCAAAACGTATCGAGACGAGACGGCACGGGTGTTGAGCGACCTGGTCAAGATCAAGTCGTACAGCGGCCAGGAAGAGAACGTCTGTCGAGCGATAGAGAAGGTCTGCCGTTCCTATGGGCTCGACGACGTCCGGATCGACGGGCTCGGCTCGGTCGTGTTGCGCGTAGGCCATGGGCCGAAGATCCTCGCGATCGACGGGCACGTCGACACCGTCGAAACCGGCGACGTTTCACAATGGAAGCGCGATCCTTTTTCCGGCGAGATCGAGAACGGCATAGTGTACGGCCGAGGGACATCGGACCAGAAGGGCGGAGCCGCCGCGATGATCACCGCCGCGCGGATCCTCCGGGACCTCGATTACAGCGGCGCGTTTTCGGTGTACTTCACGTTCACTGTTATGGAAGAAGACTGTGACGGCATGTGCTGGAAGTACCTGATCGAAGAGGAAAAGTTGATCCCTGACTTCGTGGTCTCGACCGAACCGACGAGTTGCCGGCTGTACCGCGGGCATCGCGGCCGGATGGAGATGGTCGCGCGCCTCAGGGGCGTGAGTTCACACGGCTCGGCGCCGGAACGCGGAGTGAGCGCGGCGTACAAGGCCGCACGCGCCATCCTGGCTATGGAAGAACTCAATGCCTCGCTGAAACCCGACGACGACGGTTTCCTCGGCAAGGGGACGATCGTCGTTTCACAGGTCGACATACACGGGCCATCGCAGTGCGCCGTCCCGGACGAGGCGATGATCTACCTCGATCGACGGCTCACGTGGGGCGAGACGGCAGATTCGGCGATCGCCCAGGTCAAGTCGGTGATGGCCGCGGCGATCGGCGAAGACGAGTCCTCGATCGACGTCCAGATGCCGAACTACACAAAACGCGGCTGGAAGAACGCCGATTACGCGCAGGAACTGTACTTCCCGACGTGGAAGGTGCCGGCCGACCACGATCTGGTCGTGCAGGGAGTGGAAGCGTACACGGCGCTGTTTGGCAAGGATCCGGTCGTGGATAAGTGGACGTTCTCTACCAACCTCGTCGCTACGACCGGGCGTCACAAGATACCGGCGATCGGATTCGGTCCGGGAGACGAAAACCAGGCTCACGCGCCAAACGAGATCACCCGGGTCGATGACCTCGAGATCTGTAGCGCGTTCTACGCGATGTTGCCGTACGAGCTCGAAAAGAAGGTGTAGTCCGTGGAGCAGACTCTGTTCAGGTACCGGTGCAGCGAGTGCGATGCGGTATTTCAGCTCGAGCCCGCGTTGATGGTCTGTCCAACCTGCGCGGTTTCGCAGCGCGCTACCGAACCGTTGCGCGGCATCCTCGAGGTCGAGCGAAGCGACGCACCGGGAGAGCTTCCGCCGGGTTGGGACAGCATCGACCTCCTGCCGGTCGAACGCCGGTGGTTCCCGTCGATTCCCGTCGGTAACACTCCGCTCTGGCGGCCTGAACGCCTGCGCGCCAAGATCTCGTTCCCGTACCTGTACCTGAAGGACGAGTCGGCCAATCCGACCGGCTCGCTGAAGGACCGTGCGTCGTTTCTGGTCGCGGCGTGGGCACGAAAGAACGACATCGACCGCATCGTGTTGGCCTCGACCGGCAACGCGGGCTCGTCGATGGCCGGGGTCGGCGCGGCCGCGGGCTTACGGGTGCGTCTTTACTTACCGGCGGCAGCACCCGAGGCAAAACTGGTCCAAGCGCAGCTGTACGGTGCCGAGCTTGTCCGTGTCGACGGAACGTACGATACCGCGTACGACCAATCGCTCGCGTACGTCCGCGAACACGGCGGACTCTCGCGGAACACCGCGTACAACCCGATGACGATCGAAGGAAAAAAGACGGTCTCGATCGAGATAGTTCGGCAACTCGGGCGAGTCCCGGACGTCGTGTTTGTCTCGGCCGGTGACGGCGTGATCCTCAGCGGCGTGTACCGTGGTTTTGAGGACCTGATGCGCTTCGGGGTGATCGACCGCGTTCCGTTGGTGGTTGCCGTACAAGCCGCCGGCAGCTGCGCGATCCACCGCGCCCGGTTGGCCGGCAGGTTCGAGGAACCGGTGGCGAGCGACACGATCGCCGACTCGATATCGGTCGACGTGCCGCGTTGTGGTTGGTTTGCGCTCAGGCGGCTGCAACGCCACAAGGGAACTACCGTAGTCGTCGACGATCGTGATATTCTGATCGCGCAGCAGGAGTTGGCGAGGACCGCCGGGCTGTTCAGTGAACCGGCCGGCGCTGCCGCGTACGCGGGTTTTTTGAAGATGCGCGACGAAATCGATCCAGACTGCCGAGTGGTACTGCTCTTGACCGGCCACGGGCTGAAAGACGTTCGGTCGGCGGTAAAAGGGTTACGCGATCATGGAAAGTATGACGATTGAAACCCGGGTAGACCCTCTCAAGATCGGTAGTCCGATAACGCGCGTCGACGGCTCGGCCAAAGCCGTCGGTGACGCGCTGTACATCGCGGACGTCGGATATCCCGACGCGCTGTTCGGCCGTTTCTACCGCTCGAGTATTACCCGCGGAACGATCGAGAGTGTCTCGCTTCCGGACCTCCCGGCCGGATACCACATAATCTCGAAGCACGACGTTCCCGGGCACAATCGAGTCCCACTCATCACGCTCGATTGGCCGGTCTTCGCCGACCGCGAGGTGCGCTACCTTGGGCAGATCATCTTCCTGGTCGTGGGCCCGGATCCCGCCGTGCTCGACGATTTGCTCAACGCGATCGATGTCCGGTACGCAGAGACGCCGGCCGCCGTCACGATCGACGAGGCGCTCGCTTTGCATGGTGGCCCAGTCCACGGCGCCGATAACCTGTACAGCGATCTGCACCTCGAGCACGGCGATGTCGAGGCGGCTTTCGCCCGAGCGGCCCGGGTGTTCGAGGGCACGTATCAGACCGGGTTCCAGGAACAGCTGTACTTGGAGCCGCAGGGACTCGTCGCGATTCCCGAAGACGGCGGAATCACGATCCACGGGTCGTTGCAGTGCCCGTACTACGTGAAACACGCCGTTGAACACGCAATGGGTTCGGCCGTCTCGAAAGTGCGCGTGATTCAAGCCACCACCGGTGGTGGGTTCGGCGGAAAGGAAGATTACCCCGAGATCATGGGTACCCCGTTGGCCGTTGCGGCGTTCAAAACCGGGCGTCCGGTGAAGGTGATTCTCGACCGCAGCGAGGACCTGGCTTTCACGTCGAAACGTCACCCCAGCCGAACTCGCATCAAGACCGCACTCGACGAGAGCGACACGATCACCGCGATTGATATTGACATTCAGCTCGACGGTGGCGCGTACGAGAGTTACACGACGATCGTGCTGATGCGCGCCATTTTCACCTCGACCGGGGTCTACAACATTCCCGCCGCCCGAGTGCGCGGGCGCGGCATCGCGACCAACACCGTACCGTCGGGCGCGTTTCGGGGCTTCGGCGCGCCTCAGGCGATCTTCGCGATCGAGACGCACCTGGACCGGATAGCCCGCAGTATCGCTGTTGATCCACTCGAGTATAAGCGGCAGTTTTTCCTGAAACGTGGGGACAAAACGGTCACTCACGGCACGATCCGCGAGAACGTCGTACTCGACCGGATGATCGAGAAGATCGGTGAGCTCTCCGGTTACCCCGCCAAGCGGAAAGCGTACGCGACGGCCGACGGTGGCCCCGTTCGACGCGGGATCGGTATTTCGGTCTTCAACCACGGGTGTGGCTTCACCGGCGACGGCGAGCAGAAAATCATCAAGGCAGAGGTGGGCTTGCGCAAAACCGCAGACGATCGGGTTGAGATCCTGGTCGCGAACATCGACATGGGACAGGGGCCACATACCACGTTTCGAAAGCTCGTCTCGGCCACGCTCGGGATACCGATCGAACAGATCGTCTGTCAAAACCCCGACACCGACCGGGTGCCGAACTCCGGCCCGACCGTAGCGTCACGAACGATGATGGTCGTCGGGTACCTGGTGCAAGAGGCCGCCAAAAAACTGAAAACCCAATGGCAAAGCGGAAAGGCAATCGAGATCCAGGAGCATTACCAGATGCCGCCCGGCGTGTCGTGGGACCAGGCTACGCTCACCGGTGACGCGTACGCGGTGTTTGGGTGGGGCGTGAACGTGATCGAGGTCTCGGTCGACACGCGTACCTGGGAGACGCAGGTCACCGGAGCGTGGGGCGTGTACGACGTCGGAAAGGCGATCGATGAACTGGTCGTGCACGGGCAGATCCAGGGTGGGATGAGCCAGGCCCTCGGGTACGGCTGCCTCGAGAAACTCCAGGTCGACCGCGACGGGCGGTTCATGCAGGCCTCGATGGCCGATTACATGATCCCGACCAGCGTCGATTTTCCGCGAACGGTCGCGGCGACGATCGATAATCCGTATCCGTATGGACCGTTTGGAGCGAAGGGGATGGGCGAGATCGTCCACGACGGTGGGCATGCGGCGCTGGTTTCGGCCATTGCGCAGGCGATCGGCCGCGACGTGTGTCGCATCCCGGCTGGTCCCGAGACCTTGTGGGAGATTATGCGCGATGAAGCTTGAGTTACGTGTCAACGGACAAACCCGTGAGGTCGATGCAGAGCCGATGCGTCGCCTGCTCGACGTTCTGCGCGAAGACCTCGGCCTGACCGGGACGAAGGAAGGCTGCGGTGAAGGCGAGTGTGGGGCTTGTTCCGTTCTGATCGACGGGCGCCTGGTCAACAGCTGTCTGCAGCCGGTGGCCGGTTGTGAAGGCAGCGAGATCACGACGATCGAGGGCTTGGCCGCCCGTGCCGAAGGAAGCGTGCTCGCGCGGTCGTTTGCCGACGCGCACGGTGTTCAGTGTGGGTTCTGTACCCCCGGGATGCTGATGGCAGCCGACGCGCTGCTCAAGGAGAACCCGACCCCCGCAGAGCACGAGATTCGACTCGGGATCTCCGGCAACCTCTGTCGGTGTACCGGGTACGATATGATCGTAGACGCCATCACGCTCGCGGCCGAACGGTTACGGAACGGGGCCGGCGACTCCCCCGACCGCCCTGATCGCCCGGACGGCCCGGACGCGGGAGAGCGATAGTGTCGACCGTCGTGTTCCGCCCAACCAGTCTGATCGAGGCGCTCACAATTCTCAACCGCGAGCACGCCCAGCCGTTCGCCGGGGGCACCGACCTGATGGTTCAACGCCGTCGTTACGGTTCTTTGCCCCCACGATTCGACCGACCGGTCTTGTTCCTTGACGCGGTCGGAGAGATCACCACGGTGCACGACGGCGCGCCCGGTGCGCAGTCGCCGGGCCAGCTCGACGGTGAGTCGCGGGCGCTCTGGATCGGCGCAGCCTGCCCGCTTTCCGAGGTCCTGAAACACGGTGCGGTTTCGCCGGTGTTGAAGCGTTCGATCGAGTTGCTCGCGGCGCCCGGCCTTCGGAACCGGGCCACGCTCGGCGGGAACATCGCGAACGCGAGTCCGGCCGCCGACGCGCTGCCCCCGTTGTACGCGCTTGGGGCGCGGATCGTCATCGACTCGATCGCCGGTGACGGTATCAAGCGGCGGGTGGTACCGATCGGCGAGTTCATCCGGGGACCGCGAGAAACCACGCTCGGTCCCGAGGAGATCCTCACTTTTGTAGTAATCCCGCGACACGATTACTCGCATTCGTACTACCGCAAGGTAGGAACCCGCGCCGCCAATGCGCTGACCAAAGTGGCGTTTGCCGGCGTCGCCGACCGCGACGCGGCTGGTCGAGTTACGCGGTTCGCGTGCGCTTTCGGAGCGGTCGCGCCGACGGTCGTCCGGGTGCCGGAGATCGAGGCCGATGTCGTCGGACACGCGGCGAGCAGCCTCGACGCAGAGGCGATCGCAGACCGCTACTCAGCGTACATTCGACCGATCGATGACCAACGCTCGACCGCGGCGTACCGCGCGCACACGGCGCATGCGCTCTGTGCGGACTTCGTCGCCACGCTGTCCGCCGAAGATTAATAAACCGACCCAACAAGAATCGATGAGGAGTTACCCGTGATTGACCTGACGACAAACGAAGAGCAGATCGAACGCAACGCGCGGTACTGCGCGCAGAACGACATCATTCTGCCGACCTACGACGAAATGCAGCGGCCGCAGATCGTCCCGGAAGCCATCAAGGCCGAACTCAAAACGATCGCCCGCGAGGCGGTTCATCCGCGCAATCTCTTTCGGGTCACGTGGGAGAACGAGCCGGTCGAGCACGGCGGAACGTACGGCGGCGTGAACTACCTCGAGCTTCCCGCGGTATTGACCGGCGTCCCGGCGAGGATCGTGGGTCTCGTCGGGAAGTGGTTCCCGACCGGCGCGCATAAGGTCGGCGCGGCGTACAGTTGCCTCGCTCCCACGCTCGTTACCGGGCAGTTTGACCCCGACAAGAACATGGCCGTGTGGCCGTCGACCGGCAACTACTGCCGCGGTGGCGCGTTTATTTCACGGTTGCTCGGGTGTAAGTCGGTCGCGATCCTTCCCGAAGAGATGTCCCAGGAGCGTTTTGAATGGCTCAAGAACATGGCGAACGAGACGATCGCGACCCCCGGTTGCGAGAGCAACGTCAAAGAGATCTTTGACAAGTGCCATGAACTATCGCGCGAACGTGGCGCCGAGGTGTTCATCTTCAACCAGTTTGAACAACTCGGTAACCATCTGTGGCACCACGAGGTTACAGGCCCTGCCATCGAGCGCGTTTTGTCCGAGCTGATGGGACCCCGCGACCGGGTCGCCGGAACCTGCGTCAGTTCGGGTTCCGGGGGGACGATCGCCGGTGGTGAGTACATTAAATCGAAGTTTCCGCACGCAAAACTCGCGGTCAGCGAGGCCGCGCAGTGCCCCACGTTGTTGGCAAACGGTTTTGGCGGACACCGCATCGAGGGAATCGGCGACAAACACGTTCCGTGGATTCACAACGTCAAGAACACCGACATGGTCGTCGCGATTGACGATGAAGACTCGATGCGGCTGTTTCGCCTGTTCAACGAACCGGTCGGGCGCGAGTACCTCGTCTCCAAGGGCGTGCCGAAGGAAACCGTCGATCAACTCGGCCTGCTGGGTATCAGCTGCGTCTGTAACCTGTTGACCGCGATCAAGTTCGCGCGATACTACGAGCTCACCGAAAACGACTTCGTGACCACGGTCTTTACCGATTCTGCCGGCATGTACCAGACCAGGCTTGCCGAGTTGGAAGAGGCGCGCGGCGCGTACACTCGGGACGACGCCGTCGCCGACTACGCGTTACTGCAGGCGATTCGCACCGACCAGCTGTTGGAGCTACGGTACGAGGACCGAAAACGCATTCACAATCTGAAGTACTACACGTGGGTGGAACAACAGGGAAAGACCTACGACGAGATAAACGCGCAGTGGCACGATCGCGACTACTGGTCGTCGATCTACGCGGTCAAGCCGAAGTTGAATCGGTTGATCACCGAGTTCAACGAACGCATCAAAGTTTATCGGAAACAGTAACCGGAAACAGTAACAGCCCGGCCCACGCAGCTTGGGTCGAATCATAACATCACCAAGGGAGAGTCATACATGGCTAAGACAACGATTCGCGAAGTGGAAGATCTCATCAGCAGATTGGCCGGGTTCAACCCGGACACGATGTACCTTACGGACTTCCTGTTAACGTGGGAAAAATCGGACAGCGAGATTCAATCCGTGTTTACCGTCGCCGATATCCTGCGTGGACTGCGCGAGAACAATATCTCTCCGCGCGTCTTCGACAGCGGGTTGGGGATCAGCATTTTCCGGGACAACTCGACTCGGACCCGGTTCAGCTTCGCGAGCGCCTGCAACCTGTTGGGGCTCGAGGTTCAAGACTTCGACGAAGGGAAGAGCCAAGTCGCACACGGCGAGACCGTGCGCGAAACCGCGAACATGATCAGCTTCATGGCCGACATCATCGGCATCCGTGACGACATGTTCATCGGCAAGGGCAACACGTACATGCGACACGTATCAAACGCCGTCCGCGAAGGTCATGCAGACGGTGTATTGGAGCAGCGCCCGACCCTCGTGAACCTGCAGTGTGACATCGATCATCCGACCCAATCGATGGCCGATGCGCTGCACCTGATTCACGAGTTCGGCGGTATCGAGGGGCTCAAGGGCAAAAAAATCGCGATGACGTGGGCCTACTCGCCGTCGTACGGCAAACCGCTATCGGTGCCGCAGGGGATCATCGGCCTGTTGACGCGCTTCGGCATGGACGTCGTGTTGGCGCATCCCAAGGGGTACGAGGTGATGTCGGACGTGGAAGCCGTCGCGCAGAAAAACGCGCGGGACGGCGGTAGCTTTCGCCGCACGAACGACATGGACGAGGCGTTCGAAGGCGCGCACATCGTCTACCCGAAGTCGTGGGCCCCGTACGCGGCAATGGAGAAACGCACCGTCCTGTACGAACAGAACGACCAGGCCGGGATCGCCGCGCTGGAGAAGGAGCTGCTCCAGCAGAATGCGAACCACAAGGACTGGGAGTGCACCGAAGAGCGCATGAAAAAGACCGCCGATGGGAAGGCGCTGTACATGCACTGCCTTCCGGCCGACATCACCGGGGTCAGCTGCGCTCAAGGCGAAGTGGCGGCGTCGGTGTTCGACCGCTACCGGGTTCCGCTGTACAAGGAAGCCGGGTTCAAACCGTACGTGATCGCCGCGATGATGCTGCTTTCGCGCTTCAACGACACCCCGGCCGTGCTCAAATCGCTCGTCGCGCGCGACTCCAGGCGGGTTTTCATTCCGTAGCTCCGGGCCGTGGAACGGAGTCATCCCGAGGTCGATTTCAGTCGTTCGAAGTCGCTCGGGGTATCGATATCGACGCTGATATGCCGGTCGGCGACCGGTACGAAGCGATGCGGCAGCGACCTGATAATCTGATGGGCGCGCGTCTGTGGCGTCACGGCGGATGCCGACACGCTGCAGACGGCGGTCACCGCCGCGGCGCTGAGTAACACCGGGTGTCCCGGTGTGCCGTCGGCGGTGACCGGAATCAGCGACGTACCGCCGAGGCCGGCGTCTTCGGCCTCCCCGGCCAGCCGGCGGTACGTCGAGTGCTCGACCTGCGGAAGGTCGCCGAGAGTCACAAATACTGCCGCGGCTTCACCGCGTCGCGCCGCGAGACCTGCCTGCAGCGAGCCGAGCTGCCCGTCGCGAAAACGCGGGTTAGTGATCACTCGAACGCGCTCCATCTCCACGTGGCCGCTGAGGATCGGCTCCAGATCGATCGGGCCTTGCACCACGATCACAGAGGGGCAGTTGATCAAGGCGGTCCGTACCGCCCACACTATCAACGCCGTCCCGTGCAGCTGCAGGAGCATCTTCGGATGTCCCATGCGCCGGGATTCGCCGGCCGCGAGTACCACGCAGTCGTACTTGGTCACCCGGTCAGCGTACCACGTCCGGCCGACCCCTGGCGACCAGCGAACTGGTCGGGCGAGCAGTTTTCATTTTCAAGGCAAAATGAAAACTGCTGGGGTCAGGCCGATTCCATTTGAGGAGCAACCGAATGTTCGATTTTTACCGGCTCCGTGCCGATGCCCACGTCTCCACCCGTTCGGCCGCCGTTTTGGCACTGGTGATCGGGTGTGTTCTGCTATTCGGTGGGTTTGTCGCGTGCAGCGAAGTTCGCGACGACGATACCGCGCCCGTCGAGAGTGCCGGGATCGAGGTCATCGACTCGCTCGGGCGCATCGTCCGGCTCGAGCAGCCGCCGCAGCGGATCGTGCTCACGGGGCGGTCGAACATCATGCTCATCGATGCGCTGTACCTCTTTCCCGAGGTGTCGTCCCGGGTGGTCGGGGTTGGACCGAGCGACCAGGGCCAGGGCGATTTCTTCGCGGTTCTTGAACCCCGGGCCGCGACGATGACGCGGTTCGGCCGTACCGTCACGACCGAAGAGATCCTGACCGTGCAACCCGACCTCGTCGTGCTGAAGGACGCGGTTCGCGACTCGGTCGGACGGCCCCTCGAGACCCTCGGGGTCACGGTTCTCTACCTCGATCTCGAGACCCCTGACCGTTTTGAGCGCGACATACTTTCGCTCGGGCACGTCCTGGGCCAAACCGACCGGGCCGAGGAGCTGGTTCGATTCTACCGCGACCGGATCGAGCGCGTGCAAACGCGCGTTCGCGCGGCGCTGACCGACGCCGAACCGCCGAGAGTCCTCGTGCTCGAGTACACCGACCAGGCCGGGAGCGCGGTGTTCCGGGTTGCCCCGTCGGACTGGATGCAGACGCAGCAGGTACGTTATGCCGGAGCGACGCCGGTGTGGGTCGATGCGGCGACCGAACCGCGGTGGACTCCTGTCTCGTTCGAGCAGATCGCGCGCTGGGACGCCGACGCTATCGTCCTGGTTTCGTTCGGGCGGCCGGTCGACGACGTCGTCGAGACGATGCTCGCCGATCCGCTGTGGCAGAACCTTCGCGCCGTCAGGGACGCCCGGTTGTTCGGGATGCCCGGTGACTTCGTGTCGTGGGGCCAACCGAGCTCACGCTGGATTCTCGGGGTCGAGTGGTTATCGCGAGTGCTCTACCCGCAGGCGTTCGGCACCGAGCCGTTTTTGGCCGACGTTGCCGGTTTTTTTGTCGAGATGTACGGCCTCGATCGGCAACGCTTTGAGTCGGAGGTTCTGCCGACGATCTCCCCGCCGATCAGCCCGACCTGGGTCGACGGACCCTGAAGGATGAGCAATCGACGATCGATTCTGTGGTGGGCTCTGTTGGCTCTCGGCACCGGGGCCTCCGTGTTCCTGGGGCGCTACCCGAGTACCGGGTTCACGTCTCCCGCGGCGCTGCGCGCGGACCCGTTGGTCGCCATTGTGATCGTGCAGTTGCGGATGCCGCGGGTGCTGTTTGCCGTGGTCGTCGGGATGAGCCTCGGCAGCGCCGGATGGGTGTTCCAGACCCTGTTTCGGAACCCTTTGGTCGAACCGGGGTTTCTCGGCGTAAGCCCCGGCGCGGCGTTCGGGGCCGCGCTGGCGATTGTAACTGTTCCGGGCGCCGGCGCTCTGGTGCCGATTCTCGCGCTGATCGGCGCGTTTACGGGGCTTTCGGCCTCGTTCATGCTGGCTCGACGCCTGCCGTACGGCGGCTGGATCGTCCGGCTTGTGATCTCCGGAATTTCGGTGTCGGCGTTGTTCACCGCCGGGTTGGGGGTGCTCAAGTACATGGCCGACCCGGCGCGTCAGCTTCCCGAACTGACCTTTTGGATGCTCGGCGGACTGCACGCCGTCGACTGGAACCGTATCATAACGGTTGTCCCAATGGTCGCGGTCAGTCTCGGTTTATTGGTGCTGTTCCGATGGCGGATAAATATCCTCTCACTCGACGATCGTAGCGCTTTCTCACTCGGAGCGCGGCCCGCCGGTGAACGCGTGCTCCTGCTCGCGGCGGCCTCGACGGCGGTGGCCGGGGTTACCGCCGTGGCCGGGATTATCGGGTGGATCGGCCTGATCGTCCCGCACGTGGTGCGTCGCAGCGTCGGGGCCGACTCGAGGTTCGGCCTGCCGAGTTCGATGGCGGTCGGGGCGATCATCGTAGTCATGTGTGACAGCGTGGCACGGATCGCTACCACGGCCGAGATCCCGCTCGGCATCCTGACCTCGTTGGTGGGGGCCGCACTGTTCATCGCCTTTCTATCGCGCGGTGCGGTGAGGATTCAGCGATGATAATCGGTCTCGACGACGTCTCCTTCGGCTATTCGGAACACCCATTGTTCGACGGCCTGCGCCTGACCGTGCCCGAAGGGGTTACGGCCGTGATGGGACCTAACGGCGCCGGTAAGTCGACCTTACTGTCGATCATGATCGGCTGGCTGAAACCGAGCCGTGGCCGCGTCGAGTGGTTCGGCACCGCGGTATCCGGGTTCGACCGGCGGCAGCGCGCGCAGGTCGTCGGAATGGTCAGCACCGACGCCGCTCTGCCGTTTGCATACTCGGTTCGCGACTACGTGCTCCTCGGGCGTGGGCCACACATTGCCTCTCTCGCGCAGCCGACAGCGACCGACGAAGAACACGCCGTCCGCGCGATGGAAGAAGTCGGCATTACCGCGCTTGCCGAACGGTCGGTACAGGAGTTGAGTTCCGGCGAGCAGCAGCTGGCCCAGATCGCCCGGTGCATCGCGCAGAACCCGCGCATCATCCTGATGGATGAACCGGCCGGTCACCTCGACCCGGCCAACAGCCGGCGCCTGAGCTCTCTGATGCACGCTCTCGCGCAGCGTGGTGTCAATATCGTGTTCACGAGCCACGACCCCCTGTTCTCAAAGGCCAACGCCGCGCACGCCATTTTAATTCGGCGCGGCGGTCTGTTTTGTGCCGGCCTCTGCGACCAGGTGATCACCGCCGACAACCTCACCGCGCTCTACGAGGTGCCGTTCCGCGATATACCCGATGGCGCGCGCACACTCCCGGTCTTCGACCTGTAGTACGGGTTTCGTGAGGCTCGCGTTACGGCACGATGTGCGTGCCGGTTTCGCCCGATAAGGCCCGAGACAGGTTCGGTGGATCCGTGATGAGGCCCGGTTTGCCGGTGGCGCTCACGAACTCGACGATCGCTTCGATCTTCGGCAGCATGCTTCCGCGCGCGAACTGCCCTTCGGCGATGTACCGACGCGCTTCGGATATCGTCATCGAGTCCAGATCGATCTGGTTCGGCTTTCCGAAGTTAAGCGCCACCCGCTGTACCCCGGTCGAGATGATAAAACGGTCGGCCCCCAGCTGCTGGGCTAAGAGGCCGGCGGCCAGGTCCTTGTCGATCACCGCTTCGATTCCGACGTACGTTCCGTCGTGTTCCCGGATCACCGGAATGCCCCCACCGCCGGCGGCGATCGTGACGATTCCGCTCTTCACCAACGAGCGAATCACCTCGAGTTCGAGAATCTCGACCGGCAAGGGGGAAGGAACCACTCGCCGCCACCCGCGTCCGGAGTCTTCCACGACTGCCCACCCGTCTTCCTGCCGGTGTTGTTCGGCCTCGCCGGATTCCATGAAGCTGCCGATCGGTTTTGAGGGGACCAAAAAAGACGGATCGGCGCGGTCGACGAGCACCTCGGTGACCACGGTGCAGACAGGACGGGCGGCACCCGCGCGCATCAAAGCGTTGCGGAGCGCGGTTTGAATGCTGTACCCGAGGGCGCCCTGGGTGTCGGCGACGCACGAGTCGAGGGGAACCATGTGCAGAAACGGTTTGGCGATTTCGGCGCGGCGCAGGATGAATCCCACCTGAGGCCCGTTGCCGTGCACAATCGCCATGTTGTGGCCGGCTTCCAACAACGGAACCATGTGCAGGGCTGTCTCGTACGCAGCCTCGTACTGGGCAGGGACCGTGACCCGCTTCGGGTCGACGATCAACGAATTTCCACCAATCGCTACGACGATGGTTTCTTTCACGGCATTCTCCTCCACAAGATGGGCAAAGCGCACTACAATAATAGCAGCTGTTACCGAATACCGATAGAAGGATGGCTGCATGTCGACACTACTCGCCAAAAATGTCCGGATGCTCGCTACGATGGACGATAAACGCCGCGAGATCGAACACGGGGCAATCTACGTGACCGACCAGGTCATCACGGCGGTCGGCACGCTGGACGAGATGCCGGCCCGGACCGCCGACCTCGTCCTTGACCTTTCGAACCACGTGGTGCTGCCGGGAATGATCAACACGCACCACCATATGTTCCAGAGCCTGACTCGCTGCATCGCGCAGGACCACGAGTTATTCGACTGGCTGGTCACCCTGTACCCGATCTGGGCCGGTCTGCGCGCCGAGCACATCACCGTCAGCACGCAACTCGCGATCGCCGAACTGATGCTGTCGGGGTGTACGGCGACCAGCGACCATCACTACATCTTCCCGAACGATGTCACGCTCGACGCCCAGATCGAAGGAGCTCAAGCCACCGGCGTCCGCTTTCACGCCGCCCGCGGCAGCATGAGCCTTGGGGTCAGCTCGGGGGGCCTGCCTCCGGATTCGGTCGTCGAGAACGAGGACTTCATCCTCCGCGATACCCAGCGCGTGATCGAACAGTACCACGACCCGGCCGGCCAATCGATGCTCCAGATCGTGGTCGCGCCGTGCTCGCCGTTCACCGTGACGCAGGACCTCATGAGAGAGTCGGCCGCGCTCGCCCGCAGCTACGGCGTGCGTTTACACACCCACCTCGCCGAAAACGACAAAGACATCGTGTTCACGCGCCGGTCTTTTGAGCAGACTCCCGGTGAGTACGCCGAGTCGGTACAGTGGCTCGGGGACGATGTGTGGCACGCGCACTGCGTGAAGTTGAGCCCGACCGAGATCACGCAGTTCGCACAGACGCGCACCGGGGTGTGCCATTGTCCCAACTCGAATATGCGTCTCGCGTCCGGGATCGCTCCGATTCGACGGTTGATCGACGCCGGGGTGGCGGTTGGATTGGGCGTGGACGGCAGCGCATCGAGCGACGCCGGGAACCTCTTGAACGAGGCGCGCCAGGCAATGTTGTTACAACGCGTCCTCGGCGGCCCGGCCGCTCTCAAGGCCCGCGAGGCGTTGGAACTCGCGACCCTCGGCGGAGCGAGGGTGCTCGGTCGTGCCGACATCGGATCGATCGCGGTCGGCAAGTCGGCAGATTTTGTCGCGTTTCGGGTCGACGGGCCGGCGTTTGCCGGTGCCCAGCACGACCTTGTTGCCGCACTTGTGTTGTGTATGCCGGACCGGGTCGACGTCTCGGTGATAAACGGGCGGCGGGTGATTGCCGACGGGGAGTTGCTGACGATCGACCTTCCGGTGCTGATTGAGCGGCACAACTCACTCTCGCGTTCTCTGATCAACGGCGAGTGAGCCGGCGCGCCGGGTCAGCGGGGAAGTGGGACGTTACGAGCTTACGGCTGCGACGACGGCAGACTCAGTATCATCCTGTCGTGCGCTTCGATGTCCACCGCGTCCCAAGGGTACTTGATCCAGGCGTCGGGCAACTCTTCTCCGGCCCAGTAGTGCACGACTTCGGTGGGGATCACTCCGCGTTTCTCTTTGTCTTTGTTGTGCAGCACGGCCACCGCGAGTTCGGCCGGATGGTGGCTCGCCAACTCCCGAATGCAGTACTCCAACGTGGTCCGGCTATCGTCTACCTCGTCGACCAACAGGATCTTCTTGCCGGCAAGTTTTTGCTCGACCTCGTCGATCCATTGGATTTTTTTCGGCACCGGCAGCGTGACGTTTTCACCGACGTACAACGAGATTCCGACGGTGTAAATCGGCAGCTTGAGGAAGGTTTTGATCATCCGCGCCGGGATAAACCCGCCCGAACCGATAGCGACGATGACGTCCGGTTGGTAGGCTGAAGCCATAATCCGCGCTGCCAACTCGGCTACCGTTTTGTGGATTTCATTGTAGGAAAACGCGATGGGATCCATGGGATACCATACCGAAACCGAGCCGCGATGTCTATCGCTCGATCTCTCTCCGCCGGGCGGCGATGAAGTACACGAACGTCACGATACAGACGACGAAGTAAACGAGCATCATGTACTTGCCGTTGAACTCCGACTGCATCGAGACGCCGTTGAGCCTGATCCCCACGACCCCGACGAGGTACGCAACCGGGATGATCCCCAGGATGTATCCCGCGATCTCGCGGGCCTTGAGCGCCACGAGCAGGTACAGCGCCCCGGTAAGCAAATTCGAGTTGCCGAACACCCCAAGAAGCATCAGCGCATCCGGGTGCGGAGCGATCCGCGCGATGTTCTCGGCGGCCCAGTTGAGAACGAAGGTATGCATGATGCCCCTCACGAGGTCGATCACGCCGAGAACGATCAGAACGTTCCGTGCGACCGTAACCGGCCGCGAGCTGTTTTTCACAGTTGCAGTTTTCGCCATGCGGTGACAATACTCGTGCACGCGAGTGGGGATCAATAGCGGCTGTTCGACACCAGCAATTCTAAATGTGAGGCGGGGGCGGGCTTAATCGATAAATAAATATCTACTAGACATTTTCTAGCCTTCGGTGTATGATCAATGTGTGGACCGGGGAGGGGCTGCGCCGACATTCGAGACGATGGTGAGCCTGCTGCGGGAAGTGGCTGAGAGCTTTCCCGACAAACGCACTGGGGCGAACCGGCACTTCTCAATGTGCGATATCACTCTGGCGGCCTTCTCCGTGTTCTTCACACAAAGCGAATCGTTTCTCGATTTCCAGCGCCAAATCGGACGAAAGAACGGGAGGCACAATTTGGCGAGCCTCTTCGGCGTGGCTGACGTCCCGAGCGACAACCACATCCGCAGTATGCTCGATGAGGTGGAAGCACTGCGTGTGTATCCGGTGTTCGGCCGGATACTCGATGAACTGCAGTCCTGCGGTGAACTCGATCGGTGGCGCTCAGTCGGTAACGATATCGTGCTCACCGTCGACGGGACCGAGTATTTCCGCAGCCAGAAGATTCACTGTTCGCGCTGCCATGTCAGTAATCACACCAGCGGCATGGTCGATTACTCGCACAAGCTCCTATCTCCGGCGATAGTGAAACCGGGAGAGAGCAGAGCCATCGCGTTGGCCCCGGAGTTCATCCGTGGAGAGGACGGAGAGAGGAAGGCCGAAGGAGAGCTGAGCGCGGCGAAAAGGTGGGTCCGCACCAACGGCGAGCGGTTGAGTCCTTTGGGGGTAACCGTATGCGGTGACGATATCTACGCAAGCGGACCGTTTCTGCGTCTTCTCAGAGAGTACGAGATGAACTTCGTCTGCGTCTGTAAACCACAATCACACAAATACTTAACGGAATACATCGCGAGCCTTGAGGCCGAAGGTGAGATCGAGCGGTGCACCGAGAGCGTCCGCTACCGCGGGCGGAAACGCACCGTGTCCTACCGCTGGATCGCCGATGTGCCGTTATCCGCCGAGGCCGACGCACCGATTGTCGATTGGGTTGAAGTGCGGATCAAAGAGGACAGCGGCCGGCAGGTCTACGCCAACAGTTTCGTCACCAACCATCGGGTAACTGCCGACACCGTCGCCGAGGTGGTCGCCGCCGGGCGAGCACGCTGGAAAGTCGAGAACGAAGACATCAATACGCTGAAGACCAAGGGGTATCATCTTGAGCACAACTTCGGGCACGGAAAGAAAAACCTCTGCGAGACGCTGGCAACGTTGAATATTCTGGCTTTCCTCATGCATACGATTCTCGACCTCTACGATCAGCGCTACGCATTACTCCGACAAGAACGGGGACGGCGAACGCGGTTCTTCCAGGAACTCGGAACACTGACCGGTTATATCTACTTCCCCAATTGGCAAGCCGTTCTCATCTTTATGATCGAACAGCTTGAGCTGCCGGACCCCGGAGGGTGACCGCGCCGGACTCCTCGGCAAATCTACCTGACCGTCTTCGCTCAGTTCTCTTTTGTCTCACTCGACTGGAACGTCTTCTCTGTCTCCCTCAATAATTACTTGGGCTCGGCCATTTTTCAGATACACGCTTTTCTCAGCGGAATCGTCTACCGGCTACCGTGATCCGCCCGGCGAATTGGCTCACGCGTCGCCGGTCCTCCGACCACGCCCCGCCCCCGCCTCACATTTAGAATTGCTGGTGCGCGGGTACGCGACGGCCTGGACGGGCTCGAATGTCGCTGATACTATCCGT
>REEC01000227.1 GCA_007695285.1 Spirochaetaceae bacterium | reverse complement strand
CGCGACGAGCCATCGCCAATCGCGCCTAACGGTCCGAATCTGAAATCCCCCGTCTATTGACCCTACGGAGCCCCACGCATTAGTGGGGTTTTTTCGTGGTTTTGACCGTGATTCGCTGTATATTACCAAATAGATCAGAATACATGATGTGGGGGTGAACGTTATGAACGGCAATGTCAGGACGATCAAGGCGGCCATGCGGTTGATTCTGTCGCTGGGCGTGATTCTCGTTCTCGGTGGCTGTGATCTTTTTGGGTGGCGGGTACACAAGGCGATATCCGTCAAGTACGAGGAGAGTGGTTTTAGTGCTCTTCAAACGCTGAGCAATGGCGGTTCGTCGATCCAGGGGCTTTACTTCGGTGAACTCGAGATCGTCGCATACCACTACCGTCCGGGTGAGACGATTCAGACCGGCGGTTTTGCGTCGGGACACGGGAACACTGACTGGAGTCACTATGTCGTCGTTCAGAGTGGCCACCCGGCCGCGCGTGACGTAGTTCTGTTCTCGAACGATGCCATAGATATTGACGCGCTGAACGCCGACTACCGGCAAGGGGTGTCAAAAGAGTATGTCGACAATGTCCGTGAGTTCTCGATCGACGTGTTCGAAGTCAACTTGTATCGGAACGGCGTGATTATCGACAACGTCTTTTACGGCAACAACGCCGAGAATAACGGACTCGAAACGCATCCTCTTCACCGTTATGCCGAGCTCAACGGCATTCCCGACCATTACGCGAATACCCGGATCGCCGGTTTTTCCCGACCCGAACAGACCCATAATGTGCTGTTTGTCCGCAGCGACTGGTTCAGCGATCCAGTTCAGGTAGAGATGTCGACGATGGGTGGTGATTCCGGGTACGAGGTGGCGTCCTCCTCCAGCCCGCTGAGCGAGTTCCAGGAAGACCTCCTGATCAGTCTCGCCGAGGGTGGTACACAACGGCGGTTCTACTCGAACTTCATCATCGTACCGTACGGTTCTGTCCGCTCGATCGATCTCTCGCGAGACGAGACGATAACCGCGACCGTACGGTTCGACTTCTCGGACGCAATCGATTATGAACCGGGAAGGACCGATCTCGCCGCGATTCGCGACAATGATTGGGCCACCAACCCGGATAACCAGCTTTGGTTCAAAACGGACGCGAACGGCGTTCCTTTGGGACTCGACGTTCAGTTCGAGTAAAGCTCAGCGCCTGTCCCCCGAACCTCGTTGAAGTTCGCGGGCCGGGCTCGTGCTCAAACGGTGTCCCGGCCGCCCGAGAGCGCTTCGGCGAGCCCTGGGACATCGTCGGCGCCGACTGCGACCTCGGCGGTAGAGCCGGTGAACGCGTCGCCGATCTCTTCAAATCTGCCGCCGAGCGTCTTCGAGAGGAATCCTTCCGCGATCGCGAAGAACGAGAGGCGGTTTTCCGGCCGCGCGAAGCCGTGTCCTTCGTCCGGGTAGATCACGTACGTGACCGGGATTCCGTTTCTAGCCATCGCTTCGACGATCTGGTCGGACTCGGCGCGTTTGACGCGCGGATCGTTCGCTCCCTGGCCGATCAGGAGCGGACGGACGATACGGTCGGCGTACGTGAGCGGCGAGCACGACTTCAGAAACTCGCGACCTTCGTCGGTGCGGTGGTCGCCGACACGCGTCGTGAGCAGCTCGAGCATCGGCTTCCAGTACTCGGGGACCGACTCGAGCAGCGTGATCAAGTTCGACGGGCCGACGATATCGACTCCACATGCAAAGACCTCGGGCGTGAGCGTCAGCGCCGCGAGGGTCGCGTACCCCCCGTAGCTGCCTCCCATGATCGCGATTCTGCTCCGATCCGCGATCCGGTTCTCGACCGCCCACTCGACCGTGTCGAGAAGATCGCGGTGCATCGCGGCGCCCCACTCCTTGTTGCCCGCGTTGATGAACGCCTTGCCGAATCCTGTCGACGCGCGGAAGTTGACGCTGATCACCGCGTAGCCACGGTTCGCGAGCCATTGATGCATCGGGTCGTAACCCCACGTATCGCGCGCCCACGGCCCACCGTGCACGAGCAGAACCGCAGGAAGCGGCGTTTCCGGAGTCGGGATCGACGTTCGGTCGTCGCCCGACGCCGTTGCGCCGGGAAGCGTGATGTACGCGACGAGATCGAGTCCGTCGCGCGCCTTGAGGACGGCCGCGAACATCGGGACAAGAGGTTGAGTTTCGAGATCCTTTCGGTTTGAACAGAGGAATCGCGCCGATTTTGTGCTGCGGTCGTACAGGTAGTATCGAGTCGGCCCGTCGTCGACGAGGTACGCGACCGTCCAGTACGCGTCGTCGAGCGAACGGCTCATGATCGAGATCTCGCCGGCGCTCACCTCCGAGAGAGCCGAGAGATCGTCCCGGATCGAATCGTCGAGCACGATCCATGCTTTGCGGTCGAAAGAGTACGACGCGGCCTGTACGGTCTTTTCGGTCGGATGCACGATGACGCCGTCGATATCGGCGCGATCTGAGTCGCACAGCAGCGTTTGCTCTTGTGTCGGGAGATCCATGATCGTGAGCGCGGACGTGTCGCGGCCTCGGCTGTCGAGCAGGTACACGCGGTCGCCGCTCTTGTCGAAGCCGACGAGATCAGTCGTGAGCGCGTCGTCTTTGCCGATCTCGAGGAAGACGTCCCACTCTCCTGAACCGTTCGGCGCGAGGATTTCGCTGCCCCCGTCGGCCGTCACTCGAGACGCGAATCGTACCGTGTACTCATCGTCGGTAACAAAACCGGTCATGCCGTCGTTCCGTTGCAGGAGTTCTCTCTCCCCGGTCTTGATCGCGACGCGGTACACGTCGTGCAGACTCGGGTCACGGTCGTTCATCGCGACGAGGATGTCATCCGGGAAGTTCGGCGAGACGTGCTGGATGTGCGCGTGAACGCCTTCGAGCGGCGTCAGGTCGCGCGTTTCGTGCGTCGTGATCTCGACCGCGTACAAGTGCCAGTTCTCGTCACCTTTTTTGTCCTGGATATACACGATGTGATCGCCGGTATGCGTCCAGCTGTACATTCTGATACCGCGTTCGGTGTCGTGTGTCACGGGTACGGCTTTTTCGAACTCATCACGAGCAGCGACCCAGACGTTCAAGACTCCGTCGCGTGGCGCGAGGTACGCGATCCGGCTACCGTCGGGGCTCACGGTCGGCGTCGCGGTATCGGGGTTGCCGAACAGGATCGATCGGGGAATCAACGCGGTTTCGTTTTTCATGGTGACCTCTTTGAGAAAATCTGTCGCCGGTAACGCGCACGCTTCTTGAGAACATTCGCGACGGCGGTTACACTGATTCTCTCGCTAAGGAGGCCATATGCAACACGACTCGTCTCAGTTCTTCTCGCTCGCCGGCACGGCCGTTTTGGTCACCGGAGCCGCGCGCGGAATCGGTCGCGCGATCGCGTCGCGTTGCGCGCAGGCCGGCGCGTCTGTTTTCCTCGGCGATCTCGACGAGAACGAGGGCGAGAAGGTCGCCGACGAGATTCGCCGTCTGGCAGGTTCGGACAGCGCGGCCGCCTTTCTGCGGCTCGACGTGACGTCGCCGGAAAGCTGCGACGCCGCGGTACTCGCGGTCATGGAAAAAAGCAACGGCGCGACGCGACTCGCGCTTGTGAACAACGCGGGGATCGGCAAGGCCGGAACCGTTGTGAGCCTCGGCGCGGCGGAACTTGAGCGCGAGTGGCGCGTGAATGTGCTCGGGGCGTGGCAACTCGCCGAACGGATTATCCCGCATATGCTCGAGCTCGGGAACGGAAGGATCGTGAACATCGCGTCGATCGGCGGCGTCGTCGGGATACCCGAGCGCGCGGCGTACTGCACGACGAAGTTTGCGGTCGTCGGATTGACGAAGTCGATCGCGCTTGATTTCGGCGCTCGGGGTATCACGTGTAACGCGATCTGTCCCGCGCGTGTACTCACCGGCATGGCCGAAGCGAGAATCGAAGAAGCAGCCGACCCCGAAGCGGCGCGAAAACTCATGAACGCGACGCAGATTGCCGGACGCATGGTCGATCCGGACGAGGTGGCCGCGCTCGCGCAGTACCTGCTCTCGACCGAGGCGGCGATGGTGAACGGTTCGACGTACAACATCGACAGCGCGTGGTCGGCGGGGCACACGCCGACCGCGTGATCTTGTCTCAGCGGCCCGCCGTGACCTCAAACACCGCAACGCGCTCCTCGCTCTCGAGGTAACCGATGCGTACCGCGCGTGCTCGGACGCGCGTCCGGCCTGTCGCAAGCCTGATCGGACCGGTATACAACGCCCAGTTGCCCGTGCGCGGCGCGGAGTCCGCTTCGGCGGCTTCCTGCACCGGCTCGACGCGGTACGCGATCGAGGCGCCTTGCGTCGCGCAGTGCAGTTGCAGCACCGCGGGACCGACGTAAGCGCCGCCATACGCGGCCGCCTGTTGTCCGTCGGCGTTCTCGGCGATCGGAATAAAGACCGGGCGCGCCGTGCGCGGTCGTTCTCCGTCCGGGTACCAGGTGCGGACCATCACGCTCTCGTCGATCTTTCCCAAGTCGCCGACCTCGTTCAGCCAGCCGTCGAGCTCGGCCGCGAGCCGGGCCGTGTGCTCGGCGAACTCCGGATCCGACGCGAGGTTGTGCAGCTCGTACGGGTCGGCCTCGGTGTCGTACAGTTCCTCGACCGGGCGCCGGTCGGCGAACATCACGGCTTGCGCCTCGGTCAGGCCGTTCTCGCGGTACACGCGCCACATCTCCTGCAGAATCGGATGCCGGTTGCGGTATGGAATCCAGAGAAGGTACGGAAGTTCCGGGCGACAGTTTCTGATGTACTTGAACCGGCGATCGCGCGCCATTCTCACCATGTCGTACGCTTCGTCGAATCGGTCTCGCGCGCCGAAGACGTACTCGCGACGGGGCGCGCTCTGCTCGCCGAGGAACGGTCTTCCCTGCATGTGAGCCGGTACCGGAACGCCGGCGATCGACAACACCGTCGGCCCGAGGTCTATCGTGCTCACGAGCTCTTCGTCGACCTCGCCCGGCGCGACCCGGCCCGGCCACCTGACGATCAACGGGACACGAACTCCCGCGTCGTATAACCATCGTTTTCCACGTGGAAGAGGACCGTGATCGCTCCAGTGCATCACGATCGTGTTTTCGACGAGCCCGTCGTTCTCGAGCTGATCGAGAAGTTCACCGAGGTACGTATCGACGTGAGTGATGTTCGTGTGCATGCGCGCGATCGCCTCGCGCACCTTCGGCGTGTCCGGGAAGTACGGCGGCACGGTCACATCGGCGGGGTCGACCGTGATCTCGGGCGTTTTTTCAGGCCACATGCCACTCTCGTGACTCTTCGTCGGATTGAACACCGCGAAGAACGGCTGATCCGGGTCGGGGCGGTTGCGCCAATGCGCGTCGGGGCCTAACTCGTCCCACGCCGTCAGCGGAGCATCGAACTGGTAGTCGGTCTTGTCGTTGTTCGTGCAGTAATACCCGGCCGCACGAAGGTACTCCGGGAAACACTTGACGTAGTGCGGCACGACCGCCGCGTACGGAGTCGGCATCTCGGGCGTATCCGGGTGCGTGTGCGTCGTGCGCATATGCATCGTGCCGATCGAGATCGCGTACATCCCGGTGATGATCGCCGAGCGAGCAGGCGCGCACACACCGGCGGTCGAGAACGCGCGTGTGTATCGCCGCCCCTCGCCGGCGAGCCGGTCGACGTTCGGCGTCGAAGCGACCCGATCACCGTAACACCCGTAGTACGGCTGAGTGTCCTCGAATGAGACCCAGAGAATATTCGGACGTTTATTCTGCATGCCGCGATCGTATCACCATCGAAACGCAGCGGCAAGTCGACGTGCTTACGCGCTCCGGCCGAGCAGGCGATGGAAGTCGTCGGCCGAGACAGGTTTTCCGAAATAGAAGCCTTGAAGCGTCGTGCAGCCCATCGACGAGAGTAGATCGACTTGTGATTTGGTCGATACACCTTCGATGATGACTTTCTTTCCACGCGCGCGGATGCTCGTGATGATCCCGCTCAGGTACTCGCGTTCACCGTTGTCGTCGTTCAGGTCTTCGATGAATGTCTTGTCGAGCTTCAACGTGCGCGCCGGAAGCTGTTTGAGGTATCCCAACGAACTCTGCCCGATGCCGAAATCATCGATCCAGACTTCGACGCCGACCTGCTGAAGGTCGTTGATGCGCCTGACCGCGAACTCCGGGTCCTTCATACAGCGACTCTCGGTGAGTTCGAGCTTCAGCCGCTCGCGAATCACCGCACCGGCGCTCTGAACGGCGCTGTCGACGACATCGACGAGATACTCATCGAGGAAACCACGAAGGCTGATGTTCATGCAGACAAAAATGTCGTACTGCGCGCTCCACGCCGCGAGCCTGCCGCAGACCTGGTATAGCGCCCACTTGTCGATCGAAGCGATCACACCCGTATCTTCAGCGAGCTCGATGAAATCAACCGGACCGATCTGGCCCCGGTCCGGGTGATTCCACCGGACAAGCGCTTCGGCACCGACGACGCGGGCTCCTTGTGAGCCGAACTCGACGATCGGCTGGTAGAAAAGCTCGAGCTCATCGGCTTCGAAGGCGTGCCGAAGCTCGGTGTACAGCTTCATCCTTTTCGACGATCGTTCGTGCAGAGCCTTGTCGTAGTACAGGAAGGACTCGGAAATCTCGTCCGCCTCGACGCTCGCGGAGTTGGCGTTCTGAATCAACGTATCGGTATCTTCTCCGTCGTTCGGAAAGACCGAGATTCCGATGCGGCACGAGATATTAATGTCGAGTCTCGCGTATCGATACGGGACCAGAACCGCGTCGTAAATCTTCTGAGCGACAAGGCCGGCGTCGGTGTTATGCGCGATGTTCGTCAAGAGCACCGTGAGAATGCTGCCCTCAAAACGAAAGACGTAGTCGCCTTCCCTGAGGCAATCTCGAATCCGAACCGCGGTGTTCTCGAGCAGCAAGTCACCGATGTGGTGCCCGTGCGTCTGGTTCACCTTCTTGAAGTTTTTCAAACTCACGAACAACACTGCCATCAGTGAGTCCGGCTCCTTTCTGCGGGCGGCGTGAATTTCCTTCTTCAGGATTTCACCCATCGATCGTCGATTGAAAAGCCCGGTCAGAGGATCACGGTACTCGTACTCGGCGAGCCTCGACTCGGTCTCGTTCAAGACCGTGATATCGTGCGAGTACACAAGCACGTGCGTGATTCTGCCGTCGCTCTCGGTGTACGGGAAAAACGAAACGTGCATATGCTTGCGCGCGGTCCCGAACGCAAACGTGTCGATGTACTGGACTTCCTCGCCTTCGAAGCACCGGTCGATCTGTGGTTTGATTACCTCGTCAAACTTCTCTTCGCCCCACACCTCGGTGACGGTCTTGTTGAGAATTTCGGCACGCTCCTTACCGATCGTCGAGCAGTACGCGTCGTTCACGATCTCGTATCGATACTCTCGATTGATGAGCGTTATGAAATCCCGCGAGAGGTTTACGATGTACTCGTAGCGGCTGTCCATGGTGCGGATATTTTGCGCCTTTTTTACTGAGTTGTAAAGCGCGAAAACGCCGTCGCGACCGCGGTCATCCCGTTCAACACCATGCTCCCATCCGAGCCGAGCGCCACGAACGTGAAACCGAGTTCGAGAGCCCGCGGTATCTGCGATTCGCTCGCGAGCAGGATACCCGCCGCCTTTCCGGCTTTGCTCGCGCCGGTGACGACCGCGACCATCGCGTCGGAAAACGGTGGAGCATCGAGGTTGGGTTGTGTCCTCATGTTCACGCTCAGATCGAGTGGACCGACAAACAACACGTCGACGCCGTCGACCTCAGCGATCGCGTGCGCCGACGCGACGGCGTCTGCCGTCTCGATCTGCACGACGCAGAGCAGGCTCGAGTTCGCATCGGCGAAGTACGACTCGAAGTTGCTCCCAAAAGCCGATGCGCGATTGAGTTTCGCGACACCTCGCGTGCCGGCGGGCGGATACCTCATTCGACTCACCGCGAGAGCGGCCTCCTCGGGCGTGTTCACGTACGGGACCATGACACCCGCTGCGCCGAGATCGAGCGCGGACTTGAAGTACGGTAGCTCGTTCCACGGAAGACGAACGATCGGTGTGATCTTCCCGGCGGTGGCGCCTTGGAGTTGATACCTGAGTTCGGAGAACGTCCCTGCACCGTGTTCGAGGTCGATCAAAACCCAATCGAGCCCCGCGGTCCCGGCCATCTCGACGGTGAGCGAACTGCCGAGATTGCACCATGTCCCGAACTTCTTCTCCCCTGATCGAACTTCGTCACGAATCGTACGCATAGCCCCTCCGGTGTCTGCAATATTGCGGTCATACTATTACATTTCCGAGGATGTGTATTGCTCCCGTAGAAGACGCCCGGCTCGATCGGCGAAAAGGTTGGAGAGCCGGTACATCGTGACGAGACACGAGATGAACACCGTGAACGCCGCGCGTCGCGCGACCGGCCGATCGAACGTTGACGATGAGAGCGCCGCGCGGATCGACGCGGCGTCGAAATTCGAGACGCCGAGCTCTTTCATCAGGCCGAGTTTGACCGCCCGCGCCGCGGCGCGCACCCAGACATCGGGTGACCGCGGGTGGATCGGCGTGTGGATGAAGTAAACGTCGCAGCACTCCACTCCGAGTCGTGTATTCGACGCGCGCAACGCTCGAATGAAACTCGCTTCGCTCCACCTCCATAACGTCGGAAGGAACTTCGTCGCGACGACACAGCCTGCACGGGGAAGCCCGAGCCGACGCAGCCGTATCTCGCTCGTCCCACCGCCGTACCCCTCGGCCGTATCGAAGAACGTGACCCCCGCACGCACCGCCTCATCGCGAATCCGGCGCAGCGTCTCGTCGGGAATCAGATACCGGTTGATCCGGCGATCGAGGCCGGTCGTCCCCCACATCATCGTCCCGATCCCGAACGGTCCACGAAGCGTGGTATGCGATGCCGTGTAATCCGATCCAGGACCAGTTCCCGACGAGGCGCTCATAGCGAAGATTGTGAACGCGCCGCGTGCGGACCGTCAAGCCTCGAGTTCCCGATGCCTCGGTATCGATATATTGACATCGAATAGGAGTGGGCAGATAATCCGTCTCATACTATCGGCTGAAATGGAGGAACTATGAAAAGGGCATTGATTCGCGTTCTGGTTCTCATTGTCCCGGGTTTTTTCGTTTTCGGCGTTGGGTGCGACGCTCTGATTGGGCCAGCAGGTCCACAGGGGCCGACCGGCGCTCAGGGCCCCGGTGGCGGCAACGGGTTCGTGAGCACGGAAGTCGT
This sequence comes from Spirochaetaceae bacterium, assembly GCA_007695285.1. Lineage (GTDB taxonomy): Bacteria > Spirochaetota > Spirochaetia > DSM-27196 > PXBQ01 > PXBQ01. The sequence continues at coordinate 3,257 of REEC01000227.1, read as the reverse complement.
CGAGTCAATCGGGCACACTCTCGAGGCGTACTTTGCGGCTTTGAACGAGTTCGCGTCCGATCAAACGGAAAACGAACCACCAATTGGAATCGAAGTATTCGGTGATGTTTTCGCGTATCCCGTCTATGCAAAATCCTATGGCTTTGAGTTGGAGGTCCTCGAAAACACCCAGGCTCTGGAAAACGTGCTCGACAATGCGTATTTCCAACAACGGTGGAACGACGACCCCCCAACCGTGAACACGCTGATCTCATATTGGATCGGTGGAGGGCCATCCGCCGGTAGCGAGAACCAGGGCCCCGTGCAGTTTCAGGTCAACACGGCATCGGTCGAGCAGTGGATCGGCGTCGGCGCAATTGTTGAGATCGCCATCGACACCGGTGATGGTATCGATACCGAGTTGCATCCGGTCGAGTTTGCTGTCGTTGTCGGCACCGGTAATGAGGTGTCCATCAAGTATCTTCCTTTACCGACCCCAAACATGGGTTTGTGAACGTCTTACCGTGGAGTTCACCCCCTCCCGGGTAACTCCCGCGGCGGGGGTGGTTCTTCCGGGTACTGTGTGATAGCGGTGACGCGTAGGACCGCGGGTGTCGCGCCTGACGGTGGCGACTCGATTACGCCGGCGAGTTCGAGTTTGGTTCCCTGGTACCGCGCCACCTCCCCGTCGATAAGCTCACCGGCGAGACGGTACACCGTCCCGTCTTCGGTTTCGATCGCGAGGTAACGGTGAGGCGCGGGGCCGATCATCACGATCCGGCCGTACACCGTGACGATCTGCTCGCGGCGTCCGAGTCCAAAAGCTCCCGCGTGCGCGGCGAGCGCTATCACTGCGACGATCACGAACGTTCTCATCACCGTCACTCCGTCACCGCAAGAACGACCGCCGCGCGGACATTGCGCGGAAGCGTGACGGTCACGGTGTGTGTCCCGGACAACCCCGATCCGATCCGGTACAGCATCTTTGAGTTCGGCTCGAGCGAGTCTTTTTGTGAAATCGAGTTCCTATCGTAGATCCACGGACCCATGTGAACACCGTTGTCATGGGGGTACGCGTAGTTGTGGAGGTTGATCGAGCCGAGAAGAAACTCGGCGTCGGAGACCTCGGTCTCGATCCATCCTCCCGTGTTGTACACGAGCGGGGATTCCTGATGCTCAAAACGCGACAATAACCCCGCCGCCGCCCACGGGAGCAAAAGGTCGTTCAAAGTGTCGAACTCGACGTCCGAGTTGGCGCGCACCGCGTACTCGACCGCGCCGCGCGACGGTAAACTGTTCTGAACCGCATCGCGAAGGAAAGCCGCGCCGCCGAAGTTCCGCGCGAGGTAAGCGCCAAACGCGTACGCGTGCGCGTAACTGATCAGGACGCGATCGTTGTCACCCGGCGAACCGATCGGCGGCCAGTACGTGAAGTCGAGATCGTTCCAGTACGCGTAGAGGTTGAGCCTCCCGCCAAAATCGGCGTCCTCGGATGATCCCGCATCCCCTCCGCCGTGAAGCATCCCACGTGGGCCCGGCACATCGAGTTTTTGAGCGACCAGGTCTTCAGCCATCAGCGAAAGCATCTCGTTGAGCCACGTCTGGCTTTCTACGCCACGGAGGATCGGCCTCTGGTAGAAGTTGATCATGTGCTGAAACTCGTGCGCGAGCGTAACGAGAATCTGCTGCGGCCAGAAATCTTCGGGTGTCCAGGCGGTGTCAGGGTCCGGTGTTGCGAGCAGCACGGAGTCGATGTAGAAGATAAGTCGTTCGTTAGAAGTACCCACAATCGATTCGTCGCGTTCGGCGTCGGGGTCATCCGGGTCAAAGAGAATATTGTCCTTCGACCAGAAGTACCCGACGACACCACCAGTTGTCGAGTTGTCGTTCAGGATGTCGTACAGTAGAATCGTGATGGTTTTGTCGTGATCGATTAGGTTGCTGTATCCGTGCACTTCCCGACCGGCCCACTCCTCGCCGTACACCGCGGTCACCCAGCCGTAGATGTCGTCGTTTGAGTCTTCCAGTAGAAATGCGTCCGTGACGAGTTTGACCATATCTCCGGTAACCAGGTTGTTACGGTCGCCATCGTCTCCATCCCACGCGTTGTCGGCCACCCAGACCTCCAGTGTCCGATCGGCAGTGTCGTCGGTTACTAGACCGCGCAATGTCGCCGGGATCTCGACGACATTGCACTCATTGGGGCCGATGATCTCACAGTCGAGAAACGTTTCGGTCGCACCAACTTCCCTCGGCGCGGGTGGCGGGTCCGGTTCGCTGAGGAGGCCGATGCCGGTCGAGGAGCTCCGCGTGAGCGTGACGTGTTCGAGCACGCGTGCGTTGAACTCAACTGCTTCGGCTCGGTCGCGGAGGATCGGGGTTCCATCGGACGGTACCGAAAAGGTGGACGCCGCGCGGGGCGTCGAGTGTTCGGCAGCGGTATGGAGCTGCGTTGGTGTAGAGATCGTCGGCGTCGAGCGCGAGAATGCGGTCGACGTGTTCGAGAAAACAAGATACGCGTCGTACGCGGCCGGGCCGAGCTCGAGTGTATACTCGGCGGTCTTGGTGCCGGCGCTGGTATCGGGCGAGTCGGAGAAGAATGTGAACGACGGGCCGGTCGGCGTGACCGTGTACGAGACCGGTGGATCGGGTGCGGAAGGCGGGTCGGTATCCGTGTTGTCGAGATCGTCCGTCGGACCAATGAGCGAACACGCTGCAAACGCGATTACGACGAAGGGGAGCAGGATCCTGAGACCAATAACGAACTTATTTCTTCGACGCACCGATTCTCTCCTTTCGCGGGGGATATCCCCGTTGCTATGGGTCAATCGACCGTCGATCCGCGCGCGGACCGTGGTATACGCGACAAAAGTATACCACTCGGAGTTCTCGCTTCACAGGCCGTGCGGGTGTCGTGCGCGATTCGACATCGCCGGAATAGGGTCCGAAAATTGATATTGACACCGCCCGAGCGCGGGCATAACAATCTGTTTATGGTGCTCGATCGCGTGACCGGGCGTCGATTATGTAGGGAGGAAAAAGACATGAAAACCGCATTGACACGTATCTCGGTGGTTCTGGTCGTTGTTCTTTTCTTGTTCGGTTTTGGGTGCGCCAACCTCGTCGGTCCGGAAGGCCCCGCGGGCCCACAAGGCGATGAAGGCCCTGCCGGCACCGACGGAACGGATGGAACCGACGGCGTCCCAAGCCCGGAGATGTACGCGGCGATCGAGCAAACCCTCGAGGCGTACTTCGCGGGCTGGAACGCGTTCGTCGAG
>REEC01000138.1 GCA_007695285.1 Spirochaetaceae bacterium | reverse complement strand
CGGGGATATCGGTCGAACTGCATATCAACCTTTTTGAGCGCGACCGGATCCGGCTCGAGAGGCTCGACCGCCTGCTCGACTCGGTCGATGTATTCTGGGAAGCGGCGCGTAGAGACCGGGATCTCGGGTGTCTCGTTCCGTCGCGTGAGGCAAGCCTCGCGCTTCTCTGCGTGCACTCGGCGACAAAACGCTCACCGGCTCACAACACGTACATCCTGCGCCACGCGTACGATATCGTACATGTGCTCACAGGCGGAATCGATCAGGATCGCTTTCTGGTGCTCTGCCGGAACTGGGGCATTTGTTACTTCGCGGTAGTGTCGCTCCGTCTCGCGGCACGCGCGCTCGGGCACGACGCGCCGGAGCGGTGCGCCGCGTCACTCGAACGCGAACTGACCGCGGCCGAACGGCACCTTGTCGACGTGCACCTCGCGTGTTTCCGTGGCCTCGGCCGCGCGTCGACGTTTCACCGCGCGCGGTACACGATTTTGATGCCGTTCGCGATCGGAGGCGGTTTCTTGAAAGGCCTCCGGTGGTACCTCGCGTTCCTGTTTCCGCCGCTCTGGCACCAGGAACAGCGATTCGGCGTCAAGAGAACCTCACCGCTCATCCTCGGCACGTACCTGGTCGGGCCGTTCGCGCGTTTGATCACCGCGTTCAAGGGACGTGGCGGACGACGATAAAGTACTCGCCACCCGCGAGTTTGACGTCGTGCTCGAGAGTGACGAGGCCCGCGACCGGATCGATCATACCGGCACCGTACTGCTCGGGTGGGTCGATCGGCCGTGCGGTCGAGACGATCGCGTCCCGGATCTGCGCGGGCGTGAACTCGGGTTGTGCCGACTTGAGCAGCGCGGCGAGAGAAGCGTGGCGAACGCGTTCATTATGGTTATTGTTACGTGTTCAACATCCAGCGCAGCGTTTCTTCGAGGGAATACTCGGGCAGTTTGTCGATTAGAACCTCAAAGCCCCGGACCGCACGGTCCGGCCTACTCGGCGGGCGATACATCGATCACGTACGGAGAGCGGAGCGGGTCGTACGTGTACCACACAACCTGCTCGGGTGCAGCGTTGACGGAAAGCGCGACTATCTCGCCGGTGTTGTCACGGACAGTGAGCGTCACCGGGTCTCCGGACGGATCGTAACGCAGTAGTAACTCGACGCGACCCGTCATTTTCAGTCGGCCGGCGTCGCCGCGGATACGCCAAGTCTCACTCGAACCGCCCAGCGTGCTTCCGCCGATCACCCATCGCTCGCCGAACACGTAATCAGGCTCGATCGAAAGCACCGCCGCCAACGGGTTGATCACCCCCGCGCCGACTTGTTCCGGTGTTGTCCCCGGAGGTTGGGTCACCTCATCGGCGGTCGAGAAAATCGCCGTGCGGAGCTGCTCGACGGTGAGGTTCCGGTTGAGCGATCTCAAAAGGGCCGCCAGCGCCGAGACGTGTGGAGCCGCGTGCGACGTTCCGGACCAGTAGGCGGCACCCGCGGTCGTGCCGAGGAGCGGCGCCTGGCTCAACATCAACCCCGTTGTCTGCTGGAGGATTCCACACCGGTCGAGATCGCTTATGTCGGAGTTCGCGCACCCGCCCGGAGCCATTATGTCGAGTTCAGAACCCGGGCCCCACGCAGAGTACGGCGCGCGTGCCCCGCCGGGCATCGTCGCGCCGACGGCGATCACTTCAGGAAAGGCGGCCGGAATCGAGACGTCCGGCGGAGGCGGGTTATCCGGATCGTCGGGCTCGTCGATATTCCCGGCGGAGGCGATCACGATGACGCCGTTTTCGTTCACCGCGTACTTCACCGCGTCGTGGAGGTACTCGATATCAGCCGGGTCCGCGTTGAGATCGATGCCCCAGCTCAAGTTGATGATCTGCGCGCCGTTGTCGACGGCCCACGTGATCCCGTCGGCGGCGGCGACGACCAGGCTCGGTGCGGCCGGGTCGGGAGGGCCCATAATCGACGAGACGATCTTGATCGGCATGATCGACGCGCCGTGCGCCATCCCCGCGAGCCCGTACGCGTTATTGGTCGATTGTGCAATCGTCCCGGCGACGTGTGTACCGTGGCCTATGGAGTCGGTCGTGTCGTCGGTTCCGTCGACCGGATTCCACCCCGGCACAAAAACGGTCTCGGAAAAATCCGACAAACTCTGATCTACGCCGGTGTCGACGACCGCGACGGTCACCGAGGCGTGCGCGGTAACGAGCTGCCAAACTTCGGGAACGGCGAGCTCGAGGAAATGCCACTGATCGGCGAATTCCGGATCGTCGGGGAGCCCGTCGGGGCCTAACGGCGGCACCGACGTCCCGTCGGCGCGAGTGAAACGGTCGTCCGGATCGGTCGAGTACCATCTACCGGCGAGCACGTACTCCTCCGCGCCGGGAAACGGCGCGGCGCTTTCACCGGGGTACGTGAACGCCGGGTCGCTTTCGGTGACATCGATCGTCACGCTCGCGCTGCCGGCAGACATGCCGTCTGCAGTGATCACCGCGACGTCGAGTGTGTATTCACCGACCGGCCAAGAATCGTCAAAAAGAAAAGCCGGCGTGCCTCCGAACGCGACACCGTTCACGAACCAGAAAAACGTGAACGGACCCGATTCGTTCGTGACAACCGCATTCAGCTCGACGGCTTCGTGGAGCTGCTTTTCGGTACCGGCACCGATGATCTCGACCGCGAGTCCCGGGATAGCCTCCGGCGTGATCTCGACCGTGACACCGCCGTAAGAGTGGGTGGTTCTGCCAAACTCAAAGCGGCCGCTTGTGTGCTCTCCGTGGACTATGCGGACTGCCGTCGCGCTACCGAGATTCACGTCGTTACCGCCATCAAGAAGTTGGACGGTCACCACATGATACCCGGTCGGAACGTCCGGCACCGAGACAAAGCCGAGCCCGTTCACCGTGTCTATCGTGAACTCGAGAGTCTGGTGGAACCCGGTGGGTTGAGTCAGCGTTGCCTCAACCTGGGGCGTGCCAATGTCGGCTGCATTCCAGCCGACGGCGAGGAACAGGTGCCCGAAACCCTCGAACGGCGTGACGTGTACGACAAGAGTGTTCGTTGCGTCCGCTTGAATCGTCGTCTGAGCAGTTCCGGCCCCGACCGCAGCTCCGTCAGAGTTGCGAGCCGTGACGGCGATGGTCCATTCTCCCGGCTTCAAAGACGTTATCAGCACCGGGGTTGCGTCGGTTGCCGTGGCTGTGAACGTTCCGCCCGACGGTGCGGATCCATGGACGTCGAAGCTCTCGATCTCCATGCTGATGTCGGGTGTGAACGTGAGCGTCGCGAACGCGGCAGCGTCGAACGCGATGACGAGGGATCCGTTTGGGGTCGCCCCGTCGTCGGAATCAGGCGAGGTGAAGGGAAGCGGACACCCTATAATGGTGCCGACAAATGAGATAACTAAAACTGCCCTTGAAAATCGTCTCACGAATCACCTTCCGGTATCGGCACGAAACCATTGTGGAGACGCAACCGATCGATACGGACGCACCTATACCACGCGGTCTTCGCGGTAGTTCCGCGCCTGCATCTCAAAGAGATGCGCGTACACGCCGTTCGCCCGCATCAACTCGTCGTGCGTTCCACTCTCGACGATCTGCCCGTCGACCATCGCGTGGATCGTGTCCGCCATTCTGACGGTCGACATGCGGTGGCTGATCAACAACGCGGTCCGGTCGTTAAGGATACGGCGGAACCCGTCGAATAGTTCAAACTCGGACTTCGGATCCATCGCACTCGTCGGTTCGTCGAGCACGACGATCCCCGTATCGCGGAAAAACGCGCGGGCAAGCGCGAGTTTCTGCCATTGCCCCGTGCTCAACTCATGGCCGTTCGCGAACAAACGACCGAGAACGGTATCGTACTCACCCGAAAACGTACGGATCTTCTGATCGATTCCCGCGCGCTCAGCCGCCGAGACGATCGAGTCTGTGTCCGGAGACTGTTCGACATCGCCGAACCAGATATTGTCGCGCGCGGTCAGGTGATACTGCACGTAGTCCTGAAAGATCACACCGATGCGGCGCCTGAGATCGGCCGGAGCGATCGCCCGAATATCGACGCCGTCGAGCAGAATCCGACCTTGGTCGGGTTCGTAGAGACGACAGAGCAGTTTCACGACGGTCGTCTTGCCGGCGCCGTTCAGGCCGACGAGCGCGGCGATCTTGCCGGACTCGATCGTGAAGTCGACTCCTTTCAGGATCGGGGTCGAAGTACCTGGGTACGTGAACCACACGTTTTCGTACTCGATCAACGCGCATGGGCGTGGCTTCTCCGGTAGTCCGTAAACGACGGCGGGACGCTCGGGGATATCGAGGAACTCGTAAAGATTCGTCAAGAAAAGGTTGTTCTCGTAGAGGCGCGCGATTCCGTCGAGTGCACCCTGCAGGAATCCCTGCCCCCTCTGAAACGCCTGGTAAAACATCACAAAACCACCGACGGTCACGCGCCCGGCGATGGCGCTGAACGCGACCCAGAAGTACGCTCCAAAAACAAGCACGGTCGACGAGATATGCGCGAAAGCCGAGTACCACGCGCCTTTGACATCGAGCGCCAGACGAATCTTCCGGAGCTCTGCCCTGATATCGCGGAACCGGCGGATAAACGTCTGACCGAGGCCAAATACGCGTATTTCCTTCGCGCTCTCCTTCCCGACGAGCATCCAGTTGAAGTACCACGCGCTGCGCTCTTTTTCGGTGTAACTGCGTTCCCGAAGGAACTCGCGCTCGGAAAAAACAAGCCGGACGATCAACGACGGGATCAACGCGACGACAAGGATCACGAGCACCGGCCACTGAAACGTCAGAAGCAGCCACGCGACGCCGACGAGCGAGATGCCGTTCTGGAGAATCGAGCTTAGTGCGCTCACGATCACCCCGGGGCGGAACATCGCCTCTTCCTGGGCCCGGTGCAGCGAGTCGTGATACGCGGCGTTCTCGTAGTACTCGAGCTCGACGGCGATCGCTTTAGCCTGGATCACGTCGTGCATGTGGTCCGCGACGCGCCGCGCCTGCTCTTTCGAGACGACCGTGCCGACGATCCGAGTCAACCCCGTCAAGAGTGTCACGACCCCAACGGCGATCAGCACCGTGAACAACCCTGTCGGCATCGCGTCGCTTTGGCCTGCCGTGGCGACCGTCTCGACAACGGTATCGACGAGCATGCGCAACAGTACGAGCGAGACGATCGGGAGCACACCCTGAATAGCAAGCAGGCAGACGTGAGCGACGGTCCAACCGCGTGAGCTCTCCCACACGAAGCCGAGCGCGCGTTTCACGCGGAAAGTTGTCTGTACGACGGTCCGTACCTTTTTTACGGCTTTTGTCACGATCGACACGCGGACTCCTCGGGCTTCAGCTCACGCGCGGACATAATCGTTTTCTCGACCGCGGTAACCACTTCGGGCAACCGCGCAAGATCGCGCGGTCGCGTCAGGCGGAACACGGCGGTTCGATTCGCGAGCATGGTCGTCTCGCGAAGATGGCGCTCACGACCCAGAATGTCGACGAGCTGTCCGTCAAACCCTGCACCGTACCAGTGCGGTAGCAGAGCGCCGAGCGCCGAATGCCCCGATAGCCGGGACACGACGATCTCGGGTCCATCCTCGATCACAAACACCGCCGCCAGGCGAGAGGACTCCGATGCGAAGCGCTCGGTAATCGGGCGCGCGAGCTTGGCGTAAGAGGCGGCCAGACGGTTGAGCTCTCCTGCGTCGTCAACCAACGCAATAGCCGAGTGCGCCCACAGTTTTGCGTGCGGGAATCCCGGTAGCGCGAACGGTACGTCGTCTTCAAAATCGAGAGCCAATACATCGTCGCTGACCATCGAGTACCCGGCATTGTAAGCGGCACCCGCCATCGTCGACTTTCCACCACCGGATCTCGCAGCAAATGCGATGGCGATTCCGGTCGTGCGGCACTGTACGACGCTCGCGTGAAAGACGCTCAACGCGCGTTGGACGAGCAGAACCGCGAGCGCCGGCCCGGTCAACACCAGGCGGAGGTATCCGGGGTCGACATCGCGGCTTGGAGAGACGGTTATCGTACGGCCGTGTTCGATCAGAAACGCACCGATCCCGCTCCAGTACATCACAGTCCCGTCACCCATGAGGCCGACGCCGCGAACCGAACGGTCGCTTTCGTGCTGAGGAAATGGAACGCGTCCGTACCGAAAACAAACGTCCGCCGGAGCGGCAGTACGGGGAAATTCCGGGATCTCGATCACGGAGGCGATCGAGATCCCAAAAGCAGAGTACCGATAAGTTTGGTTTTCCGACAGAACCACTTCAATAGACTCCTGAATACGATACTTCGACAGACCTTGGGAACAGGCTCACAGTTCCTATGTCAGACTAGTCTCTCCGGATTCCCAAACCTTTCGGCTTAGGATGCGGCCGGGAACGTGACGGTGATAACTGAGAAAAAACGGATACTATCGGTCGATCCTGTGCCCCATGATCCTTTGGTGAGGTCGGAAACCTCACCTAGGACAACGAGCTTTGGTGCTTCGTAAACTTTTTTCATATTGTGCCTCCAAAGGAATTCTACTCGAACGTAACACGTTCGGATTCGGTCACTGGAACTGTGAGCCCATTTCCAGAGTCTGTCTTTCCTTTACCGGTGCGCTTATGTTTTGAAACTCGGGGTCGAACCATCGCGCGAGAGTCGCGATGTGCCATATCTCCATCAACCCGCCTGGATCATCGGCCTCAAGAAAACGATTGAGCGCGCGTGTGGCGGCGTCCGGATCGACGTACTCTCGCGCGTGTTTCGACGCGCGATCGACGACGGAAGAGATGAAGTCACGCTCGAAACGGCGCAGCGCGTAGTTCGAGACATCGGAGAGGTCTCCTTTACCGCCGCGCAGCCGGACCGTGTCCGGAAGGGTGCCTCTCATCGCTTCACGGAAATTATGTCGAGTGTAACCGTCCTGAAGCTTCAACCGTGGAGGAACCGCAAGGCAGTGTTCGACGAGACGACGGTCGCAAAACGGATGACGGATCTCGACTCCCCAGTACGCGGCCATCCGCTCGAATAGTTCGAGTCCGTGCACAAGGCCGCCGGAAGAGAGCGTCGCGTGGTGAATCGTCCGTGGGTGCGACGGATACGGCGGCGAGAAGTAAGTATCAAAGATCGCGCGCCGGCGCTCGTAAACCCGGTACTTCTCCGAAAGCTCCGCCCGGAGGACCGACGTCTCGGCACGCGAGCCCGTTTCCGCCGAGCTCCGCGCCGAACGGTTAACGATCCTCCGTATTCCTCGACGCGCGGCGGGAAACGGCAACGCGCGAAACGCCCCGACCTCGCGCAGCGTGCGGAGATACGGATACTGGAAACGCCGCCGCAGCGCGCCTACGCCACGCAACACCGAACCCCACTCACGCGCGTTCACGCGCGACGCGAGGTACGGAAGCGCATAGCTACGCATTACTCCAAGCCGCGAGGCGTACGAGCGCTCGTTATCAAAGTTCGCGACGATCGCGTCGGTCTCGGCCGCAAACTGCGCCCAATCGTCGGCTTGAACCAGCTCTCTGAGCCGGTCTATACCGTGGGAAACGGTCGTGTCGCCGTCTTCACCGTCGAGCAAAACCCGAACGCCGTCACGCGCCGCGGCGCTGTAGATGTGCCAATGGATGAAGTAGTTCACGCCGTAAAACGGCCCGTCGTGCAGACGGAGCGCGGTATCGATATCGATCAGCGGGCTCCGGGTATCCGGGTAGACGCTGTGCGGCCTGAGGCCTTCTCCCGCGGTGATCGCGGCGATGAACTCGCGTTCGTCTGACGATGGAACGTTGTCGAAGAGCGCCGAGTACGTCTCAAGCGGCGAACGCCCGTCCAGCACCATCGTATCGCGCGCGGTACACGCGATCGCCGAAGAGTCGAGCCCTCCGCTCAGCGTCGAGCCGAGTCTGTACGGCGTTCGGAGCCGATCTTTGACGGCACGCGAGAACAACTCGTTGAACCGTTCAAAGTACTGCTCGTCGGTCGGAAGCAGCTCTTCCTTGAACGGGTCGAGCTGCCAGTACCGCGTTTTTTTGCTTCGGTCCGGCGCGACCATCAAGGCGTGAGCGGGCTCGAGCCGGTAGACTCCGCGATGGAACGTGATCGCCGCGTCGCCGACTAACATATCCGGGTAGAAATGGTAACAGATGTACTCCTCGTTCACCTCACGCGGCACGTCAGGGTGAGCGAGAATAGCCTTCGGCTCAGACCCAAACGCAAACACCGTGTCGGAGAGGTAGTAACAGAGCGGTTTGGAGCCGAAGTGGTCGCGCGCACAGAAGGCCGTTCGGTTTCTTTGATCCCAGACGGCGAACGCGAAGTCACCGGTTAACCGCTCGACGCATCGCTCACCCCACTCCCGGTACGCGAACGCGATGAGGCCGGTGTCCGAAACGTCCGGCCCAATCCGGGTACCGGCGGATAACGCGGCGATCAGTTCCGTGCGATTGTCCAAGCGGACGTCGGCGGTGACCATGAAGCCGTCAAGTGTGAACGGCACCGTCGCGGCCGCATCCTCAGCCACGGTAAAGAGCGCCCCGTGCGCGAACGCGGCCGGTCCGCTCGCGTGCGCGTGCGCGCCGTCGACGCAGCGGTACGGCATCGTCGCGAGCATCGCGCGTGCCGTTTCGGTACGCGCGCTCCGCCCGTCCCGGTACACGACACCGGCGATTCCGCTCACTTCACGAGCTCCCCGGCCCGGTCGAACACGCGGAACTCGTCGAGATTCGGCAGGTATCCCACGACGATCTCTCCGTCGTGCTCGAGCCACGCGTGCGCCTCAAACCGCGCGTCCGCGCTCCGCATGACGCCGACACGAAGCTTCGGATCAAGACCGTAGCGGCTGCACTCGACGTACGCGGTGAGAGCTTGCGGTAGGCAGAGGTATCGACCGGGCAGGACCCGGGCGGCGCGCGCCACCCACCCGCCGATTCTTCGCGCGGTCATCGCCGGATCGTCGATCTTTCTGCAGCGGGCGGCTGCGATACGAACGTGCCGCAAGACTGCCGGAAACGGCCAACGAGCAAGACGGAACCGGATCTGAACAAGCCGCAGACAAATCCGTACCGCGGCGATTCGTTCGGTACGGGACAGTGCGACGAGTGTTCTCAGTTTACGAGGCGGCAACAGTGACAAGACCTTGCTCTTCAAGCTGGGCGAGAAGCTCACGAACGTCGTTCTCACAGACGTCGCGCTCGACCTCAAACTCATCGGCGACCGCGTCGCAGAGGCGGTCGACGGTTACCGGCTCTTTCATCGTCTCCCAGATGACCGAGCCGACCGCGTTGAGTCCGAAGTACATGCCGTTTGAGACGTGCATCAGGACCGTCTCGCCGTCGAGTTGAGTCGAGATCACGTCGGGTGATGCCTTTACTTTTGTTTCGAGAGTCACACAAGCCCCCAGTACACACTTTTGAGTAACATTTTACTCCATTACTTCATAAAATTTCAATAAATTTTGAATAGTTACTCAAAAAACGATGTCCGCGCGGCGTCGCGGCCGAACATCGGCCACGCTGAGGAGGCGGGGCCTGACGAGCCGGAGGTGATCGCGTAGACGTTTCCGTCCCTGCCGCCGACGTACAGAACGCCGTCGGGGCCGATCACGGGGCTTGAGAAGACGCCGCCGAGCCCGGTCGGGAAGTTCCAGACGGGATCCCCGTCGGAGTCGACCGCGTAGATATTCCCGTCGTACGAGCCGAAGTACACCGTGCCGTCCGCGCCGACCGCGGGGCTCGAGTACACGCCGCCCGGCCCGGTCGGAAACGTCCAGAGCGCGGTCTCGGTCGCGGGGTCGATCGCGTGAAGCGCGTTTCCGCGCACGCCGATGTACACGGTCCCGTCGGGACCGATCGCGGGGCTCGAAGGCACCCACGATCCGGCGTCGTAGCTCCAGAGTACGGCCCCGGTCTGTCCGTTGATCGCGTACACAAAGCCGTCGTACGAGCCGACGTACACGGTGCCGTCGGCGGCGATCGCGGGGCTCCCGTGCACCCAGTCGCCGGTCTGCACGAACCATCTTTCGGTACCGTTTGCATTCACCGCGTAGAGACGCCCGCCGTACGAGCCGACGTAGATCGTGCCGTCGGCACCGATCGCGGGACTCGAGTGCACCCGGCCGCCCGCGTTGAACGTCCAGGCCGCGTCCTCGGTGACGGGGTCTATCGCGTGCAGAAAGCCGTCGTCCGATCCGACGTAGATCACGCCGTCGGCGCCGATCGCGGGGCTCGAGCGGATCCAGCCGCCGGTCTGATACTGCCAGTCGACGGTGCCGTCTGCCGGGTCGATCGCGTACAGGAAGCCGTCGTACGAGCCGACGTAGACGGTACCGTCGGCGCCGACCGCGGGGCTCGAGTAGACGCGGCCGCCGGTCTCGCGCGACCATAGCTGCGTCCCGTCGGGGTTGATCGCGTACAGGCGGTCGTCGTCGGACCCGATATACACGGTCCCGTCGGGCGCGAGAGCCGGGCTCGACCAGACGCTGCCGAAGAACGACGAGCCGACGGTGAAAGACCAGACGTGCGCGCCGGGCGTCCCGGGCTCCGGCAGCGCGAGGTCGTCGGCCGTGAGCACGAGCGTCTCGGTCGTCACGGCGCCCGCGATTATCTGAACCGCGAACGTATCGGCCCAGACGGTCAGTGCGCCGTCGCGGAGCGATACCGAGAAGATATAAAAGCCGGACGGCCACTCGCCGCTGTACTGCGCGATTGCGTTCGGCTGATCGACCGCAAAAGTGAGGTTGGTCGTAGAGGTCGGGTTGTCCACCGGCGCGCGCGAGGAGTCAACGTCCGGCGCGTCGAGCAGACCGGTCGGCCACTCGAGCGTGAAGACGAACGTGCCGTGTCCCGCGGGGCTTGTGAGTACGATGGATGCCGAAGCGGTTTCACCCGCGGACACCAGAACCGACGCCGAGCCGGTCAGTACTATCTCGTCGGACGCGTTTTTTGCGTCGATCCGGACGGTCCAGATCCCTTCGAGCAGCCCGGTTTCTTCGAACGACGTCGCGCCGGGCGCGAGCGAACGCGAGAAAGAAGCCCCGGACGCGGCGGTTCCGGTGACGTCGTACTGCGCGACGGTCGTGTCGATTCCCGGCGTGATCGTGAGCGGCGAGAGGGCCGACTCGACGCCATCCGGATCGATCGCTACCCGCAACGTACCGGTGGAAGACGAGTTGGGCCCAAGCGGACTCCTGCACGCGGCCACCAGAACTGCCGCGGTCGCGATAAGCGCGGCGATGCGGAGAAGCCGTCGTGTGGTCATGGGAGCACCTCAAACACGATATCGGCCGAACCGAGCGCAGCGCCGTCGGAGACGACGACGCTGAGACGGTACCCACCCTCCGGCAAACCCGGGCCGACCGTGGCCGACGGCCCGTCGTGAGCGGTCAACGCGGCACCGTTCAGGTACCACGCGTACGTGTACGGAGGCGACCCGCCGGTCACCTCCGCGCTCACGGTGAGCTCGGCGCCGGACGGCACCGCAGCCTCGCCGTCGAGCGTAAGTTCCACGACAAGCGGAGAGCGCGAATCCAGTGAAATGACGGCGCCCGCGGACCCGACCGGATCGCGGCAGCCGGTTGCGAGAATCGCCGTCGTGAAAACTATAAGTAAAATGCTTCTTCCGGTCATTGCGTGATATCGATTACTACTCCGTCCGATCCGAGCACCTCACCGTCGGACACGATGAGGCTCAGCCTGTACCGCCCGGCCGCAAGCCCGTCACCGATCACGATCTGGTTCGTGGTCTCACCGTCCACGAGCGCTCCGTTCAGGAACCACGCGTACGTGTACGGCGGCGTTCCGCCTTCTACGTCGGCGGTCACGGTAACGGTGTTCTCCTCCGGAAAGACCAGGTCTCCGGAGGCCGAGAGCGCGACGGTAAGCGGGTTTTGCGGCGCAGCCGTGATCGTAATCTCGACCGATCCGGTCTCGAGGTCGATCATCACGACGGTCTCGAGCGCGTTCATTATACGCACGGCGCCGGCGTTTTCCCACGGCGTGCCGGAGGAGTCGCTCACTTCGGTGTAGAGCATGTAGTACCCGGCCTCGTGTAGCCCTTCGTAGCGGTACAGCGTCGTCTCGCCGTTTTCCGACATGTCAAACGGCGTCAGGTCGTCCGGAGTACCAAACCCGGTTCCTTCGTACGCGGCGAGCGTCGCGGTGACCTCCTCCGAGTCGAGCGTGCCGTTCGGCCACCGCACTTCAACGATCAGCGTCCCGACGCCGTCGATCGGCGCGAGAGTGATGTCGACGCTCGTGGTCTGCCCGGACTCGACGACCGTTTCAGCCTGACCGGAGAGAACCGGAATACCGCCCGCGTTCTCCGCATCGACGACAAAACTCCAGCTCCCGGCGAGCAGGTCTCCGATCGTCACTTCCAGTGAAGAGAACGGCACCTCGACGGTCCGTCCGGACGGACCAAACCCGTACACACGGTATCCGGCGATCTCGGTGTCATCCGGACCAACCGCGAGCGCGGACGGCCCATCGACAATCCGGAACCGAACCGACCCGATGCTCGAATCTGGCCCGGTAGAAACGGCGCACGCGCCGACAAACGCCAGCAGCACGGTTATGGTGATAACGACGGTCAACGCCGAATGTATGGGGGCGTGCGTGAGCTGGTATGCCGTTTAGAGCGTGTCGTTATCGACTGGCTCGGTG
>REEC01000257.1 GCA_007695285.1 Spirochaetaceae bacterium | reverse complement strand
GCGCCGTCCGTGCCTCCACGCTCTGCGGTACCTCCGGCGTCGCCGGTGATCCGCGTGCCGAGCGCGGAATCGCATAAGGTGCGCGGGGTCTGGTTCGCTGTCCTTGGATCGATGGGGCAGGCGCTCGGACTCGTGCTCGGGCGGTACGGAGCTCCCGAGTACGACGCGTTCGCCGCGACGCAGATTCGTGTTCTCGCCGGGCTGCTGGGGTTTGCTCTTCTGTTCGTGGTTACGAGGCGATGGCGACGTGTCGCCGCCGCGGTACGCGACCGAGTCGCGATGCGCCACATGACGCGCGGTGCGTTTTTTGGTCCGTTCGTCGGTGTCTCGCTCGGGCTATTCGCCGCGCAGCGCGCCGGGACCGGCATCGCCGCGACGATCATCGCGACTGTTCCGGTCATGCTGATTCCCGTGACCGTTTTTCTCTTTCACGACACGGTGAGTGTTCGTGAAACGGCAGGCGCCGTGCTCGCGGTCGCGGGTGTCGGGCTGCTCTTTCTGGTTTGAGCGATTCACCGTCAGAGGTCTTTTGTCTCCGCCTTTTGCTTCTTCAACATCCGCGCGGCCATCGCGTAGCCGCCGTCCGCCGCGTCGACAAAATGGACCTCGTTTTCATGGTTCGTGTGGATCAGGCACGTCATCACCGCGCGGTCAGACACGTGATATCCGTATAGCAGACCCGTCGTTTCGTGGAGGTGCTGAAGCTCGCCGACTATCTTCTCGCGTTCGGCCGGCGAGACCGAGACGACCATTTTCAGCGTGCCGTCGAGTTTCCGCACATCGGAATTCTCGATGTTGTCCGCCCGGACCGTGCTGAGCTTCTTCCCCATCGCGCGGATCGGCAGTCTTGTCCAGACGACGAAACGCACCATCGTGACTTCAACCCAGATCATCACGCGAAGTATGATGTACAACAATCCGCGACTGCGCGATCGAAACTTCGCCTCCGCGCGCGCGCCGAGCCCACGCGCGCGGGTCGTTTGTGTTTCCACGGTGAGCGGATGCGAGTGGCCGGCGTCTTCGATCGCCGCGAAGATGCGTTTCTGCGCGGCTTCCAGGCTCGAACCGGGATCGGCGCCCGCTTGAACGATCAATGAAAGCGTCTCGCCGCGACTGCTCGGAATGTCCTGCCATCGGCACGAGAACCCGTTGAAATTCGCGCGTACTCGACGTGTCCGCGGCTCTTCCTGCGCGATCGGCGTGCCTTCACCGGCAAAGAACATGCTACCGCCGGAGTCGCCTTTCAGCATCCGGTCGACCATCTCCATGCCGGTGCCACGCGCGACCGCCTGAACGTATCGATCGGTGATTCTGATCCGGCCGATCTCGAGGTCGGCACCGTGGCGGTACAACTCCGAGACCGGAACGACCCCCGCGCGCAGCTCCAGGCCGGAAGTGGCCTTCACCATCTGCTTGGTATCGTCGAGTAACTCGAGAACCGCTTCGAGCACGTCGCCGGGCAACATGAACACCATTCCGTCGCCGCCGAAGAAGAACGGGAAGTCCAGCGAGCCGAGGTGGTTCGCGATCGCTATCGTCCCGACGGCGCCCGCGATGTTCACGTCCTTGTACCGGCCGGCCTCGATCGCGACTGTCGAGTTCGTCACGTCGGTCGCCGCGACTATCCAGTGTTCGGGTACAGGGCGATACAACGACGAGTCGAACGCCGAAGTGAATCCGGTACCTTCGGGCAGAGCCCGATAAAAATCGTCATCGATTTGTTGCGTCACGCTGCCACTATACGTGTATGTACACGCGAAAACAACCGCGCTGGTGATGGAAGTCGATCCGGGCGTATTTGCCTACCCGGTAATCCCCGCGGTGCGCGCCCAAGCCGCGATGGATTTGAGTCGCTCGTAACTCTCGTCGCCTCCGCCCTCGGGTAGCTCGTCTGAGACGCCGAGTACAAGTTTCGGGTGGAAGAGCTTGACGACTTTCTCGACGCACTCCATGAGTTGCTCGCGCGGGAAGTGCTCGAGGAACAGAACCGCGGGGATCCCGTCGAGCAGAATCTTTTCGCCGATGTTCTCGCGGATCTCCTCGAGCGTGACGTCGCCCTGCGGGAGCGGTGTCAGCGCTTCGAGCCCGTCGAACGGCATCCGTTCGAGATACGGCAGCAGTTGGCGGAAGTATCCGTCGATGTGGATATGCGTAAACTTTCCGGCCGCCCGGAGCTGTCGGGAGCGTTTGAAGTACCACGGCTCGACGTATCGTTCGTAGAAATCCGCCGAGAGATACGCCGCCGCGACATTCTCGCCGAAGTTCACGATCCTGACGAGCGAAGACGCGGCGAGATCCCGGTAGAGTTGATCGTAGCCGGCGTCGATGACCGAGAAGAGCCGCTCAATTTTTTCCGGGTAATCCATTATCGCGTAGATAAAGTCTTCGAACTTCATCCACTGCTGCGCGAGCGCGAAGTACGGGCTCTTCGGCAGGTAGAACTGCCCGTAGCCACGGTCGCCGATAAACTCGAGCCCGCGTTCAAACGATTTTTCGTTCAACCGAATCTCTCGTCGTGTGAGCACCCACTCGAGCGCGTCGATGTCGTCGGCGTTCTTCGCGGGAAACTCCACCGTCCTCCACGTTTTGTCGACTGTGAACTCGAGGGTCTCTTGCAGCTCGCCGTGCGGCGTATGGTACGTGCGGATGATCATTTGATCGGAGCGACGTTCGGTGATCCTCGCGTCTTGCGCGTATCCCGTATCAATCGCCGACTCCATGCCGGTGTAGTAATCGATGTACCGCATCGACGCCCCGACTTCATCGTAGATCTCGGTGACCGACTTGTCGCGGATCTCATCGGGGAGCGTCTCAAACTGCCGATGCCACGCGACCCACGGTTCAAACCTCGGCTGGAAGAAGACGTGAGGAATTGGCCGGCCGTCGAACACGCGAAGATTCATCTCTTTGAACGTCATCTCAACACCTGGTCCTTCGCGGTTCGGCTATTCGATGTACCCGGATGGTGGCCGCCGCGGCAATAGAGTGATTCCCACAAAACCGATTATCGGCGACAGGAAAAACGAGATCGCAAACCACACCCAGAAGTTCCGGTTCTGGTTCTTCGCGCCTTTACCGACGAGGTAACAAAAAAACACCCACAGAGCCGTTCCAATTAATCCCATACGGTTAATATAGTACTGCGAGCACCGGAGATCAACTCGGTCGTTAGTGATCGGTATTGGCGGTATCGGTTATACACCAGTTTGGCCGAACCACCGACCGGTCGATAGGAAACGGCGGGCGACAGCAGTGAGCGAGGCACGGAAACGCCGGCACCGTCCGGTACGCCGGCCCTTCGGGATCACGCGGCAATCCGGTCGAGGGATCCAGCTTATATACGGGCGTGTTCTCGTCTACTCGGTAGACTCCCTCGAACGGCTCATCGTCTGGTGTCTTGGCGTTGTGCACGGTATACTCGGCCGGGCCGAGCTTGTACCGCGATCCTTCGATGAATCGCGCTTCGTGCCGGAACACCGTCCATCGTGTTGCGAGCAGGCCTGTCGACGCGTCTATTTCTGACGATCGGATCGGCGCCCAGAACTCCTCGGTGCGCAGAGGCTCGGATTCGGACCAAGCCTCACCGTCAAGCATCGTTTCAAAACCCGGTTCAAGAATGGACGGCTCGTCCGGGATCGGGCTCGGCAACTTGATTACACCGGCATCAGGGTCAACCATGATCTCGGGCACGACGACCGGCGCGTGTTCGCTCGCCGCCAAACCCGTTACAGGGTCGATCTCAACTTCGATGATCTCGGCCGGGCGTTCGATACGGTCGGACTCTTCGACGGTGATCGACTCCATGTAGCGGCCCCAGACGATCGAGGAGTGGATGCTGTCGACCCGGAAATCGAACTCGAGCAGATCGTCGGTGTGTTCGTACCCGTCGTCGGTGTACACGTATCGCATCGGCGTACCGTCGTCTTCGCCGAACCAGACGGTCGTCACGAGGTCGCCGGTATATCCGACGAACCACGCGTCGACGTTTCGGTCGCTCGTCCCGGTTTTCCCCGCGACACGATGTCCTTCCAGTGCTGCCCGCCATCCGGTGCCGTCGGTTACGGCGTGCGCGAGCATGTCGTCCATAATGTACGCCACCGCCTCCGGAAGAATCCTCGGGTCGGCGGTATCGTCATTGTCGTTGTCGTCGTTGTCATTGTCGTTGTCATTGTCGTTGTGCCGGTACAGAACTTCGCCGTCGGCGGTTTCTACTTTCCGGATCGCGAACGGTTCGGGACCACGTTTGCCGTCGATGAAGACTCCGTACGCGGCGGTCATTTCGAGCGGAGTGACTCCGCGCTCGACGCCACCGAGTGCGAGCGCAAGGTGGTGCTCGCGTCCGTCGCGTTCCGTGAGCGTCGAAAAACCGTACCGGAGAAGGTGTTCAGCTACCCGTTCGACCCCGGTCTCGTCGATCACCCTGACCGCGGCGGTGTTAATCGACATCGCGAGCGCTTCACGGTACGTGACCGGGCCCCGGTAGACGTTGTCGTAGTTGCGTGGCCACGCGACGGCCCGGTCGTCGATCGACTCGACCAGAGGCGCGTCAGCCACGACCGTTCCGGGGTATCGACCGTTCATGATCGCCGTCGCGTACACGAAGGGCTTGAACGCCGAACCGGGTTGGCGAGTTGCTTGCGTCGCTCGGTTGAAGCTGTCCGTGCTTCGGCCGCCGACCATCGCAAGGATCTCGCCGGTTTTCGCGTTAAGCGAGACCAACGCGGCCTGCGGCTGTTCGGTCGGTCGGCCGTCGATTTCTTCGACCTCGATGTCGGGAATAACCGCACGCGTGAATGCGTCGTCGATCGCGTTCTCGGCTTCGGTTTGTTTGTCGGGGTCGAGTGTCGTGTACACTCTCAGACCACCAGTGAACACTTTTTCGGAGCCGTACTCGTCGATGAGCGCGTCCCGGACGTGCTTGATGAAGTGGTGGGCACGATCTTCGCCGAGAGCCGACACCGTCCGTGGCGACGGTGTCGGAACAGCGGACTCCGCGGCTTCGGCGGCCGCGTCGGGTGTTGCGTAGCCCTGCTCGGCCATAAGTCCAAGAACGAGATCGCGCCGGCTCCGTGCGCCGACCGGGTTGTTCACCGGTGAGTAAAACTCCGGCGAACGCGGGAGCGCCGCGAGTAGCGCGGCCTCCGCAAGTCCGACCTCGCTCACGCTCTTGCCGAAGTACAGCTGTGAAGCGGCCTCGACACCGTACGCCCCACTGCCAAGGTAGATCTCGTTCAGGTATCGCTCGAGGATCTCGGCCTTCGAGTGGGATTGCTCGATTCTCCGCGCGAGGTAAACTTCCTGGACTTTCCGGGCGAGCGTCTGCTCGCGTCCGAGGAACAGGTGACGAGCGAGCTGCTGCGTAATCGTGCTCCCACCCTCGACGATCCGGCTGTGGAGGATGTTCTGCACGAATGCACGACCGATCCCCCGGAGATCAACACCGCGGTGCCTTCGGAAATTCCGGTCTTCGACCGCGATAAACGCGTTGGCCACGATTTCAGGGATATCGTCAAACGCCTTCCAGACACGGTCCTGCACGAACAGTCGGCCGAGGACACCATCTTCGGCGTCGTACAGCAGTGTTGTCTCGGCGGCGGCATGGTCGTCGCGGAACTCAGGTATCTCGGCCACGACGTTGAGCCCCCAGACCGTCACTCCGATCGCGGCGGTTACGAAGAGTACACCGACCGCGGCTGCGATAGCCGCCGGCGTTGAGAGTACAGCGTACCTATTGCGCACCATATAATAAAACGTACGTCGGGTTTGGCTCGGAGTCAACTCCAAGGAACAGCCGGGGTCGTCGATTCGGCGGAGGTGCCGCTATGTGCGGCCGGGAACGTGAGCGTGTACGTCGTCCCGGGTGGTGAGATACACGTGAGGGTACCGGAGAGCTGTTCGACGAGCGACTGAACCAAATCGCGGCCGAAGCCGCGCTTGCCGTCCGGCGACGCGTCGTAATCGGCGATCCCGACGCCGTCGTCTGAGACCGTGAGCACGAGTGCTTCAGCGGCTCTCTTCATCGAGATCGCGATCTTTCCGGCGCGCCCGTCCGGGAACGCGTGTTTGAGCGCGTTCGTCACAAGCTCGTTGACGATGATGCCGATCGGTTGCGCGAAGCGTACGTCGAGAGGTTCATCGACGATGTCGTACGATATCGTGTGCTCGGCCGAACCGTACGCGTCCGCGATGCCGGCGGCGACGTCGTGGATATACCTTTGCGCGTGAACGTTCAGGAATTTCGAACCGGTGTGCAGCATTTCGTACAGGACGACGATTCCGTTGAGCCTGGTCCGTGCCCGCCTGAGCGCCTCCGCGGTGGTCGGATCGGTCGCCGCGTGTTCCTGGAGCGAAAGCAGACTCGATATCACCGAGAGGCTGTTCTTCACGCGATGGTTAACCTCGCGCGCGAGGATCTCGTGTTCGGCGACGGCCGTGGTGAGCGCGGTTTCGCGGCGCCTGCTCGCCGAGAATATCGACCTCAGCCCGAGTACCGCGAGCAGCATCAGGATCGAGATCACGAGCGCGACGGTCTCGGCGGTCGCGTCGTAAACCGCGTTGCCGGTGTACCACGTGTTGTAGATCGAGACCGTCCGGCGTACCGCCATCAGAAACAGCGCCGCCGAGAGCAAAGCCCACGATGCGAAGTGGTGCGTTTTTCTTATCGAGAGTGCGGCAGTAACCGCCGCGACGTACTGGATAGTCGTTGACAGAGACAGGACAGCAACTCCCAGCATCTTTACCCTCCCGAAATTTTGACTCTCGGCAAATTTCCATTATAAAGGATTTTTCGGATTTTGTTTGGAAGAATCTTCGATTCTTTGTGACGTCGGAACGCGTCAGGGAACCCGATCGGCTGACAACGATCCGTGTCTCAGGGTACAATCGCGCGAGTTCCATCACCGGTTCAGCACGGAGGACTATATGTCTGAATACATGATTTACCCATACCCGAAACTGATCGTTCCTCGGCCGGGGATGCTCTCGATAAAAAACGGCTCCACGGTTGCGGTGGACGCTATCAACGGTGTCGCGACCGACGAGCTCAAGGCAACCGCGCAGGCGTTTTGCGCGCTCGCACACGAAGCGTTGGGGTTTCGCGGCGAGGTCAAAACGCGCGCGGAAAAGGACTCGGACCCGATTCGGCTTTCGATAGACGGTATGATGAAAGCAGAAGCGTATCGCCTCGATATAGACGATCGCGTCACGATCATAGGCGGAAGCCGCTCGGGTCTGTGGTTCGCATTGGTTTCGTTTCTTCAACTGATGCAGTCGACGCCGCGCCACGAGAGGCCGGCCGTCGCGGGTGAGCCCCGTGCGTTTCTGGTGCCGAAGATGAACGTGATCGACGAACCGCGGTATAAGTGGCGCGGCAGCATGCTCGATTGTTCGCGGCACTTTTTCCCGGTCGCCGTGATCAAGCGGTACCTCGATCTCATGGCGTACCACAAGCTCAACGTGTTCCACTGGCACCTCGTCGACGACCAGGGATGGCGGCTCGAGATCCCGAACTATCCCAAACTCACCGAGATCGGCGCGTGGCGACTGGGCGACTCTCTGAACGGGCGGCCGTACGGCGGGTTTTACACCGCCGCCGACGTCGGCGATATCGTCGCGTACGCCGCGTGCCGTGGGATCACGGTCGTGCCCGAGATCGAGATGCCCGGACACTCGGCGGCCGCGCTCGCCGCGTACCCCGAGTTCGGCGTCGCCGGCGTCGAACACTCGGTGCCGACGACGTGGGGCATCCACGACAAGGTGCTCGCGGTGTACAAGAGCGAGACCGAGCAGTTCATAAAGGACGTCCTGACCGAGGTCTTCCGGCTCTTCCCCGGCAAGTACATCCACCTCGGCGGCGACGAGTGTCCGCGAGAGCCGTGGCAGAGCGACCCCGCGTGCGCGCGCTTCATGGCCGAGAACGACATCCCGGATCTCAAGACCCTGCACGGGCGGTTCATGACGAGGATGTCGCAGTTTGTCGTCGACGCGGGCAAGGTGCCGATCGGCTGGGACGAGGTCTGCGACGCGCCGATCCCGACCGAAACGTGGGTCGCCGCGTGGAGACGTCCCGAGTTCGGTGTCGCCGCGGCGAAAGCGGGGCACTCGGTCGTGATGTGCCCGAGTCGCGTCGGGTGTTACTACGACTACAAAAACCTCGACGACCCGTCGGAGCCCGGCAACCTCGGCGTCTGCACCGTCGACGACGTCGGCCTTTTCGACCCGACCGACGGCGTCCCAAGCGAGTTCCACGACCGGATCGTCGGTTCGCAGGGCAACATCTGGACCGAGCGAATCGAGTTCGGCCGGCACCTCGAGTACATGGCGTTCCCGCGGCTCTCGGTGCTCGCGGACACACTCTGGGCAAACCGCCACGACTGGAACGGTGTCGGTCAGACGCGCCTCACGGGCCATCTTGCGAAACTCGCGGACCTTACCGTCCGGTACTATCCCGGTCCGTGGGAGCGGCACGCCGATAACGGTTGACGAGTCCACGTTACCGATGGAGAATAATCTCCTATGCCAATGATCCAAACTCTCACGCTCTTTGACGGCGGCTGCGACGGCTACCACACGTACCGCATTCCCGCTCTCCTGACCGCGGCGAACGGCGACCTGCTGGCGTTCTGCGAAGGCCGCCGCGACAACGCGGGCGACAGCGGCCGGATCGACCTGCTCGTGAAGAGCAGCACCGACGGCGGCCAGACGTGGAGCGCTCAGCGCGTCGTCGTGAGCGAGCCCGAGATGACGTGCGGAAACCCGTGTCCCGTCGTCGATCGCGAGACCGGCCGGATTCTGATGCCGTTCTGCAAGAATCGGGCCGACGGCGGAGAGGCGCTCATCAAGGCGGGCCACGCGTCGCGCACGGTCTGGATTACGCGGAGCGACGATCACGGCCGGACGTGGTCGCCGCCGGAGGAAATCACGCCGCACGTCAAGAAGAACGTCTGGACCTGGTACGCGACCGGACCTGGGCACGCGATTCAGCTGACCGGAGGCCGGATCGTCGTTCCGTGCGACCACAATACCGGTATTCGTCACGACGAGAGCGACCCGTACGGCTCGCATCTGATTTACAGCGAAGACCGCGGCGCGACGTGGCGTATCGGCGCGGTCCTCAGTCTGCCGGGTAACGAGAGCTGCGCGCTCGAGTGCGACGACGGCGAGCTGTACCTGAACTGCCGCACGCGCTCGGAGTTCGGCGTCCGGAGTTACGGCCGCAGTCGGGACGGCGGGCTGTCTTTTAGCGAAGAAGGGTTCCACCCGGAACTCCCGGAACCGCGCCGCGGCCACGGCGGCTGCCAGGGAAGCCTCTTGAAACTGCCCGCGCCGGACGGCGCGACGTCGCGATTCGTGTTCTGCAATCCCGCGACGACCGGCGACGAGCGCAAACGGCTCGCGTTGTACACGAGCGACGACCAGGGGCTGTCGTGGCAAGAACGACTGGTCGTGTGCGAGGGCCCGTCCGCGTACTCGGACCTCGCGCTTCTGCCGGGCGGCGAGATCGGGTGTCTCTACGAGTGTGGTGACACTCGGTACAACGAACGGCTGTCGTTCGCGCGCATCGCGGTGAGCGAGATCGAAGATGCACAACCCACGGACAAGGCGGTACAATTATGACGGCGAACACGACGTATCTCGACCCTGCACGGATAATCACCGATCCCGGAGCGGAGTACCGCGCCGCGGCGCGCGCGTTTCAGGGCATACCGAGCCTCGCGTGCGGAGACGACGGACGACTCTGGTCTGTGTGGTACGGCGGCCCGACGCCGGGCGAAGATGAGAACAACTACGTCGTTCTCGCGGTGAGCACCGACGCGGGCCGGTCCTGGTCGGACGAGCGACTCGTCATCGATCACGCCGACCCGGTCGTCCGGTGCTTTGATCCGGAGGTTTGGCGTGCGCCGGACGGACGGATCTGGGTGTTCTGGGCGCAACACGCGGCCGACAACCGCTTTGAAGGTTCGCGGTCCGGTGTTTGGGCGATCACGACGACCGAGTCGGCCGGCGGCGAGGCGACGTGGTCGGAACCGCGAAGGTTGTGCGACGGCGTGATGATGTGCAAACCATTGGTGCTTTCGGACGGCGACTGGGCGCTGCCGGTATCGTTCTGGCACCGGAGGCAGGCCGGGAGCGCGGCGATCGTCGTTTCATCGGACTCCGGTGCGACGTGGACCGAGCGCGGTGCGGTCGACGTCCCGCCGGAGATTCGCGATCACGACGAGCACATGATCGTCGAACGTCGCGACGGTTCGCTCTGTACCTGGGTCCGGACGCGCGACGGTATAGGAGAGAGCATCTCACGCGACGGCGGCCGGACCTGGAGCGCATTGAAGTCTGCTTCGGTTCCGCACGTGCGCTCGCGCTTCTTTGTGCGTCGGCTCCGCTCCGGACGGTTGCTGCTCGTCCGCCATAATCCTTCGAACGCAGAGTTCGCGAATGAGCGATCGCGCGGGACGCGGTCGGACTTGACGGCGTACCTCTCCGACGACGACGGCGCGACGTGGAGCGGTGGACTGCTTCTCGACGAGCGGAAGGGCGTCTCGTACCCCGACGGCGACGAGGCGGATGACGGCACGATCTACGTGACGTACGACTTTGACCGCCGTGGCGCACGCGAGATCCTGATGGCGGCTCTTCGGGAGGAAGACGTTTTGTCCGGGGACTCCGCCGCAGGCAGCCTGAAAACGCGCGTCGTGATCAACTCAGCCGGGGCGGACTCTCGCGGCTTTCGTGTCACTCCGGAAGACATCCCGAACCGTGGCATCGTGTTCGTCGACCATCAGAAGCACGGGCGGTCGGGGCACGGCGGGAATTGCCTGACGCAGTGCCGGAACGGCGATATTCTCGCTTTTTACAGCAACGTCTCGGGCGATCTGCACAAGGGGCACGGCACGTTTGGATGGAGCGAGTACAAGCGGTCCACCGACGGCGGAAAGACGTGGGGTGAACCGGTCGAGCTTGCGTACTCCCGCCGGATGTACGACAGTGCCGAGGTCGGTTCGGCGCTCGTGTTCGCTGCGACGACCGCTCCTGACGGTAAGGTCGTCGCGTTCGTCTGTCGCTTCGCGGAAGAGGGGCTATGGGTCAAACAAGAGCCGCCGGTCGTATTGCTGAGCCACGATGACGGTCGAACGTGGAGCGAGCCGCATCCGCTCGATCCGGGCGCTTCGGTCGAGGACGTCTCGCTCACGTTCGACGCCGTGTTCGTACGCGACGGCAAGATCTATATCGGTTTCATGGGCGGTTCAGCCAACTACTGCCCCGGGCCGTACTCGCTCTACGTCTCCGAGGACAACGGCGCGAGTTTTGAGCGACGGAGCGAGCTGCCGTTCGACGCCGAGAACTACTACGTGACCGCGGGCGTGCTCGACGACGGGAAAATCATCGTCTACTCGTATCCGTACCGCAAAGGGAGCGCCGAGATCAACGAACGCGATATCCCGTATGTCACGAGCAGCGACGACGGGCGCACGTGGTCGGACGTCCGGACGACCCGTTTCGCAAAACGCATCCGGAACATGCAGATGTCCGAGAAGATCGGCGACCTGTATTTTCTTCACGGCCGCAGCGGAAGCATGGGACCCGCCGGTGAGAAGGGGCATCTCGTGCTCTACTGCTCGCGCGACGGGATCAACTGGGACG
The DNA here is from genome assembly GCA_007695285.1 of Spirochaetaceae bacterium. Lineage (GTDB taxonomy): Bacteria > Spirochaetota > Spirochaetia > DSM-27196 > PXBQ01 > PXBQ01. Next base: position 1,155 of record REEC01000257.1, on the reverse strand, counting down.
ACGGGCTCATCCTGTACCGCAAAGAGCGGGGCGGCGGCGACTGCTACTCGGCCAATACGGTCGTGACCTCACCGCGAGACGGATCACGACGCCTCCTGATCCAGTCGAGCATCGCGTACGAGGCGGACAACAGCCGCGTCAACGAGCACCACTGGTGGGTCACTCCGTAAGAAAGTCATCGTGCACGCGCCGTCCAGTGCGCCTACTCCTCGCGGACGATCTCGAGTGCGAGGTCCGGACGGTCGGTGATCAGGCCGTCGGCGCCGCGACCGATGAGCATCTTCATGTCGTCCGGATCGTTGATCGTCCACGGGGCGACAAAGAGGTTACGACGCCGCGCCGCGCTGATGAACCGGCGCGTCGTGACCGGTATCGGGCCGCTTCGCTGCGGGACGAGTACCGCCTCGTACGCCGGTGAGTACGCCCGGTCGAGCAGAAGCCACGCCATCACGAGAAGCGTGGTGAGCTCCTTCTCGGAGCCGTGCGTCGCGATCTCCGGGGCGACCGACCGGACGCGAACGAGCACGTCGTGATGGAAGCTCCCGAGCAGCGTATGTTCCGTGCGGTTGAACTCCCGGACCAGCTCAACGACCGCGTCGGCGGCTTCGGTGTCGTTCTCCTTGATCTCGACTATCATGTGTTCATCGGGGAACGCCTCAAACACCTCACGGAGCGTCGGGATCGTGACGCCTTCTCCGCGGTACGGGTTTGTGACGGCGCCTGCCGGGATGAACCGGTACCCGGCATCGAGCCGCTTGAGCCGCTCGAGCGTGAAGGAACTGACGAGGCCCGTGCCGTCGGTCGTCCGGTCGACGGTGGGGTCGTGAATCACGACCGGGACGCCGTCCGCGGTCCGGAAGATGTCCATCTCGAGCACGTCGGAGCCAAGCTCGACCGCACCGTCGAACGCCACGAGCGTATTCTCGGGCCACAGCAGAGCGCCTCCACGGTGCGCGATCACGAGAGGGCGATCATTCCGGAGCGTCTCGAAAAAGACATGGTCGTCCGCGGGACGGCCGAGCAGAAATGCGACCACGACGATCAGAGCGACCGCGCCCAAAACGATCGGCAGTACCAGTCGTCGCCTCTTCATTTGGACGGTATGGCGTTGCGGAGCCGGTCTTTCATCCCGGTTCCGAGAAAGAGGCTCACGAG
>REEC01000063.1 GCA_007695285.1 Spirochaetaceae bacterium | reverse complement strand
TCGGGGTCGGTGGGGACGCCGGCGAGGGCGAGCATCGTCGGGCCGAGGTCGAAGAGCGATACGAGGCCGTCGACGCGGGCACCGGTGGTCGGTGAGAAATGGTCGCGCGCGGCGGTGCCCATCCAGACGATCGCCGGGACGTGGACGATCTCTTCGTACATCGTCCATTTCTGGCTGTGCCCGTGGTCGCCGAGTGAGTCGCCGTGGTCGCTCGTGAATACGATCACCGAGTCGTCGAGCCGGCCGCTCGCGGCGAGTGCTTCGACGATCGCTCCGACCTGTTCATCGATCATGCTCACGTTCGCGAGGTACGCCGCGCGCTGGTACCGCAGCTGCTCGCGGCTCGGGTTCTCGAGGTGCACGACCGAGTCGTGGTCGACGTCGATCATGTGTCGCCGGAGCGCGCGCAGAGCCTCCGGCTGCGCGCCGATCTCGTCGGCGGTGAACTCTCGGATCGGAAGGTCTTTCTCGAGATACTTCTCGAGCCGGTCCGGGGTCGGATCGTACGGAGGGTGTGGGCCGGGGAAGCCGACCGTCATGAAGAGCGGCTGACCGGTCGGGTACGTGCGTAACCACCACTCGGCAAAACCACCGACGAAGTTGTCGCTCTGCATATCGGCGTCGAGCTCCCAGGCGAACGCGCCCATCCGCTCGCGGTAATCGGAGCGCTCGCGGTAGAGTTCGCGCTGCTGTTTCACGAGGCCACGCGCGCGTAACGCTTTGTCCCACTCATCGAAGTAGTACCGGCCCTCGAGGAAACGGTCCTTGTTCTCGACAATGTACCTTTCGTGAAAGCCCGCGTCGGCGCCGAACGGAACCGTGTGCATCTTTCCGACGTTCACGCAGCGGTACCCGACCTCGGCGAGCCGGCTCACCCACGTCGTCGTCCACGTATCGCCGTTCTTGTACACGCCGGTCGTGTGTGGATACTGGCCTTGAAACAGACTCGCGCGCGACGGGCAGCACGACGGCGCGGTGATGAAGCAGTTTGTGAACGACGTGCCGCCCTCGACGAGCCGATCGATGTTCGGAGTCTCGACGTGATCGAACCCGAGCGCGGCGATCGTGTCGTAGCGCTGTTGATCGGTGATGATGAAAACTATGTTCGGTCGATACGGATTCGCCATGCGGTCGAGTTTATCACGAATTACCGGAATACGTGCGCGCGATCAGCGACGCGACAGGATCCGAACGCCGGTGTAACTCGTCCGCGAGGCGGCTCTTCAGATCGTGTTTTGTCGATGCGTACTCGTTTTCGTCCGCGACGTTCTGCAGCTCTTCCGGATCACGGCCGAGATCGAACAGCTCTTCGTGGTCCCACTGCGCCCAGTGGTACTTGTACCGGTCGGTGAAGATCGCGCGCAGAGGGTACGGGTCGCCGGACTGCGTGTGGTACTCGGCGATCACCGCGTCGCGGTCGATCGAAGCCGGAGCCTCCGTGTCGGGATCGAGAAGCGGGGCAAGGCTGTGACCGTCGAGGCCGTCCGGAACCGGCACACCCGACAGTCCGGCGAGAGTCGGGAACGTATCGACGATCGAGACGGGTTGCCCGACGCGCCGGCTCGGGGCGACGTCGGGACCCGCGAACACGAACGGGATCCGCATCTGTTCGCGGTAGAATCCCGGCCCCTTGTGCAGCAGCCCGTGCGCGCCGAGCATCTCGCCGTGGTCGGAGAGAAAAACGACGGTCGTCGAGTCGGCGAGGCCGAGCCGGTCGAGCGCGGCAACGAGCCGGCCGAAGTTATGGTCGACGAGACGACACATGCCGAGGTAGTGAGCCCACATCCGCCGGAGCTCGTTTTCGGAAAGTTTGAATTGCTTGTTCTTCTTTTCCCGCCACGCGTGGTACGACGCGGGCCCGTTCTCGTACTCGGTGCCGCATGCGACCGGCAACTCGATATCGGTGGGATCGAACATCGTGTCGTACGGCGCGGGCGCGACAAAAGCGAAGTGCGGCAGGAAGTCGGAAACCGCGAGGAAAAACCTCCGGCCGTCGGCCGCGTACCGCTCGAGCGCCGACTCGGCGCGGTCGGCGAGGAACGAGCCGAAGTACTCGTCCGCAGGAAGGCGACTCCGGCCCGCGCCGTTCGCGAAGCTCTCGTCGGGGCAGTACGGAAATCGGTCGACGTCCCGGCCGCGCTCGGTCAAGAACCGACGGTACTCGTCTTCGGCGACCGGACAGTCGGTCCCGCCGCGCACGTAGACGTTCTCCGCGAACCCGTACCGGTCGCGCTCGGGTCCCAGGTGCCAGTGGCCGTACCACGCGGTCGTGTGGGAACCGGAGAACCGGTGCGCGGCCGAGAGGTGCGGTGCGAGGTGGATTCCGTTCGCCGGCACGTGATGCCGCGACGGGTAGAGCCCACTCAAGAGGCTCGCGCGCGCGGGAGCACACTGCGCGACGGTCGTGTACGCGGCGTCGAAGACACAACCACGTTCGGCGACGCGGTCGATGTTCGGCGTGACGGAAAGAGCTTGGCCGTAACACCCGAGCGCGTCGGCGCGCATCGAGTCGGCGATGTACAGAAGCACGTTTTGCGCCATCGTAACCTCCGGTAGACGTCCTGTGCCGGGTTTCAGTGCTCCGGACCGGACTCGGTATCGCCGTAGAGCCACGAGAAATCGTCCGGCCCCAACTCCGGCTGCTCGGGAACGGCGCCGAAAATCGACTCGACCGTGTCGCGCGGCGAGTACCCGAGCTGCTCCCGGGCCTTCTCGATGCTCAACCACGGACGGCGCGCGGCCGAGACGCAGTTGTACACGCCAAATCGTGGCTCGTCGGCGGAGAGGCAGAGCTCTACCATCTGCACAAAGTCACGCTTTGAGAGCACGAGCGCTTCCTTGTACCGGCCGAGGCCCTCGGCAACTCGGCCGTCGCTCATGTAGTACCCGATTCTGAGACAGTACGCGTGCAAACCGTACCGCTCGGAGAAGTATCGCGCGAGCGCCTCGCCGTACAACTTCGTGACCGCGTAGAACGTGTCGGGCCGCGGCTCGGCGGCCTCGGTGAGGTTCAGTGTTCCGTCGACGTGGTGAAACCCGACGGTGTGGTGCGTGCTCGCAAAAACGAGGCGGCCAACGCCGGCGCGCCGCGCGGCTTCGAAGATATTCCAGGTCCCGGTAATGTTGGCGGGGATCATCACGTCGTGCACGTCGTACTCCCACGTGGCCGCGCCGAGGTGCACCACCGCGTCGACTCCGTCGCACGCACGATCGAGCGCATCGATGTCGGTCAAGTCGGCCTGGACGAAGTCGTGGTCCGTTCTGAGGCGAACGCGGTCGGTAAGCCTGAGTGTATATCGATCCTGAAGCGCCTCGACCAGGTCGCGCGCGATCATGCCTCCCGCGCCGGTTATCAGAATTCGGTTCGGCATGTGCCCTTGTAACGCGATTCGCGGCGGCCGTCAACAGGACCGCGCCGCTCGGTACGGGTGTACGTTCCGCCCTTGATTTTGTACGATCGAATCGTCGCAAAAACGAGTTTCTTGACGGAACACGGAGGAGGCTGCCATGTTGTTTCCAATCACGACCGAGACACGGACGGTCACGTCGTTGAACGGCGTCTGGCGGTTCCGTTTTGATCCCGTTCGGGGCCGCGACGGTGAAGGTTTCGCGAAGAGGTTCTTTGACCGACCGCTCGAGAACGCGGTCTCGATGCCGGTCCCGAGCGCGTGGAACGATCTCTTCGAGACGCAGAGCGAGCGAGACTTTGTCGGGTGGGTGTGGTACGAGACCGAGTTCGCGCAGCGCGAGCCCGGCGACGACGTGAACCTGGTGCTTCGGTTCGGAAGCGCGACGCACCGCGCGATGGTGTACGTGAACGGCCATTTCGTGACCGAACACGTCGGCGGCTTCACTCCGTTCGAGGCGGTGATCGACGAACACGTCACACCCGGCGTGAATCGTCTCACAGTCGCGATCTGCACGATCCTCGACTACTCGACGCTACCGATCGGCACGTACTCGGAGACCGAATTGCCCGACGGATCGAAGAAGATCGCGAACTCGCCGAACTTCGATTTCTTCAACTACACCGGGATCCAGCGCCCGGTCGTGTTGTACACGCTGCCGCGTTCGCGTATCACCGACATCACGATCGTTCCGACGTACACCGGGACGACCGGCACGGTCGAGTACTCGGTGGTGACCACCGATGATCCACTGGGCATCGCACAGGGCATCGCAAAGCGTATCGCATCGGATATCACGGTAGACGTCGTCGACGAGGCGGGTAAGACCGTGGCGACGGCGAGCGGCGCTTCGGGAAGCATCTCGATTCCGGACGTGAAGTTGTGGAACCCACGCGCGGCGTACCTCTACGACTTCATCGTCACACTCAAACGCGACGGGAAGGTTATCGACGTGTACCGTGAGCCGTTCGGCGTCAGGACGGTCGAGGTACGCGACGGCCGGTTCCTGATCAACGGCAAGCCGTTTTACTTCAAAGGGTTCGGCAAACACGAGGACGCGGCGATCCGCGGGCGTGGTCTCGATGACGTTTTCAACGTGAAGGACCTCAGGCTGATCAAGTGGATGGGCGGGAACTCGCTGCGCACGTCACACTACTGCTACTCCGAAGAGTTCATGCGGCTCTGCGACCGCGAAGGAATCGTCGTGATCGACGAGGTGCCCGCAGTCGGTCTAATGCTGAAGTTCAGCTTCGATCTCTCGAGTCTCATGAACCCGGGCGCGCCGCGCCCGAAGACGTGGGAAACCGTGACGTGCGCCGACGCGCATCAGGCGGTGATCCGCGAGATGATCGCGCGCGACAAGAACCATCCGTGTGTCGTGATGTGGTCGCTCACGAACGAGAGCGAGTCGTGGGAACCCGGCGCCGGGAAGTACTTTGCACCGCTCTTTGATCTCGCGCGTGAGCTCGACCCCGGGAAACGTCCGGTGACCGGCGTGCTGATGCAGAGCCGGGACATCTCAAAGGACGAAGTCGCGCCGCTTTCGGACGTCGTGTGTATTAACCGGTACTACGGGTGGTACTTCTCGGGCGGCGATCTCGCGACGGCGAAGGTCTTCCTCGAGAAAGAGCTCGCGCAGTGGCACGAGCTCTTTCCGGACAAACCGATCATCGTGACCGAGTACGGCGCGGACACGATCGCCGGTTTCCACGACACCGGATCGGTTATGTTCACCGAGGAGTACCAGGCTCAGTACTACGAAGCGAATCACGAGGTGTTCGACAAATTCCGCCTCGTTGTCGGCGAGCACGCGTGGAACTTCGCGGACTTTGCGACCGCGCAGAACATCATGCGCGCGCAGGGCAACAAAAAAGGCCTTTTCACGCGCGACCGCCAACCGAAGCAGGCGGTCTTTGCGTTCAAAAAGCGGTGGGAGGCGATCCCCGACCTGGGGCACGAGAAGTAAGCGCGGCGGAGATTACATCCTGTCAGGAATCTCGATTCCGAGGATGCCGGTCACGAGTTCGATCGCGGCGAGCGTCGTGCGCGAGAGTTCGAGCCACGACGCCTGACGCGCCCGGTCCGGCTCTCGCAGGATGTGGTGATCGCGGTAGAAACCCGAGAACAGGCTCGATAACTCGTAGACGTAGTCGCAGAGGAAGTGCGGCGCGCGCTGATCCCACGCGGTCTGCAGCTGATCGGGCAGCGCGGCGAGTTTCAGCAGCACGTCGCGCTCGGCGGCGCTTTGCGGCGCGACGAAGGGGCCGACAGCGCAGCCCTGCTCGACGGCTTTGCGCAGGATGCTTTTGATCCGGACCGCGGTGTAGAGCAGATACGGGCCGGTCTTGCCTTCGAACGACGCGAACCGGTCGAGGTCAAAGATGTAGTCTTTGGCGGGCTGATTCGAGAGGTCGCCGAACTTCAGAGCCGCGACACCGACCATCCGCGCGATACCGGCCTTCTCGGCATCGTCGTAGTCGCGCGCGACGTCGACGCCGCTCATGTGCTCGAGAGCTTTGTCGACGAGCATCCCGATCAGATCCTTGAGCTTCATGATCCCGCCGTCGCGCGTCTTGAACGGCTTGCCGTCGGTTCCGTTCATCGTGCCAAAGCCGATGTGCTCGAGCTTCGTCCGCTCGGCGTCGACGATTCCGGTCTTGCGCGCAGCGCGGAAGACCTGCACAAAGTGGTCGCTCTGCCTCTTGTCGACGACGTACAGAATCAGGTCCGGGTTGAAATCGTCCATCCTCTGCACGATCGTCGCGAGATCGGTCGTACCGTACAGTGCGGCGCCGTCGGTCTTCAAAAGGATGAGCGGCGGCAGCTCGCGCGTATCGTCGGGCTCGTCGACAAAAACGACGAGCGCGCCCTGACTCTGTTGCGCGAATCCGGCTTGTGTCAGTGACTCGATCAGCGCCGGAATCCGGTCCTGCGTATCGCTTTCGCCCAACCAGAGATCGAACTCGATGTTCAGCTTCTCGTAATCGGCGCGAAGGTCGGCGACCGAGACGTCGTGGATGTGCTGCCACAAAGCGGTGTACCCGGGGTGGCCCTTCTGGAGTTTGCCGGTCACCTCGCGCGCGGCCTCGAGCTCGTCCGGGTTCTGCTTGCACCGCGCGCTCGCCGTCGGATAGATCTCCTCGAGATCGACCGCGGTGACAGGAGACTCGGATGGAAACGGTGGTTTGGCGTTCTCGGCGAAGTACGGGAGATCGCCGTGCCGCCGCCGGATCTCCGAGATGACCATGCCCATGTTCAGGCCCCAGTCGCCGAGGTGAACGTCTCCGGTCACGTCGTGTCCGATCGCGCGACCCAATCGTTTCAGAGCCTCTCCGATGATCGCCGCGCGCAGATGCCCGACGTGCAGCGGTTTCGCGATGTTCGCTCCGCCGTAATCGACGATCACCTTCGCGGGTTTCGCCGGCGTCTCGATGCCGAGGTTCTCGCGGGACATCGACGTCGCGTGTTCGGCGATGTACGAGTCAAGAAGCGATATATTGATGAAACCGGGGCCGGCGATCGATACGTCGGCGATCATCGGCAACGCGGCGATTTTTTCCGAGACCTCGGTCGCGATCTGACGTGGATTCGTCGCGTGCGCCTTCGCGGCGGCGAGCGCGCCGTTGCACTGAAACTGGCCGAGCTCGGGCCTGTTGGACACCGTGACCGGTCCAAACCGGGAGTCGTATCCAGACGCGGCAAAACACTCGGACACTCGATCTGACAGAATCTCTCGCAATGAAGCCATTGGGTTTTGTACACAGGTTCAGGCCGAGCTGTCAACGCACCGCCGTTGACACCGGCGGCGTGTGCCGACATTCTGGGCGCATGACCGATATCATCGACCGCATCGCCTCTGAGGCCGGGTGCAAACCCGCCGAGGCGCGCAACGTTCTCGAGCTACTCGACGAGGGCTCGACCGTTCCTTTTATCTCACGGTACCGCAAGGAAAAAATCGGCTCGCTCGACGAGGTCGGCGTGATCGCGGTCCGCGACGCCGCCGAGCGCGTCCGCGAGCTCGAGAAACGGCGCGAGGTTATTCTTGCGAGTCTGGCCGAGCGCGGCGTCCTGACCGATGAGCTCAAAACCGCTGTCACGCGAGCGGGTACGGCGGCCGAGCTCGAGGACGTATACCTGCCGTACCGGCCGAAGCGCCGAACGCGCGCAGACATCGCGCGCGAGCGTGGTCTCGAGCCACTCGCGGAGTTGATCTTCGATCAGAAAGCCGATCCGGTCGCGGCGGCCGCGTCGTTTATCGACCCCGAAAAAGACGTGCCCGACGTGGACGCGGCGCTCGCGGGAGCTCGCGACATCGTCGCCGAGCGCGTAAGCGAACACGCCGAGACGCGCGCCGCGCTCAGAAACCTCTTTGAGCGCAACGCGGTAGTCCGCTCGGCGGTAAGCCGCGGCAAACGCGACGCGGCCGACACGTACCGCGACTACTTCGAGTGGTCCGAACCCGCGCACCGGGCCCCGTCGCACCGGATTCTCGCGGTACTGCGCGGCGCGTCCGAAGGGCTTCTCACACTGCACGTCCTGCCGCCCGAGGAGCCCGCGCTCGAGATACTGTTCCGGCGATTTCTCAAAACCGATAGCCGGACCGCCGGAGAGAGGCCGGCGGCGGCGCAGATGAAGGAAGCGCTGACCGACGCGTACCGCCGGCTGCTCGGTCCGTCGCTCGAGACCGAGATGAAAACCAATCTCAAGCAGCGCGCCGACGTCGAGGCGATCCGCGTCTTCGCCGACAATCTGCGCGAGTTGTTGCTCGCGCCGCCGCTCGGCGGCAAGGCGATTCTCGCGCTCGACCCGGGACTGCGAACCGGGTGCAAACTCGTCTGCCTCGACCATCACGGCGCGCTGCTTCACAACGAGACCGTGTACCCACTGGCTCCGAAGAACGACATAACCGGCGCCGGCTCGCGGATCCGGGATCTCGTCGCGAAACACCGAATCGAGGCGATCGCGGTCGGGAACGGCACCGGGGGTCGCGAGGCTCTCGGTTTCTGCGAGGCTCTCGCGCTGAACTCCACCGACGGCGAGGCGATCCCGGTCATCTCGGTGAACGAGAGCGGCGCGTCGGTGTACTCGGCTTCCGAGACCGCGCGACGAGAGTTCCCTGATCACGATCTCACGGTTCGCGGCGCGGTCTCGATCGGTCGACGGCTGCAGGATCCGCTCTCGGAGCTCGTGAAGATCGATCCGAAGGCGATCGGCGTCGGACAGTATCAACACGACGTCGATCAGAAGGCGCTCAAGAAGTCGCTCGACGACACGGTGTCCGGCTGCGTGAACATGGTCGGCGTCGAGCTCAACACCGCGGGGCCCGAGTTGCTCTCGTACGTCGCGGGGCTCTCGGCAAAAACCGCGGCCGCGGTCGTCGCGCAGCGCAGCGCAGCCGGCGGCTTCCGCGAGCGGAAAGAGATCCTGAAGGTGGCGGGGCTCGGCCCGAAGGCGTTCGAGCAGGCGGCCGGGTTCCTGAGGATCCGCGGCGGGAAAAATCCACTCGACGCGAGCGCGGTGCATCCGGAGCGCTACGCGCTGGTAGAGAGAATGGCGGCCGACGCCGGCTGCGCGGTCGCCGAGTTGATGAGCGACCCGGCGCGTCGCGACGCGATCGATCCCGAAAAATACGTCGACGGCGACGTCGGACTCCCGACTCTGCGCGACATTCTCGACGAGCTCGCGCGGCCCGGCCGGGATCCCCGGAGCGAGTTTGAGGTGTTTCGTTTCGCCGACGAGGTTCAGGAGATCGGCGACGTGAAAGAGGGCATGCGGCTCCCGGGTATCGTCACAAACGTGACCGCGTTCGGCGCGTTTGTCGACATCGGCGTGCACCAGGACGGCCTGATCCACGTCAGCGAACTCGCCGACCGCTTCGTCCGAGATCCGCGCGAGATCGTGAAACCCGGCCAACGCGTCACGGTTCGCGTTCTGAGCGTCGAGATCACCCGCCGGCGAATCGGGCTGTCGCTCAAGGGAGTTTGAGCGAAGTTCGGCGCAAGAACTCTTGACCTTTTTCCCGAAGCGCAGTATCTATACACCATCTTACCGATAAATATTTATCGATAAAATTTATTACTAATCGGCCGGATAGTTGTGCCCGCCGATTACAGGGAGGCATTGATGACCGGGAAGGCCAACATGACCGCGAAAGACCGTACCGCGGCCGAGACGTGCGACTTAACCATCAACCGAGTGGCGGCGGCACAGAAACGCTACGCGACTTTCTCACAGGAGCAGGTTGACCGGGTTTTCCGTAAGGCAGCGATAGCCGCTAACCTGAACCGCATTCCACTGGCGCGACTGGCGGCGGACGAGACCGGCATGGGCGTTTTCGAGGATAAGGTGATCAAGAACCACTTTGCCGCAGAGTACGTCTACAATAGATATAAGGACACACAGACATGCGGGATCGTCGAGCACGATCCGACGAACGGAGTCACAAAGATTCTTGAGCCCGTCGGAGTGATCGCCGGCGTCATTCCGACCACCAACCCGACTTCGACCGCGATCTTCAAAACTCTGCTCGCGCTGAAGACACGGAACGGGATCGTCCTATCGCCCCACCCGCGTGCGAAGAGGGCGACCGTGGAGGCAGCTCGGATCGTTCTCGAAGCGGCGGTGGCCGCGGGCGCTCCTGAGGGGATCATCGGCTGGATCGATGAGCCGAGTATCGAGGCGACGAACACCCTGATGAAGCACCCCCAGATCAGTTTGATTCTTGCGACAGGTGGGCCGGGGATGGTCAAGGCGGCTTACAGTTCCGGGAAGCCGGCGATCGGAGTCGGAGCCGGAAACACTCCGGCGGTGATCGACGAGACGGCCGACGTGTCGATGGCTGTCTCGAGCATTCTTTTAAGCAAGACCTTCGACAACGGGATGATCTGCGCCTCCGAGCAGTCGGTGATTGCCGTCGCGGAGATCTGCGATGCGGTCAAAACCGAGTTCTCCCGCCGTGGCTCCTACTTTCTGAACGCCCGGGAGAAGGTGAAGCTTTCCGATTACGTTTTCCCGAACGGCAAGCTCAATGGTGAAGTGGTCGGGCAGTCGGCTTTCACGATTGCGATGAACGCCGGGATCGGGGTCGATCCACACACCAAGGTGTTGTTCGCCGAATGCGACGAAGTCGGCGTTGATGAACCGTTGTCGGCCGAAAAGCTCTCGCCGATTCTGGCTTTCTACCGAGTCGCGGATTATACCGCGGCGGTGGACCGGGCGGCGGCGCTTGTCGCGTTCGGCGGACTGGGACACACCAGCAGCCTCTTCACCGATGCGAGAAACCGCGACCGTATCGAGCTTTTCGGTCGTGCAATGAAAACAGGCCGTGTTCTGGTGAACAGCCCTAGCAGCCAAGGTGCGATCGGCGATCTTTATAACTTCAAACTCGAGCCCTCGCTGACCTTGGGCTGCGGTAGTTGGGGAGGAAACTCGGTGAGCGAAAACGTGGGTGTAACGCAGCTTCTGAATACCAAGATCGTCGCCGAAAAGCGGGAGAACATGCTCTGGTTTCAGGTTCCCCCGAAAATCTACTTCAAGTACGGATGCTTGGCGCCGGCGCTTCAGGAGTTGAAGGGGAAAAAACGCGCGGTGATAGTCACCGACCGTCCCCTCTTTGACCTGGGTTACGCCGACAAGGTGATCGACGAGCTGGAACGGTTGGGAACCCGCTGCCGGGTTTTCGCCGACATCGACCCAAACCCGACGTTGCACAACGTCCGGGAAGGCCTATCTGTGATAAACGAGTTCCAGCCCGATGTAATCGTCTCGATCGGCGGCGGCTCCCCCATCGACGCCGCGAAAATAATGTGGCTGCTGTACGAAGAGAGCAGCGCCACCTTCGAGGAACTCGCCATGCGCTTCATGGATATCCGGAAACGGATCTACACCTACCCTCAGCTGGGCAGAAAGGCGGTGATGGTCGCGATTCCCACGACAAGCGGCACGGGAGCCGAAGTGACTCCGTTCGCGGTGATCACCGACGACGAGGGAATGAAGCACCCGCTGGCCGATTACGCTCTGACACCGAACATAGCGATCATCGACGGAGAGCTGGTCATGAGCATGCCGCAGACACTGACAGCTTGGAGCGGTCTGGACGCCCTGACCCACGCCGTCGAGTCGTACGTCTCCACAGTCGCTAACGAGTACACGATGGGTCTCTCGCTGCGCGCGATCAAGATGATTTTCGAGTACCTTCCCGCCGCGTACAGTGACGGCAAAACGGACCTGAAGGCGCGGGAGGAGATGCACAACGCGAGCACGATCGCCGGGATGGCGTTCGGCAACGCGTTCCTGGGGATCTGCCACTCTCTTGCTCACAAGCTCGGCGCGCGTTTCCACGTACCGCACGGCTGCGCGAACGCGATGCTTTTGAATCACGTGATTCGCTTCAACGCGACGGACGTTCCGACGAAGCAGGGTATCTTCCCGCAGTACACCCATCCGATGGCAAAACAGCGTTACGCGCAGATCGCCGACCACCTCGAGCTCGGCGGACAACACGATGACGAGAAGGTCGAACGGTTGATTCTGAAGATCGAAGATCTCAAAAAATCGTGCGGAATCCCCGGCAGTCTGGCTGAGTACGGTTTGAACCGGCAGCGGTTTGAGGCCGAGCTGGACGCGATGTCGGTCGAAGCCTTCGACGATCAATGCACCGGAACCAACCCGCGTTATCCGCTGGTGGAGGAGTTGAAGCAGATTTACCTCGGCGCGTTCGAGCGCGGGTTCTGATACGGTGCTCCTGGATGCGCGGAGACCCGGGCTGCCCACGTGCGCGGCCGGGAATCCCGCTCCGGGGCGACCCGGAAGGATCGTACACGACCCGTGTCATCGATGCCGGTGGCCTGCGATCGAAGTCGCTGAATCCCGTTGACACCAAAATCCGGTAATGCGATGTTTCAGCCGGAGACGGTCATGTAGCGCGATAAGAGCGCTCCGAAAGCACGCATTCCGGTAACAGTCGCGTCGGTCACGCGAAAGGATGAACAGTAATGAACGGCAGCGCACCCAGCATCGTGATTATCGGCGGAGGCATCGCGGGTCTCTCGGCGGGGATCTTCGCGCGCGCAAACGGCTTCGATACGACGATTCTCGAGAAGCACACGATCCTCGGCGGCGAGTGCACGGGCTGGGACCGCAAGGGGTACCACGTTGATGGCTGCATCCACTGGTTGGTCGGCACCAAAGAGGGTACGCCGATGAACGACCTGTGGAAAAGCGTCGGCGCGCTCGACGGAGTTCAGATCCATCATCCCGAGACGTTTCTGACGTTCGAGCACGAGAGCGGCACAGTTCCGATCTACCGCGACCTCGGTCGGCTGCGCAAAGCGTGGCTCGATCTCTCCCCGGGTGACGCCGACGCAATTGGGAAGTTTGTCTCGACGGTCGAACAGATGGGCGCGTTCGAGATGGAGACTGCGAAGCCGATCGACATGATGTCGCTCTTCGAGAAGGCGCGCTACATGATCTCGATGAAGGACGCGGGAGCTGTCCTCAAACGGTACGGCACGGTCGGACTCGCCGAGTACGCCGAGCGCTTCCGGCACCCGGCGATCCGCGCGATG
>REEC01000209.1 GCA_007695285.1 Spirochaetaceae bacterium | reverse complement strand
CGATCCAGCTCGATAACCCGACCTCCGCGCCGACGTAAAAAAACAATGTCACCGCACCGAGCAGTACGTACTTTCTCTTCACTACGTCGCCGAGCTGAGAAAACGGACGCCCCCCGACACCCGGTCGAGATGCGGCAGCGATCTTCGCGCCGGCCGGCGTATCCGGGTCGCGCGGTTGTGTCGACACGTTCCGCGGTATCCGAATCAGGATCGCGCCGATCAAAACACCGGTGGTCGGCACGAGTGCGAACAGCATAATCGGACGCCACTGTCCCGTCGCCTGAAGATACAACCCGATCAGGAACGGGCCGATGAACGCTCCGACGCTGAAGAACATGTGCACCAAATTCATGACCGCGTGCGGCGCGCGCCGTTGCGCGGTCAGAGTCGGCATCACGTTCGCGGCGGCCTCGATGAACGAACCGCCAAAACGGAGCACGAAACCCGCTATCACCGCGACGGCGAATACCGGGGCGACCGCGAACAGAACGAGCCCGAGTATCTCGGCGGTCAACCCGAGCACAAGCGCGGCGCGAACGTTCACGCGATCGATCACCGCGCCCGCGAAAAAAAGCCCCATGACGAACCCGACCGAGCTGAGCGCGAGAAGCAACCCGGTCAGACTCTCGCCGACGCCGAACGTGACCATCAGGCTCGGAACCAGCGGACCTATGAGCAGCAGGATGATTCCGTGTTGAAACATAGATGAGAAATTCAACACGACGACGTGACGGTCAGAGTTATGAGTGCTCATCGATGTCCGGCATTCTACCCTGTCCGGAGAATTCGTTACAGTCCCATTGACAACTGCGCGTTTTTCGGTGATGCTTGAAAAGCATATCGAAAGTTAATACATGATGATTGACAACCTTACGGAAAGAGAAAAGAAAATCCTCGAGACAATCACCGACGACCACTCGATCGGCGTCGCCGAGTTGAGCCGGCGGCTCGGAGTCTCGACGGTGACCGTCCGAACGGACCTCACCGGTCTTGCGGACAAGGGCGTGATAGTCCGGAACTGGGGAGGTGCGACGCCCGCGTTTCACCCGGCCGTGCTCGAGCGTCAAAGAACGTCGGTCGAGGAAAAAAAGCTAATCGCGCGCGCCGCCGCCGATATGGTGCGCGACGGCGACACGATTATGGTCGAGGCAGGCACGACAACCGCGTTAATGGTGAAGTACCTGTTCGGCAAGCGGGATATCAGCATCGTCACAAACTCGCTTCTGGTCGTGCCGTACGCGCGCGCGAACCCCGCTTTGACGCTCACGTTGATCGGCGGCGAGTTCCGCCCCGCGACCGAGTCGCTCGTCGGCGCGGTCGCGTTAGCGCAACTCGAGCGGTTCCACGTCCGGTACGCGTTTGTCGGCACCGACGGCTTCTCGCCGAAGACCGGCCTCACGACGCACCTCGTCGAAGGTGGCGAGATCGTAAAGAAGATGGCGGCTCAAGCCGAGACGACGATCGTGCTCGCCGACAGCGGCAAGTACGGCAAGACCGGGTTTGTCTCGGTTCTCCCGTTGGCGGGTGTCGATCACATCATAACCGACACGGGGCTGTCCGACAGGATCGCGGAAATAGAAGAAACCGGCGTCCGCGTCACGGCTGTGTAAAGCCGACCGGCGCAGAAAGAAGCGGAAGGAAGGTACAATGGCACACGAAGTTCTGATGCCCAGGCAAGGCCAATCGGTCGAGAGCTGCATCATTTTGGCGTGGAAAAAGAAGAAAGGCGATTCGGTCTCCGCCGGAGAGTCGATCTGTGAGGTCGAGACCGACAAGGCGACGTTCGAGGTCGAGGCGCCCGAGGCGGGCACCGTGCTCGCGACGCTGTTTGACGAGGGCGACGACGTCCCGGTCCTCACGCCGATCGCGTACATCGGCGAGGCCGGTGAGTCGGTACCCGACGCCGCGTCGGCTCCGACCGCGGACGCGGCCGGCAAACGCGAGGATGAGCCGGCCGCGGAAGCCGCCGTCGACGAGCCGCCGGCGAAGCAGACGCCCGGACCCGCGGAGACGCGATCGGCTCCCGCGAGCGACGGCCCGCGCACCGATCGTGTTTTTGTTTCGCCACGCGCTCGCAGAACCGCGCGCGACCTTTCGGTCGACGCCGCGGCGCTCTCGGGAACCGGCCCCGGAGGCCGAGTCCTCGAACGCGATGTCATCGCCGCGGCCGGCGCGCGCGAACCGCTGACCCGCGCGGCGCGCGAGATGGTCGAAGCCGGAGCGCCGCGACCGAACCTCGGCACCGGGCCGGGAGGCAGAGTCACGCGCGCGGACGTCGAGTCGGCCGGCGCGCGGTCTGCCGGCGACGCGCGCGCTGCCGCAGAGGGGGGAACCGCAACGCGGGACTTCCCGGGTGCGTACGACGAGACGCCGGTGAAGGGCGTCAGGAAGGTGATCGCCGAGAGGATGCTCGCGTCGCTCACGAGCACCGCGCAGCTCACGATGAGCGCTCACGCCGACGCGCGCGCGCTGCTCGCGTACCGGAAGAAACTCAAAAACTCACCGCCCGAGATGGAGTTGTCCGGAGTCACGATCAACGATCTCGTGCATTTCGCGGTCGCGCGCACGCTTCTCTCGTTTCGCGCGATGAACGCGCACTTTCTCGAGACCACTATTCGCGAGTTCGATCACGTGCATCTCGGTTTTGCGGTCGATACACCGCGCGGGCTGCTCGTACCGACCGTGCGTTTTGCGGACGAGTTGTCGCTCTCGAAACTCGCGGCCGAAGCGCGGCGGCTCGCGGAGAAAGCGATCGGAGGGACGGCCGACGCCGATGAACTGTCGGGCGCGACGTTCACGGTCACGAACCTCGGTGCGCTCGGGATTACGAGCTTCACACCGGTCTTGAATCCCCCACAGGCGGCGATTCTCGGTGTCTGCGCGATCGAACTCCGGCCGGTCCAGACCGAGTCCGGCGTCGAACACCACCCGCACATCGGTCTCTCGCTCACGATCGATCACCGCGCCGTCGACGGGGCGCCCGCCGCTCGTTTCCTGAACGCGTTGTGCACCACGATCGCCAACTTCGAACTCATACTCGCGAGGTAACCGAATGCAGTACGACTTGATTATCATCGGAGGCGGCCCGGGTGGGTACATCGCCGCCGAACGCGCCGCCGAAAGAGGGAAAAAAGTTCTCTTGATCGAAGAGAGAGAGCTCGGCGGGGTCTGCCTGAACGTCGGCTGTATCCCGACGAAGACGCTTCTTCACGCGGCAAAGACGTTCCGCGCGACGAAGGACGGAGGAGTGCTCGGCGTCCGAGCCGAGAACGTCACGTTCGACCTCGCAGCGGCGATCGAGTACAAAAAAAGCGTGATCAAAACCTTACGCGCGGGAGTCGCCGGCAAGATGAAGAAAGCCGGCGTCGAGGTCATCACCGGCCGCGCCGTTCTCGCCGGCCGGGGGACGGTCGAGTGCGAAGGGACGACGCACACGGCTCGAAACATTCTGATCGCGACCGGATCGTCTCCGGCAGTTCCGCCGGTTCCCGGCCTCGATTCGGGAGTTGCGCTCACGTCGACCGAACTGCTCGAGCTCACCGAACGGCCCGAGCGGCTCGCGATCGTCGGGGGCGGATACATCGGGATGGAGTTCGCGTCGTTCTTCGGCGAGATTGGAACCGAGGTGACCGTGGTCGAGATGATGAGCGAGATCGTCCCGTTCCTGACGCCTTCGGTCGCCTCGGCGCTGCGCAAGAGTGTCCGGAACGTGACGTTCGAACTCGGCGCGCGCGTCGAAGCGCTCGACGGCGAGACATTGCGGTTCTCGCGCGACGGCAAGAGTCACGACCTCGAGGTCGACCGAGTGCTCGTCGCGGTCGGGCGCAAACCGAACACCGCGAAGCTCGGACTCGAAGAACTCGGCGTCGCGGTCGATCGCGCAGGGATCGTGATCGACGACCGAATGCGCACGAACGTGCCGGGAGTGTTTGCCGTCGGCGACGTCACGGGCCGCGCGATGCTCGCTCACGCGGCGAGCCGGATGGGAGAGATCGCGGTCGCGACGATGTTCGACGATGAGCCGTCGCGCGCGATGAGGTACGATACCGTCCCGTGGGTCGTGTTTACCCTACCCGAGGTCGCGGGCTGTGGGCTTACGGTTCAGGAAGCCGAGAAGCGCGGCATCGACGTCGTCTCCACGCAACTGACGTTCAAGGCGAGCGGCCGGTACGTCGCCGAGCATCCCAAAGAGAACGGGTTCTGCACGGTCGTGGCCGATGCCGACGACAGGCGGATTCTCGGCGTCGAGATGATCGGCTCCGGCAGCTCGGAACTGATCTTCGGCGCGGCGGTTCTGATCGAGAATGAAATCCGGGTGCAGGACGTCGCCGAGATCGTCTTCCCCCACCCGACCGTGTCCGAGGTTCTGCGCGACACGATCATGCAGCTCGCGTGAAAATCGAGAACGGTGCGTGAGTCGATGAAAAATACCGTTAGAGAAAAACGAATTGAATAGGAGAATCTTATGCCACAATCACTCGTCGTAGATCCCAGGACGGTACGAAAAGCCGCGACGATCGAGATCAAACCGGTTCCCGTGAACGCGTACAAGCCGGACGCAAAAGCCGAGATCAAGAAGTACGGCAAAGAGAAGCTCGTTCGCATGTACTACGACATGCTCACGATCCGCGAGTTCGAGACGATGTTGAACGAGATCAAGACGAAAGGCAGCTACCGCGGAATCGAGTACGACCATAAAGGTCCCGCTCATCTCTCGATCGGTCAGGAGGCATCGTCGGTGGGGTTGTGCGCGGGGCTCGGCGCCGAAGACTTCATCTTTGGTTCACACCGGAGTCACGGCGAGATCCTCGCGAAGTGCTACTCGGCGATCCAGACGATGGACGAAAAAGAGCTCACGCGCGTGATGGAGACGTACTTCGACGGCGAGATCCTGCGCGTCGTCGAGAACGATCCCCACGCCGACGTGCGCGACCTCGCCGAGTCGTTTATCCTGTACGGAACACTCGCTGAGATCTTCGCGCGGAAGACCGGGATCAACCGGGGACTCGGCGGTTCGATGCACGCGTTTTTTGCGCCGTTCGGCAGCATGCCGAACAACGCGATCGTCGGCGGCTCGGCGGACATCGCGATGGGCTCGGCGTTGTTCAAACGAGTGAACCGGAAGCCCGGAATCGTGATCGCGAACATCGGTGACGCGTCGCTCGGGTGCGGTCCGGTCTGGGAGGCGATGATGCTCTCGGCGATGGAACAGTACCGAACGCTCTGGCCGAAAGACGTCGGCGGAGCGCCGCCGATCATCTTCAACTTCTTCAACAACTTCTACGGCATGGGCGGCCAGACGTTCGGCGAGACGATGGGCTTCGACGTGCTCGCGCGCGTCGGCGCCGGCGTAAACTCAGACAACATGCACGCCGAGCGGGTCGACGGTTACAATCCGATCGCCGTCGCCGACGCGATCGAACGCAAGAAAAAAATCCTCGCCGACGGCAACGGCCCCGTGCTGCTCGACACGATCACGTACCGTATCTCGGGACACTCCCCGTCGGATGCGTCGAGTTACCGGACGAAAGAGGAGATACGGCTCTGGGAGGACGAAGACAGCCTGAAGTCGTACGGAGAGTACCTCGTCGAAAACTCGGTTCTCGACTCATCGGAGATCGAAAAACTCCAGGCGCGCGTGATCGAGAAGGTATCGAAGGCGACCGAACGCGCGGTCTCGCTCGAAACATCACCGCGGATCGCGGGCGAGCGCATCGGATCGATGATGTTCTCGAACGCTACCGTCGAGAAGATGGACGACCGCGAGAGCGAGGTACTGATTCCTCTCGCCGAAAACCCGCGCGTCGAGCAGATCGCGCGGAAGGCGCGTTTCGCGTTCGACAAGGACGGGAAAGAGCTCTCGAAGATGAAGGTCGTGTCGTACCGTGATGCGCTATTCGAGGCGATGATCCATCGCTTCTACATCGATCCGACGATGGTCGCGTACGGAGAGGAGAACCGCGACTGGGGTGGCGCGTTCGCGGTGTACCGCGGGCTCACCGAGGCGCTCCCGTACCACCGTCTCTTCAACTCCTCGATCTCGGAAGCGGCTATTGTCGGAAGCGCCGTCGGGTACGCGCTTTCCGGCGGCAGGGTCGTCGCCGAGCTGATGTACTGCGACTTCATGGGCCGCGCGGGCGATGAGATTTTCAACCAGATGTCGAAGTGGCAGGCGATGAGCGCAGGCGTGCTCTCGATGCCGATGGTTCTCCGCGTCTCGGTCGGCAGCAAGTACGGAGCGCAACACTCGCAGGACTGGACGTCGCTCGTCGCTCACATCCCGGGTTTGAAGGTGATGTTCCCGGCGACGCCGTACGACGCAAAAGGAATGTTGAATCTCGCTCTGCGCGGGACCGATCCGGTTGTGTTCTTCGAGAGCCAGAGGCTGTACGATATCGGCGAGCAGTTCGAGACCGAAGGCGTCCCGGAGGGATACTACGAGGTACCCGAGGGCAGACCGGTTGTCCGCCGCGCGGGTGACGACATCACGATCGTCACGATCGGTGCGACGCTCTACCCCGCGCTGAAAGCCGCGGCGACGCTCGAGGAGACGTACGGCGTATCGGCCGAAGTGATCGATGCACGTTTCATCAATCCGCTCGACTTCGGCCCGATCGTCGAGTCGGTCAAAAAAACCGGCAAGGTCGTGCTGGCCTCGGACGCGTGCGAACGCGGAAGCTTCCTGCACACGATCGCGGCGAACGTCACGCAGATCGTATTCGATTACCTCGACGGGCCGGCGGTCGTCGTCGGATCGCGCAACTGGATAACACCCGCGTTCGAGATGGAAGACGAGTTCTTCCCACAGCCCGAGTGGATTCTCGACGCGATCCACGAAAAGCTCCTGCCGCTGAAGGGGCACCGCGTCACGACGGTACAGACGACCGACGAACTCTCGCGCCGCTACGCGGCGGGCGTGTAGGCGCGGCAGGCCGACCGCGTGGCGGCGGCGCCCGGACGTCTACCGGAACTGGTACCGAATACCGATTCCGGCGCCGCCGTCAATGAATCATATTCTGTCCGCCCGTTACAGGTATTGCCTGTCCGGTCTCGTACTTCTGCGCCACCGCGTAGTAAATCGCGGTCACGACGTCGGCGCCGGAGCAGCCGCGTTTCATCGGAACTTTTTCCTCGTAGAATCGTTTGACGTCGGCGATCGACGTCGCACCGGGCACTTTCCCGGCGTTGAGGTACTGGACGAACAAACCACGGTCGGGATCCGACCAGAGGGGACCGTCAAAGAAGTTCCCGGGACAGATCGCGTTCACCTTGATCCGGTCTTCGATCAGTTCGAGCGCGAAGCTCTGAACGAGCCCGATGCCGCCGAACTTGGCACCCGAGTACGCGCCGTTCTTGTTCGATCCGGCGAGCCCCGACTTGGAGTTGATCTGGATAATATCGGTGTAGTACTCGCTCCCGTGTGCCGCGGCAGCCGCGTTCTGGAGCGCCATGATCGGCGCAGCGCGTTTAGTGCAGAGGAAAAACCCGGTGTAGTTCACGTCGGTCACGAACGCGAAGTCTTTCAACGATAACTCGACGACGCTGCCGGCTTTGAGAACGCCCGCGTTGCTCACAAAGATGTCGATTCCACCCCACGCCTCGACCACAGTCTCGATCATCGCCGTGACCGACTGTTCGTCGGAGACGTCGACCCCGACGGCGATCGCGACGACCTCCCCGGCTTCGCGGTTGAGTTCCGCGACGAACGCGGCCGCGGCGTGGATGTTCAAGTCCGCGATCGCGACAAACGCGCCGGCGGCGACGAGGCCCTTCGCGATCTCCGCCCCAAAGCCCTGAGCTCCGCCGGTTACGATCGCGATCCGTTCGCGGACGGCTCTCAGACCGACCACGCCGGGATCAGCGGCGTCGCCGGCCGCTCGACGCGGCAGGATGTCGAAGGCGCCGACTCCGGCAACCGCGACCGACTCGGGGATCCGGCCCAACTCGACGAGTGGTCGCAGCGCGTGAATTACCGCCGAACGAATGGTATCGAGCGACGTGTCGGTCCGCGCGTCGGGCAGCCCATCGGGAAGCTCGATCTGCAGCTCGGCGTCTTGTTCCGCGCGAAACGAAACGCGGGGGGCGGCTGCTCCGTCAAAAAGCGCACCACGGATGGTGGGGGCGAGAATCAGTTCAAGTGGTCGGTTCATGTACTCCTGCTTTTTTCGGCGGTTTTCACTGATGATTCCGGGTCGCGCGGATCGATGCTTCGACCGATCGCCGCGTACTCGGCGACGCGTTCGACCAGGTCCGGCATGGATTGGGTCGTCTTTTTCGAGAATAGTCCCCAGCCTGGATCAAACGCCGAGAGTTTCTCGTGCGCGATAAGCGCCCACGTCGCGTCGATCAGATGCCGAAACTCAGGGGCCATGACTTCCGGACACGTGAAGCTCTGCCGCGATGAGTTGATATCAACACCGCTGATCTCGAGCAGCTTGTGCGACGCGCACAACCTCATGATGCGTTCGAGCTGCGCGGGGGTGTTTCGTGGCGGCATGTACGTCACGGCTTTGAAACCGAGGCTGGTAATCTCATCGAAAAGCAACTCGAGGTACTCGTCCTCGAAAGACTCGGCTTTTTTGTCACCGGTCGGAGATTCGGCAACATCGCCAAGATACGCGTACGCGGGAATCGCGCCGACGGAGTTAGCGAACTCGACCGCATGCCGCACCGAGATGCACTCTGCATCACCGGGTTCGACGTAGAAGCGCGGCAAGAATGAACTCTTGAGTACGCCCAACAGATCGTACAGGCGGTGCGGATTGTCCTCGGCAGCGAGGTAACCGCGGATCGTGTCGTTCAATTCGACGCCGAGGGTTTCAGTGAGGAATGCCATCACGGCCTCGGGCCGTGGGAATGTTTTCATGACCGCGCGGGTCGCGGCTTCGAGGATATGTCGCTCGGTGATCGAGCCGCCGGCGCGGGCCCATGACGACGGGTAGACGTCGCTCTCAAACGAAACAGGAGGCAGACCGACGCGCGTGAACTCGGAATTGAGTTTGTCAACTTGATGCCGATTGCGATCGAACCGTGCTGCACGGATCGGTTCGAGAAAACGAGAGACCTCACCGATTCGTGTTCGAGGAACGCCGTGAAACACGATGTACGCGATCGTGTCGGTATCCGGGTTGTTGATCTTCCGCCCTTCGAGGCGCGTGCCGGCAAAGCTCACGCGCAGCTCGCACCCGGTGGTCGACGCGATCCCGAGCACGCGACACGCCTCGGCCATCTCGAATGCGGCGCCGATCGAGTCGTGGTCCACGCTCCCGACCGCACGCAGCCCAGCCGCGCGTGCCGAGTACGCTGCGTAAATCGGCGAGTACGGCGAGTACGAGTACTTCGTGTGCACGTGATTGTTGACTTCTTCGGTCAGCTCGGGAAAATCGGCCGATCGGGCAAAAATCGCGTGTTTTAGAGCACGAGACCGGAACCACAGACGCGGATCATTGAGCGTAGCGAGATCGAAAGCCTTCATGCGGCGTGATTACTCCCGAACCGCTGTGACAATCTCGGCCAGGATTCGGTCGGCAGCCGATGTTTCGACCTGGCACGTCCCGGCTCCCGAGTGGCCGCCCCCGCCGTGTTCCAACATCAACGAACCGACTTCCACGTCGGAGGTTCGGTTGAAAATCGACTTTCCAACGGTAATTACCGTGTTCTGCTTCTTGAACCCCCACATGATCTGAACCGAAATATTGGTATCAGGGTAGAGCGCGTACTTGATAAAACGATTTCCCGCGTAGATCGTATCTTCCTTGCGTAAATCGGTGATCAACACGTTCTTCTCCACCATCGAGCATGCTTTGATCTGCTTTTTGTACATCTTTTCGTGCTTTTTGTAGAGCTCGATCCGTTCCTTCACATCGAAAATGCGGAGGATTTCCTCGATCGGCAGCGTACGGCAGTAATCGATGAGGTCCATCATCAGCTGATAGTTGGAAATACGGAAGTTCTTGAATCGGCCAAGTCCGGTCCGCGCGTCGGTGATGAAGTTCAGAAGGTTCCACCGTTCGGGATTAAGAACCTCATCGAGCTCAAAACTGGCCGAATCGCCCTTGTCGACCGCTTCCATCATCTCGCCAAACGTGCTCGGAAACGCGTCCTCTCCGCCGAAATACTCGAAGATGACGCGCGCGGCCGACGGAGCTTCTTTGTCGATAACGGATTTTTCGGATTTGTCGAGACGGTCGGTTTCCGAGGCGTGATGATCAAACGAGAGATGCACGCCCGGCACGTACGGTAGATTTGCGGTGACGTCTCGATCGGTAACGGGAATCAAGCCGTCCTGCATGTCCTTGGGATGAACGAACTTGATCTCATCGACGAGATCCCGTTCCCGTAGAAGGACCGAACACACAAGACCGTCGAAGTCGCTTCTGGTCAACAATCTATACTTTACCGGCTTTTCATCCCCCATCGGGGCCTCCTGCACTCGGCAATGCTAAAGCAATTGCCGGCTTAATTCAAGCTGCCCCACAAACGCAGCCGTCTCGTCGAACGTCCCCCGCGGTTCCTTGAAACTCGCGCACAGCTGTACTATAAGTACGATAATGCAGCACGAGAAAATCCCCTCGAAAATAATCCTCGCCGGCGACGTCGGTGGTACCAACACGAGTCTCGCTCTTATCGAGCACAACCGCGATGGGTTCCTCATCCGTGCAAAAACGGTGTTGAGGACTCAGTCGCTCCCCGGGATCGAGCCCGCGATCGAACACGCACTCGCGACCTTTCGCGAACGGAGTCTCCCCACGCCCGACCTCTGCTGTATCAGCGCAGCCGGTCCGATAATCGGCACGACGTGTCGGTTGTCGAACGCGCCGTGGAGCGTCACCTCCGACATCGTGACGCGAAAATTCACCCTACCAACTTACCTCATAAATGATTTTTCTGCAATTTGTTACGGCATCCCTCTTTACGACGTAGCGAACACCGAAAAAATTGCGCCGATCGCGCATAGCGATGGGACCCTGCCCGAGCGGCGGGGTCACGTAACCGCGGTTGTCGGCGCCGGCACGGGCCTGGGCGTCGGATACCTGATCGAATCCGACGGCATGTACACCGCGTTTCCGTCCGAAGGTGGGCATTCGCACCTCGGCGCGTTCGACGACGAGACCGAGGAGTTTGCCGGCTTCGTCCGAACGCGTTACGGATCGGCACCCGGAGCGGAGTTGTTTGTCTCGGGCCAGGGTATCGCGAACATTTTCCGGTTCTTCGAAACATCTGGGCGTCTGAACGATTCGTCGGAGGCCAAGAGTCTTGCGAAGCTCTCGGACGTGGAGATCCCCGCGGCGATCAGCGCCAGGGTCGGAAGCGACGCGGTTTGCTCTCAAATCATGAAGCTTTTCGCGCGGATGTACGGCAAATTCGCCGGGAACGCGGCGCTGTTCTTTCTTCCGACCTCGGGCGTTTTTCTCGCCGGTGGCATAGCGGCGAAAAACGAACGACTGTTCACCGAGACACCTGAGTTCATGACCGCGTTCGAGGATACGTACAAGAGGGAGCTACGGGCGATTTTGCTTTCGATTCCGGTGTACATCGTAAAGGACTACGAGATCTCGTTGTACGGCGCGGCGCACGCCGCGATTCTTCGTTCGATTCACGCCGCCGAGTAATCAACCGCATGAGAAAATCCCGTGATGGAGTTCCTTTGATGCAAATTTGGTGAAATTCTTCAAAGAGCGCCGATGCCGACGCGCGGGAGTGGGCCTCCCTGCCAATGTCACATCAACCTGCCAATGTCACATCAAGTCGCGCGGTTTCCGCGCCTCGTTGCCGGTCTTGTCGCATACGGCAAAGTGCCGCATTTTGCCCTTCTCGAACACCGATTTCATCATGATTTTTCCACCCCACTTGCTCAAAAGCTCTTTCGAGCCCTCGCGTCGGGCGTTCTTCGAAATATTCTGACCTGCCATTGTTTTTCTCCTTGTTTCGTCGTGTACGATACAAACGTTCATTCACGATGTCAAGCTCTTGAGGAAAATTTGACCACTCGTCACCGTCGATTGCGCTCGACGCCGATTGTGCTTTGGTCAATCTTCTCCAGCGGTACGGCTCTCACTCCAGCGAACCGCCGCGCACGTCGCCCCGGACATCGCGGCGGTCTTCTCGAGCTCGACAACGACCGACTCTACACCGCGGAACACGGAAAGCACGCGCCGTGCCGCGCGCGCCGCGGCGACCTCGAGAAGCCTCGCCTCGGCGTCGATCACCGCGCGCCGCACGCACTCGGCGACCGCGCCGTAATCGATCGCGTCGCTAAGCGAATCGGTCTCTGCCGCGCGGGATACGTCGTACGTGAACTCGAGCGTTCCGACGACGCGGCGCGGCGCGGTCCTCTCCTCGTCGTACGCGCCGATCACCGCGTCGATCTCGATTCCCCGGACAACGACCCGAGCACTCACGACTCGAGTCTTTCTATACCCAGCAGCGAGATATGTTTCTCGAAATGCGCCGCGAGAATCCGCGCGTAAAACTCCTCGTGTTTGTGAAGCGCGGCGAAGTAGTCGTCGCGAATTTCCGGGTCGTTCAACAGTCCTCCGTACGATATATGGAGTAACTGCCGGCAGTTCGGGTCGTCGAGGTACGCCGAGAGATCCGTGTTCTCTACCTCGTCGAGCGGCGCGATTTTGTCGAGTTCGGCCGTGATGTGGTACTGCTTCAAAGCGACCGGATAGTACTCGTACGCCTTCGTGTGCATCCGTCGGTACAGATCGGGTTCTGCGCACGCGATCGTGCGCAGACTCTCGAGCCAGCTAGTCCCGGCGGTCTTGAGGTGCAACCGCTTCGACGTGTACTTGCCGACCACCGGATACACCAGAAATTTGTCGCTTCCTGAGTGAACCGAGATCTTGTAGTATCCGTTTGACTTCGCTATCTCGCAGTGCAGAGCGAACTGTTTCTCGAACTCCGTCAGGTCGCCGATGTAGTCGATCGCCTTTTGAAACTCCCCGATGAACCGCGGCGCGAGAGAGTTCACGGTGACTCCTCGCGCGTTCAGCTCACGCGCGATGAACAGGTGATGAGACGGCAAAGTCGGCGTCG
>REEC01000187.1 GCA_007695285.1 Spirochaetaceae bacterium | reverse complement strand
CGCTTGTCGACCTGCTCGAATCGCTTATCGATCTGCTCGAAACCCATCCGCATCGTCTCGCAGTTTTGACTGATAATTTCGCGTTGTGCTTTGAGTTCTACTTCGACGCGGAGCGCGCGTTCGCGCAGTTCTACGTCGCGTTCGGTGTATCCGGTCGGCAAGACATCGTTCATCCATGCCTTCAGGTTTCCGCGAACGTATCACACGCCGCGGCGGTACTCGATCGGACTGCAGCCGGTGTGCTCTTTGAAGACGCGGCTGAAGTGCGCGCCGGATGAGAACCCGACACGTTCGGCGATTTCGGCGATCGAGTAGAGGTCGCTCTTGACGTAGTCCATCGCGCGCGTGACTCTGAGGTACAGGATGTACTCCTTTGGTGTGTATCCGATGATGTCCTTGAAGACCCGGCGGAAATGCGCCGGAGTGACGCCGACCGCGCGCGCGAGGTCGGCGACGCGAACGTCGGTATGGAACGCGTTCTCGATTTGAGTCAAGGCGGGTTGAATCTGGGCGATTCCGCGAGCGTGCAGCTTTTCCTGAATCGTATCGTGCGCGACATTGTACAGGATCGAAAGGAGCGTGCTCTTGCACCGGATCTTGTGGCCGATCGCCTTCCCCGTCCACGCGTGCACGAGTTCGCCGAAGAGCGTCGAGTACAACGCCGAACGGCCCGTCACGACGCGCCGGAGCGAGAGCCGGATCGGCCCCGATCGCTCGACCAGGAAGTTAGCAACGATCAAACGGCCCCCGTCGGATCCGGCGACGACACGGTAGGAGTCCTCTCTCTCGACATAAAGGACTCCTCCGGCCGGAACCGTGTGCGTCCACTCCGACGCGGAGAACGTCGCGGCACCTTCTATCACGTGGATCAAGCCGTCGTGCCGGCGTCGCGTCCACGCAAACTCCCACCCGGGCGGGCATATCTTCTCGATGACGTTGTGAATCGACGTTACCGTGAGGTCAAAATCGGTGTAAGGTCTCACATCGAACGGGCCGCTCATCTGTGTCACACAGTACTCGATGAGTCGATGCCCGACAAGATCCTCGACGGACCCTGTCGGGCGCAACGCAGCGCTCCGCAATTGTGGGAGCGCGGCAAAACCGGTATACTCGCGCCGACTGCAACTCGGAGGTTCTTTTGACCGGTACAAGCTGGATTGAAGTCGATCTCGCCAGACTCGAGCAAAACGTACGGACGATCCGCGCGCTGCTCGCGCGGACCGCCGAAACACCGGGCGTGATTCGCCGGCGTACCGGACCGGCTCTGATCGCTGCCGCGACGAAGGCCGACGCGTACGGGATCGGCGCGGGGCCGGTGATGCGGCGGCTCGCGCACTGTGTCGATTTTCTTGCGATCTACTCGCCCGAACAGGCGCTCGAAGCCGCCGCGTACGCCCCGAGTACACCGATTATTATGCTGATGCCGCCCGCGTCGATTCCGTTGTTTGAACTCGTTCCACTGGCACGAGAGAATCGGCTTCACCTGTCGATTCACGATCGCTCGGACATCCCGGTCTTGATCCGATTTGCGCGCGACGCCGGGATTAAACTGCCGGTCCATCTTTATCTCGACTCCGGGATGAGTCGAGCCGGGCTCGACGCGGTGCGGTTCCCCTCGATTCTCGACGAAGCGCTCGCGGCGACCGATCTCACCGTCGCGGGCGTGTACACGCATCTCGCGACGGCCGAGTCCGACGGCGGTTTTATGCGCGAACAGATCGACCTTTTCGATCGGACGGTCGAGCCGTGTCTCGATCGTCTGCCGCCCGACGTGGTGATCCATATCGCCAACAGCTCGGGGACGCTGCGCGATCCGTCGTCGCACCGTGATATGGTTCGCATCGGGCTGATCCTCTGGGGATTCGGTGCCGAGAGCCTCGCCGACGCCGAGCCGCTGATCCGGCCCGGAGAAATAAAACCGGTTCTGAGGTGGCGCAGCACGATCGCGCACGTGCGCGACTACCCGGAAGGCGCTCTCGTCGGGTACGGCTCGACCGCGCGCTTGAGCCGTCGTTCCCGACTCGCTCTTGTCCCGGTCGGATACGGCGACGGGTACCCGCTGTTACTGAGCAATCGTGGCCACGTGACGTTTCCCGGCCGCGCGGCGGCCACAGGAGCGCGTGTGATCGGCCGCGTGAACATGGATCAGATCGTCGTCGACGTGACCGATCATCCGGCGGTCGGAGCGGGTGATCTCGTCGAGATCTACGGCGCCGATCTCGACGCGCCGTCGTCGTTGCCGACTCTGGCCGCGCAGGCCGAGAGCCACTGTTACGAGCTTCTCTGTCGGCTCTCGCCGCGAATCGAACGCCGGTACATCACGTTCGAGCCGTGACGGTTGTAAACTGCCACGAAGCTTGGTGATTTCGGCTCACGTCGCGGTTTTACCGCCCTTACCGGCGCGTTTCACCAAGCTTCATGGCAGTTCCGGCGACTTGCCGGAGTGCTCGATCACCGGTACGATAGCGTCATGACACCGCTGAACAACGACTGGTACAGACTCGCCGACGAAAGCTCGATCGCGACGCCCGCTCTGTTGTTTTATCCCGAGAGAATCGATGAGAACATCGCGCGCGCGATCCGGATCGCGGGTCGAGTCGACCGGCTCAGACCGCACGTCAAGACGCACAAGTCTCCACACGTGACCGCGATGATGCTTCGGCGCGGCATCACGCGCTTCAAGTGCGCGACGCTCGGTGAGGCGCGTATGCTCGCCGATGCGGGCGCGTCCGACGTCGTCGTCGCGTACCCGCTCGTCGGGCCGAACGTCGGACTGTTCGTGTCTCTGATTGAGAAGTACACGGACACGGTTTTCCGCGCGCTCGTCGAGACGCCGGAAGCGGTCGACGCGCTCGAATCCGCTGCGTCGCGCGCGGGGTGCCGGGTCGAGGTTCTCGTCGATCTGAACGTCGGGATGAATCGGACCGGAATCGAGCCCGGAGAACACGCCGTCGCCCTGTACCGCCGGATCGCCGAGGCGTCGCACCTCGTTCCGGCGGGGCTTCACGCGTACGACGGACATATCCGCGAGTCCGACTTCGCGCGCCGTCGCGAGATGACCCGGCCGATCGTCGGAGCAATTTACGCGATGATCGAGACGATCTGTGAAGGTGAACTCGAGGTTCCCCGCGTGATCGCCGGTGGCACACCGACGTTTCCGTGTCACGCCGAGGTCCCGGACTTCGAACTCTCGCCCGGTACACTTTTTCTTCACGACTGGGGCTACCTCGAGAGTTTCCCGGACCTCGATTTCCTGCCCGCGGCGTTGATCCTCGGGCGCGTCGTGAGTATCCCGGCGCCGGGGCTCTTCACGGTCGACATCGGCTCGAAGGCGATCGCGAGCGACCCGGCCGGTGCGCGTGGTTTGATCCTGAACGTTCCGGGAGCCGAGCCGGTCGGGCAGAGCGAGGAGCACTGGGTTTTCCGCTGGGACCCGGACGCGGCCGACGGCGCGAAGGCACCGAAACCCGGTGACCCCGTGTACGTCCTGCCGCGCCACATCTGCCCGAGCGTCGACCGTCACCCGGTCGCGCACGTCGTCGACGGCACCGGCACCGTCGTCGCCGAGTGGCCGATTACCGCGCGCGAGAGACGTCTCACGGGTCTCGAGGCCACGACCGCATAGGCCGAGCCGCAGCAGCGGCGCACGGCCGTGCCGAAATAGCGAGCAAAGAAAAACAAAACCGAACAGGAGGACACGATGGAAGAGCGAGAAAAAAAGCTGAGCGATTTAGGGTACGCGATCGAAAAAGCGCCGAAGCCCGGTGGGCTGTACACGCCGGTCGTGATCGACGGCGACACGTTCTACATGTCCGGCGCGGTTCCGGCCGACAGCGACGGCGTGAAGTTTACCGGTAAGGTCCCGAGCGCCGTGAACGCCGAAGACGCGACGCGCGCGGCCGCGTTGTGCGCGGCGAGCCTGCTGCGGGTCTTTATTCGGGACGTCGGACCACTCTCGATGATCGACCGGTTGATCAAGGTGACCGGCTTTGTGAACAGCGAGCCCGAGTACACCGAGCCGCACCTCGTCGTGAACGGAGCGTCGCAGCTCTTCCTCGACGTGCTCGGCGACGCGGGCGCGCACGCGCGCTCGGCAATCGGCACCGCGACGCTGCCTCTCGGCGTCCCGGTCGAGATCGAGCTGATCGGCCGCCTGCGCCGCTAACCGGCGCGGCCGGCCCTAACCGGCACCGCCGCCCGTTACTGTGCCCGGGCGCCGCTAACCGGCGCAACCGGCCCGTTACGGGCACCACCAACCGTGACGGCGCCGGCCGCGGTCACGGGCGTCGCCCTCGCTAACCGGCGCGGCCGGCCCTCAACGGGCATCTCTACCGCCAACCGGCCCCGGCGCCCGTGACGGGCGTCCCGCTAACCTTCGACGAAAAACGGCTGCGTCCACGCGAACGACTCGCCGGCGCCCCAGCACTCAAACCGGACGTACTGCGCGTTCTCGGGCACGCGGACCTCGATCGAGTTCCCGCGGGTCTCGGCGAAACGTCGGCCGACCTGCATCAGCGCGACGATTTTCTCGGCGTTCGGCGCGACGACGCGGATCGTATCGTCCTCGACCTCGATCGACTCGATCGTGACTCCGGTCGAGGCGTAGAACCGGCCGCGAGCGAGCGCGTCGACGATCGCCTCGATCGAGCGGTCGGCGGTGTACACGGTGTTCCAGCCGAGCTCGACGTCGTTCTCCGGCAGGTGACTGTCGTCGTTCGCAAAGCCCCAGACGCGGCGGCCGGCCGAGAGAAGCAGATCCCATTTGTTCGTCGCGTACGGGCTGCCGTCGAGCCGGCCGATCGTGCCGTTGTAGATCTCGAGCCCCGCGTACGGGACCCACTCGCGCATCCGCTCGATCGGGCAGTGGTTGAAATCCGCGAGCCAGTTCGGGTGATTCACGATCGCAAATCCCGTGTCCGCGGCGATCGCCGAGAACACGTTCTGCCTGATCGGGTCCGGCGCGATGAGCCGCGACGCGTTCACGTGCAGCAGGTGAGGGCCGTTTTTGGTGACCTCGTTCCCGGGGATCAGAGTCATGTCACCGGCCGTTACTCGCGCGTACTCGTCCGGGCCGGTAAGGATGTCGTGATCCGAGATCATCAAAAACCCGTATCCACGCGCCGCGTAGTCCGAGACCACCTCCTGTATCGGACGCGAACCGTCGCTCGCGGTCGTGTGCGCGTGCAGATTCCCGCGGACCCACTCTCCGCCCGACGCGCCGCCCGTTGCGCCGCCCTTTAGCTCCGCGTATGGGTGTGTAATCGTTCTCATTTCGCCTCCCTCGTGATGCCTGTGTCTGACTTGCAGGTACCACCATACCGAAATACCGCGGCGACGAAAACCACACGCCGGCCGTTACGCATGTCGGAGTTTGGAACTGCCACGAAGCCTGGGGAAAGCGCGTGGAGGTGGCCGAAAAGCCGTGCAACGGAGCGTTTTCACCAGGCTTCGTGGCAGTTTCCGGTTTGCCGTTTTCCGAGTCTTTTAGTAGGTTCAAGGTACGGGGTATAAATCATGAATACAGAAACACAAGAGACTCGCCGTTCGCGGCGAAGTGAAACGTTCTGGAAAAAGGCATTCTTCTCTCTCGCCGGTGTCTTCGGTATATTCGCCGTCGGCCTCGTCGTCGGGCTCTCGGTTGCCGGCGGTAACAGCGAGGCGCCACAGCCGACGATGGTACAGGCGCAAGGCGGGCAGATCGAGGCGCGATGGGACCGCGACGTGCAGCCGCTTCCCGAGGGCGAGGACGGCTCGTTCGCGTCGGTCGCGGCGACCGCGCTTCCGGTCGTCGTCGAGGTCAACGTCGTCGAGGTCGTCGAACAGCGCGCGCCGAGCTCGCCGTTTGAGTTCTTCTTTGGTCCTCGCGATGGTGACCCGGAAGGTGAGCCACGCGAGTTCGAACGACCGGGGCTCGGCTCGGGCGTGATCGTCCGACGAAACGGCGAGAACGTCTACATCCTGACAAACCACCACGTCGTCGGGAACGCGAGCGAGATCGAGATCGGTCTCTACGACGGACGCCGGTTCACCGCTGAGCTCGTCGGTGGGGACCCACGCACCGATCTCGCGGTGCTCAACGTAGAGACCTCTGAGGACGTGCCGGTCGCGCGGCTCGGCGACAGCGATGCGCTTTCCGTCGGTGACTGGGTGCTCGCGGTCGGCAATCCGTTCGGGTTCGACTCGACCGTGACCGCGGGGATCGTGAGCGCGACCGGACGGCGGCCGCAGCAGGCCGGTGGAGGGCTGCCCGAGCTCACCGACTTCATCCAGACCGACGCGGCGATCAACCCGGGGAACTCCGGCGGCGCGCTCGTGAACATGAGCGGCGAGATCGTCGGGATCAACACGTGGATCGTCGGCTCGCAGACCGGCGGCAGCGTCGGGCTCGGCTTCGCGATCCCGATGAGCCAGGCCGCAGACACGGTCGACCAGTTCATCACCGAGGGCCGGATCGTGTACGGATGGCTCGGCGTGAGCATCACCGACGCCGACTCACCCGCGATGACGGGTCTCGCCGAGGATCTCGGGATCGCCGAGACCGACGGCGCGCTGATCACGAATGTCTGGATTGACTCACCGGCGCACACCGACGGGATCCGCCCGGGTGACTTCGTCGTCGAGATCGACGGCGTCCCGGTCGCCGACACGTTCGACCTTCAACGCGCGGTCGGCGCGATCCGACCCGGGGAAACCGGAACGTTCCGCGTGATCCGCGACGGCGCCGAGCGCACGATCGACGTGACGATCGCCGAGCGCGAGGCCGAAGACGTCGTCGCGGTCGCGACCAACATCTGGCCGGGCCTGACGGTCGTGCCGGTCGACGACGATCTGCGCGAGCGTCACGACATCGCCGACGACGGTGCACTCGTCGCGGTCGTCGAGCGCGAAAGCTCCGCCGCGCGCGCGGGCATCCAGCCGGGCGACGTCATCACGCACGTCGACGACGAGCGGATCGACGGCGCTCGCGAGTTCTACGCCGCCGCGGCCGAGGCCTCGGGCCGTCTCGAACTCCGCGTCGCACGAAACGGCGTCACGGTCAGCATCGGCCTGCCCGCGCTGTAAGGCGCCGACGCAGAACCAGGTGCCAGGAGGGGCCGTCCCGGCCCCTCGCTCCGGACCGCGTCTCCGCGGCGGCTCTTCGGGCTCGCTCACGCTCCGCCCGGCCGCCACGCGCGGTCCTGCGCTACCCCCGGGCCGCGGGCCCGGTCGGTAGACCACACAGCTTCGCCACCTCCGGCCATCCGCTTCGGTACGGTTCCTGCTCGATCCGATATAGGTCATCGACCGGGAAAACCATGCCCGCGTTCCGCCAGAGGCCGCCACGCTCGAGGTACTCGGCGATCACGCGGCGCAACGTATTGTCGCGCGGCGCGGTCTCGGGCCGCACGTCCGCGTCGAAAAAGATGAACCACAAACTCGAGCGATCGACCGTGCCGGGACAGAGGTAGAGCCGCCGCATGAACGACACCAGGTTACTCGTCTCAGGCAGAATCTCCTCAAGCTGCGGCCCAAAAATCCACGACGAACACCAGAAACCCCGAATCGTCTCACCCGGAAAGTGACGCTCAAAAAAAGCGGGCGCCCTCCTCATCGAGTCCGCGCACGCCTCGCTCCTCATCGGCTCGCCCGCCGGGATGTGCATGTCGAGCACGGTATCGCCGGGCTTCAAGATACACGTCCAACTCGCGCGGTCGAGGATGACCGGCCGTGAGATCGCGCGCCCCGCCGGATGGACCGGGTAGCCGCGGAAAGAGTCCGCGGTCTCCGTGAGGCTCGCGTTCCAGTCGCCGGCGGCCCCGGAGCGGTCGTCGGCCGTATCGCCTCCGGGGCCCGCGCCGTCGGCCCGCGGCTCGGCGGCGTAGCCTTCGGCGGTGTACGTCCGGCCGTCGGCGGCGAGAGCGATCACGTGGCCGGTCTCGGTGTGCCGGAAGAGAGAGACGTGAAAATCGAGCCTCTTCACGCGGTACTCAAAGCGGCCGATCCGGAAAATCACGCCGTCGGTGTAGTTCCTGAGCCAGTACAGCTGCCTGCGGTATAGCCCGAGCCGTCCGCCCGTTCCTGCACGGTAGTTCCCGGCGAAACACGCGACCTGCCGGCACGTCGCGCGCGTGACGTCCTCGGGAATTCGCATCTGCTGGTGCTTCTCGCGTGTCGCGCGGACCGTCGCGAGCGCAACCAGAAGGTGAAAACACCCCTCGAGTTCGCCCAGGCGGTCTGCGAGCGCGGGCCACGGCGTGGAGCGCGTGTACTCCTCGTACTCGACGACAGACCGGTACGCGTGCCACGCGAGTAAAACAAGCCGGTCGTCGGCCTGGATCTCTCTCGCGCGCGCGTGCAGTTCGGCATCCGCATCGCCGGGAAGCCCGGTGTACTCGCGCGCCGCGGTTATCTCTTCGGGCTCAAGAAAAAAAGGCCGCTCGGGCCGCGTCGCTTCGGACTCATCCCATCGCGCACGGATCGCCGCGTCCGCCGCGTTCGTCGCGTCCGCCGTCGGCTCTCCGTTCTCGTTTGCGGATCCCTCTATCGTGTTGTCGTTCATACGCGGAGTGTACCGAACTCGCGGGTGTCGCCATACCCCCGAACCGGCAAATCCGTTACAATTTCGGAACCAGGAGAGAGCTATGAGATGGGAAAACCTGACGTCGGCCGCGTTTCCACGCGCGGTCGCAGAGAGTTCCGGAGTCCTGATCGTCCCGATCGGCGTGATCGAGCCGCACGCGAGCCACCTGCCGCTCGGGCAGGACATGCTCGAGGCGCACCACACCGCGTGCCGCGCGGCCGAGAGAGAGCCCGCGGTCGTGTTCCCTCCGTACCCGTTCGGCATCAACCACGAGTCGGCGCATCTGCCCGGTTCGGTCGTGATTCGCCGCGAGACCGTGATGACTCTGCTCGGCGAGATCTGCTCGGAAGCCGCGCGGCACGGGCTCACCAAGATCCTTCTGCTCTCGGGCCACGGAGGCAACCGGTACTTCCTGCCGCTCTTCGTGCAGACCGTGACGCAGGAAAAATGCGCGTACGTCCCGTACTTCATGTACGCGGGTCCACGCACCGCACGGGTCGCCTCCGAGGTTCTCGACGGCGACGAGCACGGCCACGCGTGTGAGTCCGAGACGAGCGTCGCTCTACACATTCACCCCGAGCTCGTCGACACCGAGTGCATCCCCTCGCGTCCGTTCACGAGCCTCCGGCGCAACGCCGAGCTCAAAGCCGCCGGCGTGTACGGCGCGCTCGACTGGTACGAGATGTATCCCGCGATGTACGTCGGCGACGCGCGCCCGGCAACCGCGGCCAAAGGCAAGGCGCTCAGCGACGCGCACGTCGAGGACGTCGTCGACGCCGTTCGCGCGATCAAGGCCGACTCGACGACGCCGGAGCTTCTCGCCGAGTACCACGCGCGCACTACCACCCCGCGTCCCGCGGCTGAGTGGTAACCGACGAAGCAGAAACTGCCACGAAGCTTGGTGAAACCCGGTGGAAACGCGCGAAAAACGGCGATAGGGGACGATTTCACCAAGCTTCGTGGCAGTTCTAACCGCCGGACCATGGTCTTTCGGAAACCGATCCCACATCCTAGACTTTCTTGCTGTTATCGGATATACTTTCGTCAGGTACCGCAGCCGAACCAACCGGATCGATGCGGCATGGAGTAGATGATGCGAACTCGAGAAGGTTTCTTGACTCTGATGCGCGAGCTCGACGGCGATGTAGAGCAGCTCATGAGAGCCGCGGCATTGACCGAGCGGGCAGCGGCACGGATCGATGCCGGTGCTCGCGACGCAATCGATTACGGCGCACTCGGGTTCACGATTCACAGCGCGTACGGTGTGCTCGAAAACTATTTCCTGCGAATATCGAAATTTTTCGAGAACAGTCTTCCTTCCGAGTCGTGGCATCGGACCCTGGTCGAGCGTATGTCGCTCGATATTCCGGGTCTTCGCCCCGCGTTGATTCTCTCCTCGGATACTCAATCGCGTGTGCTCGAGGTAATGCGGTTCCGGCATAGATTCCGAAACCTGTACGGTGAAGAACTCGATCCCGATAAGACATTGGCCGTGGAACGTCGGCTGCGGGAACTCGTTGAAGAGGTCCCCGAAATCCATGCGGAGTTTCGGCGAAAACTCGCAGCTATAGCGGAGGCGCTGTAGTCGTGTTTGACCCACATAGGTACGCCGCCGGCATTCGCAGAACCAATGAAGATGAGCGCCGCGCGATCGAAAAACGCGCCGCCGCCGCTCGCCAAGAGGCGGCTCGACTGGCCGATCTCATCGGCTGCGAGGCGCGCGCCGACCGTGTGATTCTCTTCGGCTCGCTCGCGGAAAACACCGTCCGATCGTCGGATTTCGACATCGACCTCGCGATCGACGGCGGTGAGATCGATCGTGCGGCCGACCTCGTCGAAAGAAGTCCCTATCCGGTAGATCTCGTCGAGTACCACCTGCTACCGGCGCACGTGAAACAGCGCGTGAACGAATCGGGAGTCGTGTTGTACGAACGGGAGTAACCGCCGTCGGAGCCCGCCGCTCCGTTACTCCGACAACGCCTCGAGTTGTCGGTGCGTCAGAGCGTACGCAAACACGCGGATTTCCGAGATTTCGTACGCGAATTGTGCCCCTGCCGGTAACTGCGGGGGATTCGTGATCGGATCGAACTCGGTCGCCTCGTAGTTCCACTCCCAGTAATCGACGTTTTCGACGTTGGCGTACGGGAACACGACGAGGTTGCCGAAACTCCGTCGCGTCTCGTCGAGGTACGGAAGCGCTTTCGACTCGATGCCGAGCCGTTCGACGGACGCGGAGCCGACGCCGTTCCGGTCTATCGTTACCGCGATCCACTTCCATTCCTGCAGCCCCACATCTCCATCCTCGTAGTCCCCTACCCAGAGCGCGATACTGCTCGGATAGTCAGCGGTGCCGTACACGGCTTCAAGCCTCTCGAACGAGAACTCGTCAAGCGGCTCGACCCGCCACGGCCGCAGCACAGCAAAGAACCGTGACGCGCTGAGTGGGTCGTACAGCATCGCGATCAGTACCGGGAATGCATCGCCGTACTCGGCGTCGGTCTCTTCAATCGCGACCACGCGCACGCGCAGCGCGATCGTCGCGCCGCGGACGTCGTGTTCCAGGACACGATCGACGTCGTACACGTCGCCGGGTTTCATCCGGATCGCTCCGCCCGCGCCGAGACCCGACGCCGGGTTCGTGCGTTCGACCGCGTCGGTCGGCTCGAGAACCGTTTGCGAGCCAACGACCGTGACGCGCAGAGCCGGATCGTCGCCGCGGCCGGAACCGAGGCCCGTGCTCGGATCGTCGAGCAATCCGCACGCGCCGAACAGCGCGGCGGCAGCGACTGCGGTCACGGTCACAAGCACCGCCGTGAGCAGGCAGGCGGAGAGTCGGCGCGCGCAGGCGGACGGTCGAACCGGTAAGTGTTTCATCGAGGAACTCTCCAGCCAATGCCGAACGCCGGGTACGCGGCGCCGAGGCGCGCGGCGCTCAGGACGATCGGCGCGTCGAAAGAAAGCACAAACGGTCCGAGCAGGTGCTCAAAACCTATGCCGATCATCGGCGTGAATCGGACGTTTACGAACTCGGTCGCCGAGAGCACCTGAAAAAAGACGTACGGGCGCGTCGGGCTGATGTGGCGCGCGAGAGGATACCCGGCCGCGCGCGCGGTGAGCTGCGCGATCGGTGAGCCGATGATCCCCTGGTCTCCCGCGCCGAGACCGGCGAGCGCGGCCGCTCCGAGGTACCCGTTCAAGACGCGGTACTCGGCACCGACCGACGCGCCGCCTCCGAGCCGTGTGCTTACGAGAAGGCCCGTGATGTCGCGCTCGGGTGATCCGGCCGGAACGCCGTCGCGCCGCATCGCATCGAGTACGTCCCGGTTCACGCGGTCGGCCGCGAAACCCGAAAGGAAGACGTCGTACGCCGCGGCGGTCACCATCGTGATCGCACCGAGAATCTCGAGAGTTCCGCCGCGCTGTTTCGCGGCAGATATCCCGAGAGCCGTCGCCGCGGAGAGAATCACCGCGGTCCGCGGCTCGCCCGCGATCAGGTGGCCCACGCGGATCGAGGCGATCTGCGTATCGGCGTGCGTGAGGCCGCCGAAGAAAGTATCGCTGTCGCGGTTCACGCTCCCGAGGTACACCGCCTGAGTGACCGTGACGATGCCGGAGGTGATCATCGGAGTGAGGCTCGATCTGAGGTGCAGTCGCACCGCTGCCGAGTTCTCGTCGAGAACGAGGCGGCGCGAGAGGTCGGTGCGAACCGACGGTTCGATCTCGATGATTTCGTTCAGACTCAGGTACGCGTCGTGCCGCGACGTGATCGCGTATCGTCCCGCGGGCAGCGCTCGCAGATCGATCGTGCCGAACCCGACCGGCTCGTCGTTCAGGAACACCTCCGCGTCGCTCGGCCACATCGTCAGCCGGAGGTCCCCGTGCATCGGTGATTCGATCGGAGCGACTGGCGGCGGGAGCTCGGCTACGTCCGGATCCGGGAGCGAAAAGACCACCACCGCCGATCCGTTCGGCGGAACCGTGATCGTCTCTTCGATCAGGACTTCCTCGCCGAAACGGCCCGGCCGCCGAACCTCGACGCGCCGTGTGCCCGAGAGGATTCTCTCGCGCTCGATATCGGTCCCGATCCGGGTGCCGTCGACGTACACGGTGTACGAACCGTCCGCGCCGCGGTTCTCTACGACCAACGTTCCAAACGCGAGCTGCTCGCCGCTGAACTCGCGCGCAAGTTCGAGCACAACCTCGTCGCCGACGTCGAAAATGTCGAAGACCGAGGCCGCGTCCGCGCTCCGGTGCAGGACCGCCGCATCCCTCCCGCGCTGCCACACAAAAAGCTCGATCCGGAACCGGCCGGCGGTCTCGCTCACGACGCCGTACACCGCGTAATCGAACCGCTCGCGGCTCAGGTACTGCGCGGCGCGCTCCAAGTCATGATGTGGCGTGAGAAACGCGACCCGCGTCACGTCGTACGCGCCGAGAAGCTCCATCACAAGAGTGGTCGTTCGGCTCAATGTCGCCGCGAGCGCGCGCGCGCGGGCCTCGTCGGCGGGCGCCTCGATATCGATCACCGCGACGCGCGACCCGGCCGCCGCGGCCGCGCTCTCGTTCACCTGCGCAAACACCTCACCGCCGGTCGCAAGAACAACCACGGCGCACGCCGCTCGCGCAAGAGACTCCACGAACCGAACCGCCGATCGAAACCGT
>REEC01000085.1 GCA_007695285.1 Spirochaetaceae bacterium | reverse complement strand
GATAGCGAGCGGTTCGGCAGACTTGAGAAGTACATACCGTACGCCGGGCTTGATCTGGGTCTCCGGGGACGTTTTTTTGGATCTTTTGGTCTGGAACTCGGCGTCGGTATCGAATGGGTCTTCGATGGTTCGATCCCGTTGACGCACGTCGTGCCGGCCGCATCGATAATGACGGGGTTTTAATGAGTCCAAAGCGGATTGCTGTTCGTATATGTGTGGCCGTCGTGTCTCTTTCGGTTCTTGGGGCCGTCCTGTCGTGCGACTCGCCGTTTGATCTCGCGAGTTTGCTCGACGGGCCCTCGGCTGAGGTCTTGACGATCTCCCCGGCGACCGGCACGGTCGTCGCGAATCAGACTGTCGCTTTCAGCGCGGCGGGTGGAGTTCCGCCGTACGAGTTTTCCGTCGTCGGCGGCGGCACGATGAACGGTAACGTGTACACCGCGCCCGCGACGAGCGGTACCGCGACGATCACCGTGACCGATTCGATCGGCGAAACAGCATCGGCCGAGTTGACGATCGATGCGGGCATGATCAACGTTGGAATCTCACCGTCTTTTCAGAGCGTGTTCACCGGTGGCACGGTACAGTTTTCCGCGTTCGGTGGTACCGGACCGTTCGTCTTCGCTATTGACGTAAACGAGACCGGAGCCACGATAGACTCCGGCACCGGCGAGTACACCGCAGGTACCGTTGATGGCACCGATACCGTTTCTGTAACCGACACATCCGCCGGTACGACCGCGACCGCGAGTGTCGCGGTGCAACGAAAACCACTCTCGATCTCACCGGTAGCGATCACCGTGTTTACCGAACAGTCGGTGGTGTTCACCCCGGTGGGCGGCGACGGCCCGTTCACCTTTGCAGTCTCAGGCGGGTCGGGCACTCCGTCGATCGCGGGTGCAACGTACACCGCCGGGTCCGTACCGGGTATCGATATCGTGACGATGACAGACGCGTACGACGGACGAACACGTGACGCCGAGGTCACCGTCGTTCCGCCGACCGCCGTCACGAATGTCGATTATGCCGCCGGCGAGATCACAAACGTAGGTGGATCGTTCACAACCGGGGATGCTTTCATCGCCGAATCCGTGGTCACGAATGTCGGCACCGCCGACGGCACCGCCGACATTTTGTGGACGGTGTATGCATCGCTCGACCCAGTAATCGGCGGTATGGACTATGTCGTCGCAACCGGAAGCGAGGCCGGGGGACTGCCCGCGGGCGATAATGCCGTCATCAATATCTCGGGCGAGTGGCCGCTGGTCGCGGGTGAGTACTACCTCTTGATCGCGATTTCCGCGGCCGACGATCTCGATGTCGGGAACAACGTGAATCAATCTCCCGTAACGTTCGCCGTGACCGCGCCGGTGACGATCTCGCCGACGACCGCCGCGGTCTACACGGGGCAGGAAATCCAGTTCAGCGCGACCGGTCCCGCGTCGCGCTCGTTTGCCATCACGGCGAACAACTCGGGTGGATCGATCGATCCGGCGACGGGTCTGTACATGGCCGGTCCGAATCCGGGGACCGACATCGTCGAGGTTGAAGCCGATGGGATCACAGCGACCGCGACCATTAGCGTACAGGCGATCCCTCTTCCGACCGCTGTGGATTACGAAGTGACCGCGGTCACCCGGACCGGTGGCGGCACGACGGTCGGTTCGTTCATGACCGGAGAGTTTACCGTTAGGAACATCGGCACCGCCGACGGTAGCTACCCGATCAACTGGACGGTGTACGCCGCGCTTGGAACGACCGTGACAGGAGGATCGACGATCGTTGACGCGGGCTCTACTGCCGCGATCGTGGCGGGCAACGACGTCTCGGTGCCGTTCACGGGGAACTGGCCTTCCGATCCCGGCGCGTACTACCTGGTTGTCGTCGTGAGCGCGGTCGACGACACAAATACCGGCAACAACTCCCTCGCTACGACGGACCCGACGGACATCACGGTGCCGCCGGAAGCCGATGTCGATTATACAGTCATGGTTGCTCCGGCGGGCGGGAGCTTTGAGGTCAACGATCCGCGGAACGAGAGTTTCACGATCACGAACGACGGGACCGAAAACGGAAGCGCGACGCTCACGTGGACGGCGTATCTGTCGGACTCACCGAACTTCAACTCCGCTGATCCGATTGTCGGTTCCGGTTCAATCGCCGGCGGACTCGACGCGTCGGAGAGTGCCGTACGTTCGGTCACCGGAAACTGGCCCGGTACGAGTGGCGTCTACTACCTCATTATCCGGCTTAACGCGTCCGACGAGTCGAATCATTCAAACAACATAGTTGCGAGCCAACCGTACACCGTGAGCGATCCGGCGGTTGTGAACTACGTCCCTTCGGATATCTCGAGGACGTTCACGACCGTCACGACCGGCAGTCCGATTTCCGAGACGTTCTCCGTTGCAAACATCGGAGGCCTGGACGGCGCAGAGGACATCACCTGGACCGCACGCGCGTCCACTTCGCCCGAGTACGACATCGGAGACGTTGTTGTCGGTACCGGGCAACTCGCGCCGCTACTCGGCGGTGCATTTCAGGTTGGAATCCCGATAACCGGATCCTGGCCCGCGGCGCCCGGTCAGTACTACCTGGTCGTCGACGTCCAGTCACCCGACGATACAGGACCGGTGAGTTACACCGTCTCCGCCGGCACGTTCACCGTGAACGAACCGCCTGACTACCGATTCGACTCGGTGAACTTTCCGGTTGCGTTGTACGGGGGGCATCCAGGGGATGATTTCTTGGACATAACCGGCCGCCATCCAGGAT
Source organism: Spirochaetaceae bacterium (assembly GCA_007695285.1). Classification (GTDB taxonomy): domain Bacteria; phylum Spirochaetota; class Spirochaetia; order DSM-27196; family PXBQ01; genus PXBQ01. Next base: position 10,506 of record REEC01000085.1, on the reverse strand, counting down.
CCGGAGACCACGAGTTTTCGATCGCTGAGGTCGCCGGCGCACCGGGTCAACACAGCATACAATGGTATCTGTACCTGTCCGAGGATCAATCGATCAATCCGTCGGATACGGTCGTTCAACAGGGGATATTGCCCCCACTTGCTGCGGATGCAACGAGTGAGCGGATCGAGATCTCGCCGGACACACTGCTTCCGGCGATTCCCGGACGGTATTACTACATTTTGAAACTGGTCGCACCCGACGATGCGAACAACACGAACGACACGTACGTGATCGGCCCCGTCGACGTGTGGCAATCGGCCGACCCGATCCTCAACCCGAGCGACACGGGCGCGCGTACCGAGTACGATTTTTTTATCCGACTCAATCAAGGGCAGACCGTGAACATCCAGGGAAACGTCAACACAATTGAGCGGTCAGACACGTACGTCATAACAACCGGCCCCGGTGTCACGGAACTCCAAGTTTTCCTTGCCTGGGGCACGAACGCCGACCTCGACATCATCGCCTACGTGCGAACTCCAAAGGTATTCATCGCGGAATCGATCGACCCTGTGGGGAATCGTGAACCCACAGCCGGAACGTTCGACGTTCCGGTTACCGAACTCACGCAGTACCTGATTGAGGCATACTCGTTCAGCGGTCCTCAGTTGACCGGGCAGTATATTCTCACCATCGAGGCCGCCCCGTGAGCCTACACGGCACCCAAGAGTTCGGGCGCCGGAGTCGGTTCTTGACGCACGGTGAACTGTGCGACTTGAGGTTACGGCCGGCCAGCGACTCCCGGTAGGGCGCCGATCATTGTGGAGATTTCCTGGAGTGTTTCGCGCGCCGCGGCGGTGCGTTGTTCGGCGATCAACGCGTCGAGGTACTCGTTGAACCGCGTGTGCAGGTCCGGATGCTCGGACCGAACCGCGGGGGAGCCGACGATCCGTAACACGAGCAGCTTAGTCTCGAGAAGCTCGAGATCGGGTGTTGCCGCCGGCGAAATCGACTCGTTTATCTGGCGGCGTACATCGCTGATACCGGCGAGGACGGTCTGGTACTCGGCCACTCGGGCCTGCAAGCTCTCGATCTCACGTGCTGTGGCGTCTATCTCGCCGCTCGCGGAAGCGATTTCAACCCGTGCCGCTTCGAGCTCCGTCGAAGTTGTCGCGAGCCGCGTTTCAAGGTCCGCGGTCCCGGTCTCTGCCTGAGCCGCGCGCGCGAGCGCGGCGTTGCGTTCCGCAATCGCTTGATCGGTAGCCGCCGCTTGACGCTCAAGGTCGGCTCGGGCATTCGCGAGCTCCGCCTTGAGGCGGTCGAGTTGCGCTGTATCGACGGGTCTCTCGAGACTCGCCTCGAGCTCGGAAATCCGGGCGTCTCGCTGCGCTACCGCCGCGACCTGTTGTTCGAGTTCGGCCTCAATCGCCGAAAGCTCGCCGCGCAACGCCTGAAGCTCGTCCGAGGCAAGCGCGAGTTGCTCTTCAGTCACCGCCGCGGTGTCGGGCGAAAGCCGTCGTTCGAGCTGTGACTCGATCGTTCCGACGAGAAAAAGCTCGACCCCGCGCCGCCGCTGAAGATCGGGAATCGAGGCAATCGGTCCCGTCTCGAGGTACGCGCGGAATGAAACCAGTTGCTCGGCCGCGGCGTCGAGGCGATCGGCCGATAGATTATCGCGGACGCCTGCGTAGAAACTCACGAGTTGATCGAGAACCAACTGGGTCTGCTCTTGGCGCGCCTGAAGCTCCGACAACCGGTTCATCGCCTCGGTCCTTTCGGCGCGAAGCTCGGCCTCCCGCGATGCAAACTCGGCTGCCGCTTGTTCCTGCTGTTCCTGGACGGCCTGTGCGAGTGCCTCTCGTTCAGCCTCGGCGGAACGCAAAGCGCCTTCCACCTCCGCGAGCGACGCGGCGAACGCCGCCGCACGAGTTTCGATCTCCGCCTGCGCATCGGCCTGGACGCGCTCGAGCTCGCGCGCGAGCTCTTCGTTCCGGGACTCGGCAAAGTCGGCCAACCTGCGCTCGATCTCATCCGCGTCGATACCCATGCCGGTGAGTCGGGTGCGTTCGGCCTCGAGCTCGCGTTCGAAAGCGGCGCGTAGTTCCTCTTCCTGTTGGGCGAGTTGAGAGGAGATCTGCGACTCGACGAGTTGGCGTTCGGCTTCAAGACTTGTGAGTCGCGCCTGGAACGTCGAGATCTCGCGTTCTTTCTCTTCGAGCTGTGCCTCCGACTCGGCACGCAACGCCGAAAGCAGGCGACCTTCCGCCGAGAAAAGCGAAACCGTTCGATCGACTGCGAGCTGTTCCTGGGAGTCGAAGTAACGGAAGAGCAGCAACGCGCCGACCACGATCAGAACAACCGCTCCGACGTTGACCAGCAAAGGCAGGCCGTACCCGGCTTGGCGAGGTGCCGGCTCGGACTGCGCATCGGCGCGAGTAATTTTTTGGCTCTCAACCGCAGCGCGAATTTCGGTCTCTATCTGTTCGCGTTCCTCGGGCGTTCCGTCGAAATCCTCGTACGAGTCGGTGCCCTTTTTCACAAGTCTCAAATGCGGGTGAGGATCTCGTGACAGAAAATCGATCGCGCGTCGGTAAAAGCCGCTCAACTCGGTACTCTCCGCTACACTTTTTACTATACGTCTTACTATACGACACAATTGTACGCCGTTCGGTCACATCCGTCAAATTCTCGATCGATTGCCTCGTGTATGAACCGATCCGTAACTATATCGGCGAATCAGTTTTTATCTGTGACGTTGACCGCGTGACGACAAAGTACTACGATCGTGTTCTGATGAAGATTCGGGCGAAGACGATTTTGGTAGTTCTGCCGTTGATCATCACTCCGACTCTGTTCACGGGTCTGATATCGACCTTGCTCGCGCGGAACGGGATCACGTCGATCGCGACGCAGTTTCTGATGTTCAAGGCCGAGCAGGTCGTTACGTACGCAAACGGCCAGTGGAACCTGCTTCGAGATAACGACCTGCATACCATACCGGAGTATCGCAATGCAGCCGTCTCGGCAATCGAGACATTTGCCGCGAGCGTCGTTCGGTCCGACTCGGAGTCCGTTTTTGCGGTGAGAGAAAACGGTGCTTTAGGGTTTTCTGCCGGCCGTGATGTTGCCGGCGATTCATCGCTTGCCGGCGCCGAAGCCGTCGGCTGGCAGCGTCTCCGAATCGCGGGAGTACCACGTGTCGCGTACGCCATACCGTTCGAACCGCTCGGGTGGACCGTGTACGCGGCGACCGACGAGAGCGCGTTTTACGCGGCGACCGATCAGATAATTCGGCAGACCGCGATCGTCCTGATCGTCTCGGTCGTCGGCGCTCTGATCCTGCTTTTCTTCTTCGCTCAATACCTGACACAGCCTCTACGTAGGATGGTCACCGTTATCGACGAAATCATCACGACGAACGACCTCTCGCGACGAGTCGAGGTGATGTACGACGACGAAACCGGAACGCTCGCGCACACGTTTAACGTCATGACGGGCCAGCTCGAGAAGGCGTACGATCACATCAAGTCGTACGCGCTCCGGGCCGCGACGGCTCGACTCAAGGAACAGAAGACCCGCACGATTTTCCAGCGTTACGTCCCGAACGACGTCATCGAACAGTTCTTCCGGAACCCCGAATCGATGTTGGTCGGCGAGAATCGGATGCTTGCCATCCTGTTTTCGGACATTCGCGCGTTCACGACCATCTCCGAGCGAATGTCGCCGAATCTTCTGGTCGAGAGCCTCAACAAGTATTTCTCGCTGATGGTCGAGGCCGTGATGAATCACCATGGAACCGTCGACAAGTACATCGGCGACGCGATCATGGCGATTTTCGGCGCTCCGCTTCGCCGACCCGACGACCCCACGCAGGCGGTCGAGGCAGCGTTCGACATGCTCGACGCGCTCGCACGGTTCAACCACGACCAGGACGAGCGCGGCTACCCTGAGTTCAAGATCGGAATCGGTATCAACTACGGACTTGTCACGGTCGGCAACATCGGGACCGAGAAAAAACTCGACTACACGGTGATCGGTGATCCGGTAAACGTCGCGAGCCGGCTCGAGGGTCTGACCAAGCGGTACGACACGCCGCTGATCGTCTCGGAGACGGTTCACGAGCGGCTGCCCGCCGGTTCATACTCGCGCACGCTCGACCGGGTCCAGGTGAAAGGCCGAGCCGGAGGCGTCGCGATTTACGCGGCCGCGAGGCGGCTGAGCGAACGGCAGAAGGACGCGTGGGCCTTGCACGACCGGGGCATGGAACTCTTCTTTGAGCGCGATTTCAACGCGGCCTTGGACCATTTCCGCCGCGTCAGCGCGACGCTGCCGGGTGACCGGGTGTCGGAAGTGATGATCGAACGATGCCGGCAGCTCATTGCAGATCCGCCCCCCGCCGACTGGACCGGCGAGATTGCGATGCTGGAGAAGTAAATCCCCGCGAAAAGTGATAAATTCTTCGATAATAGTTGACAACCCCTTCGACAGCCGGTATTTTATTCGATAATCGAAATGAACGATAATCGAAACAAACCGGCTACAGACAAGCGCCTCGCGGCAACCGACGTTTCGGACACCGGAGAGTCGGCCGATCGGCTCGACCGGCTTCTGCGCGGCGTGCACTACAACCTGATCCGTCTCTCGCGGCACGAGCTGCGTGAGCTCAAGATGACCCCACCGCGGTATCACGTCTTGTCGCACGTCCTGCGGAACGATCCGATCGACATGGGGACGCTTCATCGCGCGATGCACGTCACCCGAAGCACGTTGACGTCGCTCGTCGACAGCCTCGTCGACGACGGGTTGCTCGCTCGCGAACGCGACAGCGACGACCGGCGACGCGTCGTGCTGCGTGGGACCGAACACGGTGTCTCGGCGCTCGAGACTCTGCGGCGTGTGCGGTGCGAGCACCTCGCGGTTGCGCTCGGCACCGTCGACGCCAACTGCATAAAAACGACCGAGAAGACGCTCGAATCGGTCGTATCGTTACTCGAACAAAAAAACGAAGGAGAGCTCGATGGGTGCAATGCTCCGCCTGTTTAAAAGCCTGAAAAACTACTCCGGGAAGACTGCGCTCGCGTTCATTTTCATGTTGATCGCGACCGGCATGACGGTGGTCCAGCCGCTCCTGACCCAGCGCGCGATCGACCTCGGTGTGACCCCCGGCGCCGTCGGGCCGGTCATCTACTGGTCTTTAATTCTAGTTCTGTTCGCCGTGTTCGCCGGAGGCCTGCACCTCGCCGGCGGCGTGTTGCTCTCGCACGCGGGACAGGGAATGGCGTACGAGATCCGCAACGACCTTTTCAAGCGAATCATGTCATTCTCGTACGCGAACCTCGACAAATGGCGGACCGGCGAGCTCCTCGTTCGGACGAACTCCGACGTCAACACGGTTCGGATGTTCGTGCGAATGGGATTGTTCATGATGATACAGTCGTTTCTGACTCTCGCGGGCAGTCTCGTGATAATGTGGCGCGTCAACGCGCGGCTGAGTGTCGTGATGTGGATTATTCTTCCGGGGACACTCGCGCTGTTTTTTGTGCTGGCGTATTTCATCCGTCCGCTTTTCTCAAGAGTACGCGAGAAGCTCGACATGGTGAACAACGTTATACAGGAGAATCTCGCGGGGGCCAAAGTAGTCCGCGCATTCTCGCGGCAGGAGTACGAGGAGAGCCGTTTTGAGACGCGGAACGACGATTTTTTGCGTATCTCGTTGCACGTCGGGTATATCGTCGCGATGGCGTTCCCGTTCATGTTCCTGCTCGGCCGGATGGCCGTCGTGTTGGTGACGTGGTTCGGCGGTGTCGCGGTCATCGAGAATCTCGCGAGTCCACAAGCCGCAGGGCTCACGCTCGGACAGCTGGTGGCGTTCAACGAGTACGCGTTGCTTGCGGTCTTTCCGATTCTCGCTCTCGGGTTTACGCTGTCGATGCTCGCGCGTGCGGCCGCATCGGCGACACGAATCACCGAGCTGCTCGACGAACAGCCGGGAATCCGTGAGGTCGAAAACCCCATCGCCCCGGCGTCGGTCAGCGGCGCCGTCGAGTTCCGCGACGTTTCGTTCGCGTACGGCGGCGCCGAGAACGCCGTCGACCGGATCACGCTCTCGATCGCGCCGGGAGAGAAGATCGGCATACTCGGACGCACCGGGTCCGGGAAATCGAGCCTCGCCGCGTTGATCCCGAGGATGTACGATGCCGGCTCCGGTAGCGTTCTGATCGACGGGCACGACGTGAAGCAGTACGCACTCTCGAGTCTGCGCCGGAACGTAACACTCGTTCTCCAGGAAACCGTGCTCGTCTCCGGGACGATATTCGAGAACCTCACGTACGCGTACGCGCCGCCCGAAGGGATCCCGGTCGGCGAGCCGAACGAGCAGATCGAGCGTGCGGTCGAGATCGCGTGCGCGCGTGAGTTCATCGACGAGAAAGAGAACGGGTGGCACGAGCACGTCGGCGAGCGTGGTACGGGTTTATCGGGCGGACAGCGGCAGCGCGTCGCGATCGCGCGTGCGCTGCTCGCACAGCCGAGGATCCTGATCCTTGACGACGTCACGTCGGCGGTCGACGCGAGCACCGAGAGAAAGATCGTCTCGAATCTCTACCAGGAGCTCGCCGACACGACCGTCGTGATCATCAGCCAGAAGATCAACACGATCCGCCTCGCCGACCGCATCGTCGTGCTCGAAGAGGGACGGATTGCGGGTATCGGATCGCATGAAGAACTACTTGTTTCGAACGCGACGTACCGCGATATCCACGAAACTCAAAGTGCGGAGATCAGGGTATGAGCGACACCAAGCAACAGAGTACGGCAAACCCCGGCGCAAAAAGTGCCGGGCAAAAAAGCAGCTCGACCGGCGTCACGGCGCGCCCGTCCCGCGGTCCCGGTGGCCACGGGGCGCGGATCGAGAAGCCGCGCAACTTTCGACGCGCGATCGGACGGCTGCTCGTGTACTTCGGGAAAGAGTGGCCGTCGCTGATCGTCGTGAGTTTCGCGATCGTGACCGGAGCGATTCTTCAGGCGATCGCTCCCGCGCGCCTCGGCGGCGCGATCACCGAACACGTCGAGCGAACCCCCGACGCCGCGCTTTTTGTGCGCGAGATGTTGATCGTCGTCGGGATTTTTGTCGCCGGTTGGTTCACCGACGCGCTGAACGGTGGGTTCATGAACCGCGTCGGAAACCGACTCGTGTACCGGCTCCGAAAGGACTCGTTCGCGCACCTTCAGAAGCTCTCGATGTCGTTCTTCGAGAAGCGTGGTCTCGGCGACGTGATCTCGCGCGTGACGAACGATATCGAGATGATTTACAACGCGTTGACGAACGGATTTGCGAATCTACTCGGTGGGCTCGTCTCGATTGTCGGTATTCTCGTCGCGATGGTGATTCTTGACGTCACATTGAGTATCGTCGTGTTTTCGCTCTTGCCGGTCTTGATCCTCGTGACGATGGTAATCGGTCGTCTCGTTCGAAAGGCGTTCCGCGTGAATCAGGTTCTCGTCGGCCGGCTCAGCACGACGGTCAACGAGTCGGTCAGCTCGGCCCGGCTGATCAAGGCATTCCACAAAGAGGAAGATACGTTTCGGGCGTTCGAGCAGATCTCCGCCGAAGCGCGCGCCGCGGGTGCGCGGGCCGACATCGCGGGATTCGCGGTGCACCCGGTCATGCGTATCATCAACGGGCTCGCCGGAGCGCTTGTCATCGGAGTCGGTGGATATCTCGCGGTGACGCGCGGCGGCGTGTACTCGATCGGGCTCATTACCGCGTTCGTCCTGTACGCCCGCCGGTTTTTCGAACCGCTGCGGCAGATCACCGAAGTGTATAACCTGATACAGTCTGCGCTTGCCGGTGCCGAGCGCGTCTTTGAGATTCTCGATACGCCACCGGAGGTCGTGAACGACGACGGAGCGGAGGTCGTGACCGAAATCCGGGGAGACGTCGAGTTCCGTGGCGTCACGTTCGGCTACCTGCCCGAACAGACAGTGATCTCGGACATCAACCTCGAGGTGAAAAGCGGCCAGGTCGTCGCGATCGTCGGTCCGACCGGCGCCGGGAAGACGACCTTGGTGAATCTTCTCTCGCGCTTCTACGACGTTCGGTCCGGGGCGATCCTGATCGACGGGCGGGATATTCGCGAACTCGAGCTTCACTCGCTCAGGACGCGCATGGGCGTCGTTCTGCAGGAGCCGTACTTCTTCGCCGACACGATCATGAACAACATCAAGTACGGGAACCCGGTTGCGACCGACGAGCAGGCGATCGAAGCGGCCGTAACTGCCGACGCCGACCACTTCATCCGGCGTCTGCCCGACGCGTACGACACGATGCTGATGGAGCGTGGGGCCAACCTGTCGGAAGGCGAACGGCAGCTGCTCGCGATCGCACGCGCGATTCTCGCGAATCCGCGCATACTCGTGCTCGACGAGGCTACCTCGAGCGTCGACAGCCTCACCGAGGCGACGATCCAGGCCGGGCTGCTCACGCTCATGAAGGGGCGGACCAGCTTCATCATCGCGCACCGGCTCTCGACGATACGGAACGCCGATCACGTCGTCGTGCTTCACAACCAGACGATAATCGAGCGCGGTACACACACCGAGCTGCTCGAGGCGGGCGGATTTTACGCGCGGCTGTACCAGATGCAGTTCGAGAAACCCGAGATTACCGAAGATATGGCGATTTAACTGGAAATCCTCGAGCCTTACGTCTATACTCAGGAAAATCGCCAAACGGTGGACGACAGGAGGCTTCGATGGGTTTTTTCGACAAACTGAAAGGTGAGCTGATCGACATCGTCGAGTGGATCGAGAGCGGCCCCGACGTCATTGCGTATCGGTTCGAACGATACGGAAACGAGATCAAGAACGGCGCGAAGCTGACCGTCCGCGAGGGCCAGTGGGCAGGCTTCGTGAACGAAGGCAGTCTGGCCGACGTGTTCGAGCCGGGAATGTACACGCTCACGACCGAGAACCTTCCGGTCCTCTCGACGCTGAAAGGTTGGGCGCACGGTTTCCGCAGTCCGTTCAAGGCCGAGGTGTACTTCATCACGCGGCGGCACATCACCGACCTCGGGTGGGGCACCGCGTCTCCGTTCTACCTTCCGGAACCCAAAACCGGAGCCGACATCGAAGTCACCGCGCGCGGGACGTTCTCATTCGTGATCGCGAACCCAGAGATCTTCATCCGGAACGTAATAGGGACACAAGGCCGAATCACGAAGGCCGATCTGCAGAGCCGACTGCGCGACCGTATCGTGACGCACCTGATCGATACCGTCGGTGAGGCGGGCCTGAGTGTATTCGAACTCGCGAGTCGGTACCGCGACCTCGGCGAGCTCGTCGCGACGCACTGCCGCGATGAGTTCATGGTCGATTTTGGACTCGAGATTCAGCGCCTGTCGATTCTCAACATCGGACTGCCCGAGGAGTATCGCGAGATGATGCGCGAGGTCAACCGGATGCGAATGCTTTCGGGCCAGACGCAGACGTACCAGGCGATCGCGCAAGCCGACGCGATGAAGGCGATGGCCGCGAACCCCGGCGGTGGCGGTGCGGCCGGAGACATGATGGGCATGGGCATGGGCCTCGCGATGGCGAACCAGATGGCGCAAGGTTTTGGCCAACAACACGCCGCCCCCGCCGCGCCCGCCGGCGGTCCTCCGCCTCCTCCGCCACAAACGGCTTTTCACGTGTATCAAAACGGGCAACAGGTCGGTCCGGTCGCCGTCAATGCATTGGCCGCTCAAATCCAGAACGGACAACTCGCCGCCGACACGTTGGTCTGGAAGAACGGAATGGCCGGCTGGACGCCGGCCGGGCAGGTGCCCGAACTCGCCGGATTCTTCGGCGCGACCCCGCCTCCTCCGCCCCCGCCGCCGGTCGGGTGATCGGGGTAAGTCATGGAGATATCGTTCTACACATGCCCGGGCTGCGGCGCGGGACAGACCTTCGAACCCGCCGGCAAAGCGATGGTGTGCGGATCGTGCGGAGCGACGAATCCGATCGAGATCGCCGTCGATTCGGGAATTCGAAAGCTGCCGCTCCGCGAGAACATGGAGCAGTTCGGCGAGATGATCACCGAGGGTGCGGCGACCGAGGACGTCCGGACGACGACGTGCCCCGGTTGCGGCGCCGAGATCTCGATCGAAGCGAACACGAGCAGCGGCGAGTGTTCGTTCTGCGGCGGCACCGTCACGACCGACGTCGCGCCACACCCGTCGTTGCTTCCGCACTACGTGACACCGTTCGCGGTCGCAAATCAACAGGCGCTCGACGCGTTCAGAAAGTGGCTTTCGACGCGGAAGTTTGCGCCGAACAAGCTCAAACAGTACGCGCGGCAGGAAGACGCTCTACGCGGCGTGTACTACCCGTGTTGGTCTTTTGACGCCGACACCTCCACAAACTACACCGGACGCCGCGGGATTAACCGTACCGAACGGTATACGACGAAGGACTCGCAGGGAAAGACCGTGACACGAACGCGGACGCGGACCGACTGGTATCCCGCATCGGGTCGCGTAACGC
>REEC01000139.1 GCA_007695285.1 Spirochaetaceae bacterium | reverse complement strand
GCGGAAAGACCGAGACACTCGGCGGCCGCGACGAACGGCTCGGGGTTCGGCTTCAAGTATCCGGTTTCCTCGGCGGAGATCAAACAGTCCCAGAGACCGTCGAGGCCCAGAATCCCCATTTTTTTCCGAACCGGGAAGTCCGACACCACGGCGAGCTTCGCGCCTCGTTCACGAATCATCGTGAGGACGTCGCGCGCACCCGGGTACAGCTTCACCTTATGCAGAACGGACTCCCACTCCCGGTAGATGATGCGATCGATTAAATCACGCGCCTCGGGCGTACCGATGCCGAGCGCTTCAGCGAGTCTGTCGGCCTGAACACGGTGGAAATCCCCGATCGGTCTGATTCGCCGCAGCTCTTTTCTTACGATACGGTAGTGATGGAGAAGACGCGCGTGACGGAGCGCGAAAAAAAACGAACGCCGATACATAGCGGCGTTCGGATACAACGTCCCGTCCACGTCAAAAGCCACAGCTGAATACATCCCGCACACCCGTCCTGTGTTACTGTATCTGATCGGGGCGGATAACCAACGGAAAAATCGCCCTCGACGTCGTCGCACCCCGGTTGAAACGCCATTGAAGGACTGCGGCACGAACTTTACTGTCGGCCGCAGTAAATCCGGACCGTTGCTGCATTATCACCGACTCCGGAACGACGTTCCCGGCCGCGTCGACATCGAACACGATCAGGTACCGCGCCTCAGGCGGCACTCTACCGCCGAAATCATCCGGAGTCAAGCCGATTTCGGGCAAAGGCCCAAGCGCGGCACGCGGAGCGCCGCTCCACTCGACCCCGGGAACGCCCGGCCCATCGAGTATCCCGCGCCGCGCGTCGGGGTCATCGGTCCCGGGGGTGTCGGGTGTCGGAGTGGCAACCGGGTCGCGGGGTGTGTCGAGCCGGGACAGAGCCTCGCGGAAAGCGAGGTCGAACTCGGTGTCCTGCTCGATCCTGTCCGCGAGGTCCTTGGCTTCCTCACGTTCCATCTGACTCGTGTCGATTCCACGATCCTCAAACGTTCCCTCCCACAAATCGGGCTCGCGGTCGTCTTGGACTGCCATTCCGTGCGGTATGAAAAAATCGTCATCACGCGGCGGTTCTTCTCGATCTACTCTCTGCGGCCCGGATGGGACATCGTCCCAACCGAGCTCGCCTTCCGGTGGTCGCGGTTCCGGCGTCGGTGCGGGCGGTGCGGGATCCGTTGTGCCGGGAGGTGGGGTATCCTGGGCCGGCGCGGGCGGGTCGGGGGTCACGGCGATCTCGGGCTCGGGCGTCGGCGCTTCGGGTTCGGGGTCTACGATCGGCTCCGGTTCGGGTTCGGGTTCGGGTTCGGGTTCGGGCTCGGGTTCCGGGTCGTCGGGGACGATTTCTTCCTCGATGAACGCAAGGTCGTCGAACGTGACCTCTATCGTGGTCGGAGGTGTCGGAGCCGGGCGGATGCCGAACCCGGTCGCTTGCATGATCGCAAAAATGACGAGGTGGAGGACTACGGCGGCGATGATTCCGATCGTCATCCGGTCCTTGTCACGCATAGTCATACTCAATCCGTGGGTGCCTCGCGCGTTCGGAGATTCACGCCGCGAAAGTCGTTGCGTCGCATCACATCGAGAACTCGCACCATCGTCTCGTACGGTACCGCACCGTCTGCCTCGACGACGATACTGCGAGTCGTGCCGTCGGCCGTCTCGGTCCCGAGTTCGCGCAACGCCGCGTCGAGCGAACTCAACGTATGTCGGTCCCGGTTGAGGTAGACCTCGTTTTCCGAAACGACGCTCACGACCGTCCGCGTCATCGCGATCGGCTCGGCCGAGCTCGATTCCGGCAGGTTCAGATTGATCCCGGGCGTCACGATAAACGTGCTCGAAACCATGAAAAAGATGACGAGTTGAAACACGACATCGATCATCGGTACAAGGTCGACGTTAGCGTTCGGACGGAGCCGTCGCTTGAACTGCATCGGGCGCCCCCTTGAGAACCAAAACAAGATCGCTCACGCGATTCTCGAGCCGGATGATCGAGTGATTCACTCTGTTCACGAGATAGTTGTAGAACACGATCGCGGGTATGCTCACGATTATGCCCGCAGCGGTCGTGATCAAAGCTTCCGCGATTCCCCGAGCGAGCAGCGACGGATCGCTGATCGATCCGGCAAAGTCGCCGAGAACGCCGAAAGCGCGGATATTCCCCGTCACGGTGCCAAGCAGTCCGAGCAACGGCGAAATGTGCGCGATCGTTCCGAGCGGCGAGAGGTATCTCTCCATGCGTGGAATCTCGAGATTCGCCGCGTCGGTAATCGCGGTCTTGATGATCTCCTCCGAGTACGATCGGTGCTCGATCCCGACTCGCATGAGATTGGTGAACGGCGACGGGTGCGCCTCGCAAATCGAAAGGGCCTCGTCAAAGTGGTGCTTCTGCAGTGCGGCGCGTAATCTCGTGAGGAGTTGCTCTTCATCGCTTTTTATCCGACGAAAGAACAACATGCGCTCGATAATGATCGCGGTCGCGATCACCGACAAAATAACGATCAAAACAAGGACGACACCGCCGCTTGCGAACATTGATACCATACGGTCTCCTTACAGGGATATCTGAGTAGTCACGGTCACGCGAAACCCCGGCTCGATGAACGGCGAGAGATCTCCGGGTACGGCACCGTATCGCGGCCGACCGTGTTCGAGAAGCGGAGCGAGGATGTCCGACAGCTCAAGAACAAACTCGACGCCGTCGGTTACCCGGAAAAACCCGTTCATCCCGAGAATCGGCGGCGCGATCGAGTCATAGATTCGGACCTCGCCTGATGCCCCGCCGCCGAATCGTTCGTTTGAATCGATCGCGTCGATAGACACCGAGAACAAGTGCGCGGGATCGAGCAACCATCGGTCGAGAATCGTGCTCCGCCACGTCGCATCGAGCTGCAAAGCGGGAATCGGGCTCCACTGCAGATTCACCCGCGGCGTAAACGAACGAATCGTACCGTACGACACGGCGAATGCATCCACCTCGTCGTCGTACCGTTCGGCGACAAGCCCGTCGCGCGCAAACGAGAATTCGGTTCCCGCGTCGAGCACCATTCCGAACTCCGGCACTCGCCACGTCAGCCCGGCGCCGCCGAACCACGACTGCGCGGTCGAGAATCGGCCCGCTTCGGTGGAAAGGTCGAGCATTGGCTCGTCACGCCACAACATCGACCGCGTCGGTTGCGAAAAACGAAGCCCACCCGACACGGACACGGTGAAGTCTTCGGCGAACGTTCCGATCACCCCGACGGTGAACGGATACGAGAACGTCTCAACCGGGTTCCAACGGACCCCGACGTCCCCCTCGATCACGAGCGTCTCCGACAGAACTATATCCGCGTTCGCGGAAAGCGACACGGCTTGGTACAGTTCGACGTCGACCGGGGCACGGTACTTGAGATCGTACTTCAGATCGAGCCCTAGCGCGACGGTCGGCAACGTCAGAGTCGCGTACGCACGCGGGCTCACGTTGATCTCGCCGCTCGCCACGGGTTCGGCTTCGGTATCTCTCACCGAAACGACCTTCTCGACGGTATCACCGACGAGCTCGAACCCGAGCAAGACGATCTCCTCCGGCCGGTACACGAGTGATGCGCTGCCGTCGAGGCGTCGAAGATTCACCGAGTAGTAGGTACCGGTCCCGCTGCCCTGTAGCCCGTCTTCCTTCTCAAGAAAAGCCGCCTCGACGTCGAAATCGACCGCCCCGAGTCGCGACGCGATCCACGCGTCGATCGTGTCCGTCCGAGAAAAGAACCCGGCACCCACCGGGTTCCGCTGGAACCCGTCGAGCGCATCGTGAGAGAACTGAAAGCGGAACCGCGGATCGACTCCCAGTTTGTACAGGCTCACGCCGCCCATTATGCTGTTGCGGTTCCCCACGCCGAGTATTCCGGTCGAGAAGAACGACGATTCACCGGTCGGTGGGATCGTAAAGGCGCCGGGGTCGGGCAAACCAAAAATGATGTCGGGGACGTACAGCTGCGTCTCGTCGGGAAGAGGCGCCGAGACTCGTGGCGCGGGAATTTCCGACGGATCGGGAAGCGCGACGCGCACGTCCTCAACCGCAATATCCTCGATTCGCAGCAACAAAGTCGGAAGGATAATATCGGTCTCTTCGGGCGACCCGGGCCCCGCCTCAGGATCGTCAGTTTGAGACAGGACAGGCGCGACCGCAAGTGCCGCTAAAACAAGAAAAATGGCCGTCGAGCGATAAAAACTGTTCATCAATTCCCCCCCAACAATCGCTGCGCTTCGCGAGTCCACTCGGATGTCGGGAAGTCTCTCTCAAGCCGCCGCAATAACTCGCGCGCGCTCTCGTCGCGCCCCGATAGCTTCAGCATCTCCGAGGCACGGTACAACGACAACGCGACAAGATCGCGATCGTCCGGATGCGTAGCCGCAGCCTCGAGAAAAACCGTGCTCGCGCGCTCAAAATCGTCGCGTCTATACAGAAACTCGCCGAGCAGGTACATCGCCTGCGCTCCCGCCGCCGGGTCGTCGCTCGCGCGGCCGGCGGTCTCCTGGAGCATCTGCATAACAAGGTTCTCGTTTATCGTGCTGCCGGTACCCTCGAACAGAATCAACCGTCCGAGCTCGAGAATAGCGTGCCGTCCGTCGGTCGTCTGTGCGTAGTTCTCGCGTTCGGCGCGCACCCACAACTCGGCCTCGCGCTCGTTGAGCCCGCCGATTCGCAGTACGAGGCGGTCCATCCTGTCGCGCACATCAAAGTCCTCGGCGTAGTCCGGGTACGCCGAGGACAGCTCCGCGAGCGTATTCAACGCACTCCGAAGCTCGCCTCCCCGCTCGTACGCGAGCGCGGTCCGGTTCATCGCCTCGGGCCGGAACGGACTGTCACGGTGCTGCGTGATCAACCGTTCCCAGAGCAGGATCGCGCCCGATTCCTCGTTCAACTCAGAAGCAGCGATACCGCCCCAGTATAACGACGCGTGAACGAGGCGCCCGTCCGGGAATCGGGTTCGATACTCGAAAAACGCGTCGCGCGCCGCAGAGTACCGTCCGTCGTTCAACAGGATCTCTCCGCGTCGGTACAGCCCTTCTTCGGCAAGCGGGCTGTCGGGGTATCGCTCGTACAGCACGAAGTACTGCTCGACCGCGTCGTCGAGTCGATCGAGGCGCACGAGTACACCCGCGTACTCGTACATCGCGTCGTCGGCAAACTCGGAACGCGGGTGATCGAGGAAGATCGACCGAAACTCCACCATCGCCTCGCGCAGCGATCCGGCGGCAAGCAACGTTTGGCCGAGAAGGAAGTCCGCCTCGGTTCGCAGCGCCGCGGCAACGTCCCACGATCGGATGCGCCGCAGCAACTCTTCGGCTTCGTCAAATCGGCCGAGGCTGTACGAGCTCCACCCTGCGATGTACGCCGCCCTCGGGGCGAGCGCGTGCGTCGGCTCGACGGTTATCAACCGAGTCAGGTACGTCACGGTCCGTTCGTACTCGGCGGTTCGGTAGTAAGCCCACCCACGATAGTACAAGGCGTACGGATACATCGCGGCGATATCGCCGACGAACTCGTCCGATGCGACCAGGTCGGGATCGATACGTTCGAGGTAAGGGATAGCCGTCGTGTACTGTCGTTCCACGATGTGCGCAAGCCCGACGAGGTACCCGATCGTCGCGTAGTGTCGACGATTACTCTCGGCGAGGTTCGGAAAGTCCGCGGCGAGTTCAGCTCCGAGTTCAATTACACGCGGATATCGTTCCTGTTGAAACACAAGCGTGAGCTGCTCGATCCGTGCATCTAAATCCGCGCGGTTCAACGGAAGATAGTCCTGGAGCGTAACGAGCGCGCCGGCAACGTCGCCGGCGCGCCGCTGAATATTCGCCTTGAGTCGCAGGAGATCGCTCGTGTACGCTCCACCACGCCCCTCCGAAAAGACACGATCGATTACACCGAGCGCAGATGTCCGATCGCCTATTTTGTTGTGAGAAAATGCGAGGTGGTACGCCGCCTGCCCCGCGAGATCGGACGCGGGGAACGCAGCCTGGAACTCACTGAATCGCGAAATCGCGTCGTCCCACTGCCCAAGCGCAATATGCAACCCGCCGAGGCGAAATACCGTTTTTTCCCGTTCGTCGAGGCCCAGCTCGAGCGCCTCCGTAAGCACGGTAATCGCGACTGCGGTTTCACCTCGGTTATGGAGCAACTCCGAAAGGTACAACGCGGCGGCACCCGGCACCTCCTCGGACCGCCTGAGGTCCCAAACACGACGCATGTACAACTCGGCGAGCTCAAACCGTCGTCGCTCGTAACTCTCGAGCCCGACGCGGAACCAAAACTCCTTGAGAATGTCGGTGCGGCCGGCGAGGCGGACCTCCGCGTCGCGTAGAATGTCGTTGAGATCGTCCTCTCGTCCGGTGATCTGCGCGATCTGGAACAAACGCTGGAACGCGACCGCGGCGATATCGATCGAGGCATCACGAAGCTCGTCGAAGAGGTCACGAGAAATGTCATACTCGTCACCCGCAAAGAACGCCTCAGCGGCCGAGACCTGTATCGACGGACGAATGCCGGCCGCGACCTCGTCGATGTCTATCCGCTCGTACAGATCACGAACGGCTCGGTATCGACCGTTTTGCACATACAGCGTCATCAACAATGAAACCGCGTAAGCCTCGGGCGACAGCCGGTCTGAGCGTTCGACAAGGCGTTCGAGAGTCGCTATCGCGGCGTCGCTCCTGTCGAGGGCCGTCTCTCCGAGGGCTTTGTAGAGCAGAGCCTGACTGTGAACATCGTCCTGCGGAGCGCGGAGAAACCGCTCGAACTCCGAGACAGAGGCCTCGGTCTCGCCCCGGTAGTACTGCACGACGCCCTTCCAGAACGGAACGAACGGCAGGTATCGCGTCGATCGGAATCGTGCCTCGACGCGTTGAAGTAACCGGTAAGACTCGTCGTATCGACCAAGTCGGTACAAGCTGACGGCTTTCTTGAACTGCGCATCGGGCAGAAACTGCGACCGAGGGAACTGCCTGATAAGCGAATCGTACCGCTCCAAGGCCAGTTCGTAATCCTGATTCCTGTACCGTGTCTCGGCTTCGAGAAAAATGTCTCTCTCGGATACCTGGGGAAACGCGGCGACGGCTACGGCAAGAAAAGCCAAAACGGACAGAGTTCGTCTCATGGTATAAAACTATCGCTCCGGGTGTAGATTAATCAACATTAAAACGCGCCGGATCGAAAGTATCGTCCGCAGACGCGGAAACAAGGTGAATTCCGGCGCCTTTATACCGTGAAACGAGAGATTCGACGTCGGTTTCGACGTTGCGTTCCATCACGACAGCCTGGAACCGGCCCCGAGAATCGAAATACGGAAAAAGGACGACGACGTGCGAGTGCCGACGTAAACGCGGAACATCGTTGAATTCACGATTCACCGAGCCGAAGTAGAACTCTCCGGGAGACTCCAGCGCAAGCAGATAAAGGATTCTCCCGAGTTCGTCGATCGGATACCCGACGTTTTCCACGTATCGAGAGTAGCGAACGGTTCTCACGTCGTGGTCCCGCACCGACGGCGATCGCCCGGTCGATTCGGAAAGCGCCGTCGCGATGTTTCGCGTCCAGTCAAGTCCGAAAAACGGGTCGCGTTCGTCCTCAAACGCGGCCGACCAACCGGTTCCGCGCACACCGCGGTGCCTCTCGCTCAATCGGTCGATCGTGAGATACACCCCGGTTCGTGGGCCGAACAACCCGTCGGCGACCCACTTCGCAAAGCCCGAACAGTTCATCCCGACGCTCGTGAGTTGCGGCTCCCGGGTCGAAATGAAGACGGCATTACCCGCTGCGTCCATTGCGCCGTCGTCGGCGTCCTCGAGCGACGGAAGCGCCGCCCGGATCGAATCGACCATTCCGGCGACCCGTAGATGCCGCGAATCCCCGGCATCGGGCGAAACGATGTCCCACGCGACGATCGAGCGGGTACTCTCGACAATCCGCGAGAACGGTTCGGTCAGCACCCGATCGAACTCGAACGGTATCCGCACGTTGCGATACGTCATCACGTGGTTCACGTAGAGATCCATGCGTGAACGCTCACCATCGGGGAAGACCCGGACGAAAAAACCGGGGTGCGTGAGCAGAAAAACTTTCACCTGATCGATCGAGTCAGTAATGCGGTCATGCCGCACGATATACGTGCCGGCGCCGAAAACCGGGTACGTCCCCGCGTGTTCGGGAGCAAATATCTGGTACACCGAGTCGCGCGACGCCTCGACGCTGTACCGGACGAGCCGCCCATCGGACCGGCCGATCACACGCGTCGCACGAAGGGCGATCTCGGCCGCAGGAGCCGTGAACGACGTTCGCATCGAGCGGCGAACCTCGGACGTGTCGACCGAGTCGCGAATATTCGCGTGAATCGCTACCGGAACAAGCGCCACCATCAAAAACGCGAGGCCGAAACTAAACGATCCTGTCACCCTACGAGTCACCGTTCGTTCTATCGTGATTCGAGGGCGGTGTTCCCTTTTGTCTCTCCCGCAACATAAACTCATCTATACTCTCCGCGTATACCGGCGAAACATCCATCTCCCGCGACGGGTACCCGGATCCAAGCGCGTTCGCCCACGTCGTGTACTTCCGCCGCACTGCCGCCGCGACGCCGGCAAGGTCGCCTCCACGTGAAACCCGCTCGATCGCCGGCGAAGCGACGACACACACGTCGTGCCGCCCCAGCGCCGCCGCGGGATCGTAAGTAGTGTAAAACACCTCGCTCACTCTACAATCGTCACGTTTCTCGCCTGGAATGAGCGTCGCGACTTCCAGACGCACGCGTCGGCGCAGCTCGAGAGAGCGAATACGGCGCGTGTCACAGAGATAAACACCGGTAGGTAGAAATAGTTTCGGATTCCGAGGATGAGGCGTCGCCGAAAGAGTTAAAGCCGGACGAGATGCGATGTGCGCACCGAGTAGTTCGACGTCCGGGAACCGGCAGACGGGGTTCCCAATCGGAGAATACACGACGTAGAGAAACGATCGAGGCAAACCCGCCGCCTCCCTGAGAACGCCCGCGTCGCCGGTACTCCGCAAGACCGGGTTGAAATGTGGATCGAGGACGAACCGTCCATCTCGATCGCGAACCGGCGCGCGCGTGCATCGCACGACGCGCACGTCCTCAGGCCGTACTCCGAAGTATCGATTTCTCTCGAGCTGAGCGGTGAAACGGTCGTGCTCGTCGTCGTCGCAGCCGAGAATCCACAGCGGTGCACGTCCGAATCGATACGCAGCCGCCCTTACGCGCGACGCACACCGCTCGAGCAGCGACACGCCGTCCGCGTTTGGAAACGGCGCGGTCGGCGGGATGTTTGCCGTCCCGTTGATTCTGCGTTCCGCTCGAATCGGCGGCGTGATCACAGCGACCTGCCGGCTTGTATACGCGGTCTCCGCCGCGTCGAGAGCCCATTGCTCGACCGACTCGCGCGGGTACACTGCGTAGGCCCGCGGTTCGGGTACGCTCGGGAGACCACCGTCATCCTCCGGGACGTTTCTCGCGCAGAACTCGGCAGCCGCGAGTAGACGCCGCTGCACAGTGGGTTCGCGGCGGTCGAAGCCCAAAAAGAAGCTCTCCGCACCACGAACAGGAGCGCTATCGGGGAGCGCGGGCTTCGCGATCTCGGGTGTGCGCCGCGCGCGAACGGCGAGTTCAAGCAGATCCGCACGAACGGCGTTCGCCGCGGCTTTCACGCGCGCAACGCGCGGTACCCCGGACTCGGCGATTATTAGGCGCGCGGCCTGCTTTATCGGAACACCACGGACCGAGACAAGGTGCCGAACTCGAAAGAGAATTTGCAGATCGGCCGTCGAGTACGCGCGTCGTCCGGACTTTTCCTTTTCGGGAGTGAGAATTCCTGACTCTTGTTCCCAGTACCGAAGGATATGTCGTGGAACGCCCAGCATGGACGAGACGTCACCGATCGAAAATCTGATTTCCATCGCTCTCGTCGCTCCTGCCCTCGCCTATTTCTTCGCTCCGTCACGCACGTCGAGCTCAATCGGAATATCGCTCAGGCCGAACTCGCGCCGGAGACTATTGACAATGTAACCTTGGTACGCGGTAGGGAAGTTGCGCGCGGAGTTCGCGAACAGCACAAAACGAGTCGGATTCGAGGAAACTTGCGTCATATATCGCGGCTTCCACCGGAACGGCCCACGCGTCGGCGGCGGCGTCGCCTCGACCCAACGAGCCAGCGCGGCGTTCAAGCGTCCTGTCTCGATTCGAGTCGTGAGCCGGCGGAAGATCGCTTCGGTAAGAGTCAGGAGTTTTGGAACGCCCTCCCCGGTCGTCGCGGTGACCGGAAGGATCGGCGCAAAGCCAAGGACAGGGAAGATGTACCTGATCCGGTCCGAGAATGCGGTAAACGCGTTGGTGGTGTCCGGAGCGAGATCCCACTTGTTCAGCACGATAACGATGCCGCGACCTTTCCTCACCGCGTGCGCGGCGATCTTCTTGTCCTGATCCTCGAGACCGATCGTCGCGTCGATCATCAAGTACACGATGTCCGCCTCGTCGATCGTCTTGATCGCGCGGTTCACCGAGTAGTACTCGACAGCCTCGGTGACGCGGCTTTTTTTCCTGATTCCGGCAGTATCGAGGATCGTAAAGATTAGACCCCGAAAAACGAACTCGTTCTCGACGACATCGCGCGTCGTTCCGGGAATGTCCGAGACGAGAGACGCGTTCCGCCCGATCAGGTAGTTCGCAAGAGTCGACTTCCCGGTGTTTGGACGTCCGAGGATCGCGATCCGAATCGCGCGCGCGGGCGTGCCCTCACCGTCGACAGGACCGGCCGGAACAGCCTGTTCGGTCGCTTCGTCGGTTGGTGCAGATACTACGGGTTCGGACGGTTCGGGCACCGCGGGCAGTCTACGCACGATAGAGTCGATGAGCACGTCCATCCCGCGCCCGTGCGCCGCCGAGACCGGAACGACTTCATCGAATCCGTGCGCGTACTGCTCCCACACCAGAGAATCCCTCTCGGGTGTATCAACTTTGTTTACGACCAACACGGTTCGATCGCGATACGGCCGAATCGTCTCGATGAGTTCTTCGTCTTCGGGAGTCACGGTGGTCACGTCGAGCACGAGCAGAATGACGTCGGCGTCGCGCGCGGCTTCAAGGCTCGTCTCGCGCACCGCGGCGTCGAAGACGCCGTCGGCGTCGGTCACGCCCCCCGTATCGACCACGGTCACGGCACGCCCCGCTATTTTTGTCGTAGCTTCGACCGCGTCGCGCGTCACGCCCGACATCTCGTCGGTGATCGCTCTACGGCGTTCGATAATACGGTTAAAAAGGCTGGATTTGCCGACGTTCGGTCGGCCCAGTATTACAACTCTTGGTTTTCTCATTGATTCTCCGGGCTTTACGACGCGAAAACCTCGGTTCCGAAGCGTCGCTGCATGTATTCGCGGATGTAGGCGTCGATCTCGGTGTAGCTTTTCATCTCCATAGCGATGCCGACGACGTCTTCCCCTTCGGAAAGCGATACAGATCGAATGATCCGCTTCACCTCGGGGATGCTCGCTGCGCTCATGCTGAACTCGTCGAGCCCGAGTCCGAGCAGAATCATCGTAACGTTCGGATCACCGGCCATTTCACCACACATGCCGACAGGAATTCCGACGTCGTGCGCGTTCCTGATGACCAGCTGGATCAGCCTCAATACGGCCGGGTGACACGGCTCGTACAGATACGCGATGTTCTCGTTCCCGCGGTCTACCGCGATCGTGTACTGGATGAGGTCGTTTGTGCCGATCGAAAAAAAGTCCGCTCTCTTGGCGAGGATATCACTCGTCATCGCCGCAGACGGCACTTCGATCATGATTCCCACGGGTATGTCTCGCGCGTACGGTACCCCTTCGGCGGATAGCTGCGACCGGACTTGCTCGAGCACTTCGTACGCGCGTTCGAGCTCCTCGACTCCCGATATCATCGGGAACATGATCCGGAGCGCACCGTGAACAGACGCGCGCAGAAGGGCGCGAAGCTGCGTCTTGAAAATATCGACGTGCGACAAACAGTACCGGATCGCGCGCCACCCGAGAATCGGATTTTTCTCACCGAGCGCCTCGAGATCCGGGGACACCTTATCGCCTCCGATATCCAAAGTCCGAATCGTCACGGGTTTGTCCCCGATATTCTCAAGAACGTACGAGTATGCGCGGTACTGTTCCTCTTCGGTCGGCAGATTCCCGGGCCGCAGAAAAAGAAACTCCGACCGGTACAGCCCAATCCCGTCGGCGCCGTGCGTCGCGATCGACTCGACCTCGTCGGGGATCTCGATGTTGGCGTTCAAAGTGATCAACTTGCCGTCGCGCGTCTCGGCGGGCAAATCGTTGAGGCCCATGAGTTGAACTTCGTGCTTGCGCCATTCGCGCTGCACGCGCACGTATCGTTTCGTCGCAGCCGCGTCCGGCTCGTGGATCACATGCCCACGGTTCCCGTCGACGATGATCGTATCGCCCACCCGGGCCAGCCGCGTGACCTCCGACAGACCAAGAACCGCGGGAATCTCAAACGCTCGAGCAAGGATCGCCGTGTGCGAGGTTCGCCCACCCGCATCCATCGCGATTCCTTTCACCATCCTCTTGTTCATGACGATAGCGTCCGACGGAAGCAGATCGTGCGCGACGAGCACGATCTCCTCGGTCAGATCGGCGAGCGAGGTCTTCTCGCGGTACAGGAGATGGTTGAGGATACGCCGGGAAACGTCCTGTATATCGGCGATTCGCTCGCGCAGATACTCGTCGTCGAGCGCGTTCATTTTTTCGACCATTTCCTGACGTGCGTTGATCAACACCCACTCGACGTTCGTCCGCTGTTCGTGAAGCTTTGTCTCGATCGTGAGCGCGAACTCGGGGTCGTTCAACATCAAGACGTGCGACTCGAGGAACGCAGCCTGCTCGGCGCCGTCGATGTCGGTCGCGTGTTCTTTGAGCCGATGGATCTCCGCCGTAGCCTTCTCAACGGCCGCGCGAAATCGAGACATTTCGTCCGGCAAACGCCGTGTGTCGATCGGGTACCGCGGGATGACCGGCGCTTCGTCCACGTGGACGAACACCTTTCCGATCGCGATACCCGGAGACGCGGATATCCCCGCCAGCTCTTTCATAGGTGGATTACTATAAATCGTATGACGTACGCTGTCAAATCGAGTAAAAAACTACGATCGTAATGCCGATACCTTAATCGATGGCAACGAATAAAAACCAACAGCGCGCGTCGCTCGGCGCGTTGTTCTGGATCGCATTCATATTACTCGTACTCGTCGTGTTTCTCGCGAATCGTACAACGATCCGGTCGGTTCTCGACTCAACCGGTCTTGTCGAGATATTGAGCGACCGCTTCGGCGTGACCGAACGCGACCCGGAACTCGTTTCCCCTACCGACTCCGATCTTCCAGACGAGGTGATAACACGGCTCTCGCCGGATCACGATACCGACGGAAGCGTTGAGGATATCGTAGAAATACCGCCTCGTACCGTGTCCCCACCAACGACCGAAACGCCGGGGCCTGAGCCCCGCGAACGCGTCGTCGAGCCGCCAAGCCCGCCACAGCCGGTCGCCCCGACACCCGAACCCGCCGCTCCCGCGCCGAGTTCACCTCGCATGCGCGAAACGGCGGTGTACTTCATCCGCGTCACCGACGACGGACGGATCAACGCGGTTCGCGTCACACGAAGGGTCGAACATAACAATGCCCCGATGACCGAGACGCTTAAGACGCTTTTAAAAGGACCGACGCTCGACGAACTCGGCGACGGGCTTCTGAATCTCATCCCGGAAAACACTCGCTTACACTCGGCAACGGTTCAAGACGGCGTCGCGTACCTAAACTTCAACGAGGCGTTCCAGTTCAACCCGATGGGAGCCGAAGGACTGTTTGCGCAGCTCCAACAGATCATCTACTCGACCACCGAGTTCCCAACCGTAGAAAAAGTCCAAATTCTGATCGACGGTAAGAAGATACAGTACCTTGGCGGCGACGGAATCTTTATCGGGACGCCGATTGGTCGCGAAGCATTCGGCTGATTTCGTCCGAGAAATTCCCCGGCAATCCTTCCGACTGAACTCTCCCCGATCGACCATCGTCGGATTCTTCACTCGCCTCGGTCGCGCGAACTTCGCAGAGGAATTCGGTGTTTCCTCTCCGTCCACGGATGGGAGACGGCATGATTCGCTCAATTACGACGCCTTCTTCGAGCAGCGCGTTCGCGGTTGAAGAAACAATGTTCGCAAGGTCGGACGGATCACGGACGACACCATCAAACTTCGCGTTCCGCGCGCCGGCCGTGAGCACGTGTTCGAACTCGAACTGCGGTTTCAGAAGGACCACCGCCCATCTCTCCCGTGTTAGCGCTAAGAGGCGCGGCACGACGCCGCGCAGCGACCGAAACGAAAGGTCTCCGACAGCGGCATCCGGGACGGGGTTGAGTGGACCTATCGTCGTGATGTTGGTGCGCTCGTGCACGACGACACGTTCGTCGTTCCGCAGACGATACGCAAGTACGTTGAACCCGACGTCGACCGCGTGTACCCGAACCGCACCGTGACTCAACAGACAGTCGGTAAAACCGCCCGTCGAACACCCGGCGTCCAGGAATACCTTACCGTCGACAGGCAGGTGCCACGCGCGGATCGCCGCGTCGAGTTTCTCACCGCCGCGCGAAACAAACCGCGGGGCGGCGATCTCGACGTTTTGAGCCGGATCGACCGGTTTTCTTGGATCGCGCACCACTTCGTCGTCGACTCGCACATCGCCACAGAGCACGAACGCCATGACCTGCTCGCGGTCGTACTCCGGGTACGTCCGCGCGACGGCGTCGATCAACGGCGTCTTTCTCACACGATCGACGCCTCGGAATACCGCGAGATCTCGACAGCTTTTCCGGTGTCGGTGTCGAGTTTCACGATCACACCATGGATAAACGCGAGGTTGTCGGAAACTTCATTGCGGAAAGGCATCTGCGTCAACGATCGCTCGACGCTGATGCGCGGCTCAAACCCGATTACGCTATCGCGCGGGCCGGTCGCGCCGACGTCCGTAATGTACGCGGTGCCGTTCGGGAGCACACGTTCGTCGGCTGTCTGCACATGCGTGTGCGTACCAAACACGAGTGCAACGTCGCCATCGACGTACAGCGCGAAAGCTTCCTTCTCCTCGGTCGACTCGGCGTGGAAATCGATGATCACGACGTCCGTCTCCGACTTTGCCTTTCGGAGAAGCTCCTTCACGCGTCGAAACGGACACTCGATCGGTGGGAGCCGGACACGGCCCTGCAGATTAATCACGCCGAACCTGAGACCTCGCGTCTCGATCACGCAGTATCCATGGCCGGGGTTGCCCGGCGGATAGTTGTCGGGTCGCAGAAGTCGTTCTTCCTGGTCGAGATACTCGAGTATTTCTTTCTTTTGCCAGATGTGGTTCCCGGTCGTTATAACGTCTGCGCCCGCGGCAAAGATGTTCGTCGCGATCTCCGGGGTGATCCCGAAGCCGTCGGCGGAGTTTTCGCCGTTCACAACGACAAAATCCGCCGAAAACTTCTTGATCAGACTTTTGAGCCCGGAGACGACCGCGCGGCATCCCGCGTTCCCGATCACGTCTCCGAGCACCAATACGTTCTTTGTCATGTCTCGTTATCGCGCGTACTCGGTGATACGGGTTTCACGGATCATCGTCACTTTGATTCGCCCCGGATATCGAAGTTGCTGCTCGATCTTCCGCGCGATCTCCTTCGCGATCTCTTTCGCCTCGTTATCCGAGACTTTCTCATGGTTCACCATGATCCGCAGCTCGCGACCGGCTTGAATCGCGAACGCCTTATCGACCCCGTCGTACCCTTCGGCGATCTGTTCGAGGCTCTGCAACCGCTTGATGTAGTTGTCAAGCGTCTCGCGTCGTGCGCCGGGCCGCGAAGCCGAGAGAGCGTCGGCAATTTGCACGATCACCGACTCGACGCACGAGTGTGGTACGTCGCCGTGATGCGCCGCGATCCCGTTGATGACGCTCTCGTCCTCGTTCATGCGTTTCGCGAGCTCGACGCCGAGTTCGACGTGGTTGCTGTCGCCTTCGCTCTCGATCCCCTTGCCGATATCGTGCAGCAGCCCACCGCGCTTCGCGATTTCCCGGTCGGCGCCGACTTCGGCGGCGATCATCCCGGCAAAAACCGCGACCTCTTTCGAGTGAGCGAGCACGTTCTGACCGTAACTCGTTCGGTATAACAACCGGCCGAGTCCGCGGATGCCCTCGGGTTTCATGTGATGAATACCGAGCTCGTACAGAACCTTCTCACCTTCTTCGTAGATGATCTGGCTGAGATCTTGCGTCACTTTCTGAACAACTTCCTCGATCCGCGTCGGATGAATGCGACCGTCGGAAATCAATCGTTCAAGCGACCGGCGTGCGATCTCTTTTCGTACCGGATCGAAACACGACACGACGACGGCTTCGGGGGTATCGTCGATGATAATATCGACACCCGTCAGCGTCTCGAGAGTGCGAATGTTCCGTCCCTCGCGACCGATAATTCGGCCTTTCATCTCGTCGTTCGGTAACGTGACCGACGCGACCGTAACTTCGGCGTTTACTTCCGACGCCATTCGCTGGATCGTCGTAACCAGTATGTCGCGGGCCTTTTTGTCCGCTGTAACCTGGGCTTCTTGTTCTATCTTGTTGATGATGCCTTGTGCATCATGACGCGCTTCGTCTTCCAACGAACTCATGATGATTTTTTTGGCATCATCGGACGTCAAACCGGAGACGCGCTCAAGCTCTTCTCGCCATCTCGCCTCCTGGTGAGACAGCTCCTCTTCTTGCTCTGCTATTTTCCTCTCGCGGTCTACAAAAGCCTGTTGTTGTCTTTCGACGGCAGCAAGTTTGTTTTCTAGGTTTTCCTCTTTCTGCAGGAGCCGGCGTTCGAGTTTCTGGAGTTCTGTACGACGTTCACGAAGTTCTCGTTCCTGCTCATTCCGTTCCCGAAGTAATTGATCCTTGGTCTCGACGAGAAGCTCTTTTTGCAGCGCTTCCGCGTCTTTTACGGCATCTCTTTTTAGTCTTTCCGCTCTCTGCTCCGACGACGAGAGCTGAAATTTGGCATAGAGCCATCGAATAGTCCAACCTAGAATTAAACCGGCAAGAGGAAGGGCCACCCACATAACGAGTTGCACTTGCACCCTCCATCTTACGTTGTATGAAGATACGTTAACGGCTTGAAGCCGCTTTGTCAATACGAAGTTTCACATTGTGGCCGATCCTGAAACGATACCGCACGGGTTGATGTCGAGTTCCGGTGTCCTGTACGATAGGTTTTGGAGGGTACCGTGGAACAGTTCGTGAAAATCATCGAGTTCGAGAACGAAATCGAGGCGCGACTCGTCGCGGAACACCTCAAGGAACGCGAAATTCCCCATTTGTTGAAAAGCTACGGCGACTCGGCGTACGCGGGTATCTTCCAGACGCAACACGGATGGGGGCACCTCGAGGCGCCGAAACGCTTCGAGGATGAGATCCTTACGGTGTACGACGACCTGATCGGCCGATAACCTCGGCGAAACACCGAACCGCTTCCGAGAGCTCATCGCGAGTATGCGCCGCCGAAACCTGCGTTCGGATGCGCGCGGCGCCGTTCGGGACGACCGGGTACGAAAAACCGACGACGTACACGCCGCGTTTGAGCATCTCGGCTGCAATTCTATGCGCTTCGGCTGCATCTCCGATCATGATCGGCACGATCGGGTGGTCGCCGTCGAGCACGTCGAGACCGATCCCGGCGAGTTTCGATCGGAAGAATCGTGTGTTCGCCTCGAGTGTGTCGCGCAGAGTCGATGACTCTTCGATCAACTCAAGCGCCGCGATCGATGCAGCGACGATCATCGGCGCGACCGAGTTCGAGAAGAGGTACGGCCTCGAACGCTGCCTGAGCAGTTCGACGATCTCCGCGCGAGCGGCAGTGTACCCACCACTCGCTCCGCCGAGCGCTTTGCCGAGCGTGCCGGTGATGATATCGATACGCCCCTCGACGCAGGCCCGTTCGTGCGTTCCGCGCCCGGTCGCGCCGACGAACCCGACCGCGTGCGAGTCGTCGACCATCACGAGCGCGTTATACTTCTCGGCGAGATCGCAGATCTCGTTTAAACGAGCGTACGTGCCGTCCATCGAAAAAACGCCGTCGGTCGCGACAAGCCGAATGCGCGCGTCCGCCGCCGCGACGAGTTTCTCTTCGAGGTCGGCCATGTCGTTGTTCGCGTACACCGATCGTTTCGCCTTGCACAACCGGATACCGTCGATGATGCTCGCGTGGTTCAACGCGTCGCTGATCACCGCATCGTCGGGGCCGAGCAGTGTCTCGAACAGGCCGCCGTTCGCGTCGAAACACGATGAGTAGAGAATCGCGTCGTCGGTTCCGAGAAAATGCGCGATCTTTTGCTCGAGTTCGGTGTGAACCGCGGTCGTGCCGCAGATAAAACGGACCGACGACAGCCCGTATCCCCATCGATCGAGCGCATCGTGCGCGGCAGCTACGATCCGGGAGTCCGACGAGAGCCCGAGATAGTTGTTCGCGCAAAGGTTCAGCACCTCCCGGCCGTCGGCGACGCCGATGCGAGAGCTCTGTCGCGTCGTCACGACTCGCTCGTCCTTGTAAAGACCGGCGTTGCGGATGTGATTAAGCTCCGAGTCGAGAATCGCCTTCATCGATGAATACATGTGCCCTCCTTCGGTAATCACACCGCCCCGATCGTCGCGAAAAACGGGAGCAGCAGAACCCAGTTCACCACGGGAATCGCAAATGCGATGAGGTACCCCAAACGCGTGGTCTTGATCGCCGTGGCCTTCGCTTCGGCTTCGGGTACTCCCGGCTCGAAAATTTCCTCCAGAATCTCGTCTATACTCGCGATCAACCGACGTGGTTCGAGTTTCCGTCGTTTCCCCTCGATTATTCGTTCGAAGTAAAAGAACACACGACCGATCATCCCCCCCATCCGCCCGGGAAGACGAAGGTCCGGACGAATCGAGAATAGCGAAATAAACACGAGTCCGACGATCGTAAGCCCTTTCACGACCCCCGAGACAAGCGCGGTTTCGGTCACCGGGAATGGGCCAAGTTGGATCAGAACACGGCCGAGCGGTGAGAGCACGTTGAAGAACGTAATCGAGGTCACCATCACGAGGAAATAAACGGGTTTGATTTTTTTACCCGCGGCCGTTGCGAGCGCGGCGAAAACGATCACTTGAACGAGCTTCACGATGACGCTGCGTTGGAACAGGAACGCCGGGATCACCGCGGCTCCGCAGGCAAAAAGAATCACGGGGCCGATATTCCGTCGGAGAAAACGTGGATCACCCGGTCGCGACATACGTACTCTCAACACGCTTGAGCCAAACGGACTGCTCGCGAAATCGCTCGGCAAAAAGCCCGACCAGAACACCACTCACCGATCCCAATACCATGAAAACCGGAGCGATAACCCACGCAGTCATGCCAAAAATAAAAGTAACCGACAGAATGATCTGCACGATATTGCTCGTGATCGCGCCGAATACACTCACGCCGACGAGAGTGATCCGACTCCCAAAAGCCCGAGACACGGCAATCATCACGAGAGCGCTCGTAAACGAACCGGCCACCGAGAAAAGAAACACGTACGACGCGAGTGTGCCGTTAATCAAACCCTGCCCGAGCACCTTGAGCGCGACGAGCAGCAGCGTTTCGCGCGGTTTCAAGAACCCGAGAGTCAAAAGCACCGGTAGGTTTGCAAGTCCAAGGCGAAAAAAAGGCACGGGTTTAGGAAAGAGATACTCGATAGTCGAGAAAAAAAGGCAGAGCGCGCCCATGAACGCGATTATGTCGCTTCGTTCACGCCTCATTTTGATCGCTCGCTTTTCAGTCGCTCGACCACGACGACAACGACGGTTATGTTGTCGATGCCTCCGGCCGAAAGCGCGGCCTCGACGAGGTTATTTCCCGCCGTTCGAACCCCGGGGCCGGTTTTTGTGGCGTCGCGGAGCGTTTCTTCGATCGTATCGTCGCTCAGCATGTCGGTCAGTCCGTCGCTCGAAAAAACAAAGATGTCTCCTTCGGCGGCTGCGATCGTGCCGGTATCGGCGAAAAACCGCCCGACTCCGCCGAGACAGTTGGCGAGGATATTTCTCGGGATGCGCGGGTCACCCGACATCTCCTGTTGCGAATGGTCTCTCGTCAGTCTCTCGAGCTGCGTCCGGAAACGGTACAGACGCGTGTCACCTGCGTGAACGATCTGCAGCGAGTCGTCACCAAATATAGCGGCGGTCAACGTCGTCGCCATTCCGCTCAGTCTGGGCGCGAGAAACGGTTTTCGAGTGACTTCATCGTTGGTCAGCTCAGCAATCCGTGCGAGGTTTTCGCGAAGAGTGGAATTGGCGCCCGCCTCGTCCACGAGACGGACAAACTCGCGCGCGGCAGTCTCGCTCGCGACGTCACCTGCCGCCTCTCCTCCGAGGCCGTCCGCGACACCCGCCGTGAAACGTTCACCGGGCCCCAAAACGACGGCCGCGTCGGCGGTCGCGTCGCGGACGAAGTCTCGTCCAACGATCGCGATGTCTTCGTTTCGGCGGCGCACATGCCCAACGTGGCTCGCTCCGTACGCTAACAGCCGCATCGATCGGATCCCCTCGAAAACACCGGTCGAAAAAAAGACCCAAAACCCGGCAGATTACACGCCGGCGCTTCTGGGCCGCCAGAACGAGAATTCTCCGCGGCGAACACTCGACCGCGATCCGTGAACACGATGAACAAGGCGGGATTCGAACCCACGACCTCTAGCTCCGGAGGCTAGCGCTCTATCCA
This sequence comes from Spirochaetaceae bacterium, assembly GCA_007695285.1. GTDB lineage: Bacteria > Spirochaetota > Spirochaetia > DSM-27196 > PXBQ01 > PXBQ01. The sequence continues at coordinate 27,897 of REEC01000139.1, read as the reverse complement.
GCTGAGCTACTTGTCCGAATGCCCCCAACAGGGACGATTAACTCTACACCCGAATCCCGCGCTGCGTCAAGCTGCCGACGGGTTGCGTGCGCCGAGTGGTACTTGTAGAATGTCGCGGATGTCAACCGCCCGATCACGACGAGACGCCGGGTTCTCTTTGTTTTTTAGAAAGGGCTGGGTCTATCTCGCGGTCTTTCCCGCCGACCGGACGGGAACACAAGTCTACCCGGAAGACGTCATCGGAAAGATGCGCGTTCTGAACATGCCGAGGGTGAGTCAGGGTGTAATCCGCGATGTCATCGCGCAGGCAAGCGGTGAACCGGTAAGAATCGTCGAGTGGCCGGAAGGAAGAGACCTCGCGGCGACGATCACGGCGACCGTGTCCGACGATGAAATGGAAGCCTCGCTGCTCGTCGAGCCACCCCGGAAAGGCGCCGAAAAACCCGATCTCGACGACGTCCTGGAGGTATTGCACCGCGAAGGAGTTGTTTTTGGTATCGACATCGAAGCGGTCAAGCGCGTCGTAGAAAACGCGCTGTACGGGCAACGGACGGTGATCGCGCGGGGTCTCGCCGCAGTCGCGGAAACCGGACGCCGGATCGAACACAAATTCAACACCGATCGCGGCCGACCGTATCTGACGATGGATTTCGGCCGGATAAACCTGAAAGAGTTGAACTTCATCGAGAACTGCGACGAAGGCGACCTGCTCGCGGTTCTGCTTCCGCAGATCGCCCCCGTCGACGGCAAAACCGTGACGGGCCGAGTCGTCTCAGCCGAACGCGGCGCACCGTCCGACCAACTTCTCGGCGGGCCAAACACCCGGTTGAGCCGTGACGGTTTGAGGCTTTTCGCGCGGTGCGACGGCAATGTCAGGATCGAGGCCGGCCGTATCGTTGTGGAACCCGTTGTCACGGTTAAGAACGTCGACTACGAGACCGGCAACATCCGATTCGATGGTTCGGTCACGGTCGAAGGGCACATCGCCGACGGCTTTGTCGTCGACGCAACCGGAAACGTCCAGGTCGCTCATGGTGTCGGAAAGGCGACGATCAAAGCCGGGCGACACGTCGTGCTGAAAACCGGTGTGAACGGAAACGGCGAGGGATCGATCACGTGCGCGGGCAATCTCTTCGCGCGGTACGTCGAGAGTTGCCACATCGCGTGCGGCGGTCACGCGTTTATCGAGGAGGCGATCATGCACTCCCGGGTCTCGGTTCAAGGATTCTGCATCCTGAACGGGCGGCGGTCCGAGATAATCGGCGGTGAGATCGTCGCGGGGGAAGGCGCGTGGTGCAAGAAAATCGGCAACGCGTACGGGACACCTACGCGGATCGCGATCGGTGTTGCGCCCGAACTGTGGTTTGCGTATCACGGGGATGTGGAGAAACGGGAGAAAGCGCTCGAAGAGCTCGACGAAACAGACCGGAAATTGGTCCAGCTCGAGGGCGCGATTCGCGACGGCGCACAAGATCCGCGAATCGCCCCTGCGTACGAGCAACTCACGGCAGAAAAGACGCGTCTTTCGGAACAACTGTCGGCCTTGAAACAGTCCGTGAAATCGCTTCGCGAACGGATTCACACCACACGAAATGCCACTTTCGTGATCGAGGACACCGCATTCGCGGGGGTGACGATTCTGTTCGGCCGCTTCGAGTTTCGCGTCCCGGAACTCGGCCTGCGCAAGACGGTTTTGAAAGCCGGTGACACGGGTATAACCGAGTCAGGCTACGACGCGCGCAATAAGCCGGAGTTCTCGTTCGTGGATCCGCTTGAATAGAACCCGAAAAAACCATGCGAAGCGCACGTGGCGGCTATCGGCGGAACGCGGTAATCAGACCGGCCGCGGTACGATCCGGTTCAGACTCACTGTCTCGAGGTCGAGCATCCCCTCGCCGTCGATGTGGTCGTGAATCGAAAACTCACAGCACGTCGTAACCGTGACCTCACGACTCTCGGGCCGAAAATCCGGGTGTTCGACGCGAAGCACAAACCCGAAAGTACGCGTTTCCGCCGAGTCGCGAACCGGAGCGGGCCAAAAGCTGTAGTACCCGTGCGTGCTCTCTTGTGTCGTAAAAGGATTTGGCCAGCCAGGCTCGGCTGACGCTGCCGGGGAATCACTACTCAAAAGTGTCACGAGCGCGCCATCGATCGGCGCACCGGTCGATGCATCGACTACTTTCCCGAATATCTGCGGGAAATTGTGTACGGGCGCGACCTCGGCCTCGAATACGATCGACGAGGAACTCGCGCCACTCGCGGGTCGGCGTCTCTTCTCGATCATCTCGACAGCTTGATTCACCAGCATCAAGATACCGAAGAGGCTCCCTATCGAGTCGTCACCATCGTCCCAATGCTCCACCGCAAGGCGCGTGAAGCCGCGTTCGCTCATGATATAGCGCGCCGGGATGCGATTCAAAACGTACGCGGCAATATCGTTCGCCGCAATCGAATCACGAAGCAGTTCGGGCTTGTCTTCGAGCGCGATCTCGATCGCCTTCAGTACGATATCTTCCTGGTAATTCTTGAGTTGCACATATAATGAATACCCCAGTTGGAAGAAAAAAACCAGTCTAATCCTGTCCAAATTTCTCTTCAAACTAACGTAGCAGCGGAAACCGCTACGTCTTCACGCCGTACGCCGGACGGCGCGACGGTACACGAAGAACGTCTCGCACGCTTCGCCGATCGTGAGCGCGACGACACCCGTGACCGCGGGTGAGAGCGGATTCACGCGCGAGGCGGGACCAAACAGAAAGAGTAGCGACAGGCCGACCGCCGCCATGTTCAACGTTTTCCCGCCGCCGATCACGGATGTTCGTTGGGACCGCATGAGTACGCCCCAATACGCCTCGCGTACGCCCCACAGCGCGGGAAAAACCGAGAACGCGACAAGCGCGGCTCGCGCCTCGAGCGCGATTTCGTGCGAGACGCCGATCACTTCGCGCAGCACCCACAATCCCGCGGGACTTGCCGAGAAGACAAAGAGCGCCGCGGCGGAGGCGCACCCGACGAATGCACAGAAACGTCGAACCTTTTTCCAGTTCGGGCTCCCCGGAACAGCCGAAAAAACCACGGGACAGTTGTGAAGCATCTGCAACGGCGCGACGACGTTGAGAACCAGGCCCCACGCGACGCCGTACGCCGCGAGAGCGACTGTCGAGTCGGACGGAGACCACGCGATCGCCGACTGCAAGACGGGTTGAAGCGCCGCGTTGAGCGTGATCATCACGGCCAACGGGAAAAAGAATGTCCACACACCGCGTGTCGTCAAGTCCCGTTTGTTCCTCGCGGGAATGAGCGACGCCGCGCGGATCGGTGAACCGAATGCAACGAAGACGCCGATCAGCACGACGAGACCCTCGACTCCGATTCCGCCCACCCAGACGATCGCCGCCGCGTCGACACCGATCATCCGTTGCGACGAGACCGCCCAGACGACGAATCCCGAAATCACGACGACACGCGCGACGGTCGAGACCGAGACGAGGTACGTCTTCTCGCGCGCTATCAGGAGGCCCCGATTGCTGTTCCGCAGGATCTCGACGAACGGAAGAAACGCCGTGAAGCGGAGCACCCGATACCCGAGCTCGACCGCACGCGGGTCTCGAAGTCCGAGCACACCGCTGAGCAGGTACCCGCCGATGGGAGTGAACGCGACGATGCTCACGAGAGCGAACAGCACGAGGCAGAGCGACCAGATGAACCGCGTCGCTACGACGTAACTTTCCCTGTCGTCGATCAAATTCAACGAGATATGGTCCGAGATCATCCCGGATGCTTTGACCGCGTTCATGAACGCCTTTACGACCGCGAACACCGCGAGGCTCAGAACCGGATCGGGCAACCGCGCGAGCGCGATATTCGTGATTGTATGCGTCGACGAGATCAGGATCGGCGTCACCGCGAGAGGCACGAAAAACGCGATCATACGCGGGTAGCCGACCGCGGACGATTGTCCGGGCTCGTCCGTGTTGTTTTCGCCGCCCGGCGATGAGATTACCACTTTGAAACCGAACCGCTATGCGCCGTACACTCCGAGAATCTCGCCGTAGTAGATCCGGTGGAAGTCGCCTTTCGGGTAACTCTTGGCGGCAATCTCAGCATCGATCGACGCGTTCACGACGTCGTTGATGTGCACAACGCGGCACTCGTAGTGGACCGGACACTCGGCGATGTACGGCACCGCTACGTGCGCCGAACGTTTCGTCGTGAATTCACACGCGGCGATCTTGTCGAGATCGCGCCCCGACCTGGTTCCGCAGAGAGCGAGCGCCTTCGCATGCCCGTCGGTGGGTACACACACGGTGAACTCGTTGATCGTCTGTAACAGCGCGAATGAGTGCCTCGACGGTCGCACAAGCACCTGAAAGATCGGGCGACCCCAGATCTGTCCGATTAACCCCCAGCCTATGGTCATTGGGTTTCCTTCGGAGCCGGTCATGAGGAACGCCCCGCCGTTGCCGAGACGTTCGATCGTCTCGACCGCTTTTTCGTACGTGCCGATTTCTTTTGCCATGGCTTCAGTATGCGAACAGGTTCCGAAATTGTAAAGACGTCGACTTTTCGGCATACTCGCAGGATGACCTGTCTTCAGAACGAAAAAAACCCGTTTGGGGGTTGCCTTGTCCAAGCTGAGAATCTCCCGGGCACGATCGAAGAGTTCAGCTTGGCGCTCTCCGGGTCGATTCAGAAATGGAAAAACGAAGGTATCCGCGTCGTTTGGCTTGAACTCCCGATCGACCGTGCCTCTTTTGTCCCGATCGCCGTCGACGCGGGGTTTGTCTATCATCACGCGACCGAGCGTGCTCTGCAACTTACACTGACACTCGTCGAAGGGTCGTACATACCTCCGTTTGCGACGCACTATATCGGCGCGGGAGGCGTCGTGATCGACAAAGACCTGAATCTGCTGGTGATCCAGGAACGTCACCACACGCGCAAACACTACAAACTCCCGGGGGGGGCCTTGCAACCCGGCGAACACATCGCCGATGCCGCGGTACGCGAAGTTAAAGAAGAGACAGGGATCGACACCGAGTTCCTTTCGCTCGTGTGTTTCCGGCACTGGCACGGGTACCGGCACGGGAAGTCGGACATTTACTTCGTGACACGGTTGCGCCCCGTGAGTACGCGCATACGACTCGACGAGACCGAGATTGCGGAGTGTTTCTGGATGCCCGTCGACGAGTACCTCCACCATCCCGACACGCACGTTTTCAACCGGAGAATTGTCCAGGCGGCCGTCGACGCGGGTGCGGGCGCTTCACAACTCGTGTTCGACCCGATAGAGGGATACGGCACTCCCGCGACGCATGAGATCTACATGCCTGACAGGCGAGTGCCGGTTACTCTGGAGAAATGATGCCGGACTCACTCACGCAACCGACGACAAAGACTATCCTCAAACGGCTCCTGACGGTCGCGCTTCCGATGGTGATCTCGCAGGCGTCGGAAACCGCGATGATGTTCGTCGACCGTCTCTTCTTGTCGCGCGTCAGCCAGCTTCACCTTTCCGCCGCGATGGGCGGCGGGTTGGCAAACTTTGCAGTGGCTTCCGTTTTCGTCGGAGTCGCGGGGTATGTGAACGCGATCGTCGCGCAGTACTACGGTGCCGACCGCCACGATCACTGCGCCCGCGCCGCGGCGCAATCGGTGTACTTCGCGCTCATGGCGATGCCGGTTCTCGTTCTGGTCGCTCGCGTGATCCCGGGTTTTTTTTCGATCATGGGCCACGATCCGCAACAGATCCCGCTTGAGTCGATCTACGCGCAGTGGCTACTCTCCGGCGCCGTAATTCTGCTACTCCGGAACGCGTTTACCGGGTTCTTTCTCGGCACTGGGAAAACACGAGTCGTGATGATCTCAAACATCGTCGGAATGTTCGTGAACATCCCCGCCAACTACGTTCTGATCTTCGGGAAGGCGGGTTTCCCCGAACTCGGAATGGTCGGCGCGGCGATCGGCACGCTCGCAGGTGGCGTCGCTGCGCTTCTGGTGCTTCTCGCCGTGTACCTCGGTCCGCGGATCAACGCGCTGTACAAGACGCGGTCGGCCTGGCGGTTTGATCGAATCATGTTTCGCCGCCTCATGCGATACGGAACGCCCGCCGGAATCGAGATTTTCCTGAACGTTATGGCGTTCAATTTGTTCGTTCAACTCATGCACGGCTACGGCGCCGACGTCGCCGCGGCGATAACGATCGCGTTCAACTGGGACATCGTTGCGTTTATCCCGATGCTCGGCCTCGGAATCGCAACTACTGCGGTCGTCGGACAGTACATCGGCGCGCGCGATCCCGTCGGCGCAAAGATCGCCGCCCTGCTCGCGCTCCGGCTCGGATGGATCTACTCGGGTTCGATGATGATCCTGTTCTTCGTCGCCGCACGACCGCTCGTCGAGGTTTTCAGTTCAGGATTCGCGGCGAACTCCGACGTTACGGACCTCGCCGTCATCATGCTTCGGCTCGTCGGACTGTACACAATGGCCGACTCGACGCAGCTCGTCTTCGCGGGCGCGTTACGCGGCGCGGGCGACACGGGCTGGGTCATGCGCGCGAGCGCGATCCTTCACTGGGTTTTCGCGGGAATCGTAGTCGTGTTGATCCGCGTCGTCGAAGCACCGCCGATCACGGTATGGCTGTGTTTCATCGGATTCGTGATGTCGCTCGGCGTGGCGATGGTGTTACGGTTCCGTAGCGGAAAATGGCAAACGATGTCGGTCATCGGCGAGTCGAACGGATAGAACGATCGTCGCGTACGGTTCCGCGGTTCTTGACATACGCCGTACGACCGACGATTCTGTACCGGCTCATGAAACTGAACGCAAAAACCCGCTCGACCTTCATCCTGCTGGTTGTCGTGACGATGATCATCGGTACGTTCGCGTGGGAGATCGTAGAGAGACTCGTCGGGCTCATCACCGGGACAGAGATACACCTCGCTGTCGGTCCGATCGGTTTTGATCTGCGCGTCCTCTCGGTGCACATTATGGTGAACCCGGGCACCGTGATCGGTGTATTCCCGGGCATCCGGATTTTCCGGACGGCGTGACGTGACCGCTCAACGTATCGTGCTCGCGTCGGCCTCACCACGCCGGCGGGAACTGATCGCACGCTTCGGCGTCCCGATCGTCGTCGCACTGCCTGCGTACGACGAATCGAACCTGAGCGGAGTTCCTGAGTCGGTCGCGACCGAGCACGCGCGTGGCAAGGCACGCGCGGTACGTCCGGAGTACCGGTCGGACTGGATCGTCGCTGCAGACACCGTGGTGACGTACGACGGAGTCGTACTCGGAAAGCCGGTCGACCGGTCCGGCGCCGAACGAATGCTTCGCGGACTCGCGGGCCGTACTCACGAAGTGATCACCGGCGTCTCGGTGTACGCGCCGCACGCGCATTCCTGCGTCACCCGGTTTGCACGAACCGCGGTACGGTTCCGCCCTCTCGCGGACGAAGAGATCGAGTGGTACCTGGAGACCGGCGAGTGGGACGACGCCGCCGGTTCGTACAAGATTCAAGGCGCGGCCGCGCTCTTCTGCGATGAGATCGTCGGATCGTACACGAACGTCGTAGGCTTGCCACTGCAGCTGTTATACGGTATTCTACGCACTGAAAATTTTACTTTCCGTCGCTCCTCGTAGATTCGGCCTTACGGTCAAACTTGCGGAGCGGTCGAGACACAAGAGAAGGGGCACGCAAATCGCGTGCAGCGAGGAGGAACGAGTGGCCGTTGTCACTATGAAGAATCTTCTGGAGTCCGGCGTACATTTCGGGCATCAGACCAAGCGGTGGGATCCTCGGATGAAGAAATTCATCTTTGCCGAGCGCAACGGGATCCATATTATCGACCTGCAAAAGACAATCGTCTCGATCAAAGAGGCGTACGACGCGGTTCGCGGAACCGTTTTGCAGAACAAGTCCGTGCTTTTCGTCGGAACAAAGAAACAGGCACAACAAGCGATCGAAAAAGAAGCGCAGCGGTGTGGAATGTTCTACGTCAACAACCGTTGGCTCGGCGGCATGCTCACGAACTTCACGACTATCAAAAAGTCGCTTTTCCGGCTCAAGAAAATTGAGAAGATGGAAGTCGACGGTACTTTCGAGAGCCTCACGAAGAAAGAAGTCGCGCGACTCCAGAAAGAACGCACCGGGCTCGAGAAGAACCTCGGTGGTATCAAAGAGATGAAAGAGCTCCCGGGCATAATCTTCATCATCGATACGCGCAAGGAAGCGATCGCGATCGCCGAAGCGCAACGGCTCGGCATCCCGATCGTCGCGGTTGTCGACACGAACTGCAACCCGAACGGTATCGATTACCCGATACCGGGCAACGACGATGCGATTCGCGCGATCACGCTTTTCACATCGGTAATCTCCGACGCGGTCATCGAGGCCGACAAGGAAATCGGGCTCGAGGTAATCGAAAGCCTACAGGACGAGGAAGAATCCGAAGAGCCCGCCGATGCCGATGCAACTGAGACTACCGAAGACGTCGAGACGGCACCCGTCGCGGCCCGGATCGGCGAAGAGACAGAGGAAGCGGCCGAAGACGAAGGTTTTGCGGCTGAGGATTACTCAGATTACCAGCCCGCCGAAGAAGAGAAAAAAGAACCCGTCGTCGCGCAGGAAGAGACCGAGAATGTCGAAACGGCCGCGATCGATGAAGACAAGTATTACGAGGAGTAGAACTTGGCAGAGATAAAAGCAACCGAAGTAAAACGTCTGCGCGACAGAACCGGCGCAGGAATGATGGACTGTAAAAAAGCCCTTACCGATGCAGACGGCGATTTTGCGAAAGCCGAAAAAATTCTCAAAGAACTTGGACTCGCAGCGGCGGCAAAACGCGGTGGACGCGCGACAAAAGAAGGTCGCATCTTCACAAAAATCACGCCAACGCGCGCCGGAATTCTCGAGCTCGCGTGCGAGACCGACTTCGTCGCGCGAAATACCGACTTCGTCAAACTCGGTGGCGCGGCACTCGATCACATCCTCGGGTCGAACATCACCGCTGTCGACGAGAAAATTGAGGCTATGGTCCAGGAAGCCGCAGGAACGATCAAAGAGAACTTGCGTGTCCGACGGTTTTCCACGATGGAAATCGGTGACAATGACTGCGTCGTGGAGTACCTCCACGGAGACACCGGATCGATCGGTGTTCTTGTAAAGATAACCGCCGACTCACCCGCTGTCACGAGCCACGACGCGGTGAAGAAATTCGCGTTCGATTGCGCGCTACACGTCGCGGCGTTCAACCCGTCGTACTTGAATCACGACGCGGTTCCGAGCGAGTACGTCGCCGAGCAGGAGTCGATTTTCGCCACGCAAGCGAAGAACATGGATAAACCCGAGAACGTGATCCAGGGAATCGTGAAAGGCAAGCTCAAGAAACATCTCGCGGAGATATGTCTCGTCGACCAACCTTTCGTGAAGGACGAGAAGAAATCCGTCGGCCAAGTCACCGCGGCAGTCGGGACCGAAGCCGGCGGCACGATTTCGGTCACCGAGTTCCTGTACTTCCGCGTCGGCGAAGACGAAGCCTGAGCGCTCCGCCGTTAATCGCCGAGCCGGAAACGGCAAGGAGAACACAATGGATTCGATCAAAAAAGATACCGAAGAGCGCATGAGTAAATCTGTTCATGCGCTTCAGGAGGAGTTTAACACCGTCCGCACCGGGCGTGCTTCGTCGGCCTTGTTCGACAAAGTGAAAGTCGATTACTACGGCACCCCGACACCACTCAACCAGGTCGCAACGATCTCGGTGCCGGAGGCTCGCCTCGTCGTTATCCAGCCGTGGGACAAGAGCACGATCGGCGAGATCGAAAAGGCCATTCAGAGGTCCGAGCTCTCGGTCAATCCAAGCAACGACGGAAAGGTTATCCGGATCAACATCCCGCCGCTCACCGAAGAGCGGCGTAAAGAGTTGGTCAAAATCGCGAAGAACATGGCCGAACAAGGCCGCATCTCGATTCGAAACATCCGCCGCGACGCGAACGACGAGTTGAAAAAGGCTCTGAAGGCGGGCGACATCAGCGAAGACGACGAAAAACACGCTGCCGACGAGATACAGAAGTTAACCGACTCGCACGTCGAGCGCATCAACGGATTGCTCGAGGCCAAAGAAAAAGAAATTCTCGAGGTCTGATGAGCGCCGAAACCACGCCGAGCGACCCCACCCTGCCCCGCCATGTCGGCATCATCATGGACGGCAACGGTCGGTGGGCCACGGAGAGGAACCTCAGGCGTACACGCGGGCACCAAGAAGGAGTCGAGGCGGCGAAGCGTGTCGTAATCGAGCTTGAAAAGCTCGGCGTCGAGTTCCTCTCGCTGTACGCTTTTTCGACCGAAAACTGGCGCCGAACCGAAGAAGAAGTGTCTTTCCTCATGGCGCTCGTCGCGCGAAACCTTCGCGATCACTACGACTTCTACCGCGAGAACAGGATCCGTTTGCATCACAGCGGCGATCTCGCGGGGCTGCCGCCGGATGTGCGCGCTGAAATCGCGGCCGTTACGCGTGACACCGAAGGATACTCGGGGATTCAGGTGAACCTCGCGGTGAATTACGGCGGCCGCAACGAGATAATCCGCGCGTTCAAACGGTGGGGCGACCGCGGCGACGCCGACCTGACCGAGCAAACGCTCGCCTCGTTTCTCGACCTTCCGCAGTTTCCCGACCCTGACTTGATCATCCGCACGGGGGGCGAACAGAGGATCAGCAACTTCCTTTTGTGGCAATCGGCGTACTCGGAGTGGATTTTCAGTCCGAAGTTGTGGCCCGATTGGTGCGACGAAGACGTTCGCGCTGCGATCGCCGAATACCAACACAGAGTTCGCAATTTTGGTGGTGACCGATGAAAAACCTGATCGTCCGAACTATCGTTTTTGCGATCGGCTTGCCCGCGCTTGGTGCGATCGTCTGGCTCCTCCCGCACGCGAATCACCTTGCATTCAACATTCTCGTCGTAGTTGTCGCGGTTTTCTCGGCGATAGAAACGGCACGATTTTTCGAACGCGGCTTCTCGTACCGGGGATACCGACTCACCGCGGGGCTGCTCGGCGGCATACTCCCTATTACGAGTGTCGCAATCGGTTTGGGCCTGCTCCCCGAACCGGCGTTCTTCGGAGTGTTTCTCGCGGCAACCTCGGCGATATTCGTCTCGCAGGTGTTTCGACGCGACGAGACTCGTTTCCCCGAGATAATGCCGACGGTCACGGCGCACGTTTTTGTGCTCGTCTACCCGGGTTTGTTCCTTTCCTACATAACCCGTCTGAGCACACTCCCGTTTCCGGCGATCCTCATTATCGTGTTCATCCTCGCGGTCTATCTCAACGACACCGGTGCATACATCGCGGGGATGGCTTTCGGACGGTGGTCGGTTCGGATCCTTCCGATCAGTCCGAAAAAGACGCTCGTGGGTTTCGTCGGCGGGTTCATTGTCTCTCCTGCGGTTATCCTCGTCGCGGCGCGAATCGTCCCGGCCGCGTTCCCGGGTGGTTGGTGGCGCGCGGTGGTTTTCGGTGTCATTCTGTCGCTTACGACGATTTTCGGCGATCTGGCGGAGTCCGCGCTCAAGCGCTCGGTCACGGTGAAGGATTCAGGAAACGCGATTCCCGGGCGCGGAGGTGTCCTCGATTCGATCGATTCCCCACTCTTCGTCGCGCCGGCATTCTTCTTGTTCTATGGCATCCTCTTCATTTTGTAGTATCTTGTTCCTGTAGGGGCTCGAATGATCCTGAATATCGTCATCGGCTTGTTGGGTCTCGGAATCGTGGTCTTTTTTCACGAAGCCGGGCATCTTTTGGCCGCGAAAGCTACCGGTATCGAGGTCGAAGCGTTCTCGATCGGATGGGGCAGAAAAATCTTCGGATTCACGCACGCCGGGACCGAGTACCGTCTGTCGCTCTTTCCGATCGGCGGCTACTGCAAAATGAAGGGCGAGGACTCGATGCGCGAGGCGTGGGCGAACAAGGCCGAGAGCTTTCCTCACGACGAAGGATCGTTCATGTCGGCGCGACCGTGGCAGCGAATCATCGTGTTATTTTCGGGTCCTCTGGTGAACGTATTGTTTGCGATCGTCGTTTTCGCCGTTGTGTGGGGAATCGGATTCTCGTACGAAACGTTCGAGAACCGTATTGTGCTCGTCGACGATTATGAGACCGTGCTTTCGCCGCTACCGGCTCGCGACGCGGGCTTGAAGACAGGCGACCGCATCGTGGCGATCGACGGAGAGCCGACGCCACACTTCCGTGACATTCAACGGACGATCGCACAGTCGGCGGACGTCAGAATCGTGCTCACGATCGAGCGCGACGGATCGGTAATGGACCTGCCCGTAGTACCCACGCTCGATCGTGGAACGGGCGCGGGGCAACTCGGCATCTTCCCGTGGATCGTGCCCGTCGTCGCCGCGGTGAGGGAGTCCTCGGCCGCGGATATCGCGGGTTTTCAACCCGGCGACGCAATTATCGCGGTCGACGGTGAGCCGGTTTCCCACTCGATTGAGTTCAGCGCGGCGCTCGACGAGGCCGGGCAGACAGTCGCGATCGAAGTCACGCGAAACAGATCCCCACGTGTGCTGACCACAGTTCCCGGAACGAGTGAGGACGGTCGAACGGAACTCGGAGTGACATTCGAGACCGTATCGGTGCGCACTCCACGGCTCGGTGTTTTTTCCGCGCTCGGTCGGGGTGCGGCAGAGACATGGGAAACCCTCGCGTTGATAACCAGAAGCATCGCACTGCTATTTGGCGGTGTCGACGTCACCCAGGCGGTCGCCGGCCCGATTCGAATTACGTACTTCATCGGTGAAGTCACGACTCAGGGAGCGACACAAGGTATCGGTGTCGGCATTACGGCATTCTTCAATTTCCTGAGCCTCATCAGCGTCACGCTCTTTCTGATGAACCTTCTCCCAATTCCCGCCCTCGACGGCGGACAGATCGTGTTATCGATGATCGAGATGATCAAGAGGTCTCCTCTGCGCCCGCGCTTTGTGTATCGGTATCAGTTTGTCGGTACGATGATGATCCTTTTCCTCATCGTGTTCGCTCTTTTCAATGATGTTTTGTTTCTGGTAAACAGATGACCGTGCAACGCGCAATGAATAGGTGGTGTTACGATGGATAGTTTGACAAAAACCGTTTCGCGATCGATCCGACGGCGCGTGGCACTCGCGCTCGTGATCTGCACGGTCGGTGTTTCCGGCGTTTTTGCCCAAGATCACTCGTTGATTCTCAACACAAGTCATCCTGACCGGGTAACGGCGATAAGATACGACGAGCGTACCGACACAGTCGTCACGGCCGGACGAGACGGCACCGTGCGGTTCTGGAACCGGGACACCGGCAACTTGATAAGGACGATCCGTTTCTCGGACCTCCCGATTACTCAGGTCGTTTTGCATCCGACGCGGCCGGTATTTGCCGCCGTCGAGTCCGACGGTTCACGACGTCACCGGGTCACGATCTGGAACTACGACACCGGGCGACCGATCGTCGAGCGGCTGCTCGACGACGCGCCGATTCACCTCGCGTTTTCACCTCAAGGACGATTCCTCGCATACAGCATGCCACGCTTTCAGAGCATGGAGTTCCTCGATGCGACGACGGGGCGCGTGCTCCCGTACTTCCGCTCGGGGCACGGCATCGTCACGTTCTTCACGATCGCCGGAAGTGAAGCGCGCGTAATGACGTACATTCCGTCGAGCGGCACTATTATCTACCGCGATATTCCGTCGGGAAACGAGGTCCAGCGCGCGCGAACCCGCACGAACCTGCAACACATGGTCGTTTTGAGCGATCGAAGGCACGCTGCAGCCGTCGCCGGTACCGAACTCATCGTCCTCGACATTCTCAACGGTTCCGTCGTCGACTCGACACGGCTCGGTCGGATCCACTCGCTTGCTGTCGATCCGGTCTCGGACGAAATCGGCGTGTTTCTCGAAGAGACCGGTCGCACCGTGTACACTCAGTACGCGTTTTCCGGCGGAAGGCTATCGTTGCGGTACACACCCGACCGCGCCATACCCACGACACCGACCGCAACACGCTTCATCCGCGACGATATTTTTCTGGGGTACGAAGACGGCGACATCGTGTACTTTCCGCGTTTTGCACGCGAGAAAAGGGATTTCGCGTTGAATCGCGTTCGTCCCGTCACCGCGATCGCGTACGCCGACAAGAATCTTTATCTGGGCACCCCTGACGGCTTGATTTCGCTCGAGTCCGACGTGTTCGCGTTCACGCCCGTGCGCCGAACCGATATACCGCACGTCACGTACGTAACGGATCGAGAGATTGATCTACCTTTTCCCGGCTCTCCGTCTCTGACATCGGTCGCCGATGGCCGGATTCTCGCGTGGAGCGACACGACATCGGAACTCTTTGCCATCGATCGCTACGGCGTCTATCCGACTCCGGTCACGACGAACGACCGAATCACCGAGCTCAAACCGTACGCCGATTCTGCCCTGGTAACCGAGCGGAACGGACAAATCCGCTTTCTCGACCTCAATACCGGAGCGGCCGAGCTCGAGGTTACGTCCACCGGTACAAATACCGCGGTCTATCTCGACCATTCGGTGGTCGTCGGGAAGAACGCGACGGCAACCGCTCTGGACTCCGCGCTGCTCCGGATCGACGGTCGCACAGGCGAGACGATCACGATGCCCACGCCGTCTTTTCTCGTGTTCGACGTCGAGTACGATATAGCGCGCAACCAGTTGTTTACGGTCGGGCTCGAGGACCGGCGCGGCTCGATCGAAACGGTTCTCTACATGCACCGCGGTGAGAACCTCGACACCGTCCGCGCGGTAACGTCGTATCCACGCGAGGATCTATCGGCCAACATCGCGATAGACCGGCTTACGTCGAACGTCTATTTTGCCGCCGGCCGACGGGACATCGCTATCTGGGACGGTCTTCGTGTCCGCACTTTGCCGCCGTCCGGTCACGTGCCGCGTACGGTTCACGTGCTCCGCAACCTTGTATACACGTTGAACTTTGACGGTTCGGTTTCGGTCTGGACGCGCGAAACCGATCGACACGTGATGAACTTCTACCTGCTTGCCGATGGCAACTGGGCGGCAATCACCGCCGAAGGGTACTTTGCGGCGTCGGCCGGTGTACCGAATTCGACGTTTACGTTGATTCGCGGACGGCGACCGGTGCTCCTCGAATCACTTCGCCTTTTCGTCGGGAGTTGAGACTCAAGAAAGCACCGTGCAAGAGCGAAGATGTTACCGGCGCCACCTGAGGACAGTCATTCCGGCGGGTTCTGAGAGACCTTCTTGATCGCGTCGCTTACGGCTTTTCGCACCGCGGGACCGGCTTCGGACTCGAGCGCCGACGCGTACAACCGCCCGAGAAGATTCGCTCGGTACATCGGTTGCACATGATTCAACGCGTACGCGGCCATATCGAGGATTGCATTCTCACTATAGCGAGTCTCGGTCTCTACGAGCTGACGTTCGAGTTCTTCGATCACGAGGCGTTCGGACTCGTTGACCAACGATTCGAAATCGTACCGGGTCTTGAACGACATTCGGTGCTCCCTTCTCTAGTGTGGAATCAGTATACCGTCACACTACGTCGTCCGCAAGCGACTCGAATTTCGTGTAACGAGGAACAAAAGCGATTTTGACCGTGCCCACGGGTCCGTTCCGTTGTTTCGCGACGACAAGCTCGGTCTCGACCGTGTTTGCCGGTTCGTTCGACTCACGCTCGGTCCCACGCTCACGGTGGAGAAACATCACGACGTCGGCATCCTGTTCGATCGAACCGGACTCCCGAATATTTGAGAGATTCGGTCTTTTCCCTTCAGAATCGCGCGTCACTTGGCTCAACGCGACTACCGGTATCTCGAGCTCGCGCGCGAGAGCCTTCAGAGAACGCGAGATCTCGGCGATTTGCTCGTGACGCGGGATCTCGGTATTCTCGGCTGTGACCAGAGTCAGATAATCGATGAAGATAATCCTCACCTTGTGCTGCAGTACCATCCGTCGCGCCTGCGCGCGAAGGTCGAGCAGCTTCATGTTCGGCGTGTCGGAGATCCACAACGGCGCCTCGTAAATCAAACCGGCGGCGTCGGTTAAGTTTTTGAAGTCCGACGGCTTCAACATGCCGGTCCTGATTGTCTGAGAGCTGATCCGCGCCTCCGCGGCGATCAGTCGTTGCATAAGCGCCATGTTCGACATTTCGAGCGTGAAGAAACCAACCGGAATCTTCGAATGAATCGAAATATTGCCCGCGCAGGTCAGCGCAAACGCCGTTTTCCCGACCGAAGGTCGCGCGCCGATCACGATAAACTCGGAGTTCTGAAAGCCGCTCAACATCGTGTCGAGCGCGGGAAACCCCGACGGGATCCCCGTGTACTCGTCGTTCGACTTATACAGATGCTCGATCATGTTGATCGTCATCTCGACGACGTCGCTCGCGCGGACAAAGTCGTTAGTCTGTTGAGTTTCGGCAATCTCGAAAATGCGCCGCTCGGCTTCCTCGATGACACGACGACTTTCGTTCGAGTCGTCGTACGATTCGGCCATGATCTCACCGGCGATCTTGATTATCCGACGACGTATGCTCCCGTCGCGGACTATCCTCGCGTAGTACTCAATGTTTGCGCTTGTCGGTACCGCCGAAGTCAGCGACGAAACGTACCCGGCACCGCCGACGGAATCAAGAATTCCCTCCGAACGCAATTCCTGGGTCAGCGTGATGAGATCGATTTCTTCGCTACGCTCCGAAAGAACTCGTATCGCGGCAAATATTTTCTGATGCGCGGCCCGGTAAAAATCGTCTGCGCGCAGGAACTGAACAATACGTCCGAGAGCTTCCGGATCGATCAGGACCGCACCGAGGGTTGCGACCTCCGCCTCGGCGTTGTGCGGTGGAATCGTATCTCGCAGCGGCTTCCGGACGTCACTCACGTACTACTCGTCGCGCTCCGCGTCGTACTCGTCGCGCTCCGCGTCGTACTCGTCGCGCTCCGCGTCCGGCTCATTGTCTTCGAGCTCATTGAACTCCGGAGTATCGTCGGTGTCGAGAGCTGTTTCTTCCGACGCGGCCTCGGTCTCGGTCTCCGTCGCGGTTGCGGTTGCGACCTCCTCACGAGATTCGGCAGCGACGGCAGCGGACGGGGCTGCGGCCGCGGGACTCTCAGCTCCCTCAGCCGGCTTTTCACCGTCACCCGTGACGACAACTTTCAACGTGGCTTCCTGGTCACCGTACAGCTTGACGCGCACCGGGAAACTTCCCGTCGATTTGATCGTGTGATCAGGAATCTCGATCCGTCGGCGCTCGATTTCGATGCCGAGTTTTCCAAGTTCCTCGGCGATCATCGTCGATGATACGGATCCGAACAACCGCCCCGATGCCCCGACGGTCGCCTTGATCGTCACGGTGATCGACTCGATGCGCTCCTTGAGGCCCATCGCGGCCGAACGCTTCTCGTCTTTCCGACGCTCGATCGAAACACGACGACCTTCGATTATTGCGACATTCTGTTTAGTGTACGGAAGCACGAGATCCCGCGGGATCAAAAAGTTCCGCGCGTATCCCCGAGCGACGTCTTTCACGTCTCCTTCTTCCCCAAGAGTCGCGACATCGGTGTTAAGAATTACCTTCATCGTTTATTCTCCTTCAACCCGTTCATTTCCGTTCTTTGCTGTTCGTTTCCGTTCTTCCAAAATTTACCCACAACTCCGCGAGCCCCAATCCCGGGACGCCGAATACGACGACCAGGTTCAAACCGGGAATCAACACGACGAAAAAAGCCGCGATCCCGATACCGATTCTCGCGCCACGGCCCAGTCCAAACCGCGCCATCAAGAATTGGATTATCCCGACGCCTTGCACGGCGTAAATAAGAGCCAACACTAAACCGATATTCGTCGCAACCGGTCGCAAAAGACCGATATCGACATAAAACCCGATCAACGCGATCGCCCACGACACGAGAAACGCCCAGATCAGACGCGGCTCGGTCCGGAATCGCACGAGGCTCGGAGCATCCTCAACGCGCTCGGTGCCGCGAAGAGCGAGCACGGTCCCAAGATACCAACCGGCGCCAAGCACCAATGCGATACCCAACGAAAAACTGCCGTACAGCGCGGTAATCGCGGTTGTCACGATCTCATCTATCACACCGCTGTTTAAGAGCTCGCTTCCCCCCGCGAGCATCACGATCTGCGCTTGTACGACCTCGGTAAGGACCTCAGCCGACGCGAGCACACCAAAAACCGGCAGGACACCGACAGAACCAAGCGCGGTCGCCGCGATTAATCGGTACTCGCGTTTGTGGCCCGCGAGTACCGGTGCGTCGATAAGCCACAGTCCCAAACACAAAGATATCGGAACGAACAGATCCAGGAAAAAAAACGCCGCGTCAAAGCCGATCCCCAGCCGGGTCAACTGAACCAGCTTGAGCCCGGCCACAAACGCAAGCATTGATGCTGCCGCGTACCAAAACGCAACACGGCCACGCCGGATCCGAATGCTTTGAAGCGGAGCCAGAAAAAAAAGAGCAAAAAGCCGTGATTGCAAAAGGAACGTCGCGATCAGCGCCGCAATACCGACGTCGATCCACGCCCTTTTTTCTTGTTGTGTCATGCCTCTTGCCGATCCAGCCGCGGCGGCCGATTCCGACGTTCTCGCTCGACTTTAGCTCAACGGCAACAGCGCAAGGGCTCGTGCACGCTTGATCTCTTTTACAAGACGTCGCTGGTTCTTCGCCGACGTTCCGGTAATCCTTCTGGGAAGAATTTTGCCCTTGTCGGTGATGAACCGTCGGAGAATCTCCGGATGCTTATAATCGATTGTAAGGTTCTGAGCCTTGATCTTGTCGATTTTCTTCCGGAAGTATACCCGTCCGCGCGGACGGTACGAGCGGTCGTCGCTGCGATCGTCGCGGTCACCACGATCGTCGCGGTCGCGGCTGTAACCGCCACCGCCACTCGGGCGCGAGTCACGAGAGTATCCGCCCTCGCGGCGAGGCTCGCGCGACGATGTATCTTCCTGTCCGGAACTCCTGCTATCGCCGGCCGGACGGTCGCTTCTCGTGTTCTGGCCGGCATTGTCGTTTTGACTTGTATTGTCACTCATTTGTTTCCTCCGTGTATCAGAATGGTACGTCGTCTTCAAACTCGTCGGATTCACCCGCAGGAGGCTGAGAGTACGAACCAAAACTCTTCCCGGCCCGTGACTCTTGTCCGGCCGGTGCAGCCCCGGATCGATTACCCGATGGGCTTCCGAACAGTTGAAGGTCGTTCACGAAAATTTCGACACGACTTCGCGTCTGTCCGTCCTTCTCCCATCGGTTCTGCCGAAGAGCCCCTTCGATACCGATCTGAGTGCCTTTCGTGAGGTACTTATGGAGAGCCTCTGCGCGACGGCCCATCATCACGGCATCGAAGAAATTCGTTTCCTCGATCCACTCCTCGCCGGACTTCCGACGGTAGTTGTTCGCGATCGAAAAACTACAGATCTGGAGCCCGGTTCCGGTAAACTTCAATTCTGCGTCCCGCGTCAAACGGCCGACAACGGTAACGGTGTTGAGATCGGAAGCCATTTAGGACTCCTGTTTCACCATCATGAACCGGAGAAGCTCGGTCTTGAGCTTCAGCGCATTCTCAGTAACGTGAGCTTTTTCGGGGTCCATCTCGACAACAAAGTAAAAATAATGCGCCTGATGGGTTTTCTGGATAGGGTACGCGAGAGTTCTGAGACCCATGTCTTCTTCTCGTATGACCTTCGCTTCGAGCTTGGTCAGTTCTTCCCGCACAACGTCTTTGCCGCGTGTGAATGTTTCATCTTCCGGGCGGAAGACGCACATCGCCTCGTATGTCCTCATGTATCCTCCTCACGGACTTTCGACCATCGATCCTCGCCGATGGTAAAGAGGTTCGGGAAACCTACCACACCGGCCCCCCAGTGTCAAGTCCGGCCATGAACGGGCCGATTGTTAGGTAGGGAAGAATCATGGCGATACGAGTACACTACGAGGACGATATTTTCCATATCGTCTCAATGACAAAAACGATCTCATCGGGCATAGAGCTCGATATCGACTCGGACGTGTTCGGAGACAAGGTAATCGAAGATGTCATCTTTCTCGATCGGACGATCCAGACACTCGCGGACTCGCTCAAGGAAAACACGCACCTGATTCGCCGCACCGAATATCTTCGGTCGTTGTTGCGGGCGGAAAAACTATTCGTGTCTTTGCTCGATACACTCGTCGCGGGCCACACCTCGTTCACGATCGCACTCGCGGATCAGAAGTCACGGTTTGCCCAGATGCGCGATGCGCGTCTCGCCGAAAGTGACGAACTGCGGACGATAATCGAAAACCGGCCTGCCGAGCCGCACACACCGGAGCTCGTGTCGGACGAGGAATTCTCATTCCTGCTTCGGAACGACGAGGAACACGACACAAAAACGTGATATACTCTCGGAAGGTTTGAATTCAGGGTTCATGTGATAGTATCTTCTTCAAATAGATGCCCTGAGGAGTTGAGCTATGTCCTTTCCTCGTACCGTCGCAGTGGTGGCGGTCGTCATTGTTTTCGTTTTTATCGGTTGTACGACTCAACCGCGGACGGTTCAGCGAATTTCGACCGACCAGGCCGTTGATCTCAGCGGACGATGGAACGACACTGACTCCCGCCTTGTCGCCCAGGAGATGATCGACGATGTGCTCCGCCGGCCGTGGTACGATAACTTCAGGCAACGCACGAACCGCCGCCCCGTAGTCATCGTCGGCCGGATCGCGAACCGCAGCTCCGAACATATCGAGGTTTTGACCTTCATCAAGGATATCGAACGCGAGCTCATCAACTCAGGGCAGGTCACGTTCGTTGCCGCGGCGTCTGAACGTGAAGAGATTCGCGACGAGCGCCTCGACCAGCAGATCGAGGCCGATCCGGCAACGATCGCGCGGCTTGGGCGCGAGACCGGCGCGGACTTCATTCTCATCGGAGTGATCACCTCACAGACCGATGCCGTCGAAGGGCAACGTGTCGTGTCGTACAAAGTCGACCTCGAGCTGATCAACATCGAGACCAACGAGAAAGCCTGGATCGGGACCAAAGAAATTCGAAAGCTGATCCGGCAATCCAGAACGCGCTGGTAAGACAGGTGTCTTTCCGGGTAAAACCGTGAGAATCAAGGCAATTCCAACCACCCTGCTTCTCATGACGATCCTCCTCTCCGGCTGCGTCACAATGACGCGCGACGAGAGATTCTCCGAGATCGACGCACACGTACAGCGCGGTGAGTACGGTGCCGCGATCCGTCTTATCGAAGACGACGAACGAGGACGACTGTACGGCGACCGTGAACGGGTTTTATACCATCTCGACCGTGGGATGCTGCACCATTTCAACGGCGAATTTACCGAAAGCACGCGTCATCTGACCGAGGCGGAGCACCTCATCGAGGAACTGTTCACCCGCAGTATCGTCGATGCAACATCCGCACTGTTGCTGAACGATACGATGATCGAGTACTCGGGCGAAGAGTACGAGGACGTCTACCTGAATATCTTCAAAGCGTTGAACTTCATCGAACTCGGCGCGATCGAGTCCGCGTTCGTCGAAGTTCGTCGCGCACAGATCAAGCTCGACCTGCTCGAAGACAAGTACGCCCGGCTCGCGCGCGAACTCAACAGGTCCGAACATACCCGCGCAACCCATCAACCGGGTTCCGTGCGGTTTCACAACTCCGCGCTGGCCCGGTACATCAGTCTTCTGTTATACCGCAATGAGCGGAACTGGGACTCCGTTCGCATCGATCGGGATGCGATCGACGACGCGTTTACGCTTCAGCCGTCGGTATACGACTTTCCTCGCCCGAGACTCGACGGTCTCACCGAGCCAACCGACAAAGCACGCCTCAACGTATTCGGTTTCGCGGGGCGGTCACCGACGAAACAGGCCGACGCGCTGTACATAATCACGGATCCCGACTACGTAACCATCGCGGTCCTGCGCGAAGGCGAGCGTGGTCGGTTCGATTTCGTCGGGATCGACCGCATGTACTTTCCCGGTGTTGCCGGTGGGTACCGGTTCAAGTTCGAAATGCCGAGGATCGCTCTTCGCGACTCGAGAATCAACGCGATTCGTGTCACCGCGGACGGACGCTTCGTCGGAGAACTGGAACCGATTGAGAGCCTTGCGAACGTCGCGCGTGAGACGTTCGAGGTTAAACAGCCGATTGTGTATACCAGAACCATTACGCGCACGATCGTGAAAGGCGTTATTGCTGCCGAAGGCAAACGGCGACTTGAAACTGCCGGGGCGAGCGCCGGCGGATTCGGCGCACTCATGGGGTTCGTCGCGTCGGTCGCGACCGACGTTGCGGTCGACGCGAGTGAGAAAGCCGATCTTCGGATCTCCCGATTCTTCCCCGCCCGTGCGTACGTCGCGGAGTTTCATCTCGAACCCGGGGTTTACGACATCACCGTCGAGTACTACGACACGCGCGGTCGCGTCGTGTTCGTCGACCGACGTTCGGGGATCGAGATCACGGCGGGAAACCTCAACGTTCTTTCGTCGTACTCGTTCGAATGAGTATCGGAGTATCGAGTTGTTGAGCGGAAATGCACAGCGAAAATGCGCAACAGGTTCGCGCATCGGGGAGAAATTGTGATGATGATGAAAGAACGTGATCGTGAATTTTTCTTGAACTCGGCGATTCAGCGAGTTGCATTGATAGCTTCGAGTCTGGTACTCGTCATGCTTGTCACCGCGTGCGCGACCGGCGCGCAGAGCCGGGATAGTCGTGTACCGGAGTGGTACATCGATCGTGCATCAGTCTATCCGGATTCCGCGTACCTCACGGCGAACGGTTCCGGCGAGTCGAGACGGGCGGCGGAAAACGACGCCGCGGGCTCGTTGTCGCGCATATTCGCGTCGAACATCCGTGTAGAAAGCTTCGCCGAACAGCGTTATCGCGAGATCGTCGGGACGAGCGCCGCGTACTCCGAGAACGAGCGGACGGCTGTACAAGCGGTCGCGATCGAGTCCCAACAACAGCTGCGCAACATCCGGTTCAGCGACCCATTCACCGACGAATTCGGTCGTGTACATATTCTCGCGTACCTTCACCGCCAACAGACCGCGGCAATCTATCGGGGTTTGATCGACACGAACGTACGGGAGATCGAGCGCCTCGTCGGACGCGCGGCCGCGGCGTCGACGACGGTTAGGCGATACGCGTACCTGAGCGCGGCCGATATCGTCCGGTTGAACAACGAGGTGTACATAGATCAACTCCGCATTGTCTCGCCCGCGGCGGCAGGACTCGGCAGTTTTGGGATCTCATCCGAGCGGCTTGCAAACCTGATCAACGACGCTGCCGAGCAGATGGTGTTCTCGGTACACGTTTTTGGCGATGACTCGGGACGCGTCGACGCGGCGATCCGCCGCCAGATAAGCCTGCGAAACTTCACGGTGAGCGACACCGGCGTACTCCGCGTCATCGGATCGGTCACGATAAAGCCGGTCGAGATCAACCCGCGATATCGCTCGGTGCGTTGGGTGCTTGAAATCGATCTCATCGACGAGCGTGGCGAGGTTCTCGTAACCGCGGCGCACGACGGACGCGAAAACGCGATCACTCACTCCGAGGCGGTAAATTTCGCGTATCGCGAGATCGAAGACACGATTCGTGATCGATTTGTTCACGAAATGTTCCGATTCTTTGACTCGATCGCATTTCGTTAGCGTGACAAATCATGTAGAATCGGTGCCGTTACCCCACTCTTGCGTAACATCATACAATTCTGTAGTATGAGTACGAAATGAACGGAGGGTTTAATGGCGGAAAATCGCGCTGAAGCGACAGCGTATCATGGCAAACTCGAGGAACTCTCGCTTTTGTTCGAGATCAGCCAGATTCTCGATCAGAGCATGGACCTGAAACAGGTAATCCAACCGGTTCTCAAAGCCGTGACCGCCCACCTCGGTATGCTGCGCGGCACAATTACGCTGTTGAACCGCAACACCGGCGACATTTTCATCGAAGCCGCGTTCGGGCTCTCAAATTCGCAACGCGAACGGGGACGTTACAAACTCGGCGAAGGTGTTACCGGGTCGGTCGTTCAGTCCGGGCAACCTCGCATCATTTCGAGAATCTCCGACGACCCAAGCTTCTTGAATCGAACCGGTGCGCGAAAAGGCCAAGACACACGAGACATCTCGTTCGTATGCGTCCCGATCAAGATCGGCGCCGAAACGATCGGCGCATTCAGTGTCGACCGTCCGTTTGCCGAGGACACGCAACTCCAGGACGATGTGCGGGTTCTCTCGATCGTGTCTTCGTTGATCGCGCAAGCCGTCAAAATCCGACAAGGCATTATGGAAGAAAAGCGCGTACTCCAGGAGGAGAACGCGCGCCTGAAAGAGGAACTCCGGGAGCGTTTCAAACCGTCGAACATCATCGGCAACTCAAAACCGATGCAAGCCGTATTCGATCTCATCGCGCAAGTATCCAAAAGTGACGCGACCGTTCTGGTTCGAGGCGAGAGCGGGACAGGAAAAGAGCTCGTCGCACAAGCGATCCATTACAACAGCCACCGTTCGACAAAACCGTTTATAAAGGTGAACTGCGCGGCCCTTCCCGAGACCGTGATCGAGAGCGAGTTATTTGGCCATGAGAAAGGCTCTTTTACCGGCGCGATCAGCACGCGAAAAGGGCGTTTTGAGATCGCCGCGGGCGGCACGATTTTCCTCGACGAGATCGGAGACCTCTCGCCGACGACACAGATAAAGCTCCTCCGCGTGCTCCAGGAGCGGGAATTTGAGAGAGTCGGCGGAAACGAGACCATCCGCACGAACGTGCGTGTAATCGCCGCGACGAATCGCAACCTCGAGCGACTCATGGAGACGAACCAGTTTCGCGAGGACCTCTACTACCGGCTCAACGTTTTTCCGATTCACGTACCACCGCTGCGAGACCGAAAGAGCGACATTCTGCTGCTGGCAGACTACTTCATCGAAAAATACGCCGAACGGAATCACGTGGGAATCCGGCGGATCTCAACGCCAGCGATCGACCTTCTTGTCAACTATCACTGGCCTGGCAACGTCCGCGAATTGGAGAACTGCATCGAACGCGCGGTCCTTCTCTCGGTCGACGATGTCATTCACAGTCACCATCTGCCGCCGAGCCTGCAGTCCGCAGAGTCAACGGGCACGCAGATCAACGGCACGCTTCAAGAATCGCTTGACAATCTAGAACGCGAACTCTTGATGGATGCGCTCAAATCCACGAAGGGCAACATGGCGAAAGCCGCACGACTTCTCGACGTCACCGAGCGCGTAATGGGCCTTCGCGTCAAACGCCACGGCGTCGATCCACGACATTTCCGTACATAAATGTAGCTTAAAGTTTTATTTACTACTTTTTTGTAGGCGACCGCCTTTCAAACTACCCGCTGGAACTATTTCGAGCATATAGAACCCTCGCACATAACTCTTTATAAAACCGGTATTTGTTGTCGAAAACCGGTTACGCTTTTCTCCAACATTCCTCCTTGGCACTGTTTTTGCTTATTATAGTCAGCAATAAACTTCTGAGGAGGGAAGCTGGAATGAAAAAAATTCTTGCTCTCGTGATTGTTGGTCTACTTCTGGGGGGTGGTGTCGCATTCGCCGAGGATCTGACGCCCGCGGAGATTAGCGCCGCGTTCGACATGATCTGGTTGATCCTCGCCGCAGCGCTTGTGTTCTTCATGCAAGCCGGGTTCGCGATGGTCGAAACCGGGCTCACCCGCGCAAAAAACGCCGGGAACATCATCATGAAGAATCTCATGGACTTCTCGGTGGGTGCCGTCGCGTACTGGGCGATCGGATGGGCTCTGATGTACGGAAACAGCGTCGGAGGGTTCATCGGATCGTCGCAGTTCTTCATCGCCGGTGCCGATTATGAGCTGTTCCGCGACTGGATGTTCCAGGTTGTGTTCGCGGCGACGGCGGCGACAATCGTTTCGGGTGCCATGGCCGAACGAACCCAGTTCTCCGGGTATCTACTGTACAGCGTCTTCATCACCGGCTTGATCTATCCGATTTCCGGACACTGGATCTGGGCCGATACGGGATGGCTCGCAGAGATGGGGTTCCACGACTTTGCCGGTTCGACCGTTGTTCACTCGGTCGGCGCGTGGGCGGCCCTGGTCGGTGCTGCTCTGCTTGGAGCCCGACGCGGCAAGTACATCAAAATTAACGGACAGGTATCTGTGAAGGCGATCCCCGGCCACAACCTGCCGTTGGCGGCACTCGGTGTCTTTATCCTGTGGTTCGGATGGTACGGTTTCAACGCCGGTTCGACCCTGTCGGGATCCGATCTTGATATCGCGCACGTCGCGGTCACAACGACGCTCGCAGCCTCTACCGGCGCGATCGGGGCGATGTTCACCTCGTGGATATGGTTCGGAAAACCCGACCCGAGCGTGTCGCTCAACGGTGCTCTCGCGGGGTTGGTCGGTATAACCGCGGGAACATGGGTGGTGTCACCTGTCGGCGCGGTCATTATCGGTCTCTTAGCGGGTATCCTCGTGGTACTGTCGGTCGAGTTCCTCGATAAGGTTCTACACATCGACGACCCGGTCGGTGCGGTCTCGGTGCACGGTGTGTGCGGCGCGTTTGGAACTATAGCGGTCGGGTTGTTCGCGGACGGTGTTAACGACCCGGACACCGTCGGTTTGTTCTACGGCGGTGGTTTCGGGCAGCTCGGCGTTCAACTCGTCGGCGTAATCGCGGTGTTCGCGTGGGTTGTCGTCACGGCGTTCGTGCTGTTCGGCATTCTCAAGGCGACCGGAAAACTACGCGTAAGCGAAAAGGACGAGCTGATCGGTCTGGATATCAGCGAGCACGGCATGGAGTCGTACAACGGCTTCCAGATCTTCAGCAACACCTAAAGGAGGATGAATCGAGATGAAACTCATCATTGCGTACATTCAGCCGCATAAGCTGAACGATGTAAAAGAAGAGCTGTACAAGGCGGAAGTCTTCAAGATGTCGGTCACGACGGCTCTCGGATGCGGCCAACAAAAGGGCTACACCGAGTCGTACCGGGGCGTCGAGATCGAGGTTAATCTCTTGAAAAAGACCCGGATCGAGATAGGCGTCAACGACGACTTCGTACAGAAAACGGTCGACGCGATAATTCGCGGCGCACGTTCGGGTGAGATCGGAGACGGCAAGATATTCATCGTCCCGATCGAGGAAGCGATTCGGATACGGAGCGGCGAGAAAGGAAACGCCGCGATCGGATGATCGTGGCGGGTCGATAGCTCTACACGAACACATGAAAGGAGACACCCGGCGTCAGGATTGCGACGTCGGGTGTTTTTTTGTCGGAGACATCAGTGTCGGACACATCAGTTTTTGGGATTCCGAGTCGTATCAAGAGCGGTTATCGGATTGAGAATTGAGAGCAGCTATTCATCGCTTCCGAGACGACGTATGATTTCAGGGAACTCGTACAAAACCGAACCGTCGTCACGCACTTCCATCCGGACGTGTGTATGATCGACCATCGACTCCAGCAGATGCTCGGCCTCCTCAAGATCGAGTCCGGTCTCGACCACGACGTCGGAGACCGTTATTTGACCTTTTGACCGGAAAGCGAGACGGAAAATGCGTCCTTGCATGCCGGGACGTCCCGGCACCTGGGCGCCAAGTTCCGGGTGGAAACCACGTCGAAATTCGTCTTCGGCGTATCGAGAGTTCCTCCGGTCGACCTCTCGGAAGAAATGCATACCCGCGCGGATCGCGAACACGCCGATCATCAGCGGGAAAAGGAACATGAACGGAAATCCGAAAATCGGTATGAACACCGAACTCACCTCTACCAAGAGTATACTACGATCCTGGTGCAAAAAAAAGCATTCTCTTCGCCGA
>REEC01000068.1 GCA_007695285.1 Spirochaetaceae bacterium | reverse complement strand
ACTGCGGCTGTACGCGAGGTACACCGCGACCGTGTCGAACAGCGTCGAGGTCCGTTCTTCGAGGAAATCGACCGTCATCCACGTGACGAGTTTGGCCCAGACCTCGTAATTCTCAAACACCGCGCGGATTAATGGGTCTTCACTGTCGCGAAGGCGGCGGTACCGGTCGCCCGAGATGATCGCGTCGTCGCACGTGTCGAGCGGCGTGATCACCGCCTCAGACCACTTGGCGCCGAGTACCCGTTTCGCCGCGTTCACGTCGACGCGGACGTTCGTCTCGGCGACGGGTGGGCTCCCGGGGCCGTAGCCGCGGTCGACCGAGCCGAACATACCCGCGAACCGGCAGTTTTCGGCGATCTCGGGTGAGATTTCGAGCGCGCGAGCGAGACTCGGAGGAGGTGCGATCGCGATGATCGTGACCGGTTCGGGCGAACTCTTCACGAGATCGATGACCGCTTGGACGCCGTCGGAGTGAACGGGCCCGCGGTACCGCTCGAGCGCGTACCCACCGAGCCACGGCGCCTGGAACTCACCGCCCGGCTTCCCGGGCAGGCCGACGCCGATCGAAACGTCGTCGCGGCCCGCGACCGTCAGGAACTTTGCGGTCAACGCCGCGCGGTACGTCGTGTCGGCGGTCTCGGTGAGAACCATCTTGAGATCGAGTTCAGGGCACCGGAGCAGCGTCGCGAGCGCCCACGTATCGTCGATATCCGACCCGATATCGGTGTCGAGAATTACGGGAGTTGCCATGCTTGAGGAATAAGCTGTACTGCCGGGTCTGTCAATATCGATTGACGCCCGGCGTAAATGGGCGTACCGTAAACACATGAAACGCACAAATCTTGTGCTTGATGAAAATGTCCTCGATCGCGCCAAAGCCTTGTCCGGGTTGCGGACGTACTCCGAGGTCGTGAATTTCGCGCTTCAAGAACTCGTTCGTTTGAGAACGGTCGCTACGATCGACCGTTTCGCTTCGAGCGGTGTATGGGAGGGCGATCTCGCGGTGATGCGCGAGGACCGCGCCTAAACACAACTCGCGCGCGTTTCTGCGCTCCGCGCGCACGAGATCTGAACGTACCGCCGGTCGGCCCCCCTTCGGTTAACCAAAACCTAACCACACACTAACGGTCAACTCACGCGCCACGACGATATTCTCCCCATCGAAATGCGAATAGATCGCAGAAAAACCGTAAGGGGGACCTTCAAGATGAGAATGAGTAAAGTGCTTTTGGCGGCGTTGCTGGCGACGACCGTCGCGGCGTTTGGATTTGCCGGTGGAGGCAAAGAGCAGGCAGCTGCGCCGGAAGGTGCGCGCGAGTTCGCGCGGGTCGAGCTTCTCGGCGCGGGCGCGAGTTTTCCTGCTCCGCTGATCACCGCGTGGGCCGACGAGTACCGCGATCTGACGCGCGGTGCGGTTACGATCAACTACCAGTCGATCGGGTCCGGCGGCGGCGTGCGCCAGTTTATGGAACAGACGATCATGTTCGGAGCCAGTGAGGCCGCTCTCAGCGACGCGAACGCGGAGCTTGCGAAAGCCAATACCGGCGGTGTCGCGTATAACATGCCGATCACGCTCGGCGATGTCGCGATGACGTACAACCTTCCCGGCGTCACGCAGCAGCTCGTTTTCAACCCGGACACGATCGCCGGAGCGTTTCTCGGAGAGATCACGCGTTGGAACGACCCGAAGATCGCCGCGCTCAACCCCGGCGTGAACCTGCCGAACCTGCCGATCCAGATCGCGCACCGCTCGGACGGCTCGGGCACGACGAACATCTTCACGAACTACCTGACCAAGGTGAACCGGACCTGGGCAGACAACATCGGATTCGGAAGCTCGGTCAACTGGCCGGTCGGAACCGGTGGAAACGGAAACGAAGGTGTTGCTGGAATCGTTAGTAGTACGCCCGGCGCGCTCGGGTACAACAGTCTCGTGTACGCAGTGCTGAACGAGATCGCGTACGGTAAGGTGGTCAACAACTCAGGAAGGACGATCGATCCGTCGCTCGAGGCGACGAGCCTCGCGGCCGCGGTACAGATTCCGGCCGACGGTCGGATCATGCTCACCGACACCGACGCGCGCGACGGTTACCCGATCGCGGGATTCGCGTGGGCGCTCGTGTACGAGAACCTCGACCGCAACTCCGCGATCACAAACCGCGACCAGGCGGTCGAACTCACCCGCTTTCTCTACTGGACTATCACCGAAGGCCAGAACATCAATGAGAGCTTGAGTTTCGCGAGGCTCCCGACCGACGCGCAGGCTGTCGCGGAGCAGATGCTCAGCACGGTCAAGTGGCAGGGAGAGCCGGTCGGTCGGCAGGTCATCGACGACATCAAGGCGAACGGCTGGTGAGTCGAACGGACTCGATCGAGCGAATGTAAACAACAGTGATCGAAGCGGGTGTTTCGGTCATCAAGAAGCGGCCGGAAGTCGATACCTTCGACGACCGGCCGTTCCTATTTTGACTAACACAACACGGTATCCTAACGGAAACCTCACGGATTTCTAACACTTCGTTTGCATATTCTTCCCGGATTGTTCACGTGAATTAAAACAGGAGGCGGTATGGCCGATCTGGCCGTTGCAAGAAAAGCGAATACGATTCCAGCGCGATATCGGGGGCAGGCCGATACTGTATTCAAGCTCATAGTCCTGACGTTCAGCTCGTTCATAATCCTGCTCGCCGTCGCGATGGCGGTGATGATATGGCTCGAGGCGCGACCGACGTTCCGTGCGTTCGGGTACCTCGACTTTCTGACCGAGACGACGTGGGACCCGGTCAACGCGATCCATGGAGCTCTTCCGTTTATTTTCGGCACGCTTTTGACGAGTTTTCTCGCGCTCGCAATCGCGATCATCCCGGCGCTCGGCGTCGCGATTTTCGTGAGCGAGTACGCGCCGGGGTGGCTCGCGAACATAATTAACTACACCGTCGATCTGCTCGCGGCGATCCCGAGCGTCGTGATCGGACTGTGGGCGGTGTTCAACTTCGCGCCGTTCATGCGCGATACGTTTTACATGCCGATTTTCCTCTGGGCCGAAGAATCGGCTCCGTGGCTCGTGCCTGTTCTCGGGGCGCCGTCGACGTACAACCTCGCGACCGCGACGCTGATTCTCGCGCTGATGATCGTGCCGTACACCGTCGCGCTCTCGCGCGACGCGATCGGGCAGGTCCCGCTCGAACAACGCGAAGCCTCGTACGCGCTCGGCTCGACGCGGTGGGAAGTCATGCGGAACGCGGTTCTGCCGTACGCGCGCACCGGCGTGATCGCCGGGATTCTCCTTTCGCTCGCGCGTGCGCTCGGAGAGACGATGGCGGTCGCGATGCTGATCGGCAACCGGAACCGCGTACCGTTCACGCTATTTGGACCCGCCGCCTCGATGCCGTCGGTCATCATCAACGAGTTCCGCGAGGCGGTAGAGCCGCTTCACTACTCGAGCATCATGGCCGTCGGGTTCTACCTTTTTGTCGTGACGATCGGTATCAACTTGCTCGCGAGCTACATCCAGCGCAAGCTCAGTATCGCGAAGGGGGGCGTGTGACACTCAAAGCTCGATACGCGCGTGACGCGATCATACAGGTCGGAGTGGTTTTAATGACTCTCGTGGTCGTGATCCCGCTTTTGATAATCATTTTTTACGTCGTCATGAACGGGTTCACGGCGCTGAACCTGGAGTTCTTCACGATGGAGCTCGGTAGTCCCGCGCGCGCGATGCAAGGCAGACCCGCCGGTCTGCGACACTCGATCATCGGGACGATCGTGATCGACCTTGTCGCGCTTGCGATGGCGCTCCCGTTTGGACTCGCGACAGGTATCATGATGTCCGAGTATCCCGAGCATCCGTTTGCGCCGGTCGCCCGACTGATGGTCAGCACGCTCAACGGGATGCCCGCGGTCCTGATGGGGCTGCTCGCGTACGCGCTCGTCGTCAAGAACACCGGCGGCTTTTCGGCTCTCGCGGGATCGGTCGCGCTCGCGTTCGTGATGATACCGATCATCTCCCGAACGACCGAGAGCGTGTTAATGGTGACGCCGTGGAGCCTGCGCGAGGCGGGGCTCAGTCTCGGTCTCGCACGGTGGCGCGTCACGGTGTCGTTGGTTCTGCCCGCGGCCCGGGCGGGCGTCGTGACCGGCGTCTTGATCGCGTTCGCGCGCGCTGCCGGTGAGGCCGCGCCGCTGCTGCTCACATCGTTCGGGAACAACTACTTCAGCATGGATCTGCGCGCGCCGATGGACAGCCTGCCGCAACGGCTCTACAGCCTCGCGATCAGCCCGTACCGTCAGTGGCACTCGATGGGGTGGGGCGGCGCGATAATATTGCTGCTCTTCGTGATCGTCACGTTTCTCGTCGGGCGCGTCGTGATCAGCCGGATGGAAAAACGGATGAACGCGTAGGCGAGCACCGGAAAACCAAACAGGAGCAAGACAGTGAGTTCTACCGAGACACAAACAGGCAGAAACGACACGAGCGACGCGCTGAACCGCAACGCACCCGCCGGTGTCAAGATGATCGGCGACGAAGCGGTCCGAATGGAAACCGAGTCACTCACGGTTCGCTACGGCGTCTCGACGTTCGGTATCCGGGAAGTTACGGTGCCGATGTTCGACGAGCGCGTGACGGCGCTGATCGGCCCGTCGGGGTGCGGAAAGTCGACGTTTCTCCGCGCGCTCAACCGGATGCACGATCTCGGCACCGACATCGAGGTAACCGGCTCGGCGTATCTCGACGGCGAAAACATCTACGCACCGAAAGTCGATCCGGTCGTGATTCGGCGGCGCATCGGGATGGTGTTTCAGAAACCGACGCCGTTTCCGACAAAGTCGATCTACGAGAACGTCTGCGCGGGGCTTCGGCTTGTCGGAATACGTAAAAAAAGCCAACTCGACGCTGCAGTCGAGAAAGCTTTGACCGACGCGGCGTTGTGGGACGAGGTGAAAGACCGTTTGAAGAGCCCCGGGGGAAGCCTCTCGGGTGGACAACAGCAGAGGCTCTGCATCGCACGCGCTCTCGCGGTCGAGCCTGAGGTTCTACTCATGGACGAACCGACGAGTTCGCTCGATCCAAACGCGACGAAACGCGTCGAGGAGTTGATCCAGGAGCTCAAGAAGCAAGTCACGATCGTGATCGTGACGCACAATATGCAGCAAGCGTCGCGCGTCAGCGACTACACGGCGTTCTTCTTTCTCGGCGAGCTGATCGAGTACGGAAAGACCGTGGACATCTTCAGCGCTCCAAAAGAAACCAAGACGCAGGAGTACCTGTCCGGGTTCTTCGGTTAACGGATCGCCGGCGTGTCGTCACTTCCTCGGTTCAACCTCGCCGAGATCGAACGGTCGCTCACGGCGTTTCAGAAAGAGTTCCAGCGGATCAACGACCGGCTTGCGATTCGGCGCGAAGAGCTCACGGTCGAGATGGTCGAGCAGATCGTCGATGCGTACGGGTTCCTGAACTCGCTGCTCGCGAAGGAAATGGACCTCTTCACGCCGGCCGGGCTGCACGCGCTGCTCGAACTGAATCACATCGTACTCTGCGGCACCGACAAAGAGACACGGTCGCAGTACTACTCGCATCTCCAGGAGACCAGAAAGAGTTTCTTGAAGCAGATAAAGCCGATCAAAGATTGGGTTCTTCGCAAACGGAAAGCCACCGACCCGTACGAGCTCGCGACCGGGTTCTACTCGCGGCAGCTCAGTCGGCCGCAGTTGTTCCTCGAAGGTAACCACCGGACCGGAAATATCATTCTGAACTACCTGCTCGTCAGCAAGAACTCGGCGCCGTACATCGTCTCGGTCGACGACGCGCACGTGTACCTGGATATTTCGGGCGATATCAAGTACACCGAGAACGGGAACTACCTTGATACCGCGCTCAGGATGCCGGGGCACAAAAAACGCTTCAAGGTCTTCCTGCGCGAGACAGTGAACGAAGGGTACCTCGAAAAGCGGGAGTGACCGGTGGAAATAACAGTCAGTATCCTTACAGTGTTCGGAGCTCTCGGAGTGTTTCTCACCGGATACCGGCAGATTACCGCAGTGTCGATGCGTCGTATCGGCCCACGATTCCGCGTCGAGGTCGAGAGGAAAGACGCTCGCGGATTCGAGCGCTTCATTTCGGGTATCCGAGTCTCCGCAACCGGCTCGAGTGCGTCCGGTCTTGTTTCGCTCGTCACGATGGCGGACGGCGACGTCATCGCGCCCGCGCACACGACGTGGGGTCTCGTCGGGATCAACCTCGGCTCGACATTCGCGAGTTGGTGCATCGCGGCAACCGCGTACCACGCGCCGCTCGCGGTTCCTGCGTTGCTTCTCATGGCGCTCGCTCTCCCGTTCCGGCTCAGTGCGACGCTCAGACGGTACCAGTACGCGGATGTGATCGGCGGTCTCGCGCTGGCGTTGCTCGCGCTCGACTTCCTGACGGGCCGCGTCGTTTTTACGCCCGATCTCTCCGACGCCATTTTTTCGGGTGGTGTGTTGGCCGACGGTGCCGGTGCGGTTGTGCTCGGCTTTCTGGTCGGCATCGTGACATCACTCGTGATCCGGTCGTCGGTCGGAACGGTTGTTCTCGCGATGTCGCTCGCCGCGCGTGGATGGTTCCCGGTGCCGGTCGCGGCGGCCGCGGCTCTCGGAAGTGGAATCGGGCTCTCGACGATCGGGTATTTTGCCGCGCAACCGCTCGGTACCGCCGCACGGCGGACCGCAGCGATCCATCTGCTCGTGACCGCCTCAGCGTGTATCGTCGGTGGAGTCGTCATCGTCTCACCGCTTGCCGCGTGGCTCGTGCCGGGCGACGCACACACGCCGTTCGCAGCGGCCGTTCACGTCGTCGCGTTCGTGACGGTCTGCTACGCGCTGACTTCGTTGCTTCTCGTTCCTCTATCGAGTCTTCTGCCAAAGGCGGCGGCGTTCATCACCGTGAACGCGGTCCGGACCGAACCCGAAGAGAGGCCCTTCACGGTGCTCTCGCCGTCTCTGCCCGAGTCGCTCGACGCGAACCTGCTGTTGACACAGAGCGCGCTCTCGCGCATGGCGATCAAGACGTACGAGATGCTCATGATCGTGATGAACGCTTCGCAACTAGATGATGAGGTGCGCGACGGATCCGAGCGGTCGATAGCGATTCGTGATACCGTGAAGGATCTCGAACACGAGATTGCGTCGGCGCTCACGCGTGCGGTTCAGATGCCGTGCAGTCGCGCGCAGGCCGAGCAAATCCAGCAGCAACAGCGGGTCGCGTCGGAACTCTCGTTGATAAGCGACGACTGTTTCAAGACGATGCGGCTGCTCGAGCGCAGCTCCCGGAAGAACTACCGGTTTCATCAAGAGAGCCGTGATGAGTTGTTCGGGTTCACGTCTCAGATCCTCGATTTTCTGAAGTACGTCGGCGATTACCTCGAGGGCAGTATCGACCGCCCGGATTGGCAGCTCGCGAACGAAATGGAAGAGACGATCGACAAGGTGCGGAACAAGCTCAAGAAACGCGCGCGGAAAGTTCTCGAGAAAAACGACGACGCGGACATCAAGGCCGAGCTGGCTTTCATCGATATCATATCGTACCTCGAACACGTGGGAGATCGATGCCTCGTGATTTCGGACACCGTACGCCGCCTTTCGGTGTGAACGGAGCGCGCAACTCGGGGCACGGTCGCCGTGCGATTTTTTGCGGCCGGGTATTGCACTAGTATTCGGATTGGTTGTATGTTTATCGACACTCGGTACGTGGATCGACTGCGCAAGCGGGTAATCCGATACCGGGATCCATAACAGGAGGATATCTATGAAATGTAGTGCGAGAAAAATTCTCGTAGCGCTCGTCGTCGCGGTTTTGGTCGCGGCGGTGGGATTCGCCGGCGGGACGAAGGAAACGGATACAATCCGCATCGGCGTCGCGGGCGCTCACAGCGGTGACCTTGCGAGTTACGGTCTTCCGACCGTGAACGCGGCGCAGATCGTCGCCGAGGTGTACAACGAGCGCGGTGGGATTAACGGGCGACAGATTCAGCTCTTTATCGAAGACGATGTGTGCCAGCCCGAGGTGGCGGCTAACATAGCGGCGAAGCTCGTGGGCGACCGCGTTGTCGGCGTGATCGGGCATATCTGCAGCGGCGCGACGTTGACCGCGCTCGGGACGTACCTTGAGTCGGGCATCGTTGCGATCTCGCCGTCGGCGACCACACCGACGCTGACGCAGAGCGGTGACTATCCGAACTTCTTCCGGACGATCGCCTCCGACGATGCGCAGGCGCAGATGCAGGTCGCGTTTGCCCTCGACCAACTCGGTGCGCGTCGAATTGTCGTGCTTCACGACCGCGGCGACTACGGACGCGGACTCGCGGAGTTCGCGCGCGACGCGATCAACGCCGACGGGCGCGGTCAGGTCGTGTTGTTCGACGGCGTAACGCCCGGTGCGGTCGACTACTCGGCGATCATCAACCGGATCGAAGCGACAAACCCGGATGCGATCATTTACGGCGGATACCACCCCGAAGCGTCCCGGATCGTCGGCCAGATGCGCGACCGCGGTATGGACACCGAGTTCATCTCGGGTGACGGCGTGAAAGACGATACGTTCATCCAGACCGCGGGCCCCGCCTCCGAAGGCGTGTACGCGACTTCACCGATGGACACGACCGATAATCCTCTCGCCGTCGAGGCGATCCGCCGGCACCGGGACAAGTTCGGCGAAGAGCCCGGACCGTTCTTCTTGAACGCGTACGCCGCGGCGATCTCGCTCTTCAACGCGATCGAAAAAGCCGGTTCGACCGACATCGATGCGATTCGGGCTGTGTTGCAGTCGGAGTTCGTCGACACGCCTCTCGGCGCGCTTCGCTTCGACTCGCGCGGTGACGCCGAAGGCGTCGGATTCGCGATGTACCAAGT
Source organism: Spirochaetaceae bacterium (assembly GCA_007695285.1). Classification (GTDB taxonomy): domain Bacteria; phylum Spirochaetota; class Spirochaetia; order DSM-27196; family PXBQ01; genus PXBQ01. The sequence continues at coordinate 4,564 of REEC01000068.1, read as the reverse complement.
CCAGAACGGCACGTACGTCGAGCTCCGCTAAGTCATGACTCATTGACGAAAAGACCCCCGGTTGCTTTGCGCAAAAGAGCGCAGGCCGGGGGTCGTCTTGTTTTTTCATCTAGGATATTATTCCCCGCGGCCGGATTCCCGGTCCACCGACACACGGTTATGAATCTGGGGGCGACACGACGGTGAACTACTTCTTCGGTCTGGTAATCAGCGGATTGACTCGTGGCAGTATCTACGCGCTTCTCGCGCTCGGGTACACGATGGTGTACGGTATCATCGAGCTGATCAACTTCGCGCACGGTGAGATCTACATGATCGGTGCGTTTACCGCGTTGATCCTCGCGTCGGTCCTGAGTATCGCGGGGCTCGACTCGATCAGTATTCTCGTGCTCGCCTCGATCGTCGCGATGGTGTACTCGGCCGCGTACGGGTTCACGATGGAAAAGATCGCGTACAAGCCGGTCCGAAACAGCCAAAGGCTCTCGGCGCTCATCAGCGCGATCGGGATGTCGCTCTTCCTGCAGAACTACGTGCGCCTCGCGCAAACCTCGAATTTCCTGCCGTTCCCCGCGCTGATCCCGGATTTTCCTTTTCTGCGTGCGCTTCCGTTCCGCGTCACGTCGGCTCAGTTCATTATCTTTGTGACGACCGCGATCGTGATGATCCTGCTCACGTTCTTGATCAAGTTCACGCGGATCGGCAAATCGATGCGCGCGGCGAGTCAGGACAAAACGATGGCGATGCTTCTCGGGGTAAACGTCAATCGTGTTATATCGATGACGTTTGTGATCGGCTCGGCGACCGCCGCGCTCGGCGGTGTCTTGATCAGCTCGTACACCGGGCAGATCAACTTCTATATCGGTTTTCTCGCGGGAATCAAGGCGTTCGTCGCCGCGGTGCTCGGCGGTATCGGAAGCATACCCGGTGCGGTTCTCGGGAGTTTTGTGTTGGGCTGGACCGAGTCGTTCGGCGCCGGATACATCTCGAGCGATTACGAGGACGTCTTTGCGTTTGCGATTCTTGTCCTGATCCTGATCTTTAAACCGTCCGGTCTGCTGGGCCGGCCGGAAAACAAGAAGGTATAGAGATGACGACGATGCCTGTCAAAACGCCGGCTGCGCGGTACATTCAACGCGCCCGCAGGTCGCTCGTCGCCGCGGTCTGGTTCTCGATCCTGACTTTCCCGATCATGGTGATCCGCGCGAACACCGCGACCGGAACCGTCGTGTGGCGGTGGCACAACATCGCGTGGATGCTCGGCGGTACGTTCGTCGGCTCGTTCCTCTGGACCGCCGCGCTCGATCGCAAACAACGGGGAGGCACGGCTACGCGGCCCAGTCCCGTGCGTGAGCGGCTCGCGACGATAAAGACAAACGTAACCGCCGTCACGCGCCAGGCTTCGGTGCGCCGCGGTCTGTTCGTGGCTCTGCTTGTGATCGTCGCGGCGTTTCCGTTTGTGTCGGGAATGTACCAGACGAACATCGTCACGACCGCGCTGTTGTACGTCGTGCTCGGCCTCGGTTTGAACATTATCATCGGGCTCGGCGGGATGTTACACATCGGGTACATTGCGTTTTACGCGCTCGGCGCGTACACCTACGCTCTCCTGAACTACCATTATGGACTCAACTTCTGGTTCGCGCTTCCGATCGGCGCGTTCGTCGGTGGATTTTTCAGCCTCTTGATCGGTATCCCGGTCTTGAGGTTGCGCGGTGACTACCTCGCGATCGTGACTCTCGCGTTCGCGGAGATCACGCGGCTCGTGCTCGAGAACTGGAATACGTTGACGTTTGGAACGGCCGGTATCCGGAACATTCCACGCGCGGCGATCCCGGGAGTCCGGATGATGTTGCCGCAGACGACGGTCTTTACGTACTTCATCATGATTGCGATCGTCGCTCTGACCGTGTTCGTCGTGAACCGTCTCGAGAAAAGCCGGATCGGCCGCCAGATGGTCGCGATGAAAGAAGACGTCATCGCGTGCCAGGCGATGGGCGTCAACATCGCGAAGACCAAACTCACCGCGCTGACGCTCGGTGGCGTGTGGGCGGGGCTCGCAGGAGTCGTGTTCGCCGCGCGTACGACGTTCATCAACCCCGCGAGTTTTTCGGTCTGGGAGTCGATCATTGTGCTCTGTACGGTCGTGCTCGGCGGCATGGGCTCTATCCCGGGCGTGATCGTCGGTGCCCTGGTCCTGATCCTGGTCCCCGAGTATCTTCGCGCGTTCGCCCAGTTCCGGATGTTGTTGTTCGGAGCGGTGCTCGTCACGATGATGGTGTTCCGTCCCGGCGGTTTGATCCCGAAGAGGCGCGCGGAGTATCGTATCTCGGCGGCGGAGCGCGAGGCCGCGTCGACAACCGAACAATCGCTCGATATCGGCGGAGATCGTCACGAATGAGACGATCGACCAATGACGACTATCCGGGAGTACGGTATGGTTCTTGATGTTCGTGGACTCACGATGGACTTCGGAGGCCTTCGCGCGGTCGATCGTGTCGATCTCACGATCGATGACGGTGAGATCGTCGCGCTGATCGGGCCGAACGGCGCGGGAAAGACGACATTCTTCAACTGCGTCACGGGAATGTACCGGGCGACAGCGGGCACGGTGCTCATCAACCGCCCCGGCGCCGAGCCGCGTGACGTGACCAAAACCGCGCCGCATCTGATAACCGAAGCCGGCCTCGCGCGGACGTTCCAGAATATCCGGCTCTTCCCGGAGATGACCGTGCTCGAGAACGTCATGATCGGACGCGACTGCCGCCTCCGGGCGGGCGTCATCGGTGCTGTTTTCCGCGACAAACGCACGCGCGCCGAAGAAGAGAAGGTCGTGCTCGACAGCTACGCGGTTCTCAAGACGGTCGGGATCGAGCGTTACGCGAACGAACACGCCAAAAACCTGCCGTACGGCGCGCAGCGGCGACTCGAGATCGCCCGGGCGCTCGCGACCGAACCTTTTCTGCTGCTGCTCGACGAGCCTGCGGCGGGGATGAACCCACAGGAGACGCGCGACCTGATCGAGCTGATTCGACGGCTGCGCACGGACTTCAAACTCTCGATCTTCCTGATCGAGCACGACATGAGCCTTGTCATGACGCTGTCGGAAAGAATTTACGTGATGGACTACGGGAAGTTGATCGCGACCGGAAACCCCGCGGATGTCCGGAAGAACCCCGCCGTTATCAAGGCGTACCTGGGAGAGGATGTCAGTGCTTGACCTGAAGAATGTCTCGGCGTCTTACGGAAGCATCCAGGCGCTCAAAGACGTCTCGATTCGCGTCGAAAAAGGCGAGATCATTACGTTGATAGGAGCGAACGGCGCCGGCAAGTCCACGACTCTGATGACGATCTCCGGCATAGTCCGGCCGACACACGGTTCGATCGAACTCGACGGAGTCGATCTCACGGGCACCGAACCCGACCGGATCGTCGCCGCGGGCGTGAGTCAGGTGCCCGAAGGACGACGGATTTTCCCGTACTTGACCGTGCAGGAAAACCTCGACCTCGGTGCGTACCTCAGACGCGACGGCGAGGCGATCAGGAAGGACTTGGAGTACGTGTTCTCGCTCTTCCCGATCCTGTCGCAGCGGCGCCACCAGGCCGGTGGAACTTTGAGCGGCGGCGAGCAGCAAATGCTCGCGATCTCGCGCGCGCTCATGGCGCGACCACGCCTTCTTCTGCTCGACGAACCGTCGTTGGGACTCGCGCCGCTGATCGTTCAACAGATCTTCGAGATCCTGACGCAGATAAACACCGAGAACGGTACGACGATTTTTCTTGTTGAACAGAACGCTTATATGGCGCTCCGGATCGCGCATCGCGGGTACGTGATGGAGAACGGTAGGATTACGCTTGCCGACCAATCGAGCGCGTTGCTCGAAAACGAGCAGGTCAAGTCCGCGTATCTTGGTGTATAATGAGCCGGAATTTCACTTTTTATTTTAGTTCTCGCACGGGGGGATGAAATGACCATATCACGCGTGATGACCGAGAACCCGTTTACGGTTCGGCCCGACACACCGGTAACCGACGCGCAGGAACTCATGCGACGCGAGAAGGTCCACCGGCTTCCGGTTCTGGACAAACACGGAAAGTTGGTCGGAATCGTCTCGGAGAAGGATCTCTTGTACGCCTCTCCGTCGCCCGCGACGACGCTGAACGTCTACGAGATGACGACTCTTCTCGCGAAGCTCAAAGTCGAGTCGGTGATGTCGAAAAAACTAGTGACGATCACGCCCGACGATACTCTTGAGGACGCCGCGCGCACGATGAGCGACAACAATATCGGAGGCCTTCCGGTTGTCGACGCAAAAGCGAGACTGGTCGGGATCATCACCGAGTCCGACATCTTTCGGGTGTTCATCGATCTGTTCGGAAGCAGGAAAGACGGGATCCGCGCGACGTTCCGGATCCCCGAGCGTCCCGGCGAGATCGCCGAACTCAGCAAGGAGATCACCGATGCGGGGGGCGACATCATCTCGTTCGGCACACTCCCCGGAAGCGCGTACGACAACGCGGTCTGCGTGATCAAGGTGACCGGCCTCACGAAGGAAGCCTTCGTCGA
>REEC01000174.1 GCA_007695285.1 Spirochaetaceae bacterium | reverse complement strand
CGCGCGTTCAGCTCACGCGCGATGAACAGGTGATGAGACGGCAAAGTCGGCGTCGTCGTCTCATCGATCGAGATTTCAAGATCGTACGAGTCGTCGGTCTTCTCTCGCAGGTGGGCATCGACTTCCTCCGAGAAGTCGAGCGCAGGCCCGTACATCACCGCGCACCGGCGCGCCTCCTCGACCGAGATCGTTACGGTTCCGGCTTCGTACTTAAACTCCTTCCCGGCGTACTCGCTTTCGACGCGTTTGCGGAACTTTGCCTCGAGTTTCTCGTACGCCTTCGCGACTTCCTTTCCCGACCACTCGGCGACCTCGGGCTTCATGACCTCGGTAAGGTCGAGCGTGATCATCGGCATGTGCTCCGCGAGCGCCGTGTCGATTGCCTCGATCGTCTTGAGATGGTCGCCGTCGGCTCCGTAGCCGCGCTCAAATCCTTCCTGGAAGACGAGGAAAGCCGCATCGGTCACGACGTCGGCAAACGTCCGCCCGGTAAACTGCAGCTCGCGCACGCTCTGCTGCGCAAGAACCGGGTAGACGTTGTACTTCCGCGCCGCACGCAGTTGCCCGGCGGTTGCGCGCCCGATCCGGTCGCCCATTCCGATTGTCGTGCGTTCGTTCCGCAGCGAAACGGGTTTGGTAAACGGGAAGAGCTCGAATAACGCGCGCGCGTTTTTTTTCGAGAGCGTCGACGTCTGAAAGTACATGCTCTCGAGTCGTTCGACCGGCGCATCGAACGGCGTTGTGAACTCTCGCCGCGAGGCCGCGCAGATCGACTTGCCGTCGTCGTTGCGCGACATGCAGTACAAAACGCCGTCGACCATTCGCAGCGATCGGATGTACACCGACGTCTGCTCCTCGGAAAGCCACCCCTGTTCGTCCGAGGAGCTCCTCATACTCGCAAGCTCTTCCTCGGATTTCTCGAGCAAGCCAAATTTGCTGATTATGACCGGAACATTTCTCTTCATCGATTTTCTCCCTGTTTCAACTCTATCCCGAAGTACCGCACCGCGTTACCCCAGCAGATGTCTTGTACCATTCGCCCGAGCAACTCTATGTCGCGCGGCACCTCCCCGTCTTCGACCCAACCGGCGATCATGTCGCACAAGAGGCGTCGGAAGTACTCGTGGCGGGGGTACGACAGGAAGCTTCGCGAGTCGGTCAGCATTCCGACAAACCGGCTCAAAAGCCCCGACGTCGCGAGCGCGGTCATCTGGCGGATCATGCCGTCTTTCTGGTCGTTGAACCACCAGCCGGACCCAAACTGCATCTTGCCGGGAACCGAACCGTCCTGGAAGTTTCCGATCATCGACGCGAGAACCTCGTTGTCGGTCGGGTTGAGGTTGTACAAAACCGTCTTCGGGAGCTGGTCGGTCGAGTCGAGCAGGTCGAGAAATCGCGCGAGCGATGCCGCTCCGGGGCCGTCGTCCATCGAGTCAAACCCGGTGTCCGGGCCGAGTGCGCGATACATCCGCGAGTTCACGTTGCGCAGCGCCCCGAGGTGAAACTGCATCACCCACCCGCGCGCATGGTACGCGCGACCGAGCGCGAGTAGGAGCTCGGTCGTGAACGCGTCCTTCTCGTCGGCGTCGATCGCGGTACCGTCGATGAGTTTCGCAACGATTCGGTCGAGTTCCGCACGGTCCGCCGTACGCGCGACCGGCGTGAGAAGCGCGTGGTCGGATATACGTGCTCCGCGCGCGTGGAAGAAATCGATGCGCGCTTCGAGCGCTTCTCGCAGCGACTGGAAGCTCGTGATCGGTACTCCGGACGCGGTCTCGAGTTTTTCCCGGTACGCGTTCCACGTTGCCGGATCGTCGGTACCGTACGCTTTGTCCGGGCGAAACGCCGGAAGCACCGTTGCCGGACACGTCGCTTCGGCTGCGACCGCGGCATGATGCTCGAGCGAATCAGTGGGATCGTCGGTCGTACACACCAACTTGACGTTCATCTGCTTCAGGATCGCCTGAGTCGAACCTTCGGACGAACGAATCATCTCGTTCGCGCGGTCCCAGACGCTCTGCGCCGTACCGCCGTCAAGGATATCGGTGATGCCGTAGTAGCGGCGAAGCTCGAGGTGCGTCCATTGATACAACGGGTTGCCGATCGTGTACGGTACCGTCTCGGCCCACGCCTGGAACTTCTCGCGATCGGATGCGCCACCGGTAATGAGGTCCTCCGAGACCCCGTTTGCGCGCATCGCGCGCCATTTGTAGTGATCGCCGCGCAACCAGATATCGGTGAGGTTCTCAAAACGATGGTTCGTGGCGATCTGTTCCGGTGGTATGTGGCAATGGTAATCGAAAATCGGCATCTCCGCCGCGTACGAGAAGTATAGCGTACGTGCCGTTTCGGAATTCAGGCAAAAATTATCGGAAAGAAACTCTCTCATACGTGCTCCTTGGTTCCCGTTAGTCGATTATGAGAATACTTCAAACTCGGGAATGAAATGGGTGGCGCTCGGATAGACGCACCATCGGGAAAGGATAAAGCGGAAAGCGCCGCCTGTCAATCGTCGACCGCAACCAATAGCGCTGATTATTCTATTTATTCCAAAAAAACGATGTCTTCCGGCGGCGCAATCGTGTCGCGGCGGCCCGGGCCGAGAATCGCGGCGATCTCCGACGAGTGACGTCCGATCAACCGGCGCAGCTCTTCGCTTCCGAACGACGTCACAATCTTTGCGGTCTCCGAGCTCGTCGAGTCGACGAGCACCACGACGTCTCCGGCCGCGAAGTTGCCGGTCACGGATTGGATTCCGGTCGGCAGGAGGCTGCTACGCCGTCGCAGAGCCGCGATAGCGCCGTCGTCGATCGCGATCTTACCCGACGGCACCGTGTTCAGAATCCACCGCATCCGGCTCTTGAGACGCGGCTGCGCGAGAAAGACCGTCCCGACCGACTCTCCGCGAAGGATCCGCGTGAGAATATTCGCCGCGCGTCCGGAAGCGATCACGACACGACAACCCGCTTTCTCGGCAATCTTCACGGCGATGATCTTCGTCTGCATGCCGCCGGTCGCGTGAACGGTGCCCGCCGCGCCGGCTGCAGCGATGATCTCGTCGGTGACGGTCTCAACCGACTCGATCCTCCGCGCATTCGCGTTCGTCCGCGGGTCGCTTTCGTACAACGCGTCGACGTCGCTCAACATCACGAGCAGTCCCGCGTCGACCTTACTCGCGATCAGCGCCGAAAGCTGGTCGTTGTCGCCGAATGTGGTACCGATCTCCGCGGTCGAGACCGAGTCGTTCTCGTTGAAAATCGGGACGACGCCCAACGCGATCAACTCTTCGACCGAGTTCTTCAGATTAAGAAACGATTTTCGGTTGTTCAGCACCTCGCGCGTCAACAGGACCTGCGCGACGCTCACTCCGTGTCGCGCAAATGCTGCCTTGTACGTGTTCATGAGGATCGGTTGACCGATCGCCGCGCACGCTTGGCGCCGACGAACCCCCGTCACGCGCCCCGAAAGGCCTAACTCGCGTGCTCCCATGCCGATCGCACCCGAAGTGACGATCAGAACGTCGCACCGCTCGCGCCGAACCGCGTTGATCTCTTCTGCGATCGAAAAGATATACGACTCGTCGAGGCGGTCGTTCAGAGTGAGCACGTTCGTGCCGATCTTGACGACGACACGTGTGACATCGGAGAAATCGCGCACCACTACTGCTCGCGCGCGTCCAACGCACGGTGCGTGAACGCCCGGCCCGCGGCGCCGGTGTAGTCGCTCACGATGTGACCGGCACCGTACATGTGCCACTTGTAACTCAACAAGCCGTCGAGCCCGACCGGTCCCCGCGCGTGAATCTTGCCGGTCGCGATCCCGAGCTCCGCACCGAGCCCGTACCGATACCCGTCGGCGAACCGCGTACTGCAGTTGTGGAAGACACTCGCCGAGTCGACGGCGGTCATGAACCACTGTGCGCGTGCCGTGTCGGTCGTGACGATCGTGTCGGTGTGACCAGACCCGTACGTGTTAATGTGGTCGACCGCCGCGACGACGTCGTCGACGACTCGGACAGCGACGATATAATCGAGGTACTCGGCGCGCCAGTCGTCGTCACTCGCGGCGTCGACCGCGGGGAGGATTCGCTTCGTCTCGGGACAACCGAGTATCTTCACGCGACCAGCAAACCTCTCGGCGAGCGCCGGCAGGAAATCTTCTGCGACCGTGCAATGAACGAGGATCGTCTCGGCGGCGTTGCACACCGCCACGTACTGCGTCTTCGAGTCGTCGACGATGTCGAGTGCGCGCGTCATGTCGGCATCGGCGTCGACGTACACGTGGCATACTCCGTCGGCGTGCCCGAGCACGGGAATCCGCGTAGAGTCCATCACGTGACGCACGAACTCGTTCGAGCCGCGGGGGACGATGAGATCGATGTACGCGTCCTCACGCAACATCAACCCGACATCCTCGCGCGTCTCGAGCAGTGATATCCAGCCGTCGGGCAATCCCGCCGCGAGAGAGGCCGTACCGATTATCTGAGCAAGCGCACGATTTGTTTCCGCCGCCTCGCTGCCGCCTTTGAGAATCACAGCGTTTCCGCTCTTGAGACAGAGCGTCGAAATCTGGACGAGCGCATCCGGGCGGGACTCGAACACCACTCCGATTACTCCGATCGGCGCCGATTTCCGGTAGAGTTCGAGTCCGGTGTCGAGTTCGCGCGCTTCGAGCACGCGACCGACCGGTTCGGGTAGCGCGCGAAGCGCTTCGACGCCGCGGATGATCTCGGCGAGCTTATCCTCGTTCACCACGAGTCGTTTTTTGAGCGGCGGTGCCAGGTGGTTCTCTTCGGCGCGCGCGAGGTCGCGCGAATTGGCCGAAAAAATCTCGCTCGCGTGGATCCGGAGGTCCTCGCCGATCCGGGTAAGCGCGGCGTTTTTCGTCGCGGCATCGAGTGTCGCGAGACGGCGCCCGGCGTGGCGAGCGTTTTTCGCGATCTCGGTTATACTCGTCATGGCGATGAGCGTATCGGATTCGCCGACATTTCTCAATAACATTTCCTCTCAATATCACTTCAAAGACGCCGTCGCGCGATCGCACGCGCTCGTGTTACTATTCGGTGTGAACACCGACCAGGCGCCGTTCGTCGTGCACGAGTGCGAATCGCTCGTGTTCGTGCACAAACCTCACAATATGCACACCGCGCCGCTCTCCGCGGAGTCCGCCGGAACGCTTCTCGAGTGGGTGGTCGAGCGATTCCCCGAGATTCGCTCGGTAACGGGCATCAAGTCGGTCGAACCCGGACTGCTACACCGCCTCGACCACGGGACCGCGGGGATCGTCGTGTTCGCGCGCACGCCGGCTGCGTTCGATCGCGTGAAAGCCGCCGGCGAGAACGGGGCTTTTCTCAAAGAGTACCGCGCGATCTGCGAACGCTCGCATGAACCGGTCCCCGGAACGCGCGGTGAGATACCCATCGACGGCCGAGAGGGCTCGTCGGGAGAGAAGTCGGACGCGCTCCATCTCGGGGAGGACGGCCTCGCGCCGCCGCCGTTCACGGTCAGTTCGCGCTTCCGCGCGTACGGTCCGGGCGGCAGGCGCGTCGCGCCGGTCGGTCTCGACGCACCGATTCGGCGCGGCACGACACGCACGGTGTACCGGACCGACATCATCGACATAGAACGCGTACCACCTACGGTCTCTCACGGCAATACCGCCAAACCGCGAGAGACCTTCGTTTTTCGGTGCAAACTCGCGCGTGGCTTCAGGCACCAGGTGAGAGTTCATCTCGCCGCGCTCGGTTTCCCGATTGTCGGTGATCAGCTGTACGGCGCGGCGGTCGGGGAAACGAGTCCATTACGGCTGTACGCCGTCGCGGTGACTCTGCCGGACCCCACGACCGGAACGACGATCAGAATCGAGTGCGAAACCGACCGGACGGAAACCCGTTAGCGACGGCGACCATGAACGAGCAGCTGCGCGCTCTCGAGGTTCAATCAAACTCGACGGTGACCGGTTTTCCGCGCCGCTCGAGCGCGACGATGTGGTACGGTGAAGTAATCGCCATCGTCACAAAATCGTCCGGCCCGGGTGCGCGGCGGGACACCGAAACTCGGATCGTCTCCGCGGTTTCGACGGCTCCGATCACCTCGATCGCGTAACCGCCGCTGGTCCGCGTGCCCATAAACACCGAAACGACGATCTCTATCGAGAAATCTATGTCGGGAGGATCAGGCGCCGGAACCATCCCTGAATGGGCCTCGCGCCAGAGCCGAGCGAACGCGGCCGCATCGGTCACGACATCGACTCGTTCATCCGTGACGCCGGAGTACGTCCCTTGAGCCAGCGAAACAATCTCCATCGTCCGCGCGTCTCCGGTAGTTCGATCGTCGCCGTTGGGTGTCGAGACATCGGAGACACCCGGCGTGACGGCATCGCGCAGTCCCATTCCCGACGCCGGGAGCGTAGCCGCGACGATCAGGCATACCGCGAGTAGCGCGCCGAGCACGCCGCGCCGGCTCGTGCGGCGGTGCGAATTATCGCGAGGATCGCGCGAGCGCATTACGACACCACGTGAGGCTCTCGGCGGTCTCGTCCCACCCTAAACACGCGTCGGTCACAGACACCCCGTACAGAAGCTTTTTTGGGTCCGCGGGAATATCCTGCCGGCCGTCACGCAGATTACTCTCGACCATCGCGCCGATCAACGCCGCGTTGCCGTCGCGTCGCTGGCGCACGACGGACTTGAGTACCGCGCTCTGCCGCCGGTGGTCCTTCTTCGAGTTGCCGTGACTACAGTCGATGACGATCGCCTCGGGAAGGTTCGCCGCGCGGAGCAGATTCAGCGCGTCGGCGACGTCTTCTTCGTGGTAGTTCGGCCCGGCCTTGCCACCACGCAGAATCAAGTGCGTACGACGGTTGCCTCTCGTGTGCACGATACACGTCCGCCCGTCGGCATCGATTCCGAGAAAACTGTGCGGACGGTACGACGAGCCTTGCGCGTTTGTCGCGGTCTCGATGCTTCCGTCGGTGCCGTTTTTGAAGCCGACCGGCATTGAGAGGCCGCTCGCCATTTCCCGGTGCGTCTGACTCTCGGTTGTGCGCGCGCCGATCGATGCCCAGCTCACCAGATCGTCGATGAACTGCGGTACGATCGGATCGAGCATCTCGGACCCCGCGGGAACTCCGAGTTCGTTGATCCGCAGAAGCAGACGACGCGCCCCGCGGATACCCGCTTGGATATCGTTTGTGCCGTCGAGGGCAGGATCGAGGATGAAACCGCGCCACCCGAGCAGCGTCCGAGGTTTTTCGAAGTACACGCGCATCACGACGAACAGCCGATCCTCGACCGTACGTCGGAACGCCGCGAGTTTCTGCGCGTACTCGATCGCGGCGCGCGGGTCGTGGATCGAACACGGTCCGACGACGACAAGCAGTCTGTCGTCTCGACGATCGATGATCGACGCGATCGTCTCGCGCGCGGCGAGTACGGTCTCGCGCGCGGAGTCGGAGATCGGCAGTTCTTCTTTGAGCGCGCGCGGCGAGACGAGCGGCGCAAATCCGGTAACGTTGACGTCGGTCGTCGAGTGACTCGCCGATTCGACGGGTGTACTTCTATCGTTCATGGTCATCTTCCCCGGAGAAGCGTATCACGTACGTTCGCTCTCAATCCAGTCCTGCCACGTCTCGGGACTCTCGCCGACCGTCGCGCGGAGCCCCGAACGGACAACGGGCGTTTTCAACAACATCGGGTGCTCCGCGAGTTCCTCGAGCGGATCGAACTCCATGTACGCCATTCCTCGTTTGACGTACTCCTTCGACTCGACGTCGATCAGCGCGTCGACGCCGAGCGCGGACGCGATGTTGTTGAGCTCGCCGGCCGAGAGCGGACGTACGGTGAGGTCGACAAAGTGGTACTCGATGCCGCGATCGCGGAAGAACCGCTCGGCCGCGCGCGTCCGGCGGCATTTTTTTGTCCCGATTATTTGGATGCTCATGTGTGATGCCATGTGTGATGCCATATGTTTGACGTCCCCCGATATCTCGTGATACGTATACATGATACTCGCAATACCGAATCACGGGTCAAGAGGGAATCATGAACACACCCCGCATCAAGTTTGTCCTGAGCCAAAAACCGGACGCGTCCGAGGTCACGGTGCACGGCTGGGTCCGAACACGGCGAGATGCCAAAAACATCTGCTTCTTCGAGCTCAACGACGGCTCGTGCCTCGCGAACCTGCAGGTCGTGCTCGACCGGGGCGGTTCGGTTGCGGACGACGACGTGAAACGCCTTCAAACCGGCGCGAGTGTCGAGGTTTCGGGAACTCTCGCCGACTCCCCGGGGTCGAATCAGAGCGTCGAGCTGCACGCAAAAACGGTCCGTGTGATCGGTGACTCTCCAGCCGATGACTACCCGCTTCAGAAAAAGCGACACTCGTTCGAGTTTCTCCGGGAGATCGCGCATCTCCGACCGCGGACAAACACCTTTGGCGCGGTCTCGCGCGTGAGGAACACTTTGAGTTACGCGGTACACCGATTCTTCCAGGAGAACGGGTTCTTGTACATCGCAACGCCGATCATCACCGCGAGCGACGCCGAGGGCGCAGGCGAAATGTTCCGGGTCACGACGCTGCCGTACGAGAAGATCATCGCATCGGGCGCAAAAAGCATCGACTACTCGCGCGATTTTTTCGGGAAACCCGCGTACCTCACGGTGAGCGGCCAGCTCAACGCCGAGATCTACGCGTGCGCGCTCGAACGCGTCTACACGTTCGGCCCGACGTTCCGAGCCGAGAACTCCAACACGACGCGCCACCTCTCGGAGTTCTGGATGATCGAGCCCGAGGTTGCGTTCTGCGACCTTTCGTGCAACATCGATCTCGCCGAAGCGTTCCTGAAGTTTATCCTCTCGGCCGCGCTCACCGAATGCACCGAGGACATGGAGTTCTTTGACCTCCGGATCCAGAAAGGGATCATCGACGATCTGCGCGCGGTCATCGAGACGAAGTTCGCGCGGATCACGTACACCGACGCGATCGCCGAACTCACCGGCTCGGGCCGCGAGTTCGAGTTTACGCCGACGTGGGGGGTAGAGCTTCAGACCGAGCACGAGAAGTTTTTAACCGAACACGTCGTCAAGGGTCCGGTCGTCGTGACCGACTACCCGAAGGACGTGAAGGCGTTCTACATGAAGCAGAACGACGATGGGAAGACCGTGCGCGGCATGGACGTGCTGGTCCCGCGCCTCGGCGAGATCATCGGCGGCAGCCAGCGCGAAGAGAATCTGCCCGTGCTCGAAAACCGCATCTCCGAGCTCGGGCTCGACCGCGACGCGTACTGGTGGTACCTCGAGCTCAGGAAGTACGGCACGGTTCCGCACTCCGGGTTCGGATTAGGTTTTGAGCGGCTGATTCAGTACGTAACCGGGATGCAGAACATCCGTGACGTAATCCCGTTTCCGCGCGCGCCCGGCGCGGCGGATTTCTGAGACCGTCAACTATCGTCGATTTTTGTTCACGATCTTCATGAGTTCACGGTCGAATGCCGAGGCAAACGCTTTTACTTCGCGCGCCCCGAAACTCCGCTCGCCTTCTTGCGCGATTCCCGCGATCCGCGCTTCGTGCATGAAGTCCCGGATCGAGAGTCTTTCACGGATATTTTCGGTCGTGAACAAGTCGCCGCGGTCGTTCATCACGCACGCACCCTTCTCGACGAGCCGAGCCGCGAGAGGGATGTCGCGCGTGATCGCGATCTCGTCGGGTACGATGCGCTCGACGATCACGTCGTCGGCGATTTGATCGCCGGCGGGAACGAACTTCACGGCGGGTGAGGTCGGAAGCGGCGGTTTCTTCACCGCGACAAAGACCGCCTCTCCGCCGACTCTCTCGGCCGCGCGCGCGATCACTTCACGAACGCGTGTCGGGCACGAGTCGGCGTCGATCCAGATCCGTGCGGTGACGTCGGGATCACTCATCGACGCGGGGTGCGCGCCCGGAACGCCGAGCCGTTGCCCGACATCGCGTAGTCGGGGGCGCACGCCGGGAGAAAAACGGCGTCGCCGCGCACAAGATGAAGCGCGTTCAATCCTCGAAGGCGTGGATCGTGGACGGGCGCGTCGAGATACCGAAGCGTCAACGATCCGTCGACCGTGAGTACGATTTCGGGTGTCCGCTCGCGACGGGGTCTATGCTCGTCGCCGTCAAGATCGATACTCGAAAGCTCAAACTCCTCGGCGGTTGTATCGTACACCGCCTCGGCGGCACCGTCGCGCGCGGCGGTCAGCACGTCCGGTGGCCCCGGGTCGAACACGACGACCGAGAGCAGCTCGTCGACGTCGATGTGTTTCGGCGTGCATCCGCATCGAAGCACGTTGTCGGAGTTCGCCATGAGTTCGATTCCGGTGCCCGAGAGGTACGCGTGCAACACTCCTGCCGGGAGGTATAAAGCCTCACCGGGCTCGAGCACGACGTAGTTCAGGAAAAGCGGCGCAAGAGTGCCGACATCGCCGGGATACTCGTCGATGAGTCGAGCGACGACGGACCAGTGTAACTCGTCCCGTACCTTCGCGATCCGCTCCGCGAGCTTGATAACGTGGAAACGGTCGCTCGCGGACACCGTGAAAAGGGCTTCAAAAAACCGTCGTGCGGCTTCGGTCTCGACCGGCGCGTCGAGCGGTTCGCGGATTCGATCGATCGTCGCGGCGACCGTCGGATTGTCGAGGCACGCGTCGCGCAGAGCCTGCCAATCCGCGCGAATGTCGTCGATCGGCTTGAATCCGCGCAGAGCTTCGAACCGCGTAATGGCGCGGATGATCTCGGGTTTGTGATTGTCGTCACGATAGTTTCGGTTCGGCGCATCGATCGCGAGTCCGGCAGCTTCCTCGCGTGCGTAACCGTCGATCGCTTGCAGGCGGCTCGGGTGCGCCTGGATCGAGAGCGCCTTCGCGGCCGAGAGAACCTTGAAAAGAAACGGTAGCCGTGGGCCGAATCGTGAGACGCAGTACTCACCGAGCGTGTACGCCGGATCCGTCGCGATCGCGCGAGCAAGATCGCCAAGCGTGTCGGGGACGACGATCTGCGACGGCGCTTTCGGGTGCGAGCCCATCCACAACTCGGCCATCGCAATGCGATCGGGGTTCTCCACTCCGATGACCGACGGAATACCGTCCGTGGAGCCCCACGCGTACGGCTGAACGGTGTTCTTGAGCTTGTACATACGCGCCCATCGTACGGATTGAACCGGGTACAGTCAACGTCGCACTCGGCGTCGCGATACAGGATGGAAAACCGTTCCGCGATATGATACAGTGCGCGGAGCCGGGCTTCCCGGCCGATACTCGGTACCAAATATCACGAGGAGGGACGATGTCGCCCGCTCTTAACTCACTTGGCAACGCCGTGGCGCGCGTGTACGGCGACGGAGCACAAGCCGCTCAGGAACGTTTTTCTGCGTTGTGCGCGACGTTCACCACAGCGTTCGGTCGCGACGCCGAGGCCTTTTTTTCCGCGCCTGGGCGCACCGAACTCGGCGGAAATCACACCGATCATAACAACGGCCGAGTCCTCGCAGCGGCGGTCGATCTGGACACAATCGCCGCTGTGGCGCCGCGCGACGAAGAGGTGATCGAGGTCCGCTCACTTGGTTATCCCGAACCGTTTTACGTCAAGATTTCGTCGATCGATCCGGTCGCGGACGAACGAGGAACGAGTTCGGCCTTGATCCGCGGTGTCGCGGCGGGATTCGTCCGTCGCGGCGGCCGGATTGGTGGCTTTTCAGCGACGGTTTCGAGTACCGTTCTTCCGGGTTCGGGTTTGAGTTCGTCGGCATCGTTCGAGGTTCTGATCGGAGCGATCTTGAACAACTTGTTCAACGACGACAGATTCTCACCGGTAGAGATCGCGAAGATCGGCCGGTACGCCGAGAACGAATTTTTCGGGAAACCGTGCGGTCTGATGGATCAAATCGCGTGTGCGCACGGCGGTGTCGTCTCGATCGACTTTCGGGATATCGAAAATCCGACGGTAGAGAGCGCGCACTGCGACTTCCGCCGGCAGGGTTACACGCTCGTCGTCGTCGACTCGGGCGGCGATCACGCGGACCTCACGCCCGAGTACGCGGCGGTCCCGGCCGAGATGAAGGCCGTAGCCGCGGAGTTCGGTGCCGATCTGCTCGTTGCGGTAGACCCGGCCGAGTTCCGCGCGAACATCGCGCGCGTACGGCGCGCCGCAGGCGACCGCGCGGTTCTCCGGGCGATCCACTTCTTCGCGGACACCGAGAGAGTGGTTCGGCAGCGAGCCGCGCTCGAGGCAAATGCGTTCTCCGAGTACCTCGCGCTTGTCAACGAGTCGGGCAGTTCGTCGTGGAGATTTCTACAGAACTGTCGGGTGCCGGGCGAGAGCACGCAGCAAAACGTCGCGCTCGCGCTCGGGGTCACCGAAGACTTCTTGGAGCGCGACGGGGCGGTGAGGGTCCACGGAGGCGGATTTGCGGGCACGATTCAGGCGTACGTGCCGACCGGCCGCGTCCGGGAGTACACGCGGCTGATGGAGACTTTGTGCGGCGCAGGTTCGGTCACCGCCTTGAAGATCCGCGAGATCGGAGCGACCCGGCTGTAACGGCGAAAACGCGTATCGGCATGCACGTGTTTCGGCTTGACGGCGCGCGCGACCACGGGTATACGTTGAAGTACCGGCGACACCGATCGCCAAGAAATCGAGGAGCTGACCATGAAACTGTCCCCATTGCAGATTGAACGAAAAAAATACGAACCGAAACTCCCGACGGCTCTCAGGGCGCCGCTCGACTCGCTCATGCTCGAACTCGGCGACAAGACCGAAGCCGTCGCGGACCGCGATGCGGTGAAAGAACTCTTCCCGAACACGTACGGGAAACCGCTCGCGCGGTTCCTCGAAGGAACCGGCACCGCGTCGGAAAAACCACTCACGGTCGGCGTTATCCTTTCGGGCGGCCAGGCACCCGGCGGCCATAACGTCATCGCGGGTCTGTTCGACGGACTCAAAAAAGGAAACGCCGAATCGCGACTGATCGGCTTCCTCGGCGGTCCGTCGGGGATTCTTGAGAACAAGACTCGCGACATCACGGCCGAGGTCGTCGACGAGTATCGCAACACGGGTGGCTTCGACATGATCGCCTCGGGTCGCACGAAGATAGAGACCGACGAACAGTTTGCACGGTCGCTCGAGGTCTGCACCGAGATCGGCGTCGACGCCCTCGTCGTGATCGGCGGCGACGACTCCAACACGAACGCCGCGCTGCTCGCCGAGTACTTCATCGCGAGCGGCTCGACGACCCAGGTCATAGGCGTCCCGAAGACGATCGACGGGGATCTCAAGAACGAGTACATCGAGAGTTCCTTCGGATTCGACACGGCGACGCGAACGTACGCCGAGCTTATCGGTAATATCGAACGCGACGCCGCGTCGGCAAAAAAGTACTGGCACTTCATCAAGCTCATGGGTCGCTCGGCTTCGCACATCGCTCTGGAGTGCGC
>REEC01000269.1 GCA_007695285.1 Spirochaetaceae bacterium | reverse complement strand
CGAACACGGACGCCGGCTCGTCTGGCGGCTACCGGTTACGCGGTGAAGCTGCGCTCGTCGATCACGACGCGCTGACCGGTCTGAAGCACAAGCTCGGCGTTAGTCTCATCGACACTCGATCCCGCCGAAAGACCCGTGATCGGCGAGTGTGCTCCCGGTTTTACCGGGTGGAGCACGGTCACGATCCGGACAGGCGCGCTGAACCGGCCGGAGTACACCGCGGTCGGGGTCGGCGCGTACTCGCCCTGCTGGTGCGTATCGACCGCACGCCAGCCCTGCCACTCGGGCGTCTCGCGACCGCTCACCACCTCGAGCCTCTGCGTGTCGGGCCCCGCGCAGTACAAAGCGATGTTCGGCTCGCCTGCATCGCGGCTCGCGACCGCTGACCCGTCGACGGCCGGATCTCCGGTCGCGAGGTGCCAGAGAATCTCGTACGCGTGCTCGCCCGCCGCCTCGGCCGGCATCACGCGATCGACGACGAGAAAGAACGGACCGATCTCACGCGGTACTCCACACGCCGCGCAGTCTTTCACGAGGATCACGGTCCGGCGGTGCGTCGCGATAGACTCAGCGTCAGGACCGTACCCCTCGTCGTACACCGCCTCGGCAAAGTCCCACGCCGGCGTCGTGCGCCACTCGGCTCCTGAGTGTTGCCGAACCGCGTCGGGGCCGACAGTACGCGCGAAATTCATGCGTCGGTTCTGATCCATTCCGTCGATCCGGATCGTGTTGTGGCCGCGCGTCGAGAGAACGTACCGCCGCATCTCCGACGCGTCGTACGCGTAGTTCCCGGCCTCGGTGACGAGCAACTTACCGTACGCGTTCACGATCAGGTTGAGCTTGTCTTCGTGCTGATGAGCGTAGCCGAACGGTCCACCGTCGAACAGCGCGTACACCGCCTCGCCGGTCCAGTCGGTGCGCATCGCGTACAGACCCGAGTACTCGAGCCCGATCGACTTCCAGTCGGGTGGAGATCCTTCGGCGCCGCGCGTCGCGGCCCAGAGAAAATCCTTCCGGCTCGGATAGAGCGACGCGGCTCGCCGCAGAAGCGGCGCAACTTCGCGCCACGAACCGTCGTTTATGTCGGGCAACCGCCCATCGGGCATCATGAGCTTGATATTCACCTCGTGCATTCGCTCGAGCCCCGCGCTGAACGCGTCGGGAACCGAGTAGCCGTACGCCTCGGCGACGTCCCAGAGCCACTGATAGTTGTTGATGTTCACCTGGTGGTAGTTCGTCGTGAGCTCGTACTGCATCCCGTCGGGGTACACCTGATTCTCGAGCTCGTCGACGAGAGTCCGGAACGCAAACTCGCGCCACTCGGCGGCGTCGCGGAACTGCGGGTAGATGATCCCGATCTGCGCGAGCCCGTTCTGCTCCATGATCAGCCAGTTGTGGCTGTGGTGCACCGTCCGCAGCCGGTAGCCGTGCTCCCAGACCGACTTGCACCAGTCCGTGAGTACGTCGTCGGTGAAGCTCGGCGAGCCGATGAACGAGTGAAGCGCCCACTGCCACGAGCCTCCCATCCGGATACCGGTCTCGATCGTGCGCCACGCCTTCGTCGCGCCGGACGGCGCGTCGAGCGGCTCGACCGCGGTCTTTTGGACCCAGCTTGTGAAAAGCCTCACGAACATCTCGGCGTACTTCTCGTCGCGCGTCTCGAGGTACCGCCGGCCGAGCCACGCCCACTCGGGGTGACGATTGATCTGCCACGTCCATTCCTTGTACTGGTTGAACGTCGGGTTCGCGAACCAGTCGACGTCGTCGGTGAACTCGATCGGAGTGCCGGTCGAGACGAACTTCAGCTTCATCACCCGCTCGCACGCCTGCTCTATGCTCTCGCCTTTCAACGTGTGCGAACCTCCCACGAACTCGCGGTCGATCCGGAGAAACTCATCGATGCGCAGGCTGTCCCGCACGTCGGCCGCGAGTATCTTCCGGGCCCGCGTAAAGTCGCGCGCGTCGATCGCGTCTTTTATCCCGGAAAGCCCCGGCCGTTCGAGGTCCAGGCAGTCGCCGAAAAACTGCTCGTCGGTCAATCTCGGTCCGGTTTCTGCGGTCATGTCCATATCGTTACCTCCTGATCGTGTACGTGAGCCGGCCGGTCTTCGCGGGGCTCATGGCGGTGAAAACGACTCGCGTTATGTGGTCTCCCCAGATCGGCGCGAGCCTCTCGTCGGTCGTCTCGACCGTTTCGACCGAGACGGCGAACTTTTCTGCGTCGTACGCGACGCGCCCCGCTGCGGACTCGAGGCCCGGCGCGGTCGGGCGTTTGGCGAGCTGCACGACACCCGGCTGCGCCGTATCGACCGCGCACGGCGTCAGGAAGCTTACGACGAGCTCTGCCGCATCCGCTGAAAGCGCATACTCGTCGGTCACGGTCACAGACTCGCCGCGCCTGAAAGAAATCGCGCGCCGCCACGAGGCGATCTTGGCCTCTTCCGGATACGCCGACGCGAGCTCGAGCGAGAAACGCACCTCGTCGTCGCTGCTTTCGTGCCTCGCGTCCGACGCGCGATGCGCGAACCCCGGG
>REEC01000001.1 GCA_007695285.1 Spirochaetaceae bacterium | reverse complement strand
AAAAAAAGGGGCGTACCATGTTCGAGTTCTTCAATCCAAACCGAACCACCGATATTTTCGTTTCGGCGGCCGAGGACCCGGCCGTTTTTTGTGCCGTCGGCGACCTCTCGCGCGACATTGCGCGTGCAGGAGGCAGAGAGGCGGTCGTGAAGCGCTTCCTGCCGCGCGACGAGAGCGCGTACCTCGTCGTTGGGACGCTCGGAAACG
Source organism: Spirochaetaceae bacterium (assembly GCA_007695285.1). Classification (GTDB taxonomy): domain Bacteria; phylum Spirochaetota; class Spirochaetia; order DSM-27196; family PXBQ01; genus PXBQ01. The sequence goes on along the minus strand of REEC01000001.1, from coordinate 2,340 downwards.
CGGCTTTTGAGAGATGGCTCGAGGCCCACGGGATCGAGACCACGCCGATCGCGGGCTCTTGGGAGCGCTACGTTATCCGGTCGTTCGGCGACGACGGCCGCAACCTCGTGATCGTCGGAAGCGATCCGCGCGGGACGATGTGGGGCGTGTACCACGTCTCGGAGTACATGCTCGGGATCGATCCGATCTACCTCTGGAGCGGCAACGAACCGGTACCGCGCGGCGACCTTGCGGTCGAGGACGTCGAGGTCGTCTCGGGCGAACCGACCTTCAAGTACCGCGGCTGGTTCCTGAACGACGAAGATATCCTGTGCGAGTGGCGCGACGACGGCGGCACGCGGTACATCGACTATCCGTTTTACTCGACCGTGATCCATCAGGACGTGCTGATGCGCGTCGTCGAGACCGCGCTTCGGCTCAGGCAGAACCTCATGATCCCCGCGTCGTTCATCGACATTATGAACCCAGCCGAGGAGAACCTCGTCAGGATCGTAACCGAACGCGGAATGTTCGTCTCGCAGCACCACGTCGAGCCGCTCGGCGTGAGCCATTTTGGGTGGGACAACTACTGGGCCGCGCGCGGGCGCGAGATTCCGTGCTCGTTCGTGAAACACCGCGAAGAGTACCTCGAGATCTGGCGCGAGTACGTCGAGCGCTGGGCACGGTACCCAAACGTGATCTGGCAGCTCGGGCTGCGCGGTCGCGGCGACCGGCCGGTCTGGTTCCACGACGACAGCGTCCCGCCGACCGACGCCGCGCGCGGCGCTTTGATCTCCGACGCGTACGCGGCGCAGCACGAGATAGTCCGCGACGTGCTCGGCACCGATGAGTTTGCCTCGACGACGACGCTCTGGATGGAAGGCTCGGAGCTTCAGCGCGATGGCCACCTCACGTTCCCCGACGGCGTTACGATTGTGTTCTCCGACCTCGGGTCGAGCCAGGTCATGCAGGAAGACTTCGACCGCACCGAACGCCGCGACGATTTCACGTACGGTGTGTACCACCACGTCTGTTTCTGGGGCGACGGTCCGCACCTCGCGCACGGCACGTCGGTGCCGAAGCTCGCGTACAACTACCGCCGTGCTCACGAGAAAGGCGACACCGAGTACTCGATCCTGAACGTCGCGAACGTGCGCGAGGTCCTCATCGGCGCCGAGGCGGTCGCGCGCCTGACGTGGGACGTCGCGGCGTTCGACGTCGACGCGTACCTGAAGGCGTGGATCACGCGCGAGTTCGGTGCCGGCGCGGCGGAAGCCGTTCGCACCGCGTACGACGCGTACTTCGCCGCTTTTCATCCGATGCACCAAAAGAGGATCCCCGACGAGATGCTGCTGATCGACGGCATGACGCGCCGACTCGGGCTGAAGCTTCTCGACATGCTCGACGGCACGGCCGAGACATCGGGGCTCTCGTACTACCGCCACCTCGATACGTTTGACGGCCCCGATGAGTTCCTCGCGTACTTCGCATCCGCGCTCGGTAACGCCGAGCCGCGCTGGGCCGCGGTTCAGCGCGCGATCTACGACGCGCTGCCGACCGTCGCGGCTTCGCGGCTCACGTACTTCACCGATCACTTCACGGTGCAGTACGAGACGATCGTCGGCATTTACCGGTGGGCGAAGTCGCTCGTTGCCGCGGCCGTCGCGCAACGCGCCGGAAAAACGCCGCAGGAGGTCGCCGCGGCGATCACCCGAGCCGCGTCGCACCTCGAAAAAGCGCTGCTCGACCGGCGCAAAGCCGAACACGGCGTGTTCGAGAACTGGTACCGCGGCGACCGGAAGATGAACCTGCCGGGGGTGCTCGCGCGGACGCGGGAATTGGCGGATGCGGTCGGCGGGGCGGGGGAGAGGTGAGCGCCGGAACGCGGCGGGAGTACGACATAACCGCGTTCGGCGCGACCGGCCAAGACCGGACGGGGGACGGCCGGCCCCTAACGCGCGAGATTCAGGCCGCGATCGACGCGTGTCGCGACGCCGGCGGTGGTACCGTTGTCGTACCGCCGGGTGTGTTCGTGACCGGAAGCATCGTGCTCGGTTCGAACGTCGAACTCTACCTCTCGCCCGGAGCCGTTCTCGCGGGCTCACCCGACCCGTCCGAGTATCCGGTGATCGAGTCGCGGTACGGCGGGTACGTCGGGTTCAACATGGTGTCCGAGGCGGGCTCGACCGCGCGCCCGTCGAGCGAGGCGCACCGGCCTCTGATCTACGCCGACGGCGCGACCGACGTTTCGATCTCGGGCGGTGGAACGATCGACGGACGCGGCGAGCCGTGGTGGAACATGAAACGCGAAAAACGTCTGGTGCGCGCTCGACCGTGCCTCGTCTCGTTCAACAACTGCGA
>REEC01000191.1 GCA_007695285.1 Spirochaetaceae bacterium | reverse complement strand
TCTAATCGTCGTAGCCGGGTGCGATTTTTTTGGCGTGTCGATCCGGGACCGGATTGATCAGTTCATGGGTGACGTCAACGCCGGCCGGTTTTCGGACCTTAAGGAACACCTTAATTCCGGCGCTGACAACTACGGTAACGCGGACGCGGCGTTCTGGGCGACGTATTTTGACGAGGCCGAGACGTACACCTTGAACGACCTGACTATCACCGGATCAACGGCCACAGGTGTGATGGAATCATCTGATCCGAGTTGGGATACCTTGTCCGTCACATTCTCGATGCGCGAAGAGACTCCCGGAGTCTGGAAGATCCTCAGTATCACGCGCGGAAATGACACGATTTTCGATTGATCTCGGCTTACCTCGGAGACGCACGGGTAGCGGGACGCCGGTGCGTTTTCCCGCTACCCGGCAAACGTAATCCGGAACGTCGTGCCGTTCGTGTTCTCGATTTTGAGTTCCGCTTTGATCTGCGTGCACAAGCCCCGGATAATTGTCATCCCGAAGTTGCCACCTCCGTCGAGGATCGGTGTGGGTAGACCGACGCCGTCGTCGCTGAATTCGAGCGTATGCCGGCCCACGGCCGAGCGATTCAGGCGCAGCGTGATCGTGCCGTGATCTGCTTCGGCGAACGCGTGTTTCATCGCATTTGTGACGAGCTCGTTGACGATCAGGCTGATCGGGAAGAGTAACGCCGTTTTGATCGTTTCATCACCGATTTCGAACGCGAGCTTAACGCGGCTCGCAGAATTGAACGCGCCGTGAACGGCGGTCACGAGCTTCGCCAGATACTCGCGAGCCGGGACTTCGCGAAAATCGTCGGACCTATGGAGATCATCGTACACTTTCACCATCACGTCGAGCCGGCCTCGGGCTTCCTGTAGTACAGCGCGTGTACGTTCATCGTCGGTCGCTCCGCGTTCGATCTCGAGCAGAGATGCGACCGTCGCCATGTTGTTCTTGACCCGGTGGTGAACCTCGCGGAGCAGCAGATCCTTCTCTTCCGCGAGACGCCGCGCGTTTTCTTCGGCAGCCCTGATCCGCGTTACGTCGTACACGATCGCGGTGTACCCGGTCCATCGCGGCGCCGATCCAATCCGTGAAAGCGAGACTTCGAACCGGCGCGGGGCGTCGTTTGTCGCCGGAGTCAGAGTTAACGACCCTGTCGTTTGATCGTCGCCGGACTTGGCCCAGGTCGGCCACTCGGCAAATACCGACGTGATCGGCTTCCCCGTCTGTACATCGAACAGCCGTTCAAATTCTGAGTTGAAGTCGATAATGCGATCGCGGGAGTCTACGACAACGACGCCCTGCCGGAGACTGTTGAAGACGCGCTCGCGTGCGACCGGCACGAGGTCGAAGAACCCCAGTCGGTACAACGCGAGCGCAACCAGACACCCGGAAATCGAGAATACCACGCCGTTCGCGCCGTACGGCTCGAGTGGGTTGATCTCCAGAATCGTGAGTACGTTCGAGATAAACGGAAGGATCAGACTCACGATGATAAACGCGGTCTGGAGCGTGAAGCGAGTGTGTGCGGCATCGCGTATAAGGATCAAGAGAGTTCCGATGATTAGTGCGTAGTGGTACGCGATTCCCGGATAAAACAGCGGGCCCGGCGTGATCTCAAGCGTCGCGGCCGGCCAAACGCCTTTTACCTCGACCGCGCTCCGGAATAGCATGTGATGATCGTTCGTGTAGATCGCGACGATCGTGAGAAGCGGAATCGCGTATAGCGCTGCGACCGTTTTCCACGTTACTGAGGTCTTGTGCCCCGTGTAACTCAGGGCAAAGATCAACCAGAGTGCGGGACTCTGAACTGCGCCAATCTGCCCAATATTAAACCAGAACACCATCGTCGCGAGGTCGTCGGTTCCGAGCACCAACGCGTACGTGAAAACCCAAATGAACGCGTTCACCATGAGCAGTCCGAATGCGGTTGCCCCGGGCACGTCGCGCCGGGAAAACGCGACGATCGCGAGAAAAGCGACTACCCCGGCCGAGACCAGCGACGGCACCATGTACGGGGAGAAACTCACTGACTCAAGCATTCCGGGAGTATATCCCGCAACACGAAGAACGTCGAGCTTTCCCGATTCCCAGACGGCCCGAATCAGGGTAATGTAGGCCATGGGGATTCCGAGACCCGATCAGACGATCATCGCGCTTATCGGCCGGATGAGACGCGTCGACGCGCAGAACATACTGCTACGTGTTCCCGATACGGAGTTCGCGGTCGCTCTACTGCACATGAACGACGATGTCCGCGATTATGTCCTGAACCTTGCCGGTGCCGCGAAAGCGGAGCGTGTGCGGCAGGTGATCGAACGTCATCGCCACACCAGGATATCGTACGAGAGTTACCTCGCGGCCGCAGAACGGATGATCCGTCGCCTCTCGACCGAGTCTGCGGCTTCCGCAACGCCGAGCGACGCGATACAACGACGAAGCTACTACCGGCCGGGCCGCGCTCGGCGTTGAATCGCAGGCGAAAAAACGTGTCTATGGAGGCCATGTGAAAACGATACTCTGTTACGGCGACTCGAATACGTGGGGAT
>REEC01000090.1 GCA_007695285.1 Spirochaetaceae bacterium | reverse complement strand
AGCCATACCAGCCTCCGTGTTAAGGATATGAAGAATAAAGGTGGAAGTCAACCAGTTTGAGGCCGGTCAGAGCGTCTTCTTCGAACTTGTGCTGTTATTGTCGATTGTAATCGACAATTCCTTGCAGAATACGGATTCGTCGACTATACTCGACAATATGATCCCTCGACCTGCGTACATCGAGCAGCTTCGACGGGCGGAGCGGCTTCCTCTGCTGCCTGTCCTGACCGGTATCCGGCGCTGCGGCAAGAGCTCGATCCTCGCGCTTTACGCGGATGACCTTCTCGCGCGCGACACCGATCCCTCCCGGATTCTCAGGATCAATATGGAGTCGCTCGAATTCGATGCGTTGCGGGACTATCGAGCCATGGGGCGTTTTGTCGGAGAGAAGCTTCCGCACGGGGGGTATCTGCTGCTCGACGAGGCGCAGGAAGTGGATTCCTGGGAGCGGCTTGCGGCCTCTTTGCTCGCAGAGGGGGCCGTTCGGTGCGTTCTGACAGGATCGAACGCCTCCCTGCTCTCGTCCGATCTCGGACGACTTCTGACGGGGCGAGTTTTCGAGATCCCTGTCGAGACCCTCTCGTTCGCCGAACTCGCGTCGATCCGGAACGACGCCTCGCTTGATAGGCTCCTGTCCCGGTACATTCGAGTAGGAGGGTTCCCTGTCCTCCACGCGCTGGAGTACGACAATGATAGTGCGGCGGCGTACAGCTCGACGCTGGTCGACGCAGTTCTGATGCGAGACGTTGTCCAGCGTCACTCGATCAGGGACCCGGACGCGCTCAAACGCATCCTGGCGTTTGCGTTTGACAACGTCGGAAGCATCACCAGTGCGCGCAGGATTACCGAGTACTGGAAGTCGCAGCGCCGGTCGGTCTCCGTCGACACCACCGTGAACTACCTGACCTATCTGTGCGACTCGTTTCTGCTTCGCCAAGTACGACGGCTCGACCTCCGGGGTCGGCAGCACCTGGAGTACGGCGAGAAATACTACGCGGGTGACGTCGGACTCAGACGAGGTTTGCTCGGGGTCCGCTCCTCCGACATTGCCGGCGTCGTGGATAACCTGGTCTACCTCGAACTGGTGCGCCGGGGGTGGCGGGTGTCCGTCGGTGTTGTCGGGGAGAGGGAGATCGACTTTGTCGCGCAAAAGGGTGAATCGCTCTGTTACTACCAGGTCTGTGCCGCTATCGACACTCAGTCCACGATCGATCGGGCGTTCGGCGCGCTCGAGGCCGTCGACGACCAGTGGCCAAAGGCGGTCATCTCTCTCTCGCCTTCGCCCATCGCGGGCCGCAACGGTATCCCCGTCATCCTTCTCCAGGACTTCCTTCTCGGGGTCGAGTAGCGGCACTACCCGGGCCGGTGAAACCCTCCCAGCCGCCGAAACAGTCGTGCCAGTATCGCATCACGTCGGCGTGAAGGCTTTCGGGGACGCGCGTCGGGAGCGGGAACCGCTCGGAGCCCGCGAGTTCGGCGAGCATCTCGGCGTGAGCGTCGATCATCGACGCGAGCACGTCGTACTCGAGCTTCGAGCAGTCGTCGTCCCTTTGGTGGTGGTAGAATCGTCCCGCGGTGCAGTTCGCGCGGTACACCCAGTGTCCGGGGACCCCGGCCGCGTGGAACGGGAACGCGTCCTGGTACGGCACCGCCTCGAGCGAGTAGTTCGAGTACACGCCGCGGCGCTCGAGACGCTCGCGCAGCCACTCGATCACGCCGGTTTCGGCGCAGACGTGAAGATCGAACCATCCCAACCGCGATCCGAAGCTGTCGAAGTTGCAGATGTACCCGCCGCGCTGCTCGAGTTCGGCCCGGTGCGCGCGCGCGTACGCGGCGCTCCCGACCGAGAGCTGCTCCTCCGCACCGAACGAAATCAACCGTACCGTACGTCTGCGCGGAAGCGGCGCGAGCAATCTCGTAAGCTCGAGCACCGCCGCGACGCCGGTCGCGTTGTCGTCGGCTCCCGGGCTGTCGGCTTGTGTATCGTGGTGACCGCCGACGAACACGATCGGTCCATCGTTCTCGGCCGGTAGCTCGGCGATCACGTTCTGAGACACCGACTCGACCGGTCCACCGACGATTCGCAGGCTCGCCGCGCGCGCGTCGGCGAAGCGCCACGCGTGGTGGTACGGGATAGCGACGGTCGGCACGACGCCGTACGTGTGCACGTACGCGGGGAAAAGCCCGTCCGCGCGCGGCTCGGCGGCCGGGTACCGCACATCGACCAGAATCAGAAACGCCGGATCCGCGGCGATCAGCCTCCGGTAGTGATCGGGATTCTCGATGTGCGTCCCGAGCAGCATGACTGCCTTGCCGCGATACGCCTCGTACGACTCCCGCCGCAACATCGGCGGCTCGACGATCACGAGCTCGGCCTCGACCGACCGTCCTCCGGTTCCGATCGATCCTCCGAGCGTCGAACACGGCACCTCGTGCCACGCGCCGTCTCGGCGGAAGAGCAAAACCTCTTCGGTCACGCGGCGTGACTTAACCGGAAACTCCTCAACCGTGACCGTGGCTCCGTATTCCCGCATCGTCTCGGCGACGTACTCGGCGGCCGC
>REEC01000002.1 GCA_007695285.1 Spirochaetaceae bacterium | reverse complement strand
GAGGACTACGTGCTCGGGCGACGCGACGACTATCCGGACTCCGCGCGGCTCATGGACGAGTACTGGATCGAGCTGCTTCGGCGTTTCAACGATGGGTTGCCCGAGTCCGGCCGGATCAGGTTTCGCTACATCGACATGAATCATCCGCACGATGCATTCATGCTCTCGGTGTCGTGGATGGTGCGCGGAACGGAGGTCGGTGAGCGGATCGGCCCGATCGTCGCGGGCGTGCTCGCTACGCGCCCCGGTACCGATGAGTACTACGAAGCCGTCGGCGATCTCGCACGGCGACTCGGTGAGGAGCACGCCTCGATCACCGAGGCGATCGGCGAGACGTGGTACCACCGGCTCGCGGAGGCCGTCGAGATCGAGATCCGGAGCATCCCGATTCGCCGCCGGCGCGACGTTCACGCGCGCGAGTCTATCATGATCGATCTGGCGATGCGCACGATCGATAGAGCGACCGGGGCCGTCCCGTCGACCGTCGCGATCAACGTCGGGATGTTCCACGCGCAGAAGCGCAGGTACATGGGAACGCGTCAGGAGTGGCTCGGCGAGTATCTCGCCGCGAACGCCGATCGATTCGACGGAACCGACCGGCTCTACTCGATCGCGTTCTGGGGGTTCTCCGGCGAGCGGATCCGCACGTTCATGGATCAGGATCCGCAACCGATACCCGCGGCGGTAGAAAGACCGGCGTCGAACCTGAGCCGCCGGATCGCCGAGGCCGTGGCTCGCCGCGACGGCTCAGATCGCCCGTACTCGGCGGCCTTCCTCGAACTCTCGCACCCGGTGTTCTCTCGTCGCATGAGCGTCGCGTTTACGTTCTCGCCGGTGCGGGCTGCCCCCGCGCGCCAGTTCGACGCGTACGTGATCTTCCCGGAGATCACGGTGCTCGACTCGTTACGCCGATCGTGGTAGGGAAGAGAAACGTATGGAAAGAGTAAAAATTATCATCGACACGGATCCGGGACAGGACATCGACGACTTGCTCGCGATACAGTTCGCGCTTTTGCGGCCGGAGCTCCAGGTGATGGCGATCACGACCAGCACGTGGCCGACGCACAAAAGGGGAAAACTCGTCCGGAGACTCTGCCGGGAACTCGGTCGCGCCGATATCCCGGTAGCCCCGGGGGCGGATTACCCGCTGCGGGATTTGCCCGGAGATGAGCTTGAGCGGCTCCACGATGTGCGGGTATCGATGAACCACTCGTGCTTCGCGGAACCCGAGGACGTTCTCGACGACCCCGATGATATCGATGCGGCGTCTCTGATAGTCCGGGCAGTGAACGAGAATCCCGGTGAGATCGTCCTGGCGTGTATCGCCCCGCTCACTAACGTCGCGCTCGCGCTCCGGAGTTGCCCCGAGATCGTCGGGAAGATCAAGAGTATCGTCATGATGGGTGGCGAGACCAAACTCAACCGTCGGGAGCACAACGTTGAGTTCGACTACGTTGCGGCGGACGAAGTGTTAGGATCAGGCGTGCCGATTTTCATGGGGACCTGGGATGTGACCAGGCGTTTTTCTCTGAGTCCGGAGGACTGCGATCTGTTTCGCAGCAGCGACTCCGCTCTGTACCGGTCGCTCGCCGATGCGATCGCGAAGTGGCATCCCGTCCAGAACTGGAAACCCGGTCCCGTGATGTACGATATCTTTCCGATCGTTTTCTCGTTCGATCGGTCTTACTACGAGACCGAACCGCTTTGCGTGGCGGTGGAAACAGAGGGTAAACACTCGACCGGCATGACGATACCGTGCCCCGGGGCGCCGAACGTCGAAGTCACCACCGGAGCCGACGTCGACGCGCTCCGGCGACTCTACTTCTCGACGGTCTTTCCGTCGCGTTGACCAAATCGCGCGTCGCCCCCCTTGGAAGAACCGCGGTGAACCGGTAAGCTGTCGTTCTTCGAGTACTAGGAGAGTATTGTGCAACAGAGCATCTGGATAGTTCGTCACGCGACCCGGATCGACGTCGTCGATCCGAGTTGGAAAGAGAAAGCCGAGCGCCCGTTCGATCCGTATCTCGCGGAGCAGGGGTTGGGCGAGGCCGAGAGCCTTGGCGCCTTTTTCGAGCGAGAGTCGTTTGAGCGAGTGTACTGCTCGCCGTTCATACGTGCCGTACAGACCGCCGCGCCGATCGCGAAGGCCGCCGGATGCGCGCTCCGGATCGAACCGGGGCTCGCCGAGTGGCTTAACCGCGACTGGTTCGACGGCGTCCCCGCTCTTGCGCCGCAGTTGGATCCCGACGGATTCGAAGGCGAGATCGACCTCTCGTTCGTGTCGCCGGTCGTGTTGACGTACCCGGAGACGTGGGACGCGGTGATGTACCGCACGCTCGAGACCGTCACACGGCTCGCCGAGAATCGCGAGAACGTCGTATTGGTCGGCCACGGCGCATCGGTGCTCGGCTGCGTCGCGGCGTTGCTCGGCGCGTCGACCCCGGAAGCACCACCCCCACCGATTGCGTCGGTCTACAAGTTCACGCGCAACGGCGGACCGTGGGAGCCGGAACTGCTCGCCGATACGTCCCACTTGTCGGCAAAAGCCGACCGCGCGGGGTA
>REEC01000253.1 GCA_007695285.1 Spirochaetaceae bacterium | reverse complement strand
TCCGTGCCGGACGGGTCGTGCCGGCGCGCCGCTGGGCTGTTTTCAAAGTCGATAAAAAAGTTGCCGTCCCGGTCAACCGTCAGGTTTCTTGGCATCTCCTCACTCCCGTAGACATCAAGTGAGCGTAAAAACTGCCAATACGGTTGCGATTCTCCTCCGCTTGGGTTGTCCGGGCCGCTTGTCGGAGGGTCTACCCCGTCGGAAGGGTCAGGAAGAAACGCCCGTCCCAGGACATTTCCGCACGACATCGCGACAAAGACGCCGGATAGCAGAAGAAGACCAAGAAAACCAAGCGTCAGGATACGTCGGCACCTTCTTGTTTTCATCGTGTGTACTCCTCATCGCGACCGTTTGGTCCGCGCAACGCCGCGCGGACACCGCCCTGGATTGAGATCCCGTGGTAGGGCGTGAAGTCTTCCTCCAGAATTACCCGATACAGCGCGGTAACGAAAAAAGCCACACGACGGAACCGGCTTTCCACGCCGGTCCCGACACCAAAGTATGGATGAAGACCGGTTACCGGGTCTTCCGCGGTGGAATCCTTATACGTTAATGTGCTGTAGCCGACACCGGTGCGTCCCTGAATCAACAAGCCCGCAAAAGGCAGAAACGACAAGCGGTACTCAAAACTCCCGGCGGCAGTGACGGTGGAGAACGTCTTCACATCCGGGGCGGTTCCCGGAAAGGTGACGTGCTCAAAGACAGCTCCGAAAGCCGGCAGCAAACCCGTGTTTCCGTGCGAACTCGGACCCACACGAGCGTCTCCGGGTTGAAAAAAGAACTCGCCTCCGGCACCGAGACCGGTGTCGCATACATCCGCCATGACGCGAAGCGGTAACAGAGCAGTCCCGAACCCTCCGACCGAGGCGTGAAAACGGCGTGTACTCCTCGGGGCGTCGTCCGCGTACTCAAGACCAAAAAGAGGCGGATCGGTTTGACCGTACACCGCAGCCGAAAGCACAACGAGCAAACCGACCATGAGAAGAAAAGCGGACCCGCCAAGTTTAGGTGTGGACACGTATCCCCTCCGAGCTCGTCGTGGGCGTGCTTCCTCGTGCTGAGCCTTTCTTGAACCCATCACTCAAGCACCCCACAGAACAGTGGTATATGATTATGCCGGAATTATACGGGATTGATACGTACGGGCAATCCTCCGTTCGGAGGATATTATCGATAATCGCCGATCTTAAGGCATCCTTCGTAGCCGCCGGGTCACGTGGTCGTTTTTCCGGTGGCGTCGGTCTCGGTGTCGCCGTCGGCTCCGGGATCGACCGCGTTGCGTGCCGCGCCGGCGAAACGTGCCAGAAGATTTGCGAGTTCCGCTCGGGTTCTCACCGCGCATTTTTGATAAATGTGGTCACGATGAGTACGGATCGTCGTTTCCGAGACGCACAACGCATCGGACGCCGCTTTGACTGAGTAGCCGGCTGCCAAGAGCTGAGCGACTTCAGTTTCACGCGCGGTCAACCCGTTGTGCTCTCGGAACGACTCGATCCCTTCGATCGGCCGAAATACCACCAAGAGACCCACTGCGGCGGCTGCGGGACCATCCGCTGTGTCGTTGTGGTATTCACGCTTACCTTTGCTCTTGACCGCGTGGATCGTCACCCGAAATACTCCGCCGGCGGTAACGGCAACCTGTTCACCGGAACGCGGCGAAGCCTCCGACATAACCTCGGCGGCCAGAGACGAGACGACGTCGCCTGCGACCTCCCGCACGTGCTGCCCTTGATTCGGCCCGAAAGTCTGGGAAAAAGGACCATTCGCTTTGAAAACAAGCCCTTGACGGTCGAGTATCACTGCCGGCACTTCAAGAACGTGCAGCATCGAGCTTCCTAGCCTGAGCGGGAGAAGATAGAGAGAACGATACCGCGCAGAGCCGGCTATTAGCATCAACGCGTAAGGGATGGAAAAGAAAGATGCCGGATCAGGTAACGCATTTTTCTCGAAACACACCGGGACGAATACGAAGAGTAAAGGTATGAGGATGAGCGTGCCGGCCAGAAAACGGGCGGTACGCTTTTCTACGCCCGAGACCGCTCTTTTTCCTTCTCGGAAAAAAAGGGCCGCGGGTACTGCTGTGTAAATCACGAGAACAATCGCCTGTACAACTCGAAAAACAACACCGAAAGGAAAAACCCCGGACCCGGCACCGACAACCGCCGTCCCGAATCCCGGCCCACATCCGAAATATACCGGCAGAAACGGCGAAAAAGCGGCAACTACCGGCGGCACCAACAAAAGCACAGCCGTCGCGGGCCGGACCGATACGCCGGAGAGCCGAAACGTGTAGTGAAGATTCGCCCACAAAAACCCGGCTATCCCGGCGGAACCGATAACATACCAAAGCTGTACGTGTGAAAAAACGGCGGGGATACGGCCCGACGCGGCGCCGTTCATACCGCCGGCGTCTCCACCTCCGTATCCGCCGAACAAAAAACCGCCGGAAAGCGCCCAAAACGAAAGGCAGAGAAAAGTCGCGGTAAACCAGCGGTCACCGGACTGGGAAAGCGAAAACCGAAAAGGCAAAAAAGCAACACAAAAATATACCGCCCAAGCAGCCCCGGAGAAAAAAAGAAAGCTATCCAAACCGGAGGTCCTCGACGAGGGCGCAGCAAGCCGGACGCGTCGACAAGAGCCGCAACAACGGCTGCATCCGGGAGCGTGACGACCGAAATACGCGTGTCACATGTGTCACGAGAATTGTCCCCTTGGCGGTTTTTGCTTGACGAATTATAGAGCGAGTAATCGCTGTAAGCAACCCGAACCGACGCACGGCTCGGTTGCGGTGCTCGATGATGAGTGGACCAGAGGGAGGCCCCCCTTTTCACCATTCTTCGTGGCGGTTCAAGAGGAAAGTCTCGATATCTTTGCGCCACGGCGCTGACGGCTGCGCGCCGAGGACCTGGACCGCTAACGCGGAGCCCGCGGTCGCGAACCGTACCGCGTCGCGAAACGGTTGGTTCTCGGACAACGCGGTCACGAGGCAGCCGCAGTACACGTCGCCCGCGGCGGTCGCGTCGACCGCGTCGACCTCGAACGCGGGACAGTGAAACTCTTCGTCGGCGGTCTTGACCCACGATCCGTTCTTCCCGAGCGTGATAATCACCGCCGAAACGCCTTTCGCGTGAATCACGCGAGCGGCTTCGCGCGCGTCGTCTACGGTCGCGACCGCGCCACCCGCGAGATACTCGGCCTCGGACTCGTTCGCGATCACGAGTTCAACGTCCGGGAGCAGCCCTGGCTCGAACTCGCGCGCGGGAGCGAAGTTCCACGCGACCGGCACGCGTATTTTCCGGGCGATCGTGATGATCTCGGCGACGGTGTCGGGTGGCACTTCGTACTGAATCAGAATCCACGCCGCGCCGGTAAGCTGCGGCTCGAGCACGCGGATCCTCTCGGGCGTCAACCTGTAGTTCGCGCCGGGCGCGACGGTTATGTAGTTGTCGCCGTCGGCTCCGATCATCACGAGCGCGGTCCCACTCCAGATTTCTTTTTCACGGTACACGAACTCGGTCTTGAGGCCACTCTCGCGGTATCCGTCGACCATCAGCTCGGCGTACGGATCGTCTCCGACGCAGTTCACGAAAAACGCATCCCCACCCGCGCGTGCGGCCGCGACGGCCTGGTTTGCGCCTTTTCCGCCGAACGTCTGCATGAACGTTGCGTCGGTCGTACTCTCGCCTTTCCGCGGGAGCGTTTCGGTCTTCATGATGAAGTCGACGTTCGAGCTCCCGATGATGAAAATCCGTCTGTCCGCCACTTTCGATCCTCCTCGCGTTGCGCCTTCAGTACCCGTCGCCGGTAGCCGCGGTATCGCCGCATATCGCCGCGGTCGAGTTGTAGCCGTTTCCGATCCGGTGCACACCCATGCCGATGAACATCTCGGCGCGCGCACGGTCGCGGATCCCACCCGACGGTTTGACCTTGATCCGACCGGCAGCGGTCTCGAGCATCGCGCGCACGCCGTCTTCGGTCGCGCCGTCTCCTCCGAAGCCGGTCGACGTCTTGACAAAATCGGCGCGTGCGTCGATCGAACACTCGGTGGTCTTGCGGATCTCGTCGAGCGAGAGCTGCGCGGTCTCAAAAATCACTTTCACCGGGACACCGGCCGGCCGCGCAACGTCGGTCACGGCCGCTATGTCCGCGGTGACCGCTTCCCAGAGACCGGACTTCACGTAGCCGTAGTTCACGACCATGTCGATCTCGTTCGCCCCGGCCTCGATGTAACGGCGCGCCTCGTCGCTCTTCACGGCCGAGAGCGTATCGCCGTGAGGAAAAGCCAGGACGCACGACACGCCGGTCGTGCTGCCCGCGCACATCCCGACCGCGAGCGGAATATCGCACGGCCGGACGCAGACGGTATACACCGCGTACCGCAGCCCAAGCTCGATCGCCTCGACCACCTCGGCCCTCGTCATCTCGGGCTTCAAAATCGCGTGGTCTAGATACCGGTTGATGTCTTTTACCATTCCTCTTTCCTTCTGTGTTTATCTGTGTCTATCCGCGCGACACCGGAGGCACGACAGCCTCACGAGTCCGCGAAGAACTTGTGCTTTCGGAGCGTCGCGAGCCCCGCGATGAACCCTGCACCGTGTGGAATCCAGTCCTCGTCGGTGAAGAGCTTCGGCTCGTCGTTCTCGACGGTCGGTTCGACGACGAGCTGGAACTGCGGGTTCACGTCGAAACCGTTCGGAATCGTACCACGAATTCCGGTCCAGTTGCCGGTGTACCGCGTCCCGACGCCGTACACCTGGCTGTACGGAAGCGCGACTCCCGGAGGCACGTTTTCCTTCCACTTCACGCAACCGCCGAAGCTCTCGGCCGTGATGCCGGCGTTGAGCCCGGCGATCCACTGTAGGTTACCGACCGCGATCTCGCGAAACGTCCGGTCACCGGTCGCGCCTTCGAGCGCGACCGCGAGCGCCGCGCCGAAACCGTAAGACGTATTGATCCCGTGCCACGGACCGCAGAAACTCAAGATTCCCTGTCCGGTGAAGTACCCCATCGGCAAGAGATAAAACGGATTCAAACTGCACGCGGGCAGAAAGTAACCGTACGCGAACCGGCGAATGGTCTCGGTCCACGTCTGCGCGTCCGGATGATCCGGCCACCGTCGCCGCATCTCGAGCAGAGGCACGATGTAGTGAGGGAACGTCGTGCCGGTGTCGTGGCCGACGTGATGATGACAGTTCGCCTTCTCGGTAAACGGCGAGCCGGGGAACGTTCTGAAGTGACCGTAGAACTCGCCCTCTTTTTCGGCCTCGGTGATCTGTCGCGCGATCAGCTCGCGCGCGAGCCGTACCGCGTGTCCTTTGTACGTCGTCTGTCCGGCCGCGTACAGCTCGAGGCATGCCCAGATCATCATCGCGATGTCGCGCGTCATGAACTCGGGAGGCACGACGTACCCGGCGGGTGCGCCGTGGTTCGACGCGGAGAAGTTGTCTCCGGAATGTGGCTCGGCGCGGAGCAGCAGATACTCCATCGCGGCTTCGGCGCGACTGACGTACTCGGCGCTGCGGTCGCTCTCTATGTCGGCGATCAATCGAGCCGCGTATCCAAACGCGACGGCCGCTTGCGCCGAGTCACCCGGAATGATCACCATGTGATTCGGTATCTCGTGCACAACAGAACCGTCCGGCGCGCCGAGACGCGCGGCCGTGTCTTGAAGAATCGCGAGGTACTCACAACCACGGTGAATCTGCGCGCGCAGACGTTCGGTGTTCGCTCCATCGATCCACTCGAACCCAAGGTCGAGCGCGGTACAGAGCCCGATCACCATCGTCGCGTGGCTGTTCGCCTCGCGCCACTCCGCGCCACAATCCTTCCACCCGACCCCGTTCCGCGCGAGCCGCGCGCGCTCTTCGAGCTGATAGAGCGCAACCGCTTCAAACGACGCGTCCCACACGACGTGCTCGCCGATCGTGGTCGGGTCGCTCGTGTACAGCGTCTTTCCGGCGTCGGAAACCGTGATCACGTACTCGCCGCTCTCGTACACACCGGAGAAATCGATCTGCCACCAGTGAGTCTTCCACGCGAAGCCCCAGTACCTCACCGGGCCGGTCGTGACTTCGTTCCCGTCGGAATCGGTTACCGAGAACGTCGCGGACTCGGCGACGTGATCGCGGTCGTCGCTCCGGATCAGAGCGCGCATCGGATCACCGGAGTCGTATCCGATCTGGGAGTACAGGAAACCGTGAACGGGCATTTTCACCTCACCACCTGAAGAAAATCCTCATCGGCTTTTTCTCGAGCAAGTGACGATACGCGTTTTCGGCGTCCGACGCCGCGTACTCGGTAGCTTCGATCGCTCCCGGATCGATCGCGCCGGTCGCCATCATGATAAGCGACTCGGCGATGTCGACGCGGTCGTTGTCCCGCGCCGTGATCACGTCGATTTCCGGCATGAACAGGCTCGACGTGTAATCGAGACAGACCGACCCGACGATCGAACCTTGAATCACAAGCCGTGAAACGCCGCCGATATCCGAGTGCCACGCGCGCGGTTTCAACATCGAGGCGGATACGTCGAGCGTATCGGACCGCCCGGTCGCGTCAAACGCCACGTTCGCCCCGCCCCCGGTAATACGTTTCACCTCATCGACGACATCTCGTCGCGTTCCGTCAAGAACGATCTCCGCGCCGGCCCTTTTGGCGGCCTCGGACCGGCCGGCGTCGACGTCGATCGCGATGACACGGCCCCCACGCGCGACGGCGTGCTGAACGACGAGGTGCCCGATCAACCCGAGTCCGAGCACGACGACCCACTCATTCGGCATCAATCGTCCTCGTTTGACGCCGTGAAGCGAGATCGCCGAAACCTTGCCGTACACCGCGAGCTCCGGAGCGACACCGTCGGGGATCGGATTGACCGATCCTTCATCGGTGATCGAGTGCGAGACGTGCGCGCCCCACGTAATCGCTTTGCCGAGTGAGTCGTACCGGTGCGCCGCGACAAACACGCGCGTTCCGACCTGAAGCATCGTCCGCGGACCCGCGGCTACGATCTCGCCTACGTTCTCGTACCCGGGAATCAACGGAAAAACCGAACCTTCCTGCTTACCGCTCAAAACGCGGCTCTCGGTACCGGTGCTCACACCGGAAAAGAGAGTCCGAGTCACCAACTGACCCGGGCCGGGCTCCGGCACGTCGATCTCGCCATGCCCGACCGAACCGGGTTCGGAAAACACAATGCAGTTCGCTCTCATTCGCGTATTGTGTCGTTAAATCTCCTGTGTGACAAGTTCGAGTCGGAGCACGCGCGCCCGGAGTCTCACTCAGCGTCGACGATCGCGCGGACCTCGGCCATGACGTTCTCGGGTTTGAAGACGTCTTTCCAGTTCGGTTTCAGCAGCATTGTGCGGCCGCGTTCTACGGCTTTTTTGGCGCCGTCGGAGACGTCGATTCCCAAGAATCCGAACAGGATGCCGATGATCACGTTCACGTGGCCCAACATGAAGTCGCGCGCGGCGGCCTCAGGAACCCCTGCGCGGATCGCCTCGTCCATCGCTTCGCGGATCGTGTAAAGCAAAGTGAGCGTGACGGTCTCGGCCATCGCGGGCTCAAGAATCGCCATCTGCTCCACAGTAATACGGTGGCTTCTCATGACCGGCGCGTAGACCGTTCGCGCGAGCTTGTCGCCACGCGCGTAGATCGCCTCGTCGCCACGGTACAACGCGCACACTATGTTCTGTTTCGCCTTGATTCCGCCGTAGAAATCGAGTTTGGCCTCGGGATCGGTCTCGTCGTTCACAACGGGGGGATGGCACGGATGAGAGACAAAAACGCCGATGTCGTCGCGGCGAGGGATCTTTCCGCCGTGCGGAGCGGCCGGGTCGAGGATCATCACGAACGAGCCGGGCCGCATCAGCGGTACGACGCCAGCGGCGACCTTGCCCATCACCCGGTCCGGGACAGCGAGAATAACCGCGTCGGCTCGTCGCGCGGCTACCTCCGCGTCGGTCGCCGTTACGCCGAGCTCCGCGAGCCGCGTCCGGCCTTCGGGAGAAATCTCGATATAATCGACGTCAAAATCGCTCTTCACAAGGTTCCGCGCGCAGCGAAAACCCATCTTCCCACCCGCACCGTACAGAGCGATCCGGTCCATCGTTTGCTCCTCTCGCCGCCCGGGATCGGCGCGGCGCGCGTGCGAAGCCTACTCCGCGATCACGATGAGCGCGTCGAGCTCGGCACCTTCGGGGAGCCGGAACAGTTCCGGACCGTCGCCGAGCTTACCGCGTTTTTCCCAAGCGCCGGTCCGCGGATCGACCGCGTACACCGAAAGCCCTTCGCGCAGTCCCTTTGTGTCGACATCGACCGCCCCACCCTTCGGCGCGTATGCGACGAGGCAGTCGCCCTCGCTCGTCGCGGCGACGGTCTGCCACGCCTCGATGTCGCGGTTCCCCGGTTGAGTCTTGAGCCGCTCGGAGGCGGGAACCAGCCGCGTCCACGGCTGCTTCTCGAAAAACTGTTTCAGAATTGTCATCGAACGCGCCACGGGCGTCTCAAGCTCGTCGCGCCACGGGTTACCGACCCACGACTCGTCGTGATTCTCGGCGATCTCGTTCGTTTTCGACGACCAGATCCAGATTGAGCCGATCCCGTACGTCACCCCCGCGGGAGGTGCGACGAGGAGCGACCAGTACGACGCGCGCCGCACGTGGTACGCGGTGAGGTGCTTCCGGACGTTGTACGAGTACGCGTCTTCGTAGTTCGGCTCGAGATTCAAAAACGGCTTTTTGATCGTCTTCCACGCCCGCGCGTACCCACCGTCGACGAGGAACTTCAGGTGGGTATCCTGGGAACCGTGACCGCTCTGGATCGTCGCTAACTTGTACCACGGCTCGGCGTCAAACGCCTCGCCGACCCACGTCTGGCCGCACGGATGAAGCGTAGAAACGGCGTCGGGATGGTCGACGAAGGCCGCGCGCCCGATGTTTTTCCACTTCGCCTCGACTTCCTGAGACGTGTAGTTGCCGTCGCCTCCGAGCATCCAGACGACGTTCGGCGCGTCCCAGCGATCCACCTGCTTCCGCGCGATCTTGATACAGTGCCGCTCGGAGAGAACCTGGCCGGGGTCGATATCGGTCAGCGTCCAGAGGTTGATCGGAGCGGCGACGAGACCCGCGTCACGGATCTTCGCGAAGAACGCGTCGAGCGACTTCCACGCCGCCTCGTCGTACACGAGCTTCCCGTCGCGCAGTTCGTACGGCTTCCCGTGAATCGGCTTGGTGCACCCGCGCCACCACCCGGTGCAGAACTGGATGACGTTGAAGCCCTGCTTCTTCCGCACCGCGAGATAGTGATCCCACTCGTCCGGCGTGCCGCGGCACCGGATGTTCCACGCGGTATCGGCGAGCCAGAAGAACGATTTGCCGGTGTTATCGGTGAGGTGATAAGAGCTGGTTTTCATTGTGGTCCCTTATATCGAGTGAGCTATAGCCTCACACACGATGCCCGGCACAACGGCGGGGCATCCGCCAAGAATTCGGTGAGTTGCGTTTTATCCTTTGATGCCCGACATCGTAATTCCGGCCGTGAAGTACCGCTGAAAAATCAGGTACACGACCATAGTAAACATTGTTGCGAAATTGTTACCTCGCCTTTTCTCCGATTATCAGGTAATCCGTGTTTCTTTCGGGAAGCACAACCACCGCACCTCCGTCCACCGTCGAAACCTCCGCCCCGAGATACTGCCGCCGCTCAATATCGACAATCGTAAACCGATACTTCGCCGCATCGTCCACGGTTACGGTTACCGGATCCGCACACGGCATGTACACCGCGACGACCTGCCGGCCGGAACCGGACGCCGCCCGCGCGGCGCGCACCCCTTCGGGCGCGTCCGGGATGATGTCCTGCGCGGGCTCCGCCTCCCACAGTCCGTACTGTTCGAACACGTTTTTTGAGAACGCGCAGTCCCAGCCGCCGTCGAACGCCATGCCGGTCGACCAGTGGAACGGGATCCGCGAGTTCGGAACACTCGTGAACTCGCCTCCCCTGCGGTGCCAGCTCCAGACGCCGTGCGCGCCGTACGTGAAGCCCGCGTTCGCGCCGGAGAGCACACTCGTCCAGAACGCGCGACGGAGGTCAAACGCGTTCCACCGACCGTACACGCCACCCGCGTGGCCGTGCCCCTCGTAACACGGCTCTGAGTTCACGATCGGGCGCGTCGGGTACTTTTCACGGAACTGCTCCGCGAGTTTCCACGTGTTATGGATGTGTTCGATCCGGTGCCCGGACTGGTACGTATAGAAGTCGAGAAGCGGCGAATCAACGACGACGGCCGGAAGGTCCGAATTGTTGCCGGTGATGTGCATCGCGGTGAGCGCCGAGGGATCGGCTTTCTTGACCGCATCGAGCCCGATCATGAAGTACTCGGTAATCTCATCGGTCTCAAACCGTGTATCACCCGCGATGAAGTACACGGGGTTATAACTCTTGAAGCGATTCGCGACAAAACTCGAGTACTCGGCGACAAGCTCCTTTGGAATCGTCACGTCCGGACGACGCGTGTTCGCCCACGTACCCGGTACGTAGTTGTTCCATAAAAGAACGAGGCACGTCGTGAGGCCACGTTCGGCCGCGAGAGCGACCATACGTTCGGCCTTCTCGAAGTACTCATCCGACGGTTTCGTGAAGTCCCACGGTCCCCGTGCGTATCCACCTTTCGACGCGTACGGAGTCGGCCCGACGTACGTGTCGCTCGCGTCGTGCAGAACCGGCATCACACTGATCTGAAGCGTATTGAAGCCCTGCTCCGCGCGATACTGCGTGAAAACGTCCCACTCTTCCTCGGTCGCGTTCGAGAAAGCCGCCCAGACCGTGTCGGCGAAGAAGAAAAACGGTCTTTTGTCGGCCTCGAAAAAGGTCCCGGAATCGGCGACGGAAATCTTGCGCATTTTGTACACACCCCTCTGAAGCAATTAGTTTTCAGATTTTAATAGAGTTTTCCGAAATACGCAACGACTTTTCCTGATATTTTACCGTACCCCGATAATCAACGCGTCCGAGTTGAACTCGGGCATCCCGATCCGCGTCTCACCTGAGACGTACTGCATCGCGGCGGAGTGGACCCTCGTCGTGTTGCTGAGGTCTATCACGGTACAGTCGTACCCCGTGAGGTCGCGTGCGATCGAGACGTGCGAGGGGTACGACATGTAAATCGCAAAGGCGTTCTCACAGGCGGCCATCCGAATCTCGTCGGTCTCGATTTTTACCTCGTCGACGGGCGAGAGATCGAACAACCCATACGTGTCGAACAATCTGCGCGCGTACGCGACGTCCCACGCACCCGGGAACCGCAACGCCGTGCGCCAGTCGAACGGCGTCTTAAAGTGGTTCGGACCCCAGTTCGCGAAGTCCGAAATCGCGTGGTGCCAGCTCCAGATGCCGTGCGCTCCGTACGTCACGCCCGCGGACGCGCCGGAGAGCAGACTCATCCAGACCGCGCGTCGGACCGAGTGCGCTGAGTGGCGGCCGTGCGAGTGCCCGATCCCTTCGTAACACGGCTCGCCGTTCACGATCGGTTTGCTTTTTTTTGCGGCGTCAAAGAAGCGCGGGAGCTCGTACGGATTGCTCCACCACTCAAAGCCGTGCCCCGACTGGTACATAAAAAAATCGATCAGCTCGGAATCGAGGAACGACGACGGAAGATCGTACTTCAGAGAGCGTGGACCCCAGATGTGCACCGTCGTGAGCGCCGATGGGTCGTGTTTCTTGATCGTCTTGAGCGCTGTCTCGTAGTACCACCACGATGCGGGGTTCGAGAGATCGGCGTCGGAGGTGTCACCCGCGACCAGGTACATCGGGTTGAAGCGCGCGAAACGCCGCGAGATATACTCGACGTACGGCTCGACGTTTTCGCGCGGCATCACGTGCCCGGTTTTGATCGCCGAGAGCCACGTCTCCGGGACGTAGTCGCACCAGAGCACGACGAGCGCGGGCACAAAACCCCGCGAGACCGCGGCCTCGAGCATCCGGTCGACACGCGCGAAGTACGGCTCGTCGAACCGCGAGAAGTCGTACGTGCCGTCGGTCTTCACGGCAAACGGTTTCTGCCCGAGCCCCGGCCCACTCGCGTCGTGTTGCGGCAGGATATTGATCTGCACGACGTTGTACCCTTGTGCCGCGCGATACTCGAGGTACTCGACCCACTCTTCCTCGGTCGTGTGCGTGAATACACTCCAGACCGTGTCGCCGAGGTAAAAAAACGGTCGACCGTTTTCATCGATGAACCGGTCGCCGTTCGGGGAAACCGATATTTTTTTCGGCATTATAACCTCCAGGTGTTTCGCGCAAACTGTCGAGGTCCGACCTCGATCACTCGTCGATAAAAATCACGACGCGCGGCTCGTCGCCGGTGTCCGGGATCTGATCGGTGTGGGACTCGCGACGGCCGGTCGAGACGACATTGCCGGTCTTCGGATCGATCACCTTATACGAAAACGGCACCAGCTCGGTGAAGATCCGGAGTTCTCCTCCGTTACTCAGGTACGCGACGTACAGCTTGTTTGGAATCAACAATCCACGACGGCTGATCGCGACTTCCCAGTTCGGCTCCGCGTCGGTGAGAGGCAGGCCCTCGAGGATTCGCGGAACCAACCCGACGTAGAAGGAACCCTCGAAATCGAGCGCCTCGCGCCATCCGGCCCCGTGCGCGAGGAAGTACTCGGCGTGACCACTCTCGTCCTTGTGCAGTCTCCACTGCCACATGCTGCCCGCGCCGTACACGACGCCCATCGTTCCACCCGCGAGCAGATTGCTCCACGCCTCGTGCCCTTGCCACCACCCGGCGCCGCGTCCCGCGCGGACTCCGTTTTCGTACGTCGGCTCGCCGTTCGCGATCGCCTTGATCGGTGTGTTGCGCCACATATCCGCGACGCGCTCGGGAAGATGCTCGCCGGTGTGTCCGGTCTGGCACCACTGGAAGTCGAGCCACGCGGCGTCCTGCGACGCGCGGTTGTCCGCGTGCGGCCGGTAATGGATCCCGGTCGGCTGACGGTAATCGTCCCAGTTCTCGACTTCTTCGCCGCCGGCGGCGACCTGCGGCTCGTACCCGGAGCCGTCTCCGCCGACGAGGTAAATCGCCGGCCGCGCGCCGTACCGCGCGACAAGGTACCGGCAGAACCGCGCGTACTCGGCCGGAGGGACGACCGGCCCGGCGACCTTCTGGCCCTTCCAACCGAACCCGAAGAAGACCGGCTGATACACCGGTACAATTTCGTGTTCGACGAGGATCGCCGTGAGCCGGTCGAGATACCGGAAGTAGTCCGGATTCGGTTCGTTCAAGTGACCGTTCGAGAGGTCTTCAAATCCGACGTCGAACCCGGTATCGGCCGTCCGGTCGCGTGGTCCCCGCGCCTCCATGTCCGGCTGCACGGTCATCAGGAGCGCTGCGTTGAAGCCCTTCTTCTGCCGGTCCTCGGCGTATACCGCGCAGTCCTCGACCGTCGCGCGCCACGGCAGGCCCCAGACCGTATCACCCGCGAGAATCGCAGGATAGCCGTCGGCGTGCACAAGGTTCCGCCCGCCGGGCGACATCTTCCAGAATCCGTGCCGATAGAACCGGTTCTCGGCAGTATCGCCGGCGGCCATGTCGGCGGCGTCGACTGAGAATTCCCCGGTGATGCCGTTCACCCC
>REEC01000183.1 GCA_007695285.1 Spirochaetaceae bacterium | reverse complement strand
ACGGCAGCGAGGTCTGGCCGGTCGTCGGATCGGTCCGGATGAATCCGTCGTCGTTGAGAAGCAGAGAGTTCGAGTACCGCGAAACATCGTGCGACAGTTTCTGCCCGACCGCGACGATTACTTGATCGCACTGTATGACGAATGACTCGGCCTCGCGTTTCTGCGCTCGACGACGCCCGCTTCGATCAAAGTCTCCGAGTTCCATCGATACACAACGGACGCCCGTAACGCGTGCGTCCTCAACGACAACCTCGACCGGTTGCGTGAGCGTGTTCAACAACACTCCTTCTTTCTCGGCCTCTTCGATTTCCTCGGCGTACGCGGGCATGTGTTCCTTGCCGCGACGGTACACGACGGTCACGCGCGAACCAAGCCGTACCGCGGTTCGCGCGGCATCGATCGCCGCGTTCCCGCCGCCGACCACGACGACCTCTTTGCCGACCTTCACCGAGCCGCGCGTATTGTACTCGCGCAGGAACTCACCGGCGGTCACGACGTCTTCGGCTTCTTCCCCGGGAACGCCGAGCGGAACGCACTCGGCCGCGCCCGGCGCGACGAACGCCGCGTCGTAGCCTTGAGCTTCGAGATCGTCGAGCGAGAAATCGGCGCCCATCCGGACTCCTGTGCGGATCTCGACGCCGAGATGCTCGATCATGCGGATCTCGCGTGCGATAGTCTCGCGCGGAAGCCGGTACGCAGGAATCGTCTGGACGAGCATTCCTCCCGGGCGTGCACTCGCCTCGAACACGACCGGCTTGTATCCGAGTCGCGCGAGGAAGTACGCGCACGACAGACCCGCCGGCCCAGCGCCGACAATCGCGACCTTTTTTTCCGCGGCAACGGGGTCTTCGTGTACTTCCGGCACCTGGAACGTGATCTCCTGATCGACCATGTACCGTTTGATGCCGCGTATCGAGACCGGTGCGTCGATCGTCGATCGTCTGCACTTCTCTTCGCACGTGTGAAAACAGACGCGCGCGCATACCGCGGCGAACGGGTTTCGTTCGCGGTGGAGCTTGAGCGCTTCCGCGTACCGTCCCGTGCCGACGAGAGCGACGAACCCCGGGACATCGACACCGGCCGGGCACGCGCTCTGGCACGGTGCGCGCACGAGAGACGGGCAGACGCCCGCGGCGCAGTGTTTGTCGCGGATGTGCTGCTCGTACTCCTCCCGGAAGTGCCGGATCGTCGACAGGACCGGGTTGGCCGCGGTTTGCCCGAGGCCGCAGAGCGCCGTGTCTTTGATGTAGTTCCCGAGCTCGATCAGTAGCTCGATATCGCCTTCGCGTCCGCGACCTTCGCAGATCCGGGTGACGATCTCGAGCATGCGTTTTGTCCCGACGCGGCACGGCGCGCACTTTCCGCACGACTCTTCCTGGACAAACTCGAGGAAAAACCGCGCGACGTCGACCATGCACGTATCGCCGTCCATGACGATCAATCCGCCCGATCCCATGATCGCGCCGAGTTCGGCGAGTTCTGAGTAATCGAGCGGCACGTTGAGGTACTCGCGCGGGATGCACCCACCCGACGGTCCCCCGATCTGGGCTGCCTTGAACTCTTTGTCACCCCGGACTCCGCCTCCGATCTCGTGAACCACGTGACCGAGCGTCGTTCCGATCGGGACTTCAACGAGCCCCGTGTTGTTCACTGATCCCGCGAGCGCGAACACTTTTGTGCCGCGGCTCTGCTCGGTACCGTACTGCGTGAACCACTCGGCGCCGTTGCGGATAATCAAAGGCACCGAAGCGTACGTCTCGACGTTGTTGAGCACCGTCGGTTTATCCCAGAGACCTCTTTCTGCCGGAAACGGTGGGCGAGGCCGTGGTTCACCGCGTTTTCCTTGAATCGACGCCATCAACGCGGTCTCTTCACCGCACACGAACGCGCCCGAGCCCATCCGTATTTCCAGCTCAAAGTTGAACGTTCGCCCGAGTGCGGCCTCTCCGATGTAACCGGCGATGCGCGCATCGTCTATCGCCTGTGAGAGTCTTTCGACCGCGAGAGGGTACTCCGCCCGGACGTACACGTATCCGCGGTGCGCTCCGATCGCGTACGCGGCGAGCGCCATGCCTTCGATGATCGAGTGTGGGTCCCCTTCGAGAAGGCTCCGGTCCATGAACGCCCCAGGATCACCCTCGTCCGCGTTGCAGACGACGTACTTGATGTCGCCCTCGGCGGCGCGTGCTGCGCTCCATTTCCGCCACGTCGGAAAACCCGCGCCGCCACGCCCGCGCAGGCCGGACTGTTTCATCGCCTCGATGAGATCATCCGGCGTCATTTTTTTGATCGCCGTACGCAGCGCGGCGTATCCGTCGTGCGCGAGGTACGATTCGATGGATTCCGGATCAACCGTACCGCAGTTTCCGAGAACGAGTCTCGTCTGGCCGGCGAAAAAGTCCATCGAGTCGCGCGTCGGAGCGACCTTGCCGTCGCGTGCGTTTCGGTGCGCGAGCCGCTCTACGATGCGTCCGTTTCCGACATGTTCGGTCGCGATCTCGACCGCGTCTTTCGGCGTGACCGACTCATAGAACACATCGTCCGGTGCGACCATCACGACGGGGCCCTGCGAGCACGGCCCGAGGCAGCCGGTCCGGATTACGTGTGTTCCGTTTCCGAGACACGACTTGAAAGCCGCGTAGATGTCATCCGATCCCGAAGCACGGCAGCCGCCGCCGCCGCATACTCTGATTTCCCTCTCGCTCGTTTTCGGCTGAAAACCGTTTGGATCGTGTATCATGAGGTTTCCTCCAGGCGTTCCCGGTAGCGAGCCGCGAGTTCCTTGATCCCGGACGGTTTGACTCTTTGGTGAACGTCGTCGTCGACGAGCAGAACCGGCGCAAGGCCACACGCGCCGAAGCACCGCCCGACTTCGAGAGTGAATGCACGATCCTCTGTCGTCTCGCCACGGTCGATAGCGAGTTCCTTCTTAAGCGCTTCAAGAACGGCGGTACCACCGCGGACGTAACACGCTGTCCCCAGACAGACGCGGACCGTGTGTTTACCGCGCGGATTCATCGAGAAGAAAGAATAGAACGTTGCGACACCGGCGACTTCGCTGTACGGAAGCCCGAGTTTCTTCGCGATGTACTCAAGCGCCTCGCTTGGCAGATACCCAAGCAGTGTTTGTGTCTTCTGGAGGACCGGAATCAGCCCTCCGTCGGCGACTTCGGCACCGGCGAGAAACTCGTCGATGGCACCGAGGTGTTCAGAGATGTCGGTCTTGGTTCGGACTGCTGTACGATTGTCCACACTTCCCCCTATGTTGGTGTCCGATTGAGTCGCGTCATTGTCGCGAGTCTATCTGTTCAGGCGTCCCGGAAAGTACCGGAATCAACCATGCTAACCAAAAAAGGGCGGCTCTTGGCACCGCGGTACCTTGGATTGGGGACAGTGTAGCACGCCAAAATGGCACAGTCAAATAAAAATTTATCTATATTTAAAGTCTTATATCTACCCGAGTGTTTTCCCGTGTTTGGGATTACGACCCCGGCCCGAGAATCGACAGACCGGCCCGGGCGAGGTAGAAGTAACCCACGATTCGTGGAATACGCGAAAGAGACGCGACGGCGTACAGTCCAAAATCGAGCTTGAGCATTCCCGCGATCCACGACATCGTCGAGTACGGGATCGGTGTCAGGCCGGCGAGCACGATCGCCCACGCGCCCATTTTCCGGATGATCTGCTCTCCACGCTCGTGATACGCCGCGGTGGCGCGTTTGACGTAGCGCCAGTGGTTCAAGCTACGGCCGATCCAGTACCCGGTGCAGCCACCGAGAATCGACGCAAGAGAAACCAGGCTCAAAAAGAGGAACGGATTCCACTTGTGCGCAAACGGAAACAGCATGTCGAGGGACGCGGGCATGATCACGGTATCGACGACGTACACAAAAACGAACGCACCCGGAAGGCCGACGTGGCGCGCCGCGAACGCGACCGAATCCTCGATGTGGCCACGAAACGGGGCCAATGCCGCGTACGCGGCGAACACGACTACCGTGAAGATCACGGTCCTTTTGATAAGGTCGCGCGTAGCAAGCGGTGGCGTCATCCGCGAGTTTCGGTCTGGATCGGTCACACGCCAAATATCTCGTGTTCGTCGGCAGTCGTCAAGGCGCCGTCCGCGCCGCCGATCGCGTTAGGTCCGACTGGCATCGTGGCGAGCATGTGCTCGCGGTCTGCGGTCGTCATTCTCCCTACGATACCGGATTGTTTGAACGTAGGGAAGGTAAAAGAATTACGACCGCCAGAAGCGTGGGTGGAACAGGATCAGGACCGTGTACACCTCGAGTCGACCCGTCATCATCGAGAAGCAGAGGAACCACTTCACGTAATCCGGGAACGAGCCGTAGTTCATCGTCGGTCCGATCGCTCCAAACCCGGGACCGATGTTGCCGACCGTCACGAGCGCGGTCGTGAACGCGCTCGTGAGATCGAGTCCTGCCGTCGAGACGACGAGGAACGTGAGCATGACCATTCCGAGGTACAGAACGATGAATCCGAGTTTCGTGAACACAACCTCTTTGCGCACCACATTGTCGTTCAGGCGAATGTGAGAAACCGACCGCGGGTGCAGAAAAACCCGCATCTCGGCGATCGCTTGTTTGATCAGCGTAACGTGGCGCACGACCTTGATGCCGCCGCCCGTCGAACCCGCACAGCCGCCGACGAACATCAACAGAAACAACACCGCGCGCGCGAAGGCCGGCCAGAGGTCAAAGTCGGCCGTGGCGTATCCGGTGGTCGTGAGAATCGAGGCGGACTGGAAACCCGCGTACCGAAGACTCTCGCCGACCGTTTGATACGTGCCCGAGGTGAACAGGCTCAGCGCGATCGCGACCGCCGCGACGCCGAACACCGCGAGATACACCTTGAACTCGGTATTGCGGCCGATGGCGCGAACCCGCCCCGTCAGCGCGCGGTGGTACAGCACGAAGTTCGTTCCGGCCATAATCATGAAGACGGTTATCACGATATCGATGAACGCGCTGTTATAGTACCCGACACTCGCGTTTCGCGGCGAGAATCCGCCGGTTGCGAGCGTGCCGAACGTGTGTGTGAGAGAGTCGAATAGATCCATCCCGCCGACCATCAGTAGCGCTGTCTGCGCGACCGTCATTCCGACGTAGATAAGCCAGAAGATCTTGGCGGTTTCGGCGAGTTTTGGCGTGATTTTGTCGAGCGACGGTCCCGGCACTTCAGCGCGCAGGAGTTGGAGGCCGCCGCGGCCGAACACCGGAAAGACGGCGACCGTGAGTACGATGATTCCCATTCCACCGAGCCAGTGCGTGAGCGATCGCCACATCAGGATCGACCGCGGCAGTGACTCGATTTCCGAGAGGATCGAAGCGCCGGTCGTCGTGAACCCCGACATCGACTCGAAGAACGCATCGACGTACCGAGGTATCGTACCCGACAAAACGAATGGAACCGCGCCGACAGCGGCGACGATAACCCACGCAGACGCGACAAGAAGGAAGCCGTCGCGCGGTCGGACCGAGTCGCTCACGCGCGATCTGAACACAATCGAAAAGACGCCGCCGATCACGGCGGCTGCCGCTATCGTAATGAGAAACGCGTTGCGCGCGGCGACCTCGTTCTCGATCAGCGCGACGACGAGCGGAACGACGAGAAACACCGCAACGATCGAAACGAGAATGCCAATGAATCGAAAAGCCGTTCTCGCGGGACTCATTTTGGCTCGAAGAACGCCTCGACGCTTGCGATGTGCTCTCTCCGCGTGACGATCACAATGTTGTCACCGGGTTCGATGCTGTCGGAGCCCGTGGGGATGATAGTCACGTCGTCACGTACGATGAAAACAATCAGCGTATCGGGTGGAAATTTCGTTTCCACGAGAGTGTTATGCGCGATCGCAGACCGTTCGTCGACCATAAACTCGACGATCTCGGCTCGTCCGCCTGCGATCGTGTAAAGCGACCTGACATTTGAACGTCGGATGATCTTGAGAATCGCGTTTGACGTGCTCGTTTTCGGGCTGACGACGACGTCGATTCCGAGGCTCGTCGCGATATTGACATAGCTATTGCGATTAACGAGCGCGATCGTGCGTCGCACTCCGATCTTCTTGGCGTACACGGCCGTTACGATGTTCAGTTCTTGATTTTCGGTCGTCGCGATCATGAGATCGTTGTCCATCAGCACCGACTCGTCGAGTGTATTCTCGTCGGTGAAGTCCGCGTTGAGAACCAACACGTCGGGGTACGCGGCCGACAGTTGTTTGCACCTCTCGTAGTCCTTCTCGACGAGCGTGATCCGGAGCGCCGGCACGCGGAAAAAGAGCCGGAAACGGTTCCGTTTCTTGTGTTCATTCTTGCCGCTGTTCGGGAGTAGGTCGGAGATGATGGTCGTTCCGATTCGACCGCCGCCGAGAATCAGGATCCTTTTGATGTTGGTTTTCTTCTTGCCCGCTCTGGAAAAAAGCAACTCGAAGTTCTCGGCCGAAGCGGCGACGTACAAGGTGTCGCGCTGCCGCACTATCGAGTCACCGGTTGGGATGATCGTCGCGTCGTCTCGTACGATCACGGTCACGAGGAACTCGACCTCGGCGGCCTTGCGGATGTCAGCGATTTTCTTGTCGCGGAACGGAGAGTTTTCATCGATCGAGATGTCACGAATCTGAAGAACCGAGTTCTCGAAAGCGATCACGTCGCTCATCGCTCCGTGCCGCACGGCGTCGAAAATCAACCGTGCGGCCTCGATGTCAGGGTTGATTATCCGCCGGATTCCGAACAGGCCACCCTCGGGACCGACCGCCCCTGTGTAGCCGAGATTTCGTACCCGGGCGATCGTGAACGGTTTCTTGAAGTTCGACGCAACAAGGCCGCACGCGACGAGGTTCAACTCGTCCGACTCGGTGATCGCGACGAAAAAATCCGCCTCTTCGGAGTCGGCGCTTCGAAGCGTTTCGATCTGATTGCCGTCACCGTTGACGACGAGACAGTCGAGCGCATTGTCGGCTTGCCGTGCTACGGCCGGGTCGCGCTCTATGACCACAACGTCGTTGTTCTGTTCTATCAGCTTTTGTGCGAGAAGGAACCCACCCGATCCTGCGCCTACGATCACGATTTTCATGAGCAGTGAAGCGTACCAGTGGCGGGTTCGGGTGTCAACGAAAAAAGTCATATCAAAATGAAAGTCACCGAGTACCCAAAACTCCCGATTCACGGTACGATACCGACCATCGATGTGGAGAAAAAACAAAAAACTTGAATTCAGTACCGTAACGACGCGTGGAGGCGACACAGGCGACAGCTTTCTCTACAGCGGCGAGCGGCGTGGGAAGGACGATCCGGCGTTCGAGACGGTCGGTGAGATCGACGAGCTCTCGAGTCGGCTCGGCGTCGTGAAGGCGCGAATACGCGCGGTCGAGCACCGGTTTGCGACCGAGATAGCGTCGATCCAGACCGAGCTCCAACGCGTCGCGTCGATGGTCGCGACGCGGCCCGATCACGAGCTCGCCGCGACGATCAAGGCGATTACCGACCGCGACGTCGAGATCGTCGAGAAGCGCGAAGCCGATCTGCTCGCGGCGGTCGAGATCGCTCCGGTATTTGTGCTTCCGGGCGAGATCGGTGAGCTCTCGGCGTTGATCGACGTCGCGCGCGCGGTCTGCCGCCGCTGCGAACGCCGGATCGTCACGACGATTCGAGACCCTGCGTTGCCGCGCCCGGACCTTCACGCGTGCCAACGGTACCTGAACCGACTCTCGGATTATCTGTTCATCTTCGGCCGGTACGTCGAACAGCACCATCGGATGTAGAACCGCCGGACGGAGAAAGGAGTTTCCCATGCCGAAAAGACACCCGAACATCGTTTACATTCACTCGCACGACACCGGGCGGTTCATCGAGCCGTACGGATATCCCGTCTCGACGCCGAACCTCGCGCGTTTCGCCGAACAGGCCGTCGTGTTCCGGAACGCGTACTGCGCGTGCCCGACGTGCTCGCCGAGCCGCTCGGCGCTTTTAACCGGCATGTATCCACACTCCGCCGGGATGCTCGGTCTTGCTCACCGCGGTTTTTCGATGCCGGACTACTCGCGCCACATCGTGAACGTGCTGTCCGCGGCGGGGTACGAGACCGCGCTCGCGGGCGTCCAGCACGAGGCCTCCGCTCACGGTGATACCCCCGCGTGGCAGGTAATCGGGTACGACACAATGATCTCGGAACGCGTCGAGGCGCACACGGCCGCCGCGGAGTACATCCGGGCAGAACACGAAAAGCCGTTTTTCCTCGCGGTCGGTTTTTTCGAGACGCACCGCGAGTTTCCCCCCGTGCCCGATGAGTCGACGCCCGACCGCGTCACGGTCCCCGCGGGGTTGCCGAACGTTCCTGCTGTTCGCACCGACTTTGCACGGTACGTGGAGATGGCAGGCGTACTGGACCAGAAAGTCGGGACCGTTCTTGACGCGATCGAAGCGGCCGGGATCTCCGACGATACGCTCGTAATCTCGACGACCGATCATGGCATCGCGTTTCCGTTCCACAAGTGCAACCTCACCGAGGCCGGGTGTGGCGTGTACTTGATGATGAGGGGACCGGGCGGTTTCTCCGGCGGAAAGACGGTCGACGCGCTCGTGAGTCAGATCGACGTCGTGCCGACCGTGTGCGACCTGATCGGGGTCCCGGTTCCGGCGCACGTGCAGGGCAAATCGTTTCTGCCTCTCGTCCGCGGAGAGACCGACCGAACGCGCGAGCACGTATTCTGCGAGGTGAACTATCACGCGGCGTACGAGCCGATGCGCGGCGTGAGAACCGACCGCTACGCGTACGTGCGACGGTTCGACGGTCCGCGTCGTCCTGTTCTCGCGAACGTCGACGACGGCGAGACCAAGTCGTATCTGCTCGAGCATGGATGGAAGGACGTTGTTCTTCCCGACGAAGCTCTGTTCGACCGGCTCTGGGACCCGGAAGAGAAACACAACCTCGCCGACGATCCGGCGTACGCCGCGGTCAGGGGTGACCTTGCCGCCGCTGTGGACCGATGGATGCGCGAGACCGACGATCCGCTGTTGACCGGAACGGTCCCTGCCCCCGCAGGGGCGCGGATAAACTCGGCGCACGATATATCTCCGCGCGAACCGGTCGCGTAACCGAGAAAGCCGGTCCCGCGCTACGTCACGAGAGTCCGCGCTTTATGGGACCTTAGCCATGAAGTCCTTGAGGCCTTCGGTCTGCGGATTGTCGAGGATGCTCGGCGGTCCGTGTTCTCCTATCTCACCGGCGTTCATGAAAACGACGTAATCGGCGAAGTCGCGAACGAACGTCATGACGTGAGACACCAGCACAAACTCCATACCGAGTTCTCGCAGTTCCTTTATTGAGTTCAACACCTCGTACGTCAGAACCGGATCGAGCGCCGAGGTCGGCTCGTCGAGAAAGATCACCTCAGGGCCGACCGAGAGCGCTCGCGCGATGGCACCGCGCTGCGCCTGACCGCCCGAGACGTTGCGCGGGAGTTTGTGCACTTGATCGCCGAGGTGTAGCATCGTCAAGAAGCGGCACGCTTGGTCGCGCGCCTCTTTTTTCGTGTGCCCGCGGGTTTTCTCGAGAACGAGAGTGATGTTCTCGAGCAGAGTGAGGTGCGGGAAAAGATTGTGGCTCTGGAACACAAACCCGACTGATTTCCGGTACGCAGGATTTGAGACATCATGATCGTTGACGCGCACCGAACCGCTCGTCGGTCGTTCGAGTCCCGAGAGGATCCGAAGCAGCGTGGATTTCCCGCTCCCGGAAACACCGATTATCGCGATCGATTTGTACCCTTCGAGCGCGAACGTCAACTCGCGCAGCACCTCGACGTCGTAACGATGGTTCAAGTCCTGCAGTTCGATTTTCATAGGCCCCACCGTCGATCGATCCACTTCGTTACCTGCGAAAGTGGGATCGTGATCATCAAGTACAGCAGCCACATCAACAAAAAACCCTCGACGAACCGGAAGTTGTTGTTCGTCATAAGCGTGATCTCGTAGAAGAGTTCGCGGTAAGCCAAGAGGTTCAACAGCGCGCTCCCCTTGATGATCAGCGAAAAGTTGTTCATCAGCGGCGGCATCAGGATCCGGACAACCTGCGGGATGATGATGTAACGGTACCTTTGGTACGGCGTGAACCCGAAGAGATCCATCGCCATGTACTGCTCGGCGCCGATGCTCGCGATCGCGGACTTGAAGATGTTTGTCATGTACGGAGTGATGTACACGATCAACCCGATAAAACCCATTACCGCGCGATTTGTCGATCCGAACGCCGGACCGATCACGAAAGCCATAATCATTATCATCACGAGTAGGGGTGTCCCGTAGATGATCTCGGTGAAGACGTCGGTGAACGCGCGGAAGTAACGGACTTTCGACGCAGACAGCAGATAAAAGAAGAACCCGAGCGACGTGCTACCGATCAGCGACACGATTGACACCCAGAGGGTCCGGCCGAAACCGTCGGCGATATTGTCGCGATACGGAACGATCGACGTAAGGTTAAACGGACGCGACTGTCGCGCGACGATGAACCACGCGAACAGCACGAACGTCGAGATCGCGAGCCCGTACGCGACTGTCGATCGGCCCGGCCGGTTTGCGGCCTCCGGCGGCGATAGCGGCGCCATGCGGGTCGGTTTCATTTAGTTTTCGTTGATGAAGAACTCAAGACCGTACCGTCCCAGCAACTCTTGAACCGTATCATCCCAGCTCTCGGTGAGTTCTTCGTACAATCCACCGGGTTCCGACATCGACGCGACGAACGAGTTGGCCTGTTCCAGTAACTCCGTGTTGTCCTTGCGGATACCCATCGCGATCGGGCTCGAAACAAACGGATCCCACAACACGATCGTCTCGTCCGGATTCGCCAAGTGCCCGCGTGTCACGGGGAACGCGCTCATCATCAGCACGTCCGACGAGCCCTGGATGACGTTCAAGACCGCCGCCTCAAGGTTCGTCGCGATCTCGACATCGAATCCGAGCGACTGCGGGATACTCGCCGATACCTGTCCGGTGATTCCTGTGAAACGCGTGTCTCCGAGTTCGGTCAACGCTTCCTTCGGCGAATCGATCGTGATTCTGTTCGCCTCAGCGAACTCGCGGTTCACAAGGCTGATGATCTTGAAGTAGAGGTACGGTTCCGAGAAATCGACTGCCTCGGCCCGCTCGGGCGTTCTACTCATCGAAGCGATGATCACGTCGATCTCACCCGAGTTCAACGACGGGATGAGCGACGCAAAGTTCGTGTCGACGATCTCAACCGGCCTTCCGAGGTACTCCCCGAACGCCTCGGCAATGTCGACGCTGATACCGTACGGTACGCCTTCGGAGTCCTGCGTCTCAAATGGAGGATAGCGCAAATCCATCCCGACGCGCAGAGCGTCCGACTCTTGACGGCCGCGCGCCATAGCGAATGCCGGGGCCAGCATTACGATCAAAAAAACGAGTAGTAGTCTTTTCACTGTATTCTCCTTACGCTCTATCGAGCATTTTTCTCCCGCGCTCTTAAGAAAAATCGCGAATTATACCCGTACAATCAAGTAAAGTAAGCCGATTCAATAAAAAAAGATTGACCGAGCCGGTGCCGGTGACGTACAGTTACTGTATCACAGAGGAAGGAGACCGGAGTGTTGAAGATCAGATAGGAAACGGTCACGTTTATATCGTGCGGCACGGCCGTTTCCCGTTCCGCGGTCCGAACTCCTTTCATGTCGGAACCGTGGCACGCCGCCTTAGGGGGCTCGCCATGGCACAACGTATTTTCCATCATTACACGCTTCAGTTCTCTCGTGTCTCATTCTCGTACGACGGTTCCTCGCCGGTTTTTTCCGACGTGTCCTTTTCGCTCGGGCCAGGCTGGTCCGGTGTGGTCGGAGCAAACGGTTCGGGAAAGAGTACACTGCTCGCGCTTGCTGCACGAATCCTCCAGCCGAACTCCGGCACAGTCTCCGGTCCGTCGGACCGTTTCGTGTGCGCACAACCGACCGAAAAGGCGCCCGACCGAATTGAAGATTTCTTCAACGCGTTCGACGAACGCTCTATCGATCTGATGCGCAGACTCGAACTCGAGTTCGAGTGGTTGTACCGGTGGCAGACGTTAAGCGACGGCGAGAGGAAACGAGTCCAGATCGCCGTCGCCCTCTGGCTCGCACCGGATCTGCTCGCACTCGACGAACCGACGAACCACATCGACGCCGACGCAAAAGATCTCGTCCTCGACGCGATCGCGCGGTACGACGGGATCGGGTTGCTCGTGAGCCACGACCGCGAGTTCCTCGACTCGGTCTGCGCGCGGTGTGTGTTCTTGCGCGCGGGGACCGCGACTGTGCGCCCCGGTGGTATTACGGCCGGTCTGGAACAGGCCGGCCGCGAGAAGATCGCGGCCGAACGCGCACTCGATGACGCGCGGCGTCGAACGGCGTCACTCGAGTCGGAGACCGTCAACCGAAGGGAAATCGCACGAAGTCAGCAGAGACGGCGGTCGAAAGCCGGACTCGCGATCAAGGATCACGACGCACGGTTCAAGCGGAACCTCGCACGGTACACGGGCAAGGACGGAACGGGTGGAAAACTACTTCGCCAACTCGACGGCCGTCTCGCGGCCGCGCACGCCGAGCTGGACACGAAGGAAGCCGAGGCGGCCGCGGCGCGTTCCGGAGATCCGTCGGGGGTGAGCCTTTCCGGCACGACGAGCCGAGCCGACAGTATCTTCAGACTCGGCGCAGGTGAAATCCTGATCGGCGATCGAGTTGTTCGGTGCCCGGAATTGTCTGTCTCCCGCCGGGATCGAGTCGTGCTCCTGGGACCGAACGGGTCCGGAAAAACGACTTTGATCAAACGTATCGCAGCGACATTGCCCGAACCGAAAGCGGAGACGCCGTTCGTGCGTGGGACCGTCGTGTTCCTTCCGCAGGAACTCGACGCGGCCGAACGGCGATCCGTACGCGCCTGGCTCGACTCTCTTCCGAACGCCGACCGTGCGGTCGTGTTCTCGGGTGTGCACCGGTTGGGTTCCGACCCGGAGCGCCTTCTGGAGTCGCCGTTTCCCAGTCCCGGCGAGGCGCGGAAAACGATCATCGCGAGCGCAGAACTCGTGAACAGCACGATGCTCGTGCTCGATGAACCGACGAATCACCTGGATTTGCCGTCGATCATATTGCTCGAGGCCGCGCTTGCGGCGTTCGAAGGTGCGGTCCTGTTCACGAGCCACGACGAGCGGTTCGTCGAAACGGTCGCCGCCGGAGGGGCGCGGTGGATTCTCGAGCCGACACCGGATGGCTCGGTTCTCACGGTCCTGTGAGTTTTTGCCGCTAAACGCTAACCGCTCACTCGCGCGGAGGCAGGCGACAGAAGCCGTGTTCCTCAGCGCCGAGCGCGGCGTTGAATTTCGCGCTCATGTTCTGAAACGCGATCCACGCGGTGAGCCCGGTGATCTCATCGTCCGTGAAGAACTCGCGCAGCGTCGCGATCTCCGCGTCTCCGACGCTCGCGCACCGTTCGGTCATCGTCTCGGCGTACTCGAGCGCCGCGCGCTCGGCGGGCGTATATATCTCGCTCTCGCGCCATCGTTCGATCTGCGTTGCTTTCTCCTGTTGCCCCGCCGCGCGTAAAAAATTGAACGAGTTCAAATCGATACAGAAAAAACACCCGTTCAATTGCGCGATTCGGATCGAAA
>REEC01000003.1 GCA_007695285.1 Spirochaetaceae bacterium | reverse complement strand
ATTCAAGATCCCCATGTGGTGCGGCAATGAAAATAACAATTTCGCCTTTGTAGATTATACGGGCAAAAAAATCAAGCTGTCGACGCAAAAAAACGTGAAACCGCGCGATCCTAGTCACGGTGATCGTCCGCGACGACGATTTTCCCGGGATTGAGGATCCCATTGGGGTCAAAAACCGCCTTGATGCCCTGGAAAATCTCGATCTGGGATTGGGACATCACGATCGGAAGATACTTCACGCGTTTATGCCCGATTCCGTGTTCGCCGGAGATCGTGCCGCCGTGCCCGGCCGCTGCGGTGTACAACTGCTCGAGCACCGGGATGAGCCTCTCGCGGAAACTCTGCTCCGAGTCGTCCCCGGCGAGCACCGTCGCGTGCAGATTCCCGTCCGCGGCGTGGCCAAAACACGGTATCCGGATCGAGTGTTCCTCCGCGATCCGAGCGATGTCGCGCACCATCGACGGGATCGAAGCGACCGGGACGACGATATCCTCGAGCGCGTTGAGCTTCGCATGATGCTTGAGCGCCCACGGAATCTGTTTTCTGATCTTCCAGAACCGCGCGGCGGTCTTCTCGGTATCGGCGCGGTACGTTTGAAGCGCACCGGAGGCGGCACAGACCGACTCGATCGTACCGATCTCGCGATCGACGATAGCCGCGTCAGGGCCGTCGGACTCAAACAACATCATCGCGCCGGCCGTTTCGTACGGCAGAGTTTCACGGACCATCAAACACGCCTCACGCAGGCAAAACGCGTCGGCGTACTCGGCGGACGAGGGGATAATACGATGTGTCGAAACGATCCGTGGCAATGTCGAGATCGCGGTGGTGGTGTCCGGGAAGAACGCGAGCAAAGCCGATCGATGGACGGGTCTCGGCATGAGCCTGATAAAGACCTTGGTGACAATCGCGAGCGTTCCTTCCGAACCGACGATAAGGCTCACGAGGTCGTACCCCGTGACATCTTTGAGCCGTTTGCCTCCGAGCTGCATCACGTGCCCGGCCGGCGTGACCACCTCGAGGCCGACGATGTACCGTCCGGTCACGCCGTACTTCACCGCACGTCCGCCGCCGGCGTTCTCCGCGACGTTTCCTCCGACCGTGCAGAATTCCTCGCTCATCGGGTAACCGGCGAAGAACAATCCGTGCGGCTCGAGAACTTGATCGAGTGAACTCGTGACGACGCCAGGCTCGACGACCGCGATCAGATTCTCGGTGTCGACCTCTAAAATCGTGTCCATCTTCTCGGTCGAGAGCACGATCCCTCCGTAAATCGGAACCGCTCCGCCGGAGAGCCCGCTTCCACCGCCTCGCGGAGTTACCGCAACGTGCGCGCGGTTCGCAATTTCCATCACTTTCACGACATCTCCGGTCGAGCCGGCAAACACAACCGCGTCGGGCGCGCGGGAATCGGGGTCGTCGGCGACCTGGTCGTGTCCGTACCGGCGCAGTTTTTTCGAACCGTCGGCGATGACCTTGTCCGCGCCGACGGCCTTCTTCAAGTCGGAGAGAATCTCCGGGGTGAGCGGTTGAAAAAGCGTGTTCTCGCGCATAGTGACGAAAGTGTACCACAAACACCCGGAGTCCGGCAAAACCGCCTACGACCGTCTACGTTTCGTCGTCGACCGAGTGCCGCTTGATCTTCTTCGTCGTCGTCATCTCGAGCGGCTCGGACAGGACCGTCACGCGTTTGATCCGCTGGTACGGCAACAGCCCCTGGTTGACCTCGGCGACGATCGCATTCATCCGTTTTTCGATCTCAGCCGGACCCTGCGTGCCGCCGTCGGCTTGTGTCTCAAACCGCTCTGGATTTGGATACACGAGCGCTTCGATTTCCTCGACTTTCTGATCGTCGTCCGCGATGAACCCACGGACCATGATTTGTTCGATTTCATCGTAGAGCTGGAAGCAGTTCTCGATCTCCTCGGGATAGACGTTCTTGCCTCCCTCGGTCACGATCAGGTTTTTTGCTCGCCCCGTAAGGTAAAGGTAGTTCTCGTGGTCGAGGTAACCGACGTCGCCGGTGCGAAAAAACCCGTCTTCGGTGAAAACCTCGGCGGTCTCTTCGGGCAGATTGTAGTAGCCTTGCATCACCATCGGGCCTTTCACGACTATTTCGCCGGCGCCTCGCTCGTCGGACTCGACAATCTTGACCTCGACGCGGGGAAGCACCTTGCCGACGCTCGTCTCTTTGTAGTGATCGATCGGATTGAGCGTGAGGATCGGCGACGTCTCGGTCAGACCGTACCCCTGGACAAAATCGAGTCCGAGTTGGTTGTACCGGCGAAAGACGCTCGGCGCGAGTGGGCCACCACCGGAGATACAGATACGCACCGTCGCGAGCGACGCTTTCTCGAGTACCGACCGGAAGATCCGTTTGCCCGGATTCACGCGAAACACCTTCTTGATGACGCCGCTCACGCCCATAAGAAAACGAATGACGCCGTACACAACCGGCCCCTTCTCGCGCACGCCGCGCATGATCCCGGCCAGAACCTTGTTGAAGAGGATCGGAACGCCGAGGAACATCGTGACGCGCGCTTCCTTGAGATCGCTCAGGATCTGTTTTATCACCA
>REEC01000004.1 GCA_007695285.1 Spirochaetaceae bacterium | reverse complement strand
ACGCTTGTCCGCGCGCTCTTCCCGGATCATATCTACATCAACCTCGAGAATCCACAAACGCGATTAATGTACGGTGAGGACGCGAAAAGTCTGCTCCGTGACGGGAAAGAAAGAATTATCATCGATGAAGTTCAACGCGAGCCCGAGATACTCTCGTGGGTACAGGTCTTTGTAGACCGCGAGAACGTTCCCGGCCAGTTCATCCTCACCGGAAGCAATCAACCTTCTCTCGGCGAGGCGGTCTCTCAGTCGCTCGCCGGACGGACGAGTATCCATCGGCTTATGCCACTATCACTCGAGGAGATGGCGTCTGAGAACATGCTCGGCGGGCGGGATGAGATGCTTGTCAAAGGATTTCTCCCGCGACTGTACGACGCAGGCATGAAACCCGGCGATCTCTATGGCTCGTACTTTGCCACGTACGTCGAGCGGGATGTGAGGCTGCTGATCAACGTGAAGGACATGACGAAGTTCGAGACCTTTATCCGGCTGCTCGCGGGACGGGTCGGACAACTTGTGAACCTCTCGTCGCTCGCGGGCGACGTCGGTGTGAGTTCCGCTACGCTTGGTGGGTGGCTCTCGGCGCTCGAGGCATCTTTCGTGGTATTTCGGCTCCACCCGTATCACACGAACATCGGTAAGCGACTCGTGAAAACGCCCAAGCTCTACTTCACGGAGCCGGGTCTGCTCGCGTGGCTGCTTCAGATCGAGACTCCGGATCAGGTTTCGCGAGATCCGCTTCTCGGCGGCATGTTTGAGAACATGATCATAATCGAGGCGGCGAAAGCCGCATTCAACCGCGGCGCCCCACCTCAGCTTTCATTCTACCGCGAAAAATCCGGTCTCGAGATCGACCTGATCCGCGAGTACCAACGGCGTCCGTTCGCGATTGAGATCAAGGCCGGCTCGACCTACGCGCCCGAGATGACCAGGCCGTTGCAGCGATTCCGGTCCCTCCGCGCGGATCTGGTCGGCGCCGCGCTCGTGTACAGCGGCGATGAGACGGCGGTCGTCGACGGGATCAAAATTCTGCCGTTTGCCGAGATTGCAGGGCTGTTGTTTCCTGATGAATGATCAAGACGCGCGCTTTTGCATACGGAATCGGGAGCCACCCCCCGATACCCCCGTCTTGCCGATACCGGAAAGACCAATCATACTCGGGTCCATCCAGGAGACAAAAGTGAGACACTCGAATCCCCCGACCGACGTCTATCGGGCACTGCAAGAGCGAATCGACGAGCTTCCGGTTCCGTACCCGAGCACCGAGTCGGGCGTCGAGATCAAGCTGCTTAAGGCTCTGTTCGAGGAACACGAGGCGGAGCTCGCGCTTCACCTGAGCGCGATCGGCGAGCCGGTATCGGTGATCGCGCGGCGCGTGCCGGGTGGTGATCCCGTAGAGATCGAGTCGACTCTCGCCGCGCTCGCGCGGAAGGGGGCGATCAACACCGGCGTAACGCGCGTCGGGAAAGAGCGGGTGCGGACGTACGGTCTCGCGCCTCTCGTCGTCGGCATGTTCGAGTTTCAGGTCGACCGGCTCACGCCGGAGTTTGTGCACGACTTTCACGACTACCTCGACGACGGTTTCCGGAAAAGCATCGTCGGTGTGCAAACCCCGCAGATGCGGACCGTTCCGGTGCGCGCGCAGCTCTCGGCCGGACGGTCGGTTTCATTGTACGACGACATCCGCTCGTACCTGAGCTCTCATCCGGGGCCGTTCTCGGTCATCAACTGCGTCTGCCGGCAGAGCGCGGAGCTGATCGGCGAGCCGTGCACGACGAGCTCCACGCACGAGACGTGCCTGATGATCGGGCACACGCCGCCGCACGGTCGCGAAGTGACGCGCGAAGAGCTTCTCGCGATTCTCGATCGGTCCGAGCGCGAAGGACAGGTTCTGCAGCCGCAGAATACGCGGCGCCCGGCGTTCATCTGCTGCTGCTGCCGTGACTGTTGCGAGCTCCTGCGAAACGCGCGCAAGCTCCCACGCCCGGCCGACGCGATCCCGTCGGCTCACCGCGCGGCGGTCGCGCCGTCGATCTGCACGGGCTGCCGAGTCTGCGTGAAGCGCTGCCCGATGGACGCGATCACCGTGGAGAACCGCATCGCCGTGATCGACGAGGCCCGCTGCATCGGGTGCGCCCTCTGCACGACGACGTGCCCGGTCAACGCGATATCGCTCGTCCGCCGTCGCCGCGCGCCGCGTACACCACGCACCGCCGTATCGATGTACCTGCGGATGTACCGTGACAGGTGGGGCTTCCGAAAGATCGCGTCGCTCGCGGTGCGGAAACTGATCGGGCGGAAAATCTAAGGGCGGCCGAGCGCGCTCCATCTCCCCGCTTGACTCGGCCCGTCGCCTTGTCGAGCCTTGGTTTTTGGCCTACACTAGAGTCTGGAGACGACGAATGGCGGAACGGATGAACCGGAAACACGTGGTGATAGCGACCGCGCAAGAGCACGACAAAGCCGACAGGGAGTACTGGGCTCAGGCCTCCTTCGAAGAAAAACTCCGAACCATCACGTACCTGAGGGAGTGCTTTTATGGCCCTGAGTCAACTACCGGTCGACTTCAAAGAGTTTATCGATTC
>REEC01000145.1 GCA_007695285.1 Spirochaetaceae bacterium | reverse complement strand
TGCGCGTCCGACGTCTCCTGTTCCACCTGTGATGAGTACTTTCATGATTTCGTACCGTAAGTGCACGACCAGAATCTGTCAAGGCGAGAATTGTCGTCACGTTCTACATTCACCCTTTACAATATGCAAAGAAGGGCATAAACTTTCTTCATGGCAATTCAATACAAACGTTTAGGGAAGCATGGGGTCGTCGTCAGTAACATCTGTCTCGGCACCATGAACTTCGGGCCAAGGACGAGTGAGAAGGACTCGTTCGCGATCATGGACCGCGCTCTCGAGCTCGGGATTAACTTTTTCGACACGGCCGACGTGTACGGAGGCGAGGTTGGACGCGGCGCGACCGAGAAGATCGTCGGACGGTGGTTTGCGCAGGGCGCCGGCCGACGCGACGCGGTCGTGCTCGCGACGAAAGTGTACAACCCCGCCGACGAGGAAGGCGAACTGCCCGAGCCGAACCACAACTCGCGGAACCTCTCGGCGATGAAGATCAAGAGGCACTGCGAAGGCAGTCTGCGGAGGCTTCAGACCGAGACGATCGACCTGTACCAGATGCACCACGTCGACCGTGACTGCCCGTGGGACGAGGCGTGGCAGGCGTTCTCGGCGCTCTCCGACCAAGGCAAGATCGTGTACGTCGGGTCGAGCAACTTCGCCGGCTGGGACATCGCGACCGCGTGCCAGGAAGCCTCGCGCCGCGGCATGATGGGACTCGTGAGCGAGCAGAGCGTGTACAACCTCGCGAACCGCACCGTCGAGCTCGAAGTCGTGCCCGCGTGCCGGCACTACGGACTCGGGATCATTCCGTGGAGTCCTCTCGCGGGTGGACTTTTGGGCGGAGCGCTCGAAGCGCAGTCGACCGGACGCCGTAGCGGCGAAGGTTTCCAGAAGCGCGTCGCCGAGAACCGCGACAAGCTCGAGAAGTACGAGGCGCTCTGTAAAAAGATCGGAGAGGGCCCGGGAGTGGTCGCGCTCGCGTGGCTGCTGCAGAACCCGGTCGTGACCGCGCCGATCATCGGGCCGCGCACGATGGATCAGCTCGAGGACGCGGTTCGCGCGGCGGAACTCAAGCTCGACGACGAGACGATGGCGAAACTCGACGAGATCTGGCCCGGCCCCGGAGGCGAGGCGCCGAAGGCGTACGCGTGGTAGAGAGCGCGCGAAGCAGCCGCTTCACGCCGTGAGTATTTCGAGCAGGTCCTGGTCGGTCTTGGCCTTGATGATGCGCTTCCGGATCGATGCGTCGACGAGAAGCCGGCCGATCTCGGCCAGGAACTGCACGTGCGGCCCCTGGCCCTCTTTGGGTGAGAGCGTCATGATAAAAATCTGAGACGGCTTGCGGTCCAGATTTTCAAAATCGATCTTACGTTTTGTGACCCCGACACACGCGACAAGCTCATCGACGGCGTCGGATTTTGCGTGTGGGATGGCGATGCCGTTCTGCATTCCGGTCGACATTTTTGTCTCGTGCTCGAGCAGGTCTTTCAGCGCGAGGTCGCGGTCTTTGACTTTTCCCGAGTTGCACGCGAGATCGAGAAGCGCGTTGATCACCGAGTTTTTGTCACGACCGGAGAGATCGGTCGTCACCAGATCGATCGTGAGCGTTTCTTTCAGCATCGGAACAGGATATGCTCCTGCGCCGCGGGTGTCAAGATTCGGAAACCGTGCGGCGCCCGGCGGCGTACCGCCGAACCCGATCGACTCAGTTCACTGGAATCGAGAATCCGATTGCGATTATCTCGTACTGCATTCGCTGCGCGTCGACGAGCCACGATGCGCGCACCGCGATGTCGAGGTCGGCCGGGAGCTGGAGCGGCTTGAAGTGAAAACGCAGCTCGGCGCCGAGCGACCGGTACATCGCGCCGGCGTCGAGCGCGACGCCGTGATCGTAGAACCCGGTCGCGCTTACGCGGTTGATGTACAACAGCGGTCCAAAAGCCAGGTCGGGGTAACCGAGCGGAACGGTGTACTGCGCGCGGCCCGAGATCATCTCGGTCGTGTTGATCGGCCCGTATCCGCGCGGCCCAGAGACGACCGCCGAGAACGGCCCGCCGACCCGGTCGTAACTCACT
This sequence comes from Spirochaetaceae bacterium, assembly GCA_007695285.1. GTDB lineage: Bacteria > Spirochaetota > Spirochaetia > DSM-27196 > PXBQ01 > PXBQ01. Next base: position 11,715 of record REEC01000145.1, on the reverse strand, counting down.
CCCGCGAGAAAAGCGTCGCGCTCGAGCAACCCCGGGCTCACGCCGGTCGCACGAACTCCGAGGTAATCGGAGTAGTCCGGAGCGAACGGCCGGTACTCGTACGCGGCCGCAGCATTGACACCCCACCGACCGTGTGAAAACGAACCGGACAGACCGTGGCGGATCGATACATCGGTTGCGAGCAGCGTACCGTCTGCGGCGAAGCGAGCCGCGGCGCCGATCGACGTGCTCGGTGCGAGCAGCCACGAGAGATTTCCGAAAACTCTCGCGCCGATCGGGTACTCGAGACCGAGCGTCAGACTCGCGGTGTTTGTCGGGGTATCGCCGAGGCCGTCGAACACCGTCTCACCGCGCAGATAAAAGTCCGGGCGAAAGACGCGGTGGTAAAGCGTGTAATCGAGCCCGAGGCTGCTCGTCGCCGATCCGTACGTGAGGCCGATCTCCTGCGACGTGGTTCCCGCGATCGAGTCGATCATCACGAAGGCTCGCGCCGTCGGATTCGGATCGAGTTCGACCGGGAGCACGCCCCACGAGTGCAGCCGGTTTCCGCTCCGCGCGAACGAGTACGGACGCGACTCGTACTCGACCGTCGGAACTTTCTCGGCGACGTACATTCCCGCGCCGATCTCGCCCGCGGCAGCCGGCAGAAAAAACTCTTCGCGGATGACCGTCACGTCGTCGATCGGAACCCAGGCGTCCGGTCGCGCGGACGCTGCGGCGACGATGCTTCCGCGCGCGTCGGCGTACTCGATGAACACGATCTCGCTCCCGGTCACGACCGGGCTAAGCACGCCGATCGGCCGGGAGACGACGGAGTACCGCTCACCCGATGGGGTAACCGCGTACACGGCGTCGATCCCGGAGTAGTTCGAGACGTACATCACCGAGTCATCCGTATGCCGGACGTGCCTGATGTTCTCGGGGCCGAATTGAATAAACGTCCGCGTCGCGCGCGTCTCGGGCGAGATACCGATGACCGCCTTGCCGTTTTTATTGCTCGCGACAAAGACGATCTCGGTCGCGTCGGGGTTCCACGAGAAATCGAACCAGAACTCACCGCGGGGAATCGCAACCGTCTCGATGACCGCGCCGGTTTGTGCATCGAGGATCACGAGCCGTCCGGTGTAGACACGGCCGTCCCACTCGAGCGCCGCGATCCGGCGTCCGTCCGGCGAGACGGCCGGGTACAAGTACCGGCCGTCACCGTCGATCGTCGATTTCCGGCCGGACTCGAGATCGAAAACAGCGATCCGCGTCCGGGACGACTCGAACTTCACGTCGGCGACCGCCTCATCCCACACGACGAGCCCGCCGCCCGCGGAGAGCGCATTCAACGGCGCCGACCGCGAGAGCAATGTCTCACCTTCATCGTCGACCCGCACGATCCGGCGTCCGGCGGCGTCTGCGACCGCGACGACGAGCGTTCCGTCGTCGAGCGCCACAAGACGCGGGTACCACGTGAAGAACCGCGAGTCAGGTTCAAATACCCGCCGCGTCTCGGTGAACGTCATCGACCGGATCTGCTCGGACCAGAAAGCTCCGTAGTACTCGGCCATCTCGGAGTAGATCTCACCGGCGGACTTCCCGGTCGCGCGCCGGATCGCGATCGCCGGGCCGACGACCGGAAACGGGTACTGCGCGAGCGCCGTGAAGAACGTTTGGGCCGCGCTCTCGTCGTACACGTCGCGAATGTACGCAAACATCAAGTACCCAAACGCGTAGAGGTTCGGAATCTCGTCCTTCTCCGACCCCATGAGCATCTTGTTATACGTGAACGGTGTACCGTCGAGCAGAAGAGCCTTCAGCGGCGCGCTGAACGAAGGGTCGCGTCCACGCCCGGTTTCGGTCAAGACGGTCTCGGCCATCACCGCATCGCCCTCGTAGAACCACAGGGGCCCGCTCGCAAACGGAGCGAGCAGACCGATCTCGCCCGCGAGGCGCGAGAGGAACCTGCCGGTGTACCGGTCGAGCGCGTCGAACTGAACCATGTGGCGTGCCTCGTGCACCGCGAGGATCGAGAGCCAGTCACCGACCCAGTTGCCCGTCGGAGTCGTGTAGTACGCGCTCATTCTCGGCGCAATTCTCACGTAACCGTTGACGGTCATCGTGTTCGGGTACAGCACGACCGAGTACCGGTGGTTTCTCGTCGTCGCGAGCGCGTCAGCGTGCATCGAGAGCAGAAACTCGAGCGAGTTAGCGACGTACTGGGCCTCGGTTTCGAGCGTCTCGACGTACACGACGTCGTAGTGTTCGGTTTCGATCACGCGCCACTCAAAGCCGTGGACATCGAGCGGCTGGGCAAAAGAAAAATTCGGGAGCAGGATCAAGGCGACAAGACCAAGGGAAATTTTCATGAGGTTTGTTTTATACCACAAAATGAAGCATTATGAAGCCCGGGTACGATGAACGCAAAAAAACGATTCTTCTCGTCGATCCCGAGCTGCTGTACGAGCCCTCCGGTTCATGAGATAGTACGTCCGTTATGACGAGCAAACCCCTACTCTTCGCACACAACGTCTGTCGGGCTCACTTTGCGGGGCCCGGGCACCCCGAACGGCCCGAGAGGTACGACGCGGTGTCCTCGGTACTCTCGCAGTTTGCCGAGCAGACGGGAACCACAATCGATCCGGGGCGAGACGCGACCGAGACCGAACTCAACCACATCCATACTGCCGCGCATACCGAGGCGGTTCGCCGGTCGGCGGCGGCGGCCGAGACAGTGTTCGACGTCGACACGATCGCGAACGAGTCAAGCTTTGCCGCGGCGGTGCGGTCGGCCGGCTGCGCGTGTTCGGCGGTCGAGTCGGTTTCCTCGGACGGCTCGGCGCGACGCGCGTTCGTCGGAACGCGTCCTCCGGGGCACCACGCCGAGCGCGAGCACCCGATGGGTTTTTGTTTTTTCAACACGGTGGCGATCGCCGCGCAGCACGCGCGCGCCAGGTTCGGGCTCGAACGCGTGGCGATCGTCGACTGGGACGTGCATCACGGCAACGGGACGATGCACAGCTTCTATACCGATGCCGACGTGCTGTTCATTTCGCTCCACCAGTCGCCGTTCTACCCGGGTACCGGAGCGGCGGACGAGATCGGATCGGGTGCGGGCACCGGGGCGACGCTGAACCTTCCGCTCCCGGCCGGCCGCAGCGACGCGGAGTATCTCTTTCTCTTCGACTCGATCGTCGCACCGCTTCTCGACAGATTCCAGCCGCAGCTGATCCTTGTCTCGGCGGGCTACGACGCGCACGAAAAAGACCCGATCGGTTCGATGCGCCTCACGGGCGACTGCTTCGGCGCGATGACCGAGCGGCTCGTCGGCGTCGCGGAACGCCACGCCGATGGACGGATCGTACTGGTACTCGAGGGCGGGTACAGCCTCACGGGGCTCGAGGCCGGAGTCCGGAGTACCGTCACGGCGTTGAGCCGCGACGGCGGACCCACGACGGCGGTATCGGGGCACGGAGTCGACACGCGAGTCGTCGAGGTCGCAGAACTCGCGGCCGGATTGATGAAGCCGATTTGGGGCGATTTCACGTGGTGAGAGCATCGGAGGCCTGAGATCACGCCTCGGGTTGCCGACGGCGCTTCTCCTTGTCCACGTACATCCGTTCGTCCGCTTGGGAAAGAAGGTCGTCGGGAAGAGAGTCACCTGACGCTTCAGCGATCCCTATGCTGATCGAGACTCTCACCCCCGAGGCGATGTCGTCCCACGCGTAGTCGGCGACCTCTGATCTCAGCTTCTCGCACGCGATCTCGGCTTCGGCATACGTGGTGTGAGGAAAGATCACGACAAACTCGTCTCCACCGTACCGTACGATACGATCATTGCGCCTGAGATGCGTCCCCATCAGAACCACGATCCGCCGCAGGACCTCGTCGCCGACGACGTGCGAGTGCTCGTCGTTGATCTGCTTGAAGCCGTCGAGGTCGATCATCGCGATGCTGAGCGGCTCATCGTACCGACGTACGCGTTCGATCTCGATCGGAAGCAACTCGGTGAGATGTCGACGGTTGAACACGCCCGTCAACGAGTCGTGGACCGCGATCTGCGCGAGTTCCCGGTTCCGGGCCTCGAGTTCGTCCTTCACGCGCTCGAGCTCTTCGAGCGCCTGCGCAAGCTCGACGTACCGTACGTGGGAGAGCTCTTTTTCGCGTTTGACGCGCTCGAGATCGAGATCCGCGAGCGCGGTGATCAACGCCGCGTCGACCTTCGAAGCGGTCGAGTCCTTGATCCCCTCGAACGCCACCTTCTGCCGCCGCAGAGCTTCCACGGGGTCGCCGAGCGCCTCAAAGACGCGCGCGAGACTGTCGTTCGCGAGAATACGCGTCTGCGAGTCTGAGGTGGGGGCCTCCCGCAGGCCGGTCTCGAGAGCCCGCCGCGCGTCGTCGTACCGTCCGATCTTGAGGTACAGAATCCCGAGTTGAACGAAAATCTCGTACCGCCACAACGGACGCCTTTCATCGGCCATAACGTCGAGGCTCTCGCGGTACAGCGGCTCGGCGGCGGCGTACGCGCCGAACTCGACGTGCGCGTCCGCGAGTTTCCGCAACGCGTGCGCGTAGAACACGGTGTGCCCGAGCGATGCGAACATCGCGATGCTGCGTTCGTGGCACTCGACCGCGCGGCTATACTCTCCGAGCGCGACAGCACACCGCCCAAGATTCCCGAGCGCGATCGCGACCGTACGGTCGGGGGCGCCGGTGTCCCTGTGCGCGACGGCGGCTTCAAAGTTCTCCTGCGCCTCATCGATACTGCCCATCTCGAAAAAGATGTTTCCGATGTTGTTCAGCAGAGATCCCGCCTTAGCCGGATCCCGGTCACCGAAAAACGCGTACGCGCGTTTGAGGTGCTCGACGGCCGTACCGTACAGCGCGAGTTTTGCGTACGACACACCAAGCACCGAGTGCGCGTCGGCCAGCTCGGCTTCGTCGCCGCTGCTCGTGCACGCTGCAACGGCGTCGCCTGCGAGCCGGATCGCCGCGGGCAGCTCCTCGTTCCCGCACAGGCACTGGGCCTTGCGGCGCAGCAACCACCCCGGGAGCCCCATCGGGGGGCCCGGATCACGCGTGTTCGTCGTTTCTTCGAGCCAGGCATCGAGGTCGTGTATCGCGTCGTCGTATCGGCCGTCGCGAATTTTCTCATCGACTTTCCGCTTGAGTTCGATCTCTCCGGTTCGTGTATCGATCGTCATTACTCTATTTGTTCTTTTGGGGCCTTCTCGCGGACCGTTGCGATCACGTCGGCGCTCATACCTGGGACATGATAGAGAATTTTCGGCGACGGTGCAAACGCGCGTGTTCAAACACATATTGCGTATTGCGTAATGTTGTTGCCTCCGCGCGAACATGGTACGATCGTCGGGCATGGAGACTCTGCCGTCCGGCACCACTACGCGTTTCAACCCGATGCCCCGCCGTATCGCGATGGCCGGACTCTGCCTCGTGATGATGGCGTACGCGTTCTCGGTCACGATGATCGGGCCGCTCATGCCCGCGCTGATAGGACGATACGGCCTTCGGTTATCGGCCGGGGGGTTTCTCGAGACCGCACGGAGTATCGGCGGCGTGATTGCGGTGATCGCGCTGGGAGCCGCGACCGACCTTATCCCGAAGAAGTACTCGATCATCCTGATGTTCGCCGTCTATACAGCCACGTTGTTCGTGATTCGCATCGATCCGAGTTACACGGCGATCGTCGTGATCTTTTTTGTGCTCGGTGCATCGACGCGTCTGGTCGACTCGGTTTCGAACGCGATGACGGCCGACCTCTTCCGCGAATCGCCCGGCACGCCGATGAACATCCTGCACACCGTGTTCGGCGTCGGCGCGCTCGGCGGGCCGATTCTCGCGCGCGCGATTCTTGCGGGCGACGGGGAGTGGCAGACCGCGTACGGCGCGCTCGCGGTCGTGTGCGCCGGTGTGCTCGCGGTCTTCATCGCGGCGACCGCATCGAGCGACGCCGCGCGGGAGAGACCGCCGGCTGCCGCAGAGATCGGCGACACCGCCGCGGACGCGCATACGCGGAGGGAGACCCCGTTCACGTTATTGCGATCGCGGTCGATGGTGCTCGTGACGGTGGTGATGTTTCTGTACACCGGACATCAGGTAGGGCTGACGGTCTGGCTCCCGACGTACATGATAGATCATATGAGCGTCGGAGCAGACCTCGCGGCGCTCGCAGTTACGCTGCTCTGGGCGGGAATCATCGTTGGGCGGCTTACCGCGGCACAACTCTCGCGCTCGATAGCCCCGGTACGGCTGATCTCGGTCGGCAGCGCTATCGGCGGCGTCGCTCTCGCGGCCGGGTTCGTTTCGGGTTCGCCGGTCGTGCTACTCGCCGCAGCGTTTGTCGCGGGCGCGACGACAGGAGCGACGATTCCGCTCATCGTCACGATCGCGTGCGGATGGGTTCCACACGCGACAGGATCGGCGTCCGGGCTGATATTCCTCGTCGGATCGATATCGCACATGGTTTACCCATGGGCGATGGGATTGATCGCCGAAACGGTGTCGTTCCCGGGCGCGATGTCGCTGGGATGGCTCCCGCTCATCGTCGCGTTCTTCGTGGCCGCGCGAATCGACCGAACGCCCGCACCGCCGTGACCTACATACGGTACACGATCTTGTCGGTCGTGTAGAAATCCTTCGCGGTCGGGCCGATCGAGAACGCTCCGAAACCGCTGTTCTTGACCCCGCCGAACGGCACGTGCGCCTGGCTCGCGGTTCCGTGGTTGACGTGGATCATCCCCGCTTCGACGTTCTGCACGAACTTCTTCTCGTTCGCGATGAGACGCGTGAAAACACAGCCCGCGAGTCCGTACTCGGTGTCGTTGCAGACCGCGACCGCCTCGTCGAACGTCGCCACTTTCAGGACCGACAGGATTGGCCCGAAAATCTCTTCGCGCGCGAGCGCGGAGTCCGGCCGAACTTGCGTCAGGAGCGTCGGTTCAAAGAAGTAGCCGCCGGTCGCCGAGCGAGCACGGTTTCCTCCGGTCACGATCTGCACACTTTCTTTTTTTGCGATCTCGATGTACCTCTCCATCACCGAAACCTGCTCGGCGCTGACGAGCGGTCCGATTCCCGTCTCCGCCTCGAGCGCGTCGCCGACCGAGATCTCGTTGATCCGGGCGGTCATGAGCCGGACAAGTTCATCGTGTTCGGCTTCGCCGACGACGACGCGGCTGATCGCGGTGCACCGCTGCCCCGAACTCGCGAACGCCGCCGCGACGATCTGATCCGCGGCAGCCGAGAGATTCTCGGCGTCGAACACGAGCGCCGCGTTCTTGCCGCCCATCTCGAGCTGAACCTTCGTAAAGTTCTCGACCGATGCGCGGAAGATTTTTTTACCGACGGCGGTCGAGCCGGTGAACGTGATTCCACGGATCGTCGGCGACCCGGAGATCACCGAACCGATTGCCCCACCCGACCCGGTCACGAGGTTGAGAACCCCCGCGGGCAGACCTGCCTGCTCGTACAGCTCGACGAGCCGCACCGCGCACCACGGAGTCAACGTCGCGGGCTTGAACACGACCGTGTCACCGTACGCGAGCGCGGGTGATATTTTGCGCACCGGCGTCACGATCGGGAAGTTCCACGGCGTGATCACGCCGATCGGGCCGAGAGGAACGCGCGTCCGCGTCACCTCGACACCGGGCCTCTCGCTGTTCATGTGCTCACCGGTCAGACGGCTCGCCTCCCCCGCCATGAAAAGCGTCTCGGCGCGCGCGCGCGTGACCTCTCCGTGCGCCTCTTTGAGAATCTTCCCTTCCTCGCGCGACAGAATGTCCGCGAGTTCATCGCGGTTCTGCTCGAGCAGATCGGCGAACCGATACAGGATCTGCGCGCGCTCGGGGCCCGGCACCGCCGACCACGTACCGAAAGCGCGCGCCGCCGCGTCGATCGCGGCCGAAACGTCGGCGGGCGCGGACGAGGCGAACATCCCCAGTACCTCGTCGGGTTTTCCGGGATTCCGGTTCTCGTCGTACGCACCCGTAGAGGGCGCGACCCATTGTCCGTCTATGTAGTTTGTGAAAGTCTTCATCGTCTCTCCTCTGTTCGCGGTTGCAGACCGACAGTAACGAGGCGCCCGAATCGGGAGCTACAGCGCGGCCGCGCAGATCTCCCGCAAGTCGTGTTCGGTGACGTGCCGCGGGTTGACCGGTATGTTCCCACTCTTGATCGCCTCGGCGCAGACCTGAGGAATCATCTCGCGCGTGAGTCCGAGCGCGCCGAGCCCCTGAGGGATACCGATCGTATCTGCGATCGCGCGAACCTGGCTCACGGCTTTCCGGGCTGCGGCGGCCGCGTCGAGTCCGTCACAGTGCTCGTTCAGCGCGCGCGCGACGTCCGCGTACGCACCGGGGTTCGCCGAGACGTTGAACTCCATCGCGTGAGGCAAGAGAACCGCGTTTCCGACTCCGTGCGGAATCTTCAGATCCCAACTGCCGAGCGGCATCGCGAGCGCGTGCACGATACCGAGCCGCGTCGGGTTCATCCCGAGCGCCGCGAGCGTACTGCCAAGCAGCATCATGTACCGAGCTTCCCGGTCTCCTCCGTCGGCGACCGCGCGCTCGAGAGCTCCGCCGATCAACTCGATCGCGCGGTACGTGAGCGCCGACGATATCGGTTGGTACGACGTGTTCACGTACGACTCGATCGCGTGCGTCAAAGCGTCCATACCGGTGCTCGCGGTCAACATCGGCGGGAGACCGAGCGTGAGCTCCGGATCGCAGAGCGCGAGACGCGGAAACACGAGCCCACCGCCGATCGCGGTTTTAACGTGTGTCGCGTCGTCGGTCATGACCGACCAGTACGTCACCTCGCTGCCGGTACCCGCGGTCGTCGGTATCGCGATGCACGGCAACGGCCGATTTTTCACGTTGTTCAGTCCCGCGTACCGGACGATCGGAGGCTCGTTCGTCGCGCAGACCGCGACCGCCTTCGACGCGTCGAGCGAACTGCCTCCGCCGAGTCCGACGACGATGTCGCAGCGTTCTTCGGTGAGCCGCGCGGCGGCCGCTTCGACGACCGCCGAACTCGAGTCCTGCGGAATCTCGTCGAACACGCAGACATCAACGCCGGCCTTCGCAAGCACCGCGGAAACTCGGTCGGCGAGGCCCGCGGCGACGACGCCACGATCGGTCACGAGAAAAACGCGAGTGCCGTGCGCCTCGCGGATTTTTTCGGGCAGCCGTTCGATCACGCCGAATCCGAACACGATCTCGGTCGGTATCGCCGGGAACTGAAACGCCTGTTCATGGTCTATCGGTTTCACGTTACACCTCTTTTTTTACTCAATCGGTCGCGGCGGCTCGACCCCGAGCGACTCGGCGAGGTCAACGAGCTGCGCGAGAACGTCGCCGGTCACGGCGATTCCGCTGCGTTTGGACTCGGCCACGCGCCGCCGTTCGATCTCGCCGGGCGCGAGAATCTCGTCGACCCCGGGCGCCTTCGGTGAGGCCTTCAACTGCTCGATCAGGTCGTCGACCCTTTCGCGGAACTCGTCCTCGGCGATAAAAGCATCGATGCGAAGAACGATGAAAAAGTGGCCAAGGTTCTGAATCGCACTCACGTTCTCAAGCGTATTGAGGTGCCGGCCGTACGCGGCTCCGGACAGCACACCCGAAAAGACGTCGATCAAGAGAGAGATTGCCGATCCTTTCGGCCCACCGAACGGAAGCACCGCGCCGAGCAGAGCCTGCGCGGCGTCGGTCGTTGGGTTTCCCTCAGGGTCGAGAGCCCAGCCCACAGGGATCGGATCGCCCTTCTGCGCGGCGAGGATAATCTTCCCGCGCGCGACGAGGCTCGACGCCATGTCGAGCACGATCGAACCAAGCCGTCCCGCCGGAACCGCGACCGAGAATGGGTTGGTGCCGAGGAAACGATCCTTTCCTCCCCACGGCGCCATGTTCGGCGGAGCGTTCGACGCGGCGACCCCGATCAACCCACGTTCGCTCGCGATCTCGGAGTAGAACGCGGCGGGTCCGAAATGGTTGCTGTTGCGCGCGACGAACACACCGACCCCGTAGCGTTCGGCGGCCTCGATCGCGCGATCGACCGCGTACGTACCGGCGACCGGCCCGAGCGCGTTCTTTCCGTCGACGACGCCGACCGCCATGGTCGCGGTCGCGGTCTCGGGACGGCCCGCCGGATCGACGACGCCGGCGACGAGCCGTTTCGCGTGCACCGGCAGTCGGACGATCCCGTGCGACGCGTGGCCACGCAGTTCGGCGTACACGAGGTTGTCGGTCACAACCTGCGCGTCCGCCGCCGAGACGCCGAGCGCGGCGAGACACATGGTCGAGAACGTCGCGAGTGCGTCGGGCCGGAACCGCGCCGTTTGCGGCTCGGTTCGGTCGTATCCGGGTTTTTCCGTGCTCATGCGCCGGCCGTCACTCTTCGATCAGGCCGAGATCGGCGAGAATCGGATCGAGCCCCAGGAGCTCGAGCGTCGTCGCGCCTTTCTCGAGTTTCTCCATGAGTACCTTCTCGCGCTCTTCGCGTGCGACCGACTCCGCGAGAATCGTCTCGCACTTCTCGCGCGGGACGATCACGACCCCGTCGCGGTCGGCAAGGACCAGATCACCGGGATGAACCTCGACGTCGCCGCAGACGATCGGATGGTTGATCAAGCCGAGGTTCTTCTTCATCGTCGCACCGACCGCGATCCCGCGGCTGAAGACCGGGAACCCTTTCTTCTCGTTCGCCTCGACGTCGCGCACGCCGCCGTCGATCACAAGACCCGTCACCCCGCGCGCCTGCGCGGCGGTCGTGAGAATCTCGCCCCACGCGCCGGAGCGCGCGTCGCTTCGGATCGTCACGACAAGCACGTCGCCCGGCTGCGCGATCGAAACGGCTTTATGAATCATCAGATTGTCACCGACGTGACACGAAACGGTGAGCGCGGGGCCGCAGATCTTCGCCGCGGGATAGATCGGCCTGATCGCAGGGTCCATCATACCCGCCTGTCCGGCCGCCTCGTACGCAGTCGCGCACGGAATCTCGCGGAATCGACGGACCATCTCGGCGTCGACCTTTGGGTAGTATTTGATCACGTGAGCCATTGTTTCCTCGCTTTTGTTTGCATCCGCGTGTTGCTGTTTATCACTTCGGCCGTTACACCGTTTCGTCGGGTGTCCAGCCGAGCGCTTCGTAGTGCTTTCGGCGGCTCACTTTGTCGCGTTCGTGTTCCTTGTTCGCCGCGTCGGCGACGTCGTACGCGTACTCGAGCGGGACGACGACGACCCCGTCACCGTCGGCAACGACGATGTCTCCCGGTCGGACGGTCACGCCTGCAAACGCGACGGTCGTGTTCTTCGACTCGAACTGAAGCCGTCCCTGCACCATCGATTTGCTCACCATCGCGCTCCAGAACGGTACGTTCTGCCGAACCACCTCGTCGGTGTCGCGCACCCCGCCGCTCGAGACGAGCCCCCGCGCACCGCGACGGATACAGCTCAACGTGTTCTCGGACCCCATCAGCCCCGCGTCGACTCCGGACTGATCGATCACGATGAAGTCGCCGTCCTCGATCTCGTCGATCCACGGGTACGGGCAGATGTCGCGGTAGTAGTGGCCCGACCACTCCCAGTATCCCGTCGCGTCACGCTCGGGGATCCGGCCGATGAACGGTACGTACCTGACGGTGCGCGCGATCCCTACCGCGCGCGTGCGGTACAGCGGCCGAATGTGCGGCGCCATCGAACCGACCGAGTGCAA
>REEC01000180.1 GCA_007695285.1 Spirochaetaceae bacterium | reverse complement strand
CAGCCGATACACCGAAACGTGCGAGCGCGAGTCCGCCGTGAACGGGGATCCGGTCCAGTCGGCGTGCCTGCTCTCGAGCGAGAAGCCGGAAAGCTCCGCCATGAGATCGAGCTCCGATGGCCAGACGTAACGGTGAGGAGTCCGGAAGAGCCGCGCGTTTCCGTTTTCATCAAACCGGAAGTGATGCGACACGACTCGCTGGTTCAGCACATCGTACGTGTCGAGACCGATGTAACCGGGCTCGTTCGCGAAGACCACCGCGTCCTGCCCCGGCGGTAGTTCTCGAAGCTCGGGTACCCAGAGCTCGGTCGCGAACCGTCCGCCCGCGCTCAGGTGCCGCGCCGCGTTGTGAAAACACGCGACCTGTTCGCCCTGGGTCAGCAGGTTCGAGATCGTGTTGTACACGAGGTAGACCAGACTGTAGCTTCCCGGGGCTCTCGCGCTCGCCATGTCTCCTTGCACCACCGGAAGTGAGACCTCGTCCCGTTTGGTTCGCAGTTGATCGATCATCGGCTGTGAGAGTTCGATGCCCACGACCGGCACGCCTCGCTCCAGAAGCGGCACCGCGACACGGCCCGTGCCGATCGCAAACTCGAGCGCTCGCCCTCCGTCGGCTAACTCGGCAAGCCGCGTCACGGTCGGATCCAGCACTTCCGGAGAAAACATACCGGTCCCCGGGGTGTCGTACGTTTGCGCCGCGTTGACGTCCCAGATGCCTTCGTGATCCATGAAACCGAGTATAGAAACGAACCCGCCGGATACACAATAGCACCCGCGAAGTCCGATAGTGGGTACCGAATTCCCCGGGCCTTGCCGGAACGGTGCGCTTCGCGTATGGTTCCGCCGTGAACACTACCCCAGGACAGCTAATCTGCCGTGAGGCGTCGAGATGATCGTTCTTCTTTCGCCGAGCAAAACGCAGGACTTCTCAGTCACACCGCGGACCACGGTTTCGACGACGCCGCTCTTCTGGCGGCAGGCCTGCGAGCTTGCGCAGCACCTCCGTCGGCTGAGTCGAGATGATCTGGCGACGCTGATGAAGATCGGACCTGCACTCGCGGCCGATACGGAGGAGCGCTACCGCCGATGGGTTGATGCCGAACCGACGGCCGGCGACGGTAGCCTCCAGGCCGGTTACGCGTACACCGGGGAGGTGTTCCGTGGTCTGGAGTTCGGCGCATTTTCGGCCATGGAGGCAAAGTACGCGCACGAGCGACTCTTCGTGATATCCGGCCTGTACGGGCTGGTTCGCCCATTGGACAAGATCCGCCCGTACCGCCTCGAGATGAAGACGCCGCTTTCGGTCGGAGCGGAACACTCGCTCTACCGGTTCTGGGGGAATCTGCCGACCGATGCAGTGAACCGGGCGCTCGACCGCGTCGGCAGTACAACTGTCGTGAACCTGGCGTCGCAGGAGTCGTGGCGGGTCGTTCAAACCGGTCGGCTCTCTGCGCGCGTAGTAACTCCGCAGTTTCGCGAAGCACACGCGGGAGGGTTTCGCACGGTCGCGATTCACGCGAAGCGTGCGCGTGGGCGCATGGCCGGATGGATCCTGAGATCGCGTATCACCTCACCGGACCAACTCGCCGAGTACAACCTCGACGGGTACACGCTGAACGAGGCGCTCTCTACGCCCGACGCTCCGGTTTTTTCCCGCGGATAGCGGTGATACCCGGTGCGGTCGGGCAGCTCTTCGCACGGGATCCACGCCTTCCCACAATCGACGGAATAAATGTGGTCTTTTTCGGTCATGAAGCAGTTAATCATCTATACCGTGCCCGTCGAGGCGCCGGCGCCTCGACGTCGGCGAGTCTTGACACGAGTCGGTCACAACTTGACTGGGTCCCTAATATAGTTCATTATATAGTCATGTTGATGATCAACATTCACGACGCCAAGACGAACCTCTCGAAGTACTTGAGTCAGCTGGATCGCGAAGAGGAAATTGTGTTGTGCAAACGGAACCGACCGGTAGCGGTGATACGGCCGCTACCGTCGCCCCGGACTCGGCGCGTCATCGGTCTGGAGCGCGGGCGGCTGAACGTGCCGGAAGGTTTCTTTGACGCGCTTCCGGAGGAACTGGTCGCGTTGTACGACGGCCAGGATTCGTGAAGATTCTGCTCGATACCTGCGCGTTTCTCTGGATCGCGTCGGACGCCCCGGAACTCACCCCCACTGCTCGCCACCTGTTTCTCGCAGCGGAAGAGGTCTGGCTCAGTGCGGCGTCCTGCCAGGAAATCGTCGTCAAAAATCAGCTCGGAAAACTACCGCTTCCTGAGATTCCTTCGCGCTACATCCCGCGGATTCGGGACGCACACGGAATCGCAGCCCTGCCGATCGACGAAACGGACGCGCTTCATCTGTCGACGCTGCCGCCGATCCACCGTGACCCGTTTGACCGGCTTCTCGTGAGCCAGTCGATCTGCCGAGGACTGGTGATCCTCACTCCGGACCCACTGATCCACGCCTACCCCGTGCGGTGGGAGTGGTGATCCCGCGGGGAACAAGACCAAGAGTACCGGCGGCGCTTCGGGACTTCCGTTAGACATTGAAATTCACGGCGTGAACGGCGAACTACCTGCTTCTTGAAAACGCTCCCCCCACGGGTTGACAACCGGTATGACTGCAGTCATACTATCGTCGTGAAGATTGCAATCTCAATACCGGACTCGATACACGAGCGGGCTGAGCGGTACGCCGCGCGGAAGGGGATCTCGCGGAGCGAACTCTACCGGCGTGCGCTTCAGGCGTACATGAAGCGCGAAGACGACATTGTAAAGCAGCTCGATGCGGTCTACGCCGCACAAGACTCATCGGTGGACCCGGTCCTCGAGGAGCTTCAGCATCGCACGCTCGCCCGGGATGATCGTGAGGCGCGGTGAGGTCTGGTGGGCGAGCCTTCCGGAGCCGCAGGGATCCGGCCCCGGTTTCCGAAGACCGGTAGTCGTCGTACAGGCCGATCCTTTCAACCGAAGTCGCGTGCGTACCGTCATCGTCGCTTCCGTGACGACGAATCAGTCTTTGGCCGAGGCTCCCGGAAATGTCGGTCTGGACGAGTCCGACACCGGCCTCCCGCATCCGTCGGTGGTTAACGTCTCGCAGCTGCTCACGATCGACAAGGCGTATCTCGACGAACAGGTCGGGTCACTCTCGGCGGACCGGATGCACGAGATAGACGCCGGCCTGCGGCTCGTGCTCTCGCTCTAGTGCTCGCAGCCCGCGTCGGCCGGACGATGCGCCGCGGTCATCGTCTCACGTAGACCCATGTACCCGGAGAGTCGGCCGTCGGGCGGATTTCGTCTCGTCCGGCCGGAAGGTCGGGATCGGCCCATTCGAAGAACCAGTTTGCGTCGAACGGACTCATGTTGACGCAGCCTGCGCTCTGCGCGGTACCGAACTTGTCGTGCCAGTACGTTCCGTGCCACCCGAACGAGCCGTGAAAGTACGCGATCCACGGTACATCGGCAAAATCATACGAGAGCCCGAACGCTGCGCCGCGCATCGGCGCGGAACGGAACATGCCCCACGGTCTGAACAGGCCGGTTATCGTTTCCCGTCCCGGTCTCCCGGTCGAGACGAGAGTGGCGTACACGGGTGTGTCCCCCTCGTGCGCAATCGCGGTCTGTTTGGTCACGTTGACCTCGATCCATTTTTCGTCGGGACCGACGCCTTCAGGCCGGCGCCCCGGAGAAAAGACGCGGACATAGCCACCGTGGATCCACTGCTCGGGCGCGATCATGAACCAATCTGCGCCGCCGACACGACGCGTATCGTGGATCGTGACCACATCGTACTTCCGGATCGTTCCGAGAATATTCGAGTGATCGAATGGATCGGGAGCCGCTCTGACGTGAAGCTGCTCGATGAAAACCATCGCCAAGCGTCTATCGCCTAACTGCTCGAGCTCGACGCCGCGCAGCGGCGAGAACGTCGGTGTGAAGCTCAGCGCGTTCGTGGGAATCCACCCTTCTTTTCCCCAGTCCCATCGGACAAAGGAGTACCGGTTTTCTCCCACGGTGGTGGTTCGAAGAACGTTGACCCAGATCCGCGCCTCGTCATCGCCGTGTTTCGTGAACGCGCGATTCGCCGCGATATCGGTCAACTCGGCATGGACGGGAACGGAGCGGGTGACACGTGCGTAATTCATACCCGCCGGCAGGTATGCCGCAGGGTCACGGACGCGGCTCGGATGCGCGGAGATCGCCACTTCGCGCGCGAACGCACCGGGGGGAGTCATGATGACCGTTCCAAGAAGGAGCAGCCGAACCAAAATGCCGGTCAGGGACGTCGCCGGACCGAGCCCGTCGAACGTACCTTCCATATCGCCACCCTTTCACGATGCGGTTGCGTCGATCGCCACATCGTCTAGGAACAATATACTGATTTTGCGCCGGTCCGTAATTCATGGCGTTTCACGGAACTCCTGGACTTCACACGGGCGGGAGTTCAGAACCAGGGCGGTATTTGTGCGTCCGGTCGCGTGGATTCGGCGGGTGTCGGCCGCCTTGTCGATGAACGGTACGTGGGGGTATTGTACGCTATGACCGCCGTGATCTTCTGTTTTTCGGGCACCGGCAACACGTGGTGGTGCGCACAGCGTCTCGCCTCATCGCTCGGCGTCCGGGGTGTGCAGACGCGCGTCGTGAGCATCGAGCGGATCGGGGCCGCGGCCGCGGCCGAGCTGGTAGCCGCGGCCGACCTTGTTGGTCTCGGCTGGCCCGTGTACGGCTCGGATCTTCCGGAGCCGATGAAGCTTTTCATCGATACGACGCTTCCCTCGGTCGATCGACGGCGGGTGTTTACGTTCTGCACGCAGTGGCTCTTTTCGGGCAACGGGGCACGCGTGTACGAGAGGGAGCTTGCGGCCCGCGGCTGGGCGATCGGTTGGTCGGCGCACTTTCGGATGCCGAACAACATCTGCGTAACGGTATCTCCGCTCTCGTGGTCGGCCGATCCGGAGGATCACACGAAGCGCCTGGAGAAGACGGCCAGACGGATCGATCGCTTTTTGGAAGCCGTGTTGCACGGGCGATCGTTCAGTCGGGGGCGGGGGCTCGTGCCCGCCGCGCTCGGCGCGATGCAACGGCGCCCGTTCCGCCGGTGGTTCCTGCGGCTGCGGGACGACATTTCGGTCGATGCGGCGCGATGCACGCGGTGCGGGCGATGTACCCGAATCTGCCCGTCCGGAAACCTGACGATGACCCCGGACGGAGTCGTCACCCACGGCACCTGCGTGATCTGCCTTCGCTGCTACAACTTCTGTCCGGTCCATGCGGTCCGGTACATGCGTCGGCCACACCGGCCCGAACGCGGCCTCCCGTACCGTGGCCCGGTTGCGGGGTTCAAACCGGAAGAGCTCGCGGCCGACCGTTAACGCTTCGCCCGCAAGGCGAGATCGACCGTGCTGGTGATGACTGCGCTTTGGGCTTTGACACCGACCTCGCGGAAGCGTAGTATCGGTCCACCGTATGAGAACACCACTCCATCCCGCACGCGCGTTTCTGTCGCGCTTCGGGCGTATGCACGTGATACTACCGGTTTCCGTGCTGAACTCCGCGGCGGAACCGTGGGGAGTGGACCTTGGAAACTACAACGCTCTTCCTGTAGACTTTTCAGACCATCCGACCGGTAGATTCTTCAAGATTGAGGAGATAACACAGTGACGATCCGCGAGAGACTCGAGGCTTTCTGGGCCGGTGAACGGCCGGATGAAATCCCGTACACGATCTACCACACCAAGTGGGAGGACGCGCAAGACGATCCTTCGTGGGCCCAACTGTTCGAGGACGGACTCGGGCTCACGTTCAAGGAGTATCCTTTTCGATTGGAGCACAAAGACCTCGACGTCATCCAACGTGAGGCGGTTGAAAACGGCCGCTCGGTCCGACACGTCACGTGGAGAACCTCACGGGGCGAAATCTCGGCGCGGTGGACCGACGGCTGGCAAGAAGAACACCGGCTGAAGTCGGCGGAGGACTACCGCGTTATGACCCACATCGTCGAGAACACCGAGATCGTCGCCGAGTACGACTCGTTCGGCGTCGCGGAGCAGCGCATGCAGCCGTACGCGGTGACGTGGTCGATGGTCGGCCGAACCCCGCTTCAGGAGATACTCGTCGATTACGCGGGGTTGGAGAGCTTCAGTTTCCACCTATTCGATTACGAGGAGGAGGTCCGGCAGCTGTACGAGGCACTGCTCGAGAAGTTCCGGCGTAAGGCCGAGATCGTCGCCGCGGGGCCCGGACGGTTTGTGTCCAACCTCGAGAACTTCACGGCTGAAACGCTCGGGCCGGACCGGTACGAGGAGTTTCTGCTCCCGGTCTACGAAGAATGCTTTGCCCCTATCCACGAAGCCGGCAAAATCATCGGCAGCCACTACGACGGGAAGACAGCGTGCGTTAAGGACCTTATCGCCCGCGCGCCGATCGATCTCATCGAGTCGCTGACGCCGGCTCCGGAGGGCGATCTGTCGCTCGCCGAGTGCCGAGCCGCATGGCCGACAAAGTTGTTCTGGTCCAACCTGAACGCATCTGTGTACGAACTCCCACCGGCCGAACTGCACCGGCTAGTCCTCGACCGTGTGCAGGAAGCCGCGCCCGACGGCCGACGGTTAGCGTTCGAGATCTCCGAAGCCCGTCAGGAAAACTGGCGCGACTCGATCCCGGTTGTCCTCAACGCGCTCAAGGAGACCCGGAGCTGAGCCTGGCTACGCCGGTTCTCCGAATTGACACCTCCGATCGGTGGACTTAGACTGTGAACCGGCCGTGAGAATAGGCCGATACCACGGGCGGAATTTCTGCCGCAGCAAGGAGTAACGGGATGAACTCGACGCTTGAGAAATACCTATCGGAGATGAGTCTCGAACAGAAGGTCGGTCAGCTGCTGTGTTTCGGCTTCAGCGGCACGTACCCGCATCCCGACATTGTCGAAGCAATCGAGAAGTATCATCCCGCAGGCTTTCGCGTCACTCCCGGCGGACGAAAGTTCAAGCGCTACTTCGGGCCGGACAACCCGGCCAGTTCGCGCGTAGTCCGTCCGCAGGAGCCTCTCGAGCGCGAGTACGGGGGCGATATCAGCGCGCCGGACTTCGGCGCGCGGCGGTACGCGGAGGTACTGAATCTGCTACGACGCCGCTCGCTCGAGACCGGGGCGCAAATCCCGCTGTACTTCGCGCTGGACTTCGAGGGAAATCAAAGTTTTGATTTCTACGCGCCCGGCGTGGCGTTGTTCCCGCACGCGATGGGGCTCGCCGCATCGGGTGATCCGGATTTGTGCCGTCGCGTCGCGCGCAGAATCGGCGCTCAACTCCGCGCGATCGGCATCAACTGGCTTCACTCACCGGTCCTCGATGTCAACACAGCGCCGATGAATCCGGAAATCGGCACGCGAAGCTACTCGGCACTTCCCGAGGATGTCTCGCGTTACGCGACCGCGTCTCTCGCCGGGTTCGACGACGCGGGGGTCATCGCGACGGCGAAGCACTTTCCCGGACGCGGACATTCGGTGGAGGACGTCCACTTCGATGTCGCGACGATCGATGAATCCCCCGAGCGTATGCACGCACTTCACCTGGCGCCGTACAAGGACTTGATCGCGGCCGGGTTGCCGGCGATCATGCTGGCGCACACGATATTCCCCGGAATCGACCCGGAGGCCGAGATTGCGACGCTCTCGCGCGCGGTCATCCACGATGTCCTCCGCGGGGAACTGGGGTTCGACGGCGTGATCATGACCGACTCGTTCACAATGGGCGGTCTGGTGGCAAAGTACGAGGTGAGCGAGGCGGCGATCCGCTGCGTCGAACACGGCGTGGACTTGATCCTGCTGAAGGACGAAAACGCGCTCCGCGGCGAGATGTTCCACGGACTTGTCGCAGCGGTGCAATCCGGGCGCATAAGCGAGGAAAGACTGGAACAGGCAGTGAGTCGCGTCCTCACCGCAAAGGAACGCGCGGGACTGTTTGGCCCGGATCGGGGTTTGGTCGATCCGGACGCCGTCGAGGCGCGGCTCAACGATCCGGACGGCGCGGCGGTCGAGGCGGAAGCCGCAGAGCGTTCCGTTGTGGTGCTCCGCGATCGGCGCGGCCTGCTGCCGCTCGCGCAGGGTTCAAAGATTTTTGTCGCCGAGGAGATCGCTCCGATACAGAGACGACTGAACAACGAAAAGGCGTATCCGGGCGCGTTGTACCACGAGTTACTCGAGGCCGGGTTCGACGTCTGGGGAACCGATTTTCAAACCGACGGCTCGTTCGAGGATGTCTGGCCGATGATACGTGAGCGCGCCGCGCAATCGGATGTAATTATCCACACGGGGTTCTTTGAACGGGGCGGCGACGTCGATAAGTCATACCACGCGCGCTTTCTCGAGCTGGGTAAGCCGACGGTGTTCGTGACGAACTGTCCGTACGAGACCGTGGTCGATCCGGCGATGGACACCGTAATCGTGACGTTCAGCCCGGTCGCGGCGAGCTTGCGCGCTGCCGCACGGGTCATAACCGGAAGACTCAAGCCGACCGCACGACTCGGCTTTGATCCGTCAAAGGTCTACTGAAGCGGCTTTCAGGAGCAAAATCAACCCAATGCTGATCGCACCGACCGTCGCCGCGGCGACGAAGCCTGTGAAGAACGGCTTGATCCCGAGCCGCTTGAGATCTCGATACCGGGTGTTCAGGCCGACCCCCGCGAGCGCAACGACAAGCAGGCTGACGGCGGTCGCGTCGAGGAGCCCGAGGATGCCGGTCCAACGCCCGACGGAGAGCATCCCGAACGCCGAACCGCCGGCTCCGATCGTGACGTCCCCTATCGACCGGATGAGGGCGAGCGCAAGAAAACCGAGAATGAAGCCCGGGAAAAACCTCCGAATCGAACTGTTTCCGCAGCCGGTCGTGCCGGCGGTCTTCCGGGCATGGTACACCGTGACAAGAGGGATCACGAGCGCCATCAGTGTATTACGAACCAGCTTCGTGACGACGGCTCCGTTTATGACCTGATCCTGGGAAAACGTCTGAGCGTACATTACCGCCGCTCCGGTCACCTGAGACGTATCGTGTACGGCGGTTCCGAGGAAGAGGCCCACTTTCGCGTGATCGCCCAGGAAGACCACGTTCGCCAGATAAGGATACACGACGGTCGCAACCAGGCCGAAGACGGTAATCACCGAGACTGCGTACGCCGTTTCGTCGTCTTTCGCGCCGATCGCTGCGCCGGTCGCAACGATCGCCGAAACCCCGCAGATCGAAGTACCCACGGCGATCAGCGTGCCGAGCTTTTCAGGGAGCTTCAATGCGCGAGCAAGCAACAAAGTAACAAACAACCCACCGACGATGCAGCCCAGAACGATAGGTACACCGAGCGCGCCGAGTCGCAGAACTTCCGCTACGCTAAGCCTGAGGCCCAACAGGACTATGCCCAGACGGAGGAGCTTCGCGACGGAAAAAGCGATCCCCGGCCGAACAGCCGGCGGAAGACGGATCGTGTTGCTGATCACGAGACCAAGCAGTATAGCGGTCATCACGGGGGAGACCGGCGATCTCTCGAACCCGAGCAACTGTACGCCCAAAAACCGACTCAGCCCAACGCCGGCGAGAGCCACGGCTCCCGACAGCACGACTCCCGGGATCACCGCCAAAAGCCTGTTCACTCCGGCGCGACCTCGACCGCCGCGCCGGTCTCCGCCGATCGCGCGAGCGCGGCGCACGTCCGGACCGTCGCGACCGCCTCCTCGGGCCACACGCCGACGGGGCTCCCCGATTGCACAATTTCCGAAAACCGCGCGATCATGTTCACTTCCTGGATGCACGGTCCGACCGTGAACACTTCCGGTTGTTGTGCTCGTCCCCGGATGCTGTACGATGCTTGTTCCTCCGAACCAGGCACGACGAAGTCGTCGATCGTGAGAGTGCCGTCGGACGCGGCAAGCTCGAGCCGCATCCGGCCCTTTGTCGTGAATCCACAATCGAACTGCGCGACCCTCTCGCGCGAGAAGAACAACATCCCCGAGGTCTCGATATCGACGCCGTTCGCGTACCGCGACGCCGCGAACACTCGTTCCGGAATCTCGCCGAACGCCCAAAGAATTCCACGAACGCAGTAGTACCCGAGGTCGCCAAGCGCTCCGCCGCCGAGCTCTTTGCGCGCGCGGATGTTCGCGGTCGGCACCGTCGCGCCCCAGTTGAACGCGAAAGCGCTCGTGACGCTCCGCAGCTCGCCGAGCTCGGACCGGTCGAGCAGCGCGCGAATCTCTTTCGTGCGGTCGTGGTGCACCCACATCACGCCGTCCATGAGCTGTACGTTGTTTGTGCGGCACGCGCTCACCATCTCGACCGCTTCGCGCGGATCGACCGTGAGCGGCTTCTCGCTCAGCACGTGTTTACCCGCGTCTGCCGCGCGGATCGTCCAGTCGGCGTGAAGAGTCGGCGGAAGTGGAATGTACACCGCGTCGATCTCGGGATCGGCGAGGCAGTCCTCGTACGAGCCGTACGCCTTCTCGGCGCCGTGCTCCTTGGCCCATTCGGCCGCGCGCGTCTTGTCGCGACTCGCGATCGCGACGATCTCGTTGCCGGGTGCGAGCGAAATCGCACGCGCGACCTTCGTCGCTATGTTCGCGGTACCGATGATGCCCCATCTCACTGTCGTTTCCACTTCACGCCTCCTCGAGACTGCTCGCCAATCGACGTCGATTCACTGTACCATACACCGTCGACCAGGAATCAAACAACAGAATCACGCGGAGGATGATCATGAAGTACCGAACACTCGGAAGAACCGGTCTGAAAGTGAGCGAGATCTCGCTCGGTGGTTTGTTCGTCTCGTCGATTGGAGCCGCACGCGACGACGCGCGGAAGGCGATACATCGCGCGGTCGAGCTCGGGATCAACTACATCGATACCGCCCCGGGTTACCACGACAGCGAGGAGTCGGTCGGGTACGCTTTACGCGACGTCACCTCACCGCTCGTGATCTCAACAAAACTCGGCGGCCGACCGGTGCCGTTCGACGCGCGCGACAAAGCCGCGCTCAGACGCTCGTTCGAAGAGAGCCTCCGGCTCCTGGGACGCGACTCTGTCGACATCCTGATGATCCACGAGCCCGACCGGCCCGGACAGTACGACTGGTTCGCAAACTGGGACGAGTTCACCGGGCCGGTCACGGATCTGCTCGAAGAACTGAAGGCCGAAGGTCTGATCCGGTTCACGGGCCTCGGCGGCACGACGGCGTACACGCTTCCACACATCATCGCGACCGGGCGTTTCGACGTCGTGCTTACGGCGTTCAACTACAGCCTTCTCTGGCAGGAGGCGACGATCTCGGTCCTGCCGGAAGCGAAGAAACACGGGCTCGGTATCGTGATCGGCTCGCCGCTCCAGCAGGGCGCGCTCGCGAAGTGTTACACCGCGACCGTCGAAAAAGGCGCGCGCTGGCTCTCGCCTCCGCGGAGGGCGCAGTTCAAGGCATTGTACGGCCTCGTCGCGGACACGCGAATCCCGCTCCCGGAACTCGCGCTCCGCTTCGTCTTGAGCAACCCCGCTGTCGCGACGACGCTCTCGGGCGCGCGGTCGGTCGAGGAGATCGAGCTGAACGTCGCGGCCGCCGAGAAAGGCCCTCTTCCGGATGACGTCATGAAAGAGATCGCGCGTATCGCGGGAATGGTGCCGTTCCGCCCGTTCGAGGAGCCGTTTGGGCTCCCGTTCACGCGAGAGTACCGCGGCCCGGGACAGGCGATGTTGGGACACGTATAATGGCGGCGGGATTGGTTTTACACATTGATTCCAACGATACTCCGTTCTCGTATCTCGACCGTGCATCGGGACGGACGGTACGTCAGCTCACGACGTACCGCGGGCACTCGAGCCACCCGTACTTCACCGACCCGTGCTGGTTTAACGGCGGCCGGTCGTTCGTGTTCACCTCCGACCGGGACGGTTCGTCGAACGTGTACCGCTACGACATCGAAGACGGCGTCGTGCGGCGGTTGACCGATCTGACCGGCGTCCACCAGGAAAACGAGCGCGTCTTCGATTACCGGCCGCAGCCGATGTACAGTGCGGCGAACGACCGCGCGTACTACTGGTGGCGCAACACTTTGTACGAACTCGACGTCGAGACCGGCGCCGAGAGGACCGTGTACTCGGCGCCCGAGAGCGTTCTGCTCGGCATCCACGCGGCGACGTCCGCGGACGGGAAGTACATCTGCACCGCGGTGCGCGACCGCGTCGAGAGCGACGCGCCTTCGCTCGAGTACCCGTATCACAAGTTCCCGGAGCTGATGAGCGCGCGGCCGAGAACCGCGATCATCCGCATCGAGGTCGCGACCGGCGCGTGCGAGACCGTGCACGAGGAAGAGCAGTTTATCACGCACGTGAACCACTCACCGACGTTGCCGAACGTGCTGACGTTCTGCCACGAGGGGCACTGGGAGCGCGTCGAGCAGCGCATCTGGGGGCTCGACATCACAACCGGCACGCGATGGAAGATCCGCGATCAGAGCGACCGGCGGTACACGGTCGGGCACGAGTACTGGTTCGCCGACGGCGAGCGGATCGGGTATCACGGGCGGCCGCGGTCGGGCGCGGCCGACGAACACGTCTACGGCTTCGCGCGATGGGACGGCAGCGACGTGACCGAGGTGACGTTCCCGTACCACTCGAACCACTTCGCGAGCGCCGACGAGAAGATCATCGTCGGCGACGGCACACCGGTGCGCGTCGGCCTCGACACGCCGTACATCATGCTGTACACGTGGGACGGTGAGCGCTTCGCCGAACCGAAAGTCCTCGCCGAGCACCGCTGCACGTTCAACCACCAGCACTCGCACTGCCATCCACGCTTCACACCCGACGGCCGGTCGATCCTGTTCGTAAGCGACGCGACCGGGTACGCGCAACTGTACCTCGTCGAGATCGGCGAAATCGAAAACCTGCCAGGCGTCGATGAGGTGCAAAAACGGCTCGCGCGGTAACGGAAGCGGAACCGCAGCGGATTCGCATTCGATTGCGGGAGCTCGGGCTTTTGTGTAAACTACCGCGCGATGAACACGAATGAAACAAACACCACGCGCGCCGGGGGCGCGAACGGCGCGGGTGACGGCTGGATCCCGCCGCGCCTCCCGATTCCGAAGTCGTACAACATCCGCGATCTCGGCGTGTATCGGTCGAGGGACGGACGACCACTGCGCGCGGATGTGTTTTTCCGCGCGGACAACCTCGGCCGGCTCGACGCAGACGGTACCGCGAAGCTGCTCGACCTCGGCGTCAAGACCGTCATCGATCTGCGGACCGCGGATGAGATCCGGGAAACGCCGAACCCGTTCGAGCGCGACCGGTCGGTCGCGTTCCACTCGATCGACATGGTCGGCGACAGTCACGACATCATCGCGCGCGGCGACACGATCGAGAGCGTGAATCGCGACGAACGCTTACCGAACGGCTACTTCGCCGATCCGGTCGGCAGGATCGCGACGATCTACAAGGCGATGCTCGATCACCAGGCCCGCCGCGTGCACGAGATAATGACCGCGCTCGCGGCCGAGACCGACGGCGGCGCATTGTTCCACTGCATGGCGGGACAGGACCGCACCGGCATCGTCGCCGCGTTCCTGCTCTCGATCGTCGACGTGAGCGACGACACTATTGTCGCCGACTACACCGCGACGGCCGAGTACAACGTGCAACGTTTCGTCGAAGAGAATCACGGTGAGTACTGGAAGATGAAGATCGAGACGGTCGACGAGTACCGCTCGCAGTTCTGCCCACCCGGCGCGATGGAAGAGACGCTCGAGCATCTGCAGAAAAAGTACACCGGCGCGGTCGCGTACCT
>REEC01000235.1 GCA_007695285.1 Spirochaetaceae bacterium | reverse complement strand
GCTACGGTCCACTCGACGACTTCACGCGCCGACTCCGCGCCGCCGCCGCCGTCCGACCGCAGCGCGTCTGGATCAATCGGTACGGGTACCTCAGCGACGCGAAGCTCGATACGATCGGTGGGGTCGGCGCGGAGATTCGCGAAGCCCTGGAGAACGACTGAACCTCGTGTCGCGTGAGCCCTTCTTCAACACACTCATTTTGAGTATCCTTAGCACATGAACAACTTCACTGCCGTTGTTAAGAATGATGACCAGTGGTGGTATGGCTGGATAGAGGAAGTACCCGGCGTAAACGCACAGGAACGAACCCGAGAGCAGTTGCTCGTAGCACTGCGAGAGTGCCTGGCGGAAGCTCTTGAGATGAACCGCCGGGACGCTCTTGAATCGGCTGATCAAGACTACACAGAAGAACTAATCGCGCTGTGAAGCGAACGGCCCTCATCAAGCACCTGACATCGCATGGTTGTTCGTTGGTTCGAGAGGGGTCGCGCCACGCATGGTGGCAGAATGAAGAGTCCGGTAGACGCACGGCTGTCCCCCGACACTCCGAAGTGCCCGACCAGTTGGCGCGAAAGATCTGCAAAGACCTCGGTATACCGATCGTTGGTCGGTAATCGTCATATTCAGCAGAGTGACCGTCGCGAGCGCTCCGCTGCCGGCTTCCTCCCTCACTCCTGCAGCGCTCGCTCGTACACCGCGCCTTTCCTTCCTTGATGACGGGCAACCTCGGACTTGAAGTTGTCGTAATCCGTCTCTTCGGCCAGGGCGGACAGGACCTGCGTCCGGACGCGTGCGCGTACCATCATACGGTCAAAGTCGGCCGGTGGCTCTTGCCGGTTCCTTGCTGCGCGCAGACCGCGCTGAAGAAGCCGTGTTTCGTGAGTATCCAGATCGTTTGTGCCTCCAGGAAAACTGCGATCGGTGCGCAGTTTCGGATCGACCATCGTCAGGAACATTGAGCGATGGCGTGGGCAATCGCAGCCCCCGCCGACTACCCCTCCGTCTCCCCGACCATCGATCCACCCGCTGGAGCGTGAGGTTGTAGTCGTCGAAAGAGCCCGACGACGCGAGGAGGAGCTGTTTTCCGTCGGCGCTGCTCCGGAAGATCGCGTGAGCGGAGGCGTGACTTTCAACGCGTGGTGGATGTATCCGAGAGCGAGCCATAGCTTGAGCGGGTTCAGCGCGTCGTTTACTAAGCCGCTGGGAAACAAGAGTCTCACCGCAGACGCGCCAACCGGGGAGTATGTACAGCGTTGAACGCGTTGAAATTCTTGCTTTGATCGTGTAGGCTCTTTTTGAGGTGGCACGATGCTGAGATCAATTGAAGCGACCGTCGAGATAAACGGAGAAGTTCGTCTTCGGGAACCTCTGTATGTGAACCGCCCGTGTCGCGCCATCGTCACGATCCTTGACGATCTGGCGGTGCCGGAATCGGCACTGTTGAGCGAGGAAAGTTTGGCGCGTGATTGGGAGAGACCCGGAGAAGATGAAGCATGGTCTCACCTGAAGTAGGAACCGTCGTACTGGTGACGTTCCCGTTCTCCGATCTGTCAGCGACCAAGCTCCGGCCCGCGATCGTGCTTGCGGCGGCGGATCGCGACGACTGGATTCTCTGTCAGGTCACCAGCGCAGTCTACTCAGACCCGCGGGCCATTGAAATAACTGATTCCGACTTCGCCGTCGGTAGTCTTGCGCGCAGAAGTTATGCCCGTCCGGGGAAGTTGTTTTCAGCGAATACGTCGATCATGAGACGCGTGGTCGGCAGCCTTAAGCGTGAGAAACAAGAAACAGTCGTGGATGCAGTAATTGCGATTCTTCGGCCAAACATATAGCGCCTGACAAAAACCGACGACGCCGGCGGAACGGGAATCGAACTCGCGCCGAACGCGTTTCCGCCGCCGTTCTCGATCATCACGGGTCTTCCGTTTACCTCGCTCGCGGGCATC
This sequence comes from Spirochaetaceae bacterium, assembly GCA_007695285.1. Classification (GTDB taxonomy): domain Bacteria; phylum Spirochaetota; class Spirochaetia; order DSM-27196; family PXBQ01; genus PXBQ01. The sequence goes on along the minus strand of REEC01000235.1, from coordinate 11,884 downwards.
GCGCCGTGGGTCGGCGTCAAACTTTACACGATGCACTGGCTTCAGATCGTTCGGTTCTGGACCGACGCGATCGTGTCACTCACACCCGGTCTCACGCCCGCGCTCGTCGCCGAAGCGCTCATGGCGCTCTTCGACGTCGGTGGTGCTCTCCCGCGCCCGGTCGTCGCCGATCGAGTCCGGTACCCCGAGCCCGACGAGCCTCACGCCGAAACCGACGATCCGCAACGGCGCAAACTCGCGCAGGCAGCGGTCGAATCAACCGTACCGGTCGAACCGATCGTTCACGGCTACGGTCCACTCGACGACTTCACGCGCCGACTCCGCGCCGCCGCCGCCGTCCGGCCGCAGCGCGTCTGGATCAACCGGTACGGGTACCTCAGCGACGCGAAGCTCGATACGATCGGTGGGATCGTGGGGAAGGCGCGGTCGGTACGGTGATCGTCGCGAGCGCTCCGCTGCCGGCTTCCTCCCTCACTCCTGCAGCTCGTACATCACGCGCCACACCTCGTGCAGCGCGTGCTCGTACGCCGCGCCCTTTGTGCCCTGATGGCGGCGGACCTCGGACTTGAAGTTGTCGTAATCCGTCTCTTCGGCCAGGGCGGACAGGACCTGCGCCCACGCTGATTTTGCGACAAAAATGCGGAACGCGTAATCGGTTCCCATATAGTCGCGAATATCGCACTCACCGAGTTGATCCGGGAAGCGCTCTTTCAGCGCCTCGAGGTGCGCCCGGACGCGTGCGCGCACCATCATACGGTCAAGATCGACCGGCCGGCCGCTCTGGCCGGTTCCTTGCCGCGCGCAGACGGCGCTGAAGAAACCGTGTTTCGTGAATATCCACATCGTATGAACCTCCCGGCAATTAATTGTGATCGGTAAATCGTGCTTCAAACACCCAAACCGTGCTGACAGTAGCTTTTTCGACGGTTGTGTGAATACTATTTTCGGTACACGGGTGCCGCTTCATCGGTTAACCGCCGTTTACCCGAGGAGCGTTGGTTTTTTGACACTGCGACGGCGAAATGTTCCCATAAAAAAGGCGGGTGGAAATGAACGGGAAAAAGACAATCCTTCTCAAAACCGGTTGGGATACAGTCAATATCGGCGATATCGGACACACACCCGGTACGCTTCGTGTACTCGAAGAAAAACTGCCCGACGTGCGAATCATCGCGTGGATGGGACGCATGGACGATTCTATCGAGGCGATGCTCCGGCGTCGTTTCCCGAAGGTGAGCTTCATTACGGGGCGTATCGACGGAAACGCGGACCCGGACTCATCCGATCTCGCCGACGCATTCGATCAGGCCGATCTGGTGATCCACAACTCGAGCATGGGACAGGACACAACAATGATGAGTGCGGCTCGCAAACGTGGCAAGGCGTACGGAATGTTCGGCCAGTCGTATCCGCCAGAAATTGCCGAGAAGGCCGATCTCATCGATCTCCTGAACGATGCACGATTCGTCTTCTGTCGTGACACGTTGACCTTAGGGACATTGCGATCGATAAGGCTTCGCACACCGGTCCTCGATTTCAACCCCGACGGCTGTTTCGGTATCGACGTCCGAGACGATCCACCGGCCCGGGCATTTCTGTCGGACCGAGCGCTGGAGGAACATCGGTACATGACGCTGCAACTGCGCACGAACACACAGAAACACCCCGGAACCGATAGTCCACTTAATCCTGCAAACCCGACACCCGAGCAGCGAGCGGACGATGAACGCCGCGCCGCAAAACTCCGCGATGTGATGACCGGCTGGATAGAACAAGCTGACTGCAAGGTAGTCATCGCCCCGGAGGTGAAAAAGGAGATCGGTCACAATAAACGGTTGTTGATCGATCCGCTTCCCGACGCGATCAGGAAGAACGTCGTGCTCCGCGACCAATTCTGGAACGCCGATGAAGCTGCCTCGGTTTTCGCGTCGGCACGCGTCGTCGTGTGCCACGAACCTCACTCGTGCATCATCGGCCTCGCGAACGGAACGCCGTCGGTTCACACGTACTCACCGTACCACGGGCCCAAGTACCACATGTTTGCCGACATCGGACTGAAGAACTGGCAAGTTCCGCTCGACGATCAGCCGGCGGACGCGATATTGAAGACCTTAATCGACATCCACCGAAATTTCGACGCGGCCCGCGAACGCGTCCGCGATGCGATGGAGTTTGTCGACGGTCGCTTCTCTCGAGCCGCCGCAACGATCAAGAACGTACTCGAGAGCTGATACGCCGAACGGCTGCAGATAGAGACGGCCGGATACTCGGTCGTTCACGTCACGACCGGAGAGGACGCGATCGCGATCGTTGCCGGACAACCAGGCGCGTTCGATCTTATACTCATGGATATAGATTTGGGGCCGGGCATCGACGGTATCGAAGCGGCCGAGCGGATAATCGCGAGCCACGACATCCCGGTCGTCTTTCTTACGTCGCATACCGAGCGCGAGTACATCGAGAGAGCCGACCGAATCAGCCCGTATGGCTACGTCGTGAAGGACCCGGATGGGATGGTGCTTCTGCGGTCGATCACGATGGCGTTTCGGCTATTTGACGCGTACGATCAGCTGAAGCAATCATCAACCGGACCACGATTGACGTGATGCCGGGAATCGGAGGGTGGTCCGCTGCATCTGTGGAACCATTCGCGCGCACCATCTGTCTTGCGCTGCCGCGAAAGAGGCGGTACAGTTGGAGTATGACGGTCGTCGAGAAACTCCAATGCAGTAGAGCCGTCGGCTGCCTTGACGCGTAGCACGCCGTCCCCTATAATTGGGCGGTGGCGCGATTCCGGGATTTCGTCGGGAAGCTCTCAATCCGATCCGAGTTGATCGGCATCATGATCATTTTCGGGCTTGCGCCCGTTTTTCTCCTCAGTTATGTGTATTACAGTCGACTGAATTCGCTTGCGCGAGAGAGAGTGTCGATTCTGGCGTCGCAGATGATCCGGCAGACGAATAACTCCATCGGTGGGGTCGTCCGGGACGTCGATATCGTTTGGCGACAGGCCGTCGACATTGCCGCGACGACGGAGTACCTTTATAGGGCGTCGGGAGTCACCTCCCCGTACCGGATCGAGGCGGTCTCGCAAGCCCATCGTTTCTTGAGGGAACTCAAGCGGAATTTTCCGATCCTCGCGAACGTCTACTTGATCGGAGCGAGTGGAAGAGCAATTACATCGGCGGCCAACCCGAACGTCGAGTTACTCAGCGCCAAACCATGGATCAAGGACGCGTGGACCGGCGGAGTACCAGGAACTAAGGTGTACGTCGTTCTTGCGGATTACCAGGACCGTGCCACGTTGACCGGTCGCCAGGTAATCACGGTAGTTTCGCGCATAGAACCGTACGGCGACATCGGGAGCTCGGTGCTCGTTGTCGTTGATCTCGACTATGCCTCGGTTCTTGGTCGGATCGAAATGATCGGACTCGGACACGATGCGGACGTGATGATCCTCCTGGATTCGGGTATTATCGTCTATCCCCCCGGCGATTTCAGTCCGGACGGCAAGTTTTCGCACATTTTTGAGCATGTTTCTTCCTCGAACGGTCCACCACGCCGAAGTACCACGAACGACGAGAACGTCCTTACTGTCACCGAGCGGATCGAAGGTTGGGGTTACGTTCACGGAACGATTGATATAGGTTCGCTCTCGGCAGATTTTGCCAGGACTCGACGAGTTTTTCTTGCAATCCTCGTTGTAGTGGTCTTGGTGACGGCCATGGCATCGTTGATTACAGCGAACCGGATCTCATCTCCGTTGCTCGATCTCCGGCATGCAATGAAGCGTATCCAAAGCGGTGATTTTTCCGTTGAGCTCAAGAATCGAGGTTCGCGGGAGGTCCGCGACCTTGTGCGGAGTTTTCACGCGATGCGGCTCGAGATAGAATCGCTTCTTCACCGACTATCCCTGGAAAAGCGAGAGTCACTTCGTGCGGAGCTTCTTGCACTCCAGGCGCAGATCAATCCTCACTTTCTCTATAACACGATGGACGTAATTCGCGGTATCGCGTACGAACGAAAGGTGTTAGAGATCGCGGGTATGGCCGAGGCGCTCGGCGACCTTTTTCGATACGCTACCAGGATTGGCGATGCGGTTGTTCCGTTGCGTCAAGAAATAGACCACGTGAACGCGTACGTTTCGATCCAGAAGTACCGGTTCCCGAACCGATTCAACGTCACCATTTCTGTCGACGACCGGGTACTCGAAACACCGGTTCTCCGTTTTGTTCTTCAGCCGATTTTGGAGAACGCGTTTCAACATGGCATTGAGAAGTCCATTGTCCCGGGAGTTATCGACATTCACGCGCAGCTCGTTGGAAGCGATGTGGAAATACAGGTATCTGACAACGGCCCGGGAATCGCTCCGGACAGACTCGCAGCCTTGAAGTTAAAACTTTCCGCGGGCAGCGAGTCAGGCAATGCCGGAATTGGTATCTCAAACGTGAACAACAGAATACGGTTGCAGTTCGGTGAGAAGTATGGCGTCGCGATTGACAGTTGTGAACGGGTCAAGACCGTCGTTACCATCCGGCTACCCTACGAGCCGCAAACATGAACCATCGAGTTCGCGTCGTGATCGTTGACGATGAAGACTGGATTCGGTCGCTCTTGAAAAACATGGTCGATTGGCGTCGATTGTGTATGGAAATCGTCGGCGAGGCGGCAAGTGGGAAACGCGCGCGGGAAATCTGCATCGCACAAGAAGCCGACATACTCATGACCGACATCAAGATGCCGGAACTCGATGGTCTTGCGCTGATCGCGGATCTCCGTGTGATCATGCCGAATCTCGTATCGATCGTGATTTCCGGGTACGGTGAGTTTGAGTACGCTCGGCAGGCCGTCCGCGAAGGCGTTCTGGATTATGTGCTGAAACCATTGAAGAAAAACCAGATCGAGTCGGTCCTGATGCGCGCCTCAAGTTTGATAACCGAACGGAAAAGGCGCGAAAACGACATCAAGGTCGAGTGGCGACGCGTTCGCAAAATCGTCGCGGAGATCGTGGATGATCCCGGTGAAGCCGACGGATCGATTGATCTCCGTGTGCAACGCGCGTGTCGGTTGCTCAGCGAGCGGTGTCATGAGAACCCAACCCTCGGAGAGATCGCGGACAAGGTTTTTCTGAACAGAACGTACTTCAGCGAGTTGTTCAAACGCGAAATCGGTGTCGGATTCACTCACTACGTGACGGATCTGAAGATGGACACCGCACAAAAACTCCTTGAGCGAACGAATCTTTCGGTCTCCGAGATCGCGCGCGCCACCGGATACTGTGATGTGGCCTACTTCTGTCGGGTCTTCCGAAGGAAAACATCGATGACACCCGGGGATTTTCGTGCGCGACTCAGGGAGAGCAATGCCGAATAATGTTCAACACAACCGACAAACTTCCTCTATACAACGTCTGAACGTAGGTTAAAATGTGTGCAAATGGATTTCACATCCAAGGAGGAAGTATGAAAATTTATCGAGTTTCGTCTTTCGTGGTGCTCGCCGTGTTCTGCGCGGTCTCGGTCATTGCCGGAGGCAAAGGCGAAGGCGCGACACGACCGCAAGAAATCCGGTTTGCGCACATGTGGCAGGAAGGCGCCAGCGAGGAATCGGAGATAGCACTTGGCCTTCTCAACGAGCTGGACCGGAGGAACCCTGAATGGACCCTCACGCACGAGGTTGTAACCGGTGACGAGATGCGGAACAAGATTCGTGTCGATGTCGCGGCGAACAACGCGCCGGACATTTGGCAGTTCTGGGCCGGTGGTGTCCTCAAAGACTACGCCGATCGCGGGATACTCGCGGATTTCCGGGAGTACATCGCCGACAGTTCACGTCTCTACCGCGATCACATTCCCGAAGGAGCATGGGATCTCGTTAGTTTTGACGGCATTCCCCGCGCACTTCCACGAAACGTCTCTATCGGCGTTTTCGGTGTGAATACGGAGCTTTTTGAAAGGTACGGTCTCGAGTACCCGACAACATGGGCCGAGTTTCTGGCGCTTGGACCGGCATTCAGAGAACACGGCGTAACGCCGACGAACATCGGGTCACGCGGCGGCAACCCGTCTCACTTCTGGTATGGAGACCTTGTATGCCAGTACGAGGACGGAGTAACCGACACGATGATGATAGGCGAAACACTGAACACGCGAACACCGGCAATGATCAGGGCCGCTGAGTACGTCGATCAGATGCGCCGTGCAGGCATGTTCCCGGACGATGTCATCGCGTGGGGCGACTGGGCGCCGAGTTACGCGTTGTACGAACAGGGCAACACCGCAATGCTCTATACGTTCGCGTGGATGTTCGATGATATGTCTGAAGAGATGGTAGCGAAAACCGAATTAATACCCATTCCGATGGTCCCAGACGCTGAGCGTGATACACGTGGGTTCATCCAGGGCTCCGTCAACGACGCGTACACAGTTGCCGCACGGTCGTATGCGGACGCCAACAAACGGAACGCATTGGTGCAGCTGCTCGATGTAATCGGGAAGGATATCGGACACGCGCTTAGCGAGTTGGGCACGATTGTTTCGGTCGACAACGAGGTCATGTCACGCGTGGACCTCGACCGTATAGCGAGTCCGATGATGCGGAAGACGCTGGCGTATCGTATTGAGAACGACATGAGCGGTTCACCGATGATCTGGCAGAACCTCCCGAGCAACACGCTTCAGTTCACGTACCAGGCATTGCTGGACGAGTTGTGGGCTGGTGCGATCACTCCGGCGCAATACATCGACAGATTCCAGGCGGCCCTCGACGAGCACCGCGCGAATCAATAGAGCCGTTGCGCTCCTTGACAGTACGGTAAACTAAACGGAAGCCGGGACCGACTCCCGGCTTCCGACTTTGGGAGGAACGACCGATGCAGGCACTTCGGAGGTATAAATGGGCAATCGCGTTTTTCGTCGGTCCGGCGGCGATCCTCTATACGTACTTTGTAATCGTCCCGATTTTCGCGTCGTTCTCGTACTCTTTGACGCGATGGGACGCGATCTCTGAGCCGATCTTTATCGGAATGCAAAACTACCGGCGCTTCGCGGCCGACGTGAACTTCAGTCTTGTGATGTCAAACACGTTAAAGGGGTTGTTCTGGTCGCTCGTGATCCAGGTCTCGTTCGGTCTTGCATTTGCGTATCTGATCTACCGGACGCGCGTGGGGTTCAGGGTGTACCGAGCCCTGGTTTTTCTGCCGGTGGTTTTGTCCGCCGCTGCGGTTGCATTGATGTTCACTCTTGTGTTCAACGCAGATGTGGGCGCGGTCAACGCTGCGTTGCGCGCGGTCGGACTTGGCGGGCTGACCCGTAACTGGCTCTCGGACACACGCGTCGTGTACTACACGGTACTGACTCCAATGATCTACCAGTTTGTTGGGTTGTACGTGGTTATCCTTCTTGCCGGGATGATGTCGATTCCTGAAGAGGTAATAGAAAGCAGTACGATCGACGGGGCAGGTTCGTTCCGGACTTTTTTTTCGATCGTCATCCCGATGCAGTCGGACATAATTTTCGTCTGTGTTGTGATGATCACGACCGGCTTGATGACGGCTTTTGAACACTCGTACATAATGACGTGGGGAGGGCCCGGTTCACACAGCGCATTTCTCGGGGTCTATATGTACTTCCGTACGTTCATCGAGGCTCGATTTGGGTTTGGAGCAGCGGTCGCAATGGTAATACTTTTCGGCTCGTTGTTTTTCACGCTGATCTTCCAACGGATCAGCAAACGGTTCGATTACTGAGGAGGTTCAAGTGTCCGAGAGAACGGTGAGTACCCGAATCCCGACGGTTCGGCGTGAGAATCGCGCTGATGGACGGCTGGTTTTTCGGCGCAATATCGGCCGAGCCATGCGGCATCTGGTATTGATCCTTTGGTGTTCCACGGCCGTTTTCCCGGTTGTGTGGGTCTTTTTGAACGCCTTTAAAGATAACTCGCAGATCTTCGGCGGTCCTTTCCGATTTCCAGATCCGGCTATCTGGACAAACTTTGCCGCCGCGTATAGAGGAATTCACCTTTCAACCACTCTCGTGAACAGCCTGTTTTATTCAGCCGTGACCGTGTCGGTGACGCTCCTTATATGCTCAATGTGTGCCTTCTATCTTTCAAAAATCGCAAAAAATAACTTGTTGTACGTGTTTTTTATCATGGGAATTATGATTCCGGTACACGCCATCATCATTCCGATTTTCGTGACGATGCGCAACTTCGGACTGCTCAACTCACGCGTCGGCATAATAATGGTTTACATCGTCACAAACATTTCATTGAGCGTTTTCATAATAACCGGGTTCATGCGAAAAGGTGTTCCGAACGAGTTGCTGGAAGCTTCGATCATCGATGGATGCGGCCCAATCACCGCGTTCTTCCGAATCGCACTGCCGATCACGACGCCCGCATTGGCGACAGTCGGAACATTCGTTTTTCTCGGCGTCTGGAACGAGTTTCTGTTTGCGCTCTTGATGCTCTCGCGTCCCGCGCTGAGAACATTGAACCTCTCGGTCTATATGCTTCGCGGGCAGTACTCCAGTGATCACGGTTTGATGGCCGCCGGTGTGATCATCTTGGTCACGCCGGCGATTATCATCTACACATTGTTCCAGGAGCAGGTTGTGAAGGGCTTGACGGCCGGCGCCTTAAAAGGATGACCATGCGCCACCCGTAAGTGATCCTCCGTCGAGCGCGGGCGCTGAGCAGCCGAGCGAGGTTCAATTGTTGCGCCGTCGCGCAAGAGGCGGTACACTTTGAGTATGACAGTCGTCGAGAAACTCGAACGTAACGGTATCCGTGTTGACTTGTCGCGGGTGGAACAGATCGCGCGACGGCACCAAATCCGCGAAATATCGGTGTTCGGATCGGCGATACGTGAAGACATCCGGGACGACAGCGATGTCGACTTGCTGCTGTCATTTCAACCGGATGCGCACCCATCGCTTTTTGACCTCATGGATATCGAGAACGAACTGTCCGCCATATTTGGGCGACAGGTGGATGTCGTCGAAGTCGAGGGGCTTACCAACCCCATCAGACGACGAGCAATCCTGGCCTCGACCGAACCGCTGTATGCAGCCTGAAGCTCATAGGGCATCGTGAATCCGAAGACCTGCGCGCAACAAATCGCCACCGACCTCCGGAAGCTCGGGATACTGCCCGGGTCTACCGTGCTCGTGCACTCGTCTCTCAAGGCCCTCGGCCCCGTTCCCGGTGGGATCGAGACCGTGATTCGCGGTTTGCTCGAAGCGATCGGTCCGGCCGGTACAATCGTGATGCCGGCTTTGAGCTGGGCGTTGCGACCGCCGGAAGTCTTCGACGTCGGGCTCACACCGAGCAACGTGGGCGCGGTCCCCGAGTACTTCCGGACGCGCGCCGGGACTCGGCGAAGCCTTCATCCGACGCACTCGGTCTGCGCCGTCGGCGCGCGGGCTTCCGAGTTGCTCGACGGTCACGGCCTCGACTCGACGCCGTGCGGCCGGAACTCGCCGTTCCGGAAGATCGCGGAAACCGATGGGGCGATCGTCATGCTCGGCTGTGGGCTCGGGCCGAACACGACGATGCACGCGATCGAAGAGTACGTCGAACCCCCGTACCTGTTTGGGCCGGACGTCACGTTCACGATCACGGACGAAAAAGGCGCCACCCACCAGAAGCCCTACCGAACTCACGGCTTCAACGGGTTTGCACAGCGCTACGAGCGCGTCGCGGAACTCGCCTCCGCTTCGTTCCTTTCGCGTGGGCACGTCCTCGAAGCCGAAACCTTCGTTCTCGACGCACCGCTGCTCAAGGAAGCCGTGCTTCAGAAGCTGCGCGACGACCCGTACTTCTTTGTCGAGGCCGAGGTCGGGAAAGAGTAACGTCGGGCTCGAGTCTCACGCGCGCGTCTGCCGCACCTTCTCGTAAATAAACTCAAACGCGCCGACGAGCTCGTCGATTCCGCAGTGGTCCTGAATGAAGTGTGTCGTGCAGAGGATCAACCGGCCGTCGCGGTACCGGTCGATCAAAGCACCGACCTCGTCGATCACGCGGTCAAGGTTACCAAAGCCGATCGTCGTCTGCACGTCGATCCCTCCCATCACGGTGAAGTGCCCGCGGTACGCGGAGTCGTAGAGATCAAAGCTCATGCCCGCCGACTCCTGCCACGGGTGAACGACGTGGAAGCCTAACTCGATCACCTCCGGCAGCGCCGCAACCCGGATGTGGGGTGCACCCGTGCTCTCGAATGATTCGAGGCCTGTACCTCGCGAGGTTCTTTGCCCGGTCCATCGGTCCGGTAGTTTCAAGGCTGGTGTCAGCCTTTTCGGTTAAAATTTACTGCCAGTAAGGCCGTAATCGGTAGCCGCACTCACTTTGAGCTTGTTCATTGTTGCGTGTTTGACTTTTCCTATCGGGTCCGTCCGAATCCAGTTCAATTGTTCCGGATCGGGTCGAGCGGTGGCCACCGCGTCAATACTCATACGCACCTACGGACCATGGGACCGTGCGTGTCGCACCGTCGAGATCGTCCGAAAAATGGGCAGAGAGGTTTTCCCCACCGCCCCGGATCGACTCAGGCGACGACGCGGTTGGCCGGAAAGCCGGTGCCGCCGTAAGTCCGCCGCCGGTCTCGAATGCGTTGCCGGTTGAGCTCACTCCGTTACTGGTCAGGAAGTCTTCGAGTCCACCCGATCCGACGCCATTGCTTACCCAGCCAGTATTCGTAGGACCATGATAGTAATTCCCATCCGGGCACCCGAACATGACGTTGTTGTTGAACTCATCCGGGAATGACGCTGCGTCTCGTTGCCAGACACCGGTTCTGAGGTCGCCTCCGGACGTAAAGATAACGTTGTTCTCGATTGTCGAAGTGACTTGGCGGAACAGCATGATCGCGGTGGTCGTAATCTGGCCCGCGCTCTGCCCCCTGCCACCGTCGATCGTGTTGTTGTGTAGCGTCGCTTCGCAGTCGTTGAGAAAAACACCGTATTGGCCATCCACGTTATCTGCGACCATGTTACCGGCCGAGATCACGTTATTTCGGATAACTGCCGATCCACCCAAAACATTGATGCCGATCGCAAGCTGAATCGGTTGGTCCGCGTCAATGCGGTTCCGCTCGACCACCGAGACCGAGTTGTTGAGCATTATCCCGGAGAATTGGTTGATCATGTTTCCGGTAAACGTGTTGTCGGCGATCAGCACGGTAGAGTCGGTCGCATACACGCAAACCGTTGTCGCTTCAATGGACGTTGTGATAAACGTGTTTCCCTTGACCTCGAGCGTCGCGTCGGATGCGGAGATCCCGCTCGCGCTCGCGGCAACTCCGGTGACGATCGTATTGTTCTGAATGACCGGCGAGGCCGAAGATACGAGTATGACGTCCGTCTTGTCGTTCGCGGCGATACTTCCGTTTCCGGCGGTGATCGTGAAGCCGTCGAGAACGACCTCACCGACTCCGGGTCGGTACGAGAGCGTCGCGTGATTCCCGGACGTCCGAATGTTGTTCCATTTGGTCTCGTAAACCGCCGGGTTCCGGACCGACCAATCGTCGGGGTCGAACCCTCCGAAGAGCGAGATATCTTTGGTGACGACGGTTGTCGACGTGACCTGGTACACACCGCCGGCGACGTGGACATCGGCGACTTCGTAGTGATGCTCAATGGTCGTCACCGCTGCGGCGATAGTCTTCTTTGGTTGATCGTTCGTCCCGGGGTTGGTGTCCAGACCGTCCACACCATGGAGGTAGATGACACGCGAGAGGACTCCATAGATTAGGTTGACCTCATCAACGAAAGTGCTGTCCGGGTCTGCGCACACGACGGTAAGACTTTTGTTACTTCCAACCGGCCAAGTAGTAATCGGGCGTATCGTAAGAATCACGTTCTGCGCCTGGACGCCGTCAGACGCA
>REEC01000005.1 GCA_007695285.1 Spirochaetaceae bacterium | reverse complement strand
GAGTTCCCGCTGGTTCACTCGCGGCGTCCGGGTTCGGTTCGCGCGACGCCGTACCGGATCGCGTTGCTGCTCGAACGTGAAGACCTCGATGCATCTCCCTGATGTCAACGTTCTGCTGGCGCTCGCGTTCGATGCGCACCAGCATCACGGCTTCGCGGCTCGGTGGTTGGAGTCGGTTCATGATGACGAGGTCTGCCTCTGCCGGGTCACGCAGTCGGGTTTCCTCAGGCTGGCGTCAAACCCCGCGCTTTTCGGCGACGAGGCTCTCTCACTCGCCGAGGCATGGGCCTGTTACGACCGTCTCACGGAGGACACCCGTTTCCGGTTCGCTCAGGAGCCGGTCGGACTGGAACATTACTGGCGGCGACTCACGCTGCAGGACGCGTACTCCCCCAAGGTATGGACCGATCGGTACCTCGGTGCGTTCGCGATCGCCGCGGGTCTCACCGTCGTGACGTTCGACGGTGCTTTCAACTCGCTGCCCGGAGTCGAGGCGGTGATTATCGGCGGGTGAAACGATTGTCGAAAATCGGGGCAAATTACCGGCTCGTCCTTAACCGAAACGACGACCCGTTCGGTCAGCGTCTCGGCCCGGGCGGCGACAAATTTCTTACAATATGGGAATATGTTTCCCATATTGTAAGGGTAAACGTTGACACGACGCCGAAATCGGTGCATCATTGAATCGATGATCCCTCGAACGCTCGCCGCGCAGGTGGAGAAAAGCCGTAATACCTTCCCGATTCTCTCGATCACCGGTCCGCGACAGGCCGGTAAGACCACGCTCGTCCAAGACCTGTTTTCGGAGTATGGGTACTTCAACCTCGAGGCGCTCGACGTTCGGTCGATCGCGGAGACCGACCCGCGGCGGTTTATCATGGATCACATCGAGCGCGGTATGGTACTCGACGAGGCGCAGCGCGTACCGGCGCTGTTCAACTATCTTCAGCCGATTGTCGACGAATCCCGGCTGATGGGCAAGGTCGTGCTGACCGGATCTCAACACTTCCTGCTCCTCGAGAGCGTGACACAATCGCTCGCAGGCCGGGTGATGCTGCACGAGCTGCTCCCTTTCACGGTGCGCGAGTTGCCGCACGCGCTCTCGGAGCGCATAGACCACATTTTATTCCGTGGGATGTATCCGCCCCTGCATGATCGGGAGATAGATCCTCTCCAGTTCTACCCGACGTACATCCAGACCTATGTCGAACGTGACGTTCGGCTCGTGCGCAACATCGGCGACTTGTCGGCGTTCTCCCGTTTCCTCCGCCTGTGCGCCGGCCGGATCGGCGGCTTGCTCAACATGTCGTCGCTCGCCGTGGAAGCCGGAATCGACCACAAGACCGTTCGTTCGTGGTTGTCCGTGCTCGAGGCGAGTTTCATTGTCTTCTTCCTTCAGCCGTACCACCGAAACTTCAACAAGCGGCTCGTCAAGCAGCCCAAGCTCTACTTCTACGATACCGGCCTCGCGTGCTCGCTGCTCGGCCTGGACGCGGAAGACAGACTCTTTTCCCACTACCTCAGGGGCGGGATCTTCGAGAACTTTGTGGTCGCCGAGCTCCGCAAGATGAGACTGCACCGCGGAAGCAGGCCCGCAATGTACTTCTGGCGCGACAACTCGGGAACCGAGGTAGACCTCATCGTCGAGCGCGCGGGCGAGATCTCCGCGGTGGAGATCAAGTCGGGCGCTACGTTCAACGACGAGTGGAGCCGCTCGCTCGAGAAGTTCGGGAAATACTCCGGCGTCGACACGAACCGGAGACACATCGTGTACGGCGGCGACTCGTCCTTTGCCGGCAGCCGCATCTGGAGCTGGCGCGACATGCTCGCACTCGATGAACTGCTGTAGGGCGGGCGCGTCGGAACGCGCTACCCTATTCGTGTCGATCGAGATCTTGTGTCGCCTGATCGATCGTGTCAAACCGCAACACATTCTGCAACGGGACAACGGAACTCACCAACGCCCGAAAAGCGTGCCATCCATCCGAGTTGCAACAAATCCGTAGAGACCCATGCGCTGAAACACGGCGCTCCAGTTCGCTAATAAAGGGTGCGCCTATTTCGAGCGGAAAATGCTCGATGACGCGGACTCTCAGCACCACAGGTGGATTCTCACCAACGGTCAGGTGATTGATTTTCGTGATGGCGCGTCGAAAGCCGGCGGCCGAGAACCAACCGTCACGGATATCGACCAATACGTGGCGGTTCTGTGGCGCAACCGATATCTCCGCGAGTGCGGGCCTGATTTGTCCGTGGGCGAACTGCTCGAGTAAGGCAAGAGCAACATCCACTGAGACGTTTTCCCGCATCGTGGTATCGACGAAACCGGCATGAAGAGGCTGTCGCGTCTCAGGTTCCTGTTCGAATACCACCGTAACCTTGTCGTACATTCGGGACTCGACCGCACGGAATGATGAGTACACACTGACTGAATACCCGGGCATGTCAACGAGTAGGAAGTCCGCTCGCGACGACGAGTAACCTCCCAACTCAAGCGCGCGATGCCACGGCTGTTCCAGAAGTCGAGCTGCAAGGGTGTTCATCGGCCGGTGTGTTCTTCCCCCATTTCAGTGGACACGGAGTTAAGCAGTCGTGTATGAAGAAAAT
>REEC01000006.1 GCA_007695285.1 Spirochaetaceae bacterium | reverse complement strand
GCGCGTATCCGGTGAGAGCCGACTCGACCGCGGTGCGCACCGCCGCGTGCGTGAGGCTACCCGCGAGAGGGTAGAGCGGCACGATCTTCCCGAACGCACGCGAGGGCGCCTCGAGCGGCTCAAACTCGAACTGCGACGCCTGCAGCTCGCCGTAGCGCGGCGCGAAGGCGCCGAAGACGCGGATTTTTTTACCGACCGGAAGGCTGCGCTCAAGAAAATTTCGGCCGAAACACACGAGCGCCGCGGTTCCGGTTCCGTCGTCGAGATGAACTTTGAGAGTGTGCTGCGGGGGGCGCCCGACGTAGTCGTGCGCGACGACCTCCGCGACCGTGTTCGCGTTGCCGCTGCCGCGAACGGCACGAAACGGCACCGGCGTCATCCGGTCCTCGTACTCGCGCGGAATATGCAGCAGCAGGTCGCGAACCTGCGTGAGACCGATTTTCGAGAAGTCGTCGGCTCTTTTTGGACCGACGCCCTTGAGCCGGACGATCGGCGCGGTGAGCTCGTCGAGGTACATCTATCCGCGTGTCACACCGGGAGCGATGCGAGAAACCCGACGAGAGTGCCGACCAGGACGTTGCCCAGGATCAGCGTGAGCGCGGTTAACCCGAAAAACAGCATTAGGGCGTGCCGGTAGCTCGCCGCGGCGTTGATCTTTGCGACGATCTTGTACGCGGGCGGCTCGAGGATCCGGTCGAGCGTAAGCCAGAACTGACCGGCGGTGTTGACTCCAATTAGGTCTCCGACGAGGCGGATCAACGAGAGAAGCATGAAGATGCCGATGAAGAAGAGAATCACGCGAAACGGCTCGTCGACGATGACCGAGAGGACGTACCCGAGCGTGATCGAGCCGGTCAACGCGATCCGTCCGATGATCCGGTACACGATCCAGAGAACGACGATGCCGCCGATCGGAGAGAAATCCATCGCGCCGAACCGCAGAAACCGAAATCGGCGGAAGAATCTCAGGTACGGATCGGTGATTTTCGCGAGAAGCTCCGGGCCACGACCGTAAGCGACGCCACCAAACCACGTCATCATTATTCGGAGAACGATCACGAGCACGTATACCAGAATAACCGCGTGCAGAAAGATCAGAATATTTTGGACCATATGTACCTCGTATAGAAAAAACCTTGGATTCCGCCGTGAACCCGTCCGACTCCCCGCGCGCCTTACACTTTCCAGACGTCGGTGACCCACGGTAACCGACGGATATTTTCGAGTACCTGTCGTTTCGACGACACCGCGATCTGGCTCGTCGCCTTGACGACCGTCTCCGAGCCGTTCTCGCCGATATGCAGGAAGACCGAGCTTCCGCCGGTCCAGTCGTACAGGACCGCGCGCAGGCCGCAGAGGTCGTGTTCGTTCTCGATCGTGTCTTCGAGCCGGATATGCACCTCGGCGGCTTCCTTTTCCTCGAGTTCGTCGGGTAGCCGGAGCTCCTGGATCACGAGTTGGTACTCGTCGTTGCGCGGCTCGACCTTTCCGACGACGCCGATAACCGCGTCTTCCAAAAAGACTTCGCGATTTGCCTCGTACACCTCGGAGAACATGACCGCCGAGATCGATCCGTTGAAGTCCTCGACCGAACAGACGCCGATCGGCGTTCCTTTGCGCGAGATGATCACGCGGACGCCGCGTAGCATGCCGACGACCGAGTAACTGCGTTCGCTCGATGCGTTCTCGGGTCGCGAGAGGTTCAGCGTCGTGCAGTTCTCCCACGTCGCGCGGAACCGATCCAGCGGGTGTCCGGAGACGTAGAATCCGAGACTGTCTTTCTCGTACTGGAGGCGAACGGTCGAATCCCACTCGGGGAACGGCGTGATCGGCGCGTCGTCGATCGCTTCGTCGGTGCCGTCGAACAGCGACGACTGTCCCGACGCGCGGAAATCGCGGCGACGCGACGCCCACGCGACGAGCGCGTTGAGGTTCTCCATGAGTTCACCCCGGTTCGCGTGCAGCGCGTCGAAGAGGCCGCACTGGATCCCTGCTTCGATCACCTTCCTGTTCACGATCTTCGAGTCGATACGTTCGAGGAAGTCTGGGAACGAGACGAACGGTCCGTTCTCGGTTCGCTCGCGGATGATCTCGTCGACTGCCGACGAGCCGACGTTCTTGATACCGACCATGCCGTACACGACCTCGCCGTTCGAAACCGTGAACACTTTCTCGCTCACGTTCACGTCGGGCGGGCGGATCGTGATCCCCATCGCCTTGGTCTCGTCGATGTAGATTGGAAATTTCTTGGGATCGTTGATCTCGTTCGTCAGGTTCGCGGCCATGAACTCGGCCGGAAAATTCGCTTTGAGATACGCGGTCTTGTACGCGAGCACCGAGTACGCGGCCGCGTGCGCCTTGTTGAAGCCGTAGCCCGCGAAAGGGAGCAGCAGATCGAAGACCGCCGCAGCGGTCGCCGCCGGGAAGCCGTTCGACTCGGCGCCCGCGGCAAACTCCGCCTTCATCTTCTCCATCACGTCGATTTTTTTCTTTCCCATCGCCTTGCGCAGGATATCCGCCTGTCCGAGTGAGAAGCCGGCGACGATCCTGACGATCTCCATGACCTGTTCCTGGTACACGATGACGCCGTACGTCTCTTTCAGCACGCCC
>REEC01000126.1 GCA_007695285.1 Spirochaetaceae bacterium | reverse complement strand
TGCTTGGCGTCATGCAGTATGCGTTCTACAACTACGCCTTCTACCTGTTCGGCGCCGCGCTCAACGTGTTCTTCCTCGTCTATGTCGCGCTTTTTGTACTGTCCGGTATCACCTTTGTCTCGGGGCTGTTCGGATTGGACGTATCGGCAGTCGGCGAATCGGTTTCACCGAAAGCCCCATTGCGATTCGTCGCAGCGTACATGTTCGTGTGGGCCGCGGTACTCGGGGTGGCGTGGGTCGCTCAGTCGCTCGTCTTCGCTTTCACCGGCGCGGTGCCCGAAATCGGCGAAGAACCGTTCCGCCTGATCGCGGCGCTCGATCTCGTTCTCGTAGTAACACCGGTAGCCTTCGGCGCGGTCTGTTTGTGGAAGCGCAGCGGCTGGGGCGTCATAATCGCGATCGTCATGAACGTGAAAGGCGCTATCTACGCGGGGATGCTCCTGACCGCCGGTCTCGTCTGGGGTGGGGACGACCTCATCGGACTTTGGGCGTTCTTTATGGTGGGGTCGCTTCTCTCGCTTTTTCTCTTGATGAAGGGGATGCACGGGCGCGCGAATGTGGTGCGGCGGAAAGGTCGCATTCCTCGATGAAGTGGTGCGCTACGGCGCGACACACCCATTTCGGCAAGGCAGACGTCGCGCGTGGGGTCGGCGACTTCTACAGCGAACACGGCTACACGCTCCATCGCTCGCTCCCGAACAACGCACCGGTCGGACGCTACCGGCGCGCGCTCGTGAACCACTACATGAGCGCCGAGTCGCTCCTCCCGTGGCGCTACGACGCGGACAAACCGATGGGCAAACAGGACTACCGCGGCATCGTAATGGTCGCGGGCACCGACCCGTACGCGTACAAGGGCACGGTACCCGGTAATGCTCCGCACATCCGGCCCGACGGCAAGGGCGGCTGCGGCGACGGCCGTTTCACCCTCGCCGAGTTCAAGGCGCAGGGAATGCCGAAGACGTCGATGCTGTAGTTCGAGGGTGCAGGGCGGAACGCTGGGCTGCCGCGAAATCGCGCGCCTGAAGAAGGAGAGACCGTCGATCAGCCGGTTATTCTGTCGACCCAGACGGAAAGGTCGTTGCCGCGGGTTCCTGCCATGGGACGGTATTACAATGTTGAGTCGGGGACCCCCTCTGGAGTTCGTTGCATTAACATTGTGATCACAATGAGATATCTTTTAGCGTTGAGTTTCGCTACGACCCCGACAAGGACGCACGACTGCGTTCAACCCGTGGTATTGGCTTCCTCGATGCGATCGAAGCAATCGAGGTCGGGCGGATACTACTCGACTTCGAGCACCCGAACCAGGGCCGGTTCCCCGGTGAGCGGGTGTTCGTGCTCGAAATCGATTGATATGCCCATTGCGACGAGTAGACGACAAGCGCGCCTCTGGAAGGTGTTATCTACGCTCATGCTGTCGTTACCACTGGTATACTTCTCGACCGGCTGTTCACGTCGCATCGAGTACGGCTCGGTTGACGTCCTTGAGTTCACGAGCACGTATCTCGACAAGAACATGCGAATCATGGTGAGTCTGCCGGAAGGTTTTACCAGAGGCGGAAGGTACGCGGTCCTTTACTTCATCCCCTACGGCGGTGGCGGAGCGGGACTCGTTACCCAGCTGACCAACTCGGACGCGGCGACTGTACGTGTTCTGCGACAGAACGCCGGGAAGTCTCTGATCATCGTGGGGGTTCCGCATGATGGAAGCTTTCTTCTCGATTCTGACCCGCCGTATGAAGCGCTCACCGGTACCAGTGGCGTCCGCTTCACGCCGGGCCTGTATGAGTCCTACTTTCTGAATGAAGTCGTTCCTCGAGTCGAACGCGATCCGCTTCTTCTGCAGCTCGATACGGAGGCTCTGTCGGAGACGATTGTCTACATCGATACGGGCCCACATGACATCAACCGCGAGGCATGCGTAAGAATGCATCAGAGACTGATCGATGCCGGAGTGGCGTCGGAGCTCCGCATCCTGAGTGGATTCCACGGCACGACATATTGGCAGACCCACATGCCGGAGTACATGCGGTTCTACACGGCGGAAACTAATGAGCGGCCGTAACTAGACTCGTGCATCACGAGCGCAACTTACAAAAAGGCGCGCACCGTGGTACCAGTCAAATGCGCAGTCGCGCTCGTGACTGGGGAGAATTTTCCAATGAAGAACCATAACCAGTTGACATATGCGTAACCATTGGTTAATATATTACCAATGGTAACCAAAAATAAGGACAATTCAGCTTCCCGTGAGACATCCAGCAGGGGAAGGCATGGAGTCAACGCAGAAGCCACCAAAGCAGCGATCCGTGAGGCTGCCGGTCGCCTCTTCAGCGAGTCCGGTTACGAATCCGTCACGATGCGACGGATTGCGGAGGCTGCCGGTTGCTCACACGCCGCAATCTACCGGTACTTCACGGACAAGGAGTCTTTGCTCGAAGAACTCACCCGACCGGTTCTCGAACAGATTGCGCGAGACTTTGATGAGCTCACCGTCGATATCGCTTCCGCCGGCGAACGCCTGGTCGAGATGTGTATGATCTTCGTTCGTTTCGGCATGAGGAATCGGAACATGTTCCGCATCTTTGTCGCGGTGAAGGCTGAGCGGGTGGACCGCGAACCAACACCGAGTAGCCGGACCGAGAACATCAATCGGCTCCGAGTCCAGCTCTTTCAACGGATACAGCGGCAACTGGCGGCGGCCATCGGTCTACAACCCGAGAGTGAGCGGACGCTGCTGTTCTCCCGCGGACTTTACTACCTGCTTCACGGCACGATAGCCACCTACGAAGGCTCGGAAGAAGCCGACGAAGAACTCTTGGGACGCCTGGAACCGACCTTTGAGAGCACGATACGGAACCTTCTCAACGGATATCGCAAAGAAACTGAAACGATGGAGGCATAAACATGAGATTTCGGCAGGTTTCTGCGCACATTTACTCACTGAGGGCATGGATTATCGTTCCCATACATGTCTGGCTAGTGAAGGACCAGGAAGGTTTGACTCTCGTGGACGCGGGCATATCCCCGATGACCAGGGGAATTTTGCGGGCGGTAGAGCGGATTGGACATGGACCGATACAGCAATAGTTCTGACTCATGGTCACAGCGACCACGTCGGAGCTCTCTCGGGGATCCTTGCCAGGAACTCGGTTCCGGTCTCCATACACGAGAGCGAACTTGCCTATGCAGAGGGGCGCGTGCCCTATCCCGGGCGCAAAAAAGCTCAACAGACGCTCGAGCCGGGAGTGGCGACAGCCCTCGAGATGAGCGGGGAAGAGATTGGAGGTGTGTCACGGCGGGCCGGTTGAGACCCCGGCCGAGCAGCTTGAGCAGTACCTGGTGCGGTACTCTTCTTCGTGAAGACGCGTTCCTTATTCGAAAGTCTCGGCGGAGCAGAAGGCGTGGCACGACTGCGTTCTGAAGGATGAGGTCGGCAATGGTCTGATTCCGAAATCTGGCTTGACGGCTACTTCAGCGTGTTTGGCCATGCGCCACATTGTGCCGTAGCGTTGTAGAGAAACGATACGGAGATCCTCTTGCCGACTTTCTTCTTCTCCGCAAGCGTCTTCGAGTCGCTGCTCACCTCCTCGGTTCTACCGCCGACAAGCGCGACGCAATTTGCTATAGTGTTTCCATGAAGGCGTTGTACATAGAAACATCGATCCTCAGCTACCTGACCGCTCGCCCATCTCGGGACTTGGTCGCTGCAGCTCACCAGCAGGTAACGCAGACGTGGTGGGACTTCCATCGCGCCCGATTCGAGGTCTTCGTGTCGCAGCTGGTAGATGAGGAGTGTAGACGCGGAGACCCGGACGCTGCTCACCGACGCGTGGAGGCCATGGTTAGCATACCCATGCTCGAGATTGTCGAGGCGGCATTCGAGCTCGCGGCTGCACTGATGACGGAAGGCGCCGTACCGGCCTCAGCACAGGACGATGCAACGCACATCGCGCTTGCCGCGGTGCACGGCATGGATTACTTGCTTACATGGAACTGCCGTCATATCGCCAACGCAGAGACCAAACCAATCGTGCGCACCGTGTGCGCGAGGCACGGGTACGTCTGTCCGGAAATCTGCACACCGGAGGAACTGATGGGAGGAGAAGATGAAGGTTGATCCAATCCTACGAGACCTGTGGACGATCAAGGACGGTTTGGCTGAGGAGTGCGGTCATGATCTGCGTCGACTTTTTGAGAGGCTGAAGGCATTGCAGGAGCCACACGGCGATCGCCTGATCAACCGCGCCAAAGATCGCTGCGTCAGAGGCGACCATCCACAAGGACGGCAAGACGACATATCAAGTCGATGAGGGTCGCCGCGGAAGTCCGCGCAGACCGGAAGGAAAACGCGTGCCGGTGTCGCTGATACGGGTGTATTCACCGAAACCCGGTCCGGATCCGTCGTTCATGTGAACGGCGGCAGTACAGTCGCGTACGTCGATGAAAAAGATTCCGCCGAACTGCTCCTTCGTCTCGGTAAACGGCCCATCGTGCACTGTGAGTTTGCCGCCGGCGGCGCGCAACGTCATCGCGGTAGCGCCCGGCTGCAGAATACCGGCCGTAATCAACACCCCGGCGTCATCGAGTGCGTCGAGGTACGCCGCAAACGCGGCCTGCGCCTCGTTCCACTGCTCTTCGCCGACGTCTTCCGGTCCGGCCTCGACATGATGATGAATCAAAGCATATCGCATTATCACTCCTCCTCCGAAATCGAACCGGACATTCCGTGATCCGGCAAGACGCCACATCTATCGCGCCTTGACCGCGCCGGATCGCCTCGGAGGCGATCGTCGGCCCGCCGATCGAGACGTCGCGACTCGACCGGTCCTTGAGCTCCCGCACGATCGTCGGGTCGAACTCACTCTCGATCCGGGTATTCTTCGTCGTGACAGTCCGGAGCGTCTTTGAGAAGACGATCTTGTCGGCAGTTTCCCATAACCGCGCGAACTCGCGGATCGCGGGCGACGGGTCGGGGAACACGTCCGGTGTCTCCCAGATCGCCATCGTCTCGTACAACTTCCGCCCGAAGAGGTACGTGCCGACCGAACGCTCGAGATCGTTGATGAACGAATGAACCTCTTCGTCGGGCATCGCCCAGTCGAAATTGCCGCCTTCGTCGGCGACAAAACCGTCGAGCGACGTGAGAAAAGAGTAAACCAGTTTGCCCATCGGGTACCACCTTGGTGAACCGTTTTTCTAACGTTTAGTCGAATCGGGCTATCGCAAATCGACGCCGGGGTCGGAGGAGCCCCCGCCGGTCCGAAATCGGAAACACCGTCGCGAGCATTCACGCCCGCGTGGCGACGGTCAAAAGGTAACGGTTCTCGATGACGGCCGTGCCGTCGGTCGCGCGGTTGTGCCGCGTGAATACCGCGTGCAGGTCCTTGCCGAGTTTCTCCCGGTCTTGCTCGCGCGATCCGCTCGAGGCACGAACGGCAGGACCGAAATAAGTGTGAAAAACTTCGACCGCATGATCGACCGATCGATAGTACTGAAGAGCGGTCCGCTGTTCATTCTCAATCGAACGTGTACCGCTACCGAGCAACTGCTCGATACCGGCATCGGTACCCCACCGGAGCGTCGGGTTGAGACCGGGCAGTGGCGGCGTGTAGTTCGCGATCGTGGCGAAGAAGTCACCGCTCCAACCATCCGCGATCGGAGTCGCCAGACCGATTTTTCCGCCGGGACGACAGACGCGCACCATCTCCGAAGCGGCCTTCTCCTGATCCGGAGCGAACTGAACGCCATAAACCGAGAGAACGGCGTCGCGAGGATCTTCCGCGAAGAGTCTTTGTAGATGCGCTCGAGCAGCAGGGCGTGGTCCGTGTCGTCGGCACTCCTGAGCGACATACTCAGGTATTACCCGCGACCGCCGACCCGGGCAAGTGCCGGCGACGACCGTGCCGGGTGCGGAAAGCCGCCGCGCCCGGCCGATTCGATTACCGGAAGCGACTCAGCGCCCGCGCATCATGGCGCCGTGCATTCCCATCGGGGTCGATCCGTACCACTCCCGGTACCATCGGCCCATCAGAGTGATCTCGGCGCTCTGCGACGCGATAATCGCCTCGGCGAGATCGGCGACATCGTCGCTCACGTCGGCTCCGCTCCAGAGCAGCATGCGCGAGCTCATGATCGCGTGCATATGGTGAGGGTGCATGTCCTCGAGGAATACACGATCGACCTCGTCCGCGCTCAAACCGAGCAGCGGCCGCATCATCGGTTGGTACGATTGGTCCGGCTCGACGCCCGGGTACAGATCCGCAAGCCGTTCGAGCATGAACTCGATCTCGGCCGTCTGCTCGGCGATGATCGACTCGGCAAAGTCGCGCATCTCCCGACGCTCGGTGAGTGCAAGCAGATCAAACGCGCGGTCGACCGCCTCCTGATGGTGCGGGATCATGTGCGAGAGGTACTCCGCTTCGGACTCCGCCATTCCGTGCTCACCCTCACCGTGCATCGAGTCGCGGCCGTGCATTGTACCGCGGCCGTGCATCATGCCGAAGCCGTGTCCCCAGCTTCCGGACCGGTTCGGCGCTACCTGCGCTACCACGACGCCCCCGACAATTACAGCCAACACGACGGCGATTGTGACGCCGATTAACTTTCTTGAAACAGTCATTCTTCTGCCTCCTGGTCGTAAGGTACGGGCGGAGTGTAAAGGCTGTATAAAGCTGAGGGATTTTCCGGTGGGCGATCAGCCGGCGTACGGGAGCGTCATCGTGACGCGCGTTCCACTGCCTTCGGTGCTTTCGATCGATATCGTCCCGTTCTGTCCTTCGACGAACATCCGCGCGATCGTGAGGCCGATGCCGGCGCCGCCGCTCATCGATCGATCGGCGCTGAAAAAACGCTCGAAGACGCGCGGCAAAACCGCGGCGGGGATGCCGCTCCCGGTGTCGCTCACGTCGATGACGACGTGAGTCGGGCCCGGACGCGTGGATACGGTGACGCAGCCGCCTTTCGGCGTGTGGCGCAGCGCGTTCGAGACGATGTTATCGAGAGCCTGCGCAGTTCGCACGGGATCGATCAGCACCGGCCGGTCGATCGACGAGACGGTGACCGAGAGCGAGAGACCTTTTTCTTCGAACGCGGGCTGGAAAGTCCGTTCGGTCGATCTCACGACCTCGTTCACGTCGCACGGGCGTGGTTCGATCGTCTCGATCCCGGCGTCGACGCGCGAGAGCAGCGACAGGTCGTCGACCAATCGACTCAACCGCGCGATCTGCCGCGAGCACGACTCGAGCGTCGGCGCGTCGGGCCGGATCAATCCGTCCTGGAACCCCTCTATATAGCCGCGCAGGCTGCTGAGTGGTGTCCGGAACTCGTGCGCGACGTTGCCGATCAACGCGCTCCGCCTTTGTTCGGTCGTCGCGAGCTCGCCGGCCATACGGTTGAACGCCGCGACAAGGTCGCCGACCTCGCCGGGAGCGGGGCCGGGAAGCCGCTCGTCGTACCTGCCGGCGGCGATCCGCTCGCTCGCGCTGCGCATGCGCCGGAGAGCGTTTGTGATCCGTCGGCTGAACAGGAAACTCACGCCGGCGGCGGTCAGGAAAGCGGCGATTCCGGCGACGATGAGCGCTTGCCGCGTCGCGCGTCCGTACACGGCCTCGAGCTCATCGACCATCGGACCCGGAGTATCCCCGCCCGGATGCATCTGATGCATCGCGTGGCCACGGTGGTGGACCATGAACGCCGGGGTGGCGGCTTCGGTCGTCAGAAAAAAAACGATTACCGCGACCGAGAGCACGACGGCGTACGAAAGGAAAAGCCACGTAGCGAGTCCGGGTCGCCTCATCGTTCATCCCCGTTCGTCTCGTCCTCGGTCGCGGCAAACTTATACCCGACGCCGCGCAGCGTCACGATATAACGAGGGGCCGAGCTGTCTTCTTCTATCTTGGCGCGGATATTCGAGATGTGAACGTCGACGACACGATCTACCTCACCGCGCTCGTCGCCCCAGATCCGGTCGAGCAGCTCATCGCGCCCAAAAACCCGCAGGGGGTGCCTCGCCAGGAGGTACAACAGATCGAACTCACGCGTCGTGAACTCGACCGGCCGGCCGGCGACCGTAATACTCCGTTCCTGCGGCTCGATCGAAAGACGGCCGAACCGGAGCGGTCGTACGCCGGGGACCTCGGCCGACGACCGGCTCAGCACGGCCTTCACTCGCGCGACAAGCTCGCGCGGGCTGAACGGTTTGGCGACGTAGTCATCGGCACCGGCGCGGAAGCCGCGCAGACGATCGTCTTCTTCGGTCCGGGCGGTCAACATGATGACCGGCGTTCTCCGCCGCGCGCGCAGCCGCCGGATGAAACTCGGTCCGTCGGTGTCGGGCAACATCCAGTCAAGAACGACGAGCTCGACGTCGTGCGATTCGGCGGCCTCGAGCCCTGCAGCACCGTCGGCCGCGACGGTCACGGTGAAGCCCGCGCTCGTGAGGTACGTCTCGACGATCGATGCTATGTCCGGATCGTCCTCGACGACTACTACCTTCTTGCCCATACACGTCAGTATAGACGTTCGTGTAAAGGTGGTGTAAAGCCGCAACACGGCGTCACGCGCATCGGGGTCGATGGAGCGAGCTCGAACGTTATTTTGATCCGCGCCCGAGGTACAACCCAAGCGCTAACCAACCGAGCGTCACGACGCCGGTGGTGAGTAACATCGGGACAAGGCCGAAGGTGAAGACAAGCGGCGCTGAGACGGCCGTGAAAAGGCCACCTCCGACCAACGGCTCAAACAGGAGTTGTTTGTAACCGAACGCCTCGAGCGCAGGGGTGTCGTTCTCGGGGTCAACGATGCGCATCAGCAGGAGACCGGTCGCCGTGACACCCAAAGACTGACCGAAGTCGCCGATCCCGCGCTCGAACCAGTGCGTCCGCATCATGCGCGGCGCGAGAATGACAAACGCTCCGACCGTCCAGAGAATTCCAACCGTGACCAGGATCAGGAGCGGCAACCACGCGTCTGCGATCGCACTCAGTGTCAGCGAGGCCAACGCGGAAACGATCAAAAGGTCGAGTGAAGCGCCTTGCAGGCGAACGATCAGAACACGGTCAAGCGAGCCGTGGAAGAACTTGTGGTGAAGCTTTTCGACGATAATGCCGCCGATCATCGCGAAAGGAAAGAGTGGAACATGCCCCAGAAGTACAGGCGCGCCGAGCGGCAGGAGAAGCCTCGTTTCGAGATACGTCAAGCCGGACAGAATCAACGCCCCGACGCCGATCGCAGCCCCAATGTACGCGAGGTGGAACGCGAGCGGCTCCATCGACTCAATCTCGACCAACGGTGTTCCGGGAGCGTCGGTTTTGCCGTCGTTCACGAGTTCGTCTTCCACGGTCTCGTGAGTATCCTCCGCCTGCGCCATTTCCTGTTCCGACCGTTTTGTCGTCTTGATAATCGCAGTGTGTCCCCGTTTGACGCCCCAGTTCACCAGGACGATACCGGTCACGATCCCCATGACGACACCGATCGTCGCGACACCGAGCGCGAGGTCCTGACCTTCAGGCCACCCCAACTCCGCGAACGCCTCTCCGAGCCCGGCGGCCGTGCCGTGCCCGCCGATGAACCCGATCTCGATCAGCGCGCCGAACATCGGCTCGACCGAGAACAACGGGATCAGAATCAACGCGGTGATTCCGAACCCAACGACGTACTGGCCCCACGCGACGGTGTGGCTGAACGCGATCTGCGGCCCTGCCTTGCGCCATATCTCCGAGATCTTCGGTAGCGACTTTCCGAGAAACAACGCGGCGAACACAATGTTTATCATGAAGCCCGGAATTCCACCCCAGATGTCGCGCACGTTCGGCGAGAAAACGTGAACCCCGCTCACGGCACCGAGAACATCGCTGCCAAAGACCAGGAGCAAAAGGCCGCCGAGGATCGAACTCGGTACAAAAAGCCGCCTGAAAACCGGCACGGCCTTCCTCATGAGTTTTCCGGCGATCAACGCCGTACCCAACCACGCGAAAGCGATAACAGTGTTCATCGTGCCATAGTAATTTGGCGTCGCGCCGAGCGCAAGGGGCACGCGGTCGACCGCGCGCGTCAATCTGAGACGCGCGACTCCCCACGCCACCTGACGTCCTTGAACGGCGAGACGAGCGGTTCCGGGCCGGGACAGCACGACCTTCCGTCCTTCACCCAGCCGCACTCCCGGTCGTTCAGTTCGTTGACGAGGTACGTTCGCCATTCGAGAATCTCGCGTTCGTGGGCCGGGTCGTCGATCAGATCATGCTGCTCGCCGGGGTCTTGTTCCAGGTTGAAGAACTGCTCGCGGTTAATTCGGGGAAGCCAGATGAACTTGCGTTTGCCGTTTGTGACGTACTGCATCTCCTGCTCGTCCGAGTAACACGTACAGTGCTCGCCGTGGATGTACGCGCGCCAGTTCTGTGAAGGAGCATCCATGAGCGGAGCCAGGTCGCATCCGTCGACCGTCGTGGGGATCGGGAGTCCCGCCGCTGCGAGAAGCGTCGGCATCACGTCGCGCAGCTCGACGACCTCGTCGGCCACCGGGCGAGCCGGACGGCCCGCGCGTGCCGGTGGTACGATCAGGAACGGTACACGCGCGCTCCCCTCGTACGCGTACGTCTTGCGCCATAAGTTGTGGTCGCCCTGCATGTCACCGTGGTCCGAGAGGAACACGATCCACGTATCGTCGAACCGTTCACGGTCGTGTCCGCGCAGCCAGTTGATCACTCGGCCGATCTGCGTATCGATGAACGAAATCGAGCCGTAGTAACCGGCGCGTGCGCGCCTGATCTGCTCGGGACGCATCTTGCCGCGCCAGGCGTTCGGGTCTATCGCGGTCTCCGGGTCGTCGTGCATCGCCGACCACTCGCCGATATACGGGTCGGGCAGCTCGGCGTTCAGGTACATCTCGAAGTAGTGCCGCGGTGGAACGTACGGTGAGTGCGGCCGGGCAAACGAAATGTTCAGAAAAAACGGACGCTCGTCATTGTGGTTTTTCAGGAACTCGAGCGCGCGCGTCATGGTCCAGTAAGTCGGATGCAATCGCTCCTCGGTATGCCACGGGCGCGCGTGCCACGAGTTCCAGTCTACACCGTGATCGTCCGGCGTCACGCCGTCGGGCGCGTGCCTGGCGAACCACTCACGATGATCGCTGTCGGGCATGCGCCCGGACTCGTCGAGTTCGCGCGTCTCGAATCCCATCGGCGTCCGCTGCGGGTTGAAGTGCCCCTTGCCGACCAGATGCGTACGATACCCGGCGTTGGTCAATTCGCCGGCAAGAGTATGCGGAAAATCGTTCGGGATCGGCCCCTGCCCTCGCCCCATTCCCAACACACCCGTGTGCCACTGGTTCTGGCCGCTCCAGAGGATCGCCCGAGCCGGAAGGCACGACGGCACCGCCGAGTACGCGCACCGGAACCGCGTGCCCAACGACGCGAGGTAGTCCAGGTTAGGCGTCTGGATGTACGGGTTTCCGTCGGCGCCCCACGCGTCGCCACGCATCTGGTCGCAGACGATCAGGATGATGTTCGGCCGTGACATTTATTGCCCACCTCTCGGATCGGAACGGATCTGTGATTCCTCTCGTGACACTCCCCGCACTGCGGTATATCGGTGTTCCGAACCGCGGATAGGCGCGGTCACCCGGAAGAACTGTTAAGTTCCTTCTCCAACCTGAGCATCGCGAATGTCTCGTTGGAGTACTCTTTGTCCCCGATCCACTGAATGATCCTGGAATACCCGTTCCTGAACCAGAACCTTACGGCAACCCAGTTCTTGATGTCTACGTTCAAAATCGCCTTGTTGAATCCGGAGCGTCTCCATATCTCTTCATACAGTCTGAGAATGGTGCGGCCGTATCCCTTGTTCTGACTGGCTCTGTGAATATAGAAGTCACCCAGAAAGACAGTCGTCTCGCTCTTGTATCCCATATAGTACTGGGTGAAGTTAACCATACTCCCATCGGGGCCGAGTATGCATTTCTGAATATTCTTCTCTCGAACACCGTTTGTCGGCAAGACCGGATCATTGATGACCTTCTCTGCGCTGTCGTTCTTGTATCTCGATAGTCGTCCGATGTAGGAAACCGAGTCGAGCAACGTCTGAAACTCGGAAATCAAATCCATCGTCAAAGGAATAATGTCTTCGACGGCATAGATTTTTTCCATACTGCGATTATGACTCGCTCTTTCGGGTCCATCAAGCCCAAGAACGACGAATCGTGAAAACGACGAGCGCGTCCGTGTCGAGTTACTTCACGTGTAACGCGACGACCGACTTCGCGGGCATCCGGACCCGGATCGAACTTCCGCGTAGTTCGGCCCCGTCGAACGGCTTCGGCGAGACGGTCTCGGGCGAATCGAACGAGTTAAACGCGGTGATCTCCGGCGCGGTGAGGACCCGCCCGACGACCTCGGACGCACCGGCCCCACGAAGTTCGCACTGAAGCTCAACCGCGTCGCTCGGGTGCACGTTGCAGATCGTGATGAGTGTCATTCCCGCTGAGTTGATACTCGCAGAAGCGTTGATCGCCGGAATTTTCTCGCCGTTGTGCTCGTACGCGTCGGCCGAGAGTCTCAGCGGGATCGCCGTCGCGTCCTGGTGGTCCTTGTACATCTCAAAAACGTGGTACGACGGCGTGAGCACGATTTCTTCGTCCCGGGTCAAAACCATCGCCTGCAGAACGTTGATCGTCTGCGCGATGTTCGCCATGTGAACCCGATCGGCGTGTGAGTTAAATATGTTCAAATTCAATCCCGCGACGAGCGCGTCGCGCAGCGAATTCTGCTGGAAAAGGAATCCGGGGTTCGTGCCGGGCTCGACGTCGTGCCACGTGCCCCACTCGTCGACGATCAAGCCGACCCGCTTTTCGGGATCGTGCGTGTCCATGACCGCGCCGTGTCGCGTGATGAGCTCGTCGATGAAGAGAGTCTTTTTCAGGCACGTGAACCACTCGTCGGTGCCGAACTCGGTCGCCGACCCTTTGTCCTTCCATGTGCCGGTCACGGTGTAGTAGTGAAGCGAGATCCCGTCCATGAACCGCGCCGCCTCGCGCATCATGACGTCGGTCCAGTGGTAGTCGTCCGTGTTGGCGCCGACCGCGATCTTGTACAATGTGTTGTTCGGCTGCCGACGCAGGTACGTCGCGTACTGACGGTAGACGTCGGCGTAGTACTCGGCCTTCATGTTTCCGCCGCAGCCCCACGCCTCGTTTCCGACGCCCCAGTACGATACCTTCCACGGCTCCTCACGACCGTTTGCGCGGCGAAGGTCGGTCATCGGACATTTTGCCGCGCTCGTCAGGTACTGAACCCAGTCCGACATCTCACGGACCGTTCCACTTCCGACGTTGCCGCAGATGTACGGCTCGCAGTTCAACATTCCGCAGAGTTCCATGAACTCGTGCGTGCCGAACGAGTTGTCCTCGGTCACCCCACCCCAGTGAGCGTTCACCATTTCGGCCCGACTCTCGTAAGGACCCACGCCGTCGCGCCAGTGATAGTCGTCCGCAAAACAGCCACCCGGCCACCGGAGGTTTGGAATGTTCAGTCCACGCAAAGCGTTCACGACGTCGGTTCTGATTCCACGCACGTTCGGGATCGACGATTTCTCGCCGACCCAGATACCACCGTAGATACAGTGGCCGAGATGCTCGGCGAAATGCCCATAGATGTGCCGGCTGATCTTCTGTGTTGCGGCGTCTACGTTCAGGACGATGTTGTTCATGGTGCTGCTCCTTGGGCTTTCGAGTATATCGCAACGTCGATCAGCACGTACACGTGTCAAAGGCTGTTACTCGGGCCATGCGCAAGAACGATCGTGGCATCATCGCTCACGGGAGATCTCGTGCGACAAAGCGAAAGCGATCGTGACTGTTACGAACCTTGTAAAAAAA
>REEC01000007.1 GCA_007695285.1 Spirochaetaceae bacterium | reverse complement strand
GACCGGCTGGGTCGTCGGGCCCGACGGAGCGGTCGCGCGAACGCGCGACGGGGGACAGTCGTGGGACAGGCTCGAGATGTCGATCACAACGTCGATCGAGGCGGTTGATTTCCTGAATGAGAACGTCGGCATCGTCGCCGGGGCATCGGCGGCGGTCGCATTGACGTTCGACGGCGGAGAGTCGTGGCAGGTCCATAGTTTTCTCGACGAGCCGAGGGAGATTCCCGACGGAACGTACTGGCTCGAGATGACCGACCCGAGCGTGCTCGCGCGGCGAAACCTCAGGTCGGCGCACGCGCACGACGCCGAGACGTTCATCGTCGCGGGCGAGTACGGCCTGGTGTACCGTACGACCGACGCCGGGCGGAGTTGGGCCGACGTCTCGTTCGTTTCACCGCAGACGATGTACGGGATCGACACGACCGCCGACGGGACGATTTTTGTCGCCGGAGGCATGGGCCTCGCGGACAACACGAACGTGCTGCGCAGCGACGACGGTGGGCGAACGTGGCGCGAGCTGCACGGCGACTTAGGGGGCCCCGCCGGCGGGATCAGCGTCGCCGAGACCGGGCGCATCGTCGTGACCGGCACTGCGTTCTTTTTCGCCGACGAGTTCGGTGACCGCTTGCGCCGTTTGCCCGATCTCTTCGGCGCTATGGTGTGGGAAGGGATGATCGGTTACTGGGGCGCCGCGGAGATCGACGAGCACGGCGCGTGGATCCTGCAGGGAAGCGGATTTAGCGATGACGGGCCCGGCGTCTCGGTCCTGTCCAGCACCGACGCCGGTGAGAGTTGGACGCTGATCGAAGGCGGGCCAATCGCGACGGTTCGTGCGGGGCGCGTCGTCGCGGACGGTCTCGCGTACGTCTTGTTGCAGCAGCACGGTCAGTGGGAGGCGGAGATCCACCGTCTTGACTGGTAAAAGAGTCAGAGGTGGTGCCGAAATCGAAAAAAAACTCTTCACCATTTCGATAAAGCCGTGTTATTCTCTCAACATTCAATCAAGAACATCGGGGGCAGTCCAGATGAAAGCGAAGTTGTACCTGTGTCTATTGGCGATTCTCGCGTCGCTTGCCGTTTTGGTCGCGTGTGAGCCCGAACGGATCGTGATCGAGTCGGGTCCGGCTGGATTCGCGGGATACCACGTCGGGTACTCGTGGTCCGGCGAAGCCCGCGGCACGGCGTTTGAAGACGCCGGTGCGTACATCGAGACTATTCTGAAGCTCGACGAGGACGCAAATATTCTTTCCGCGCAGATGAGATACTGGCAGCGCGCCGACGGGTTCTGGACGACGCGACAGAGCGGGAACGCGCTCGTGTCGGTCGATTTCTTGGTCGACCCGACGTGGGCCACGCTCGGCAGTGAGTACCGGCCTGGTGACTCGATGTTCTCGATCTACACGGTGAACCGGATGTCTTTTTACGCGGTCGCGGTACATCAGAACGGAACCGCCGCGGTCACGATCGTCGAGCCGCTCACGCGGTATCAGTTCGAGATGAAGTTTCCTCCCGGCTTTGACTATCGTACGCAACTGAACGAGTTAACGATCGGCAGCGGAATCGTCGTACCGACGGTGCGGACCTCGGGCGGCGCTTTCCTCGCGCCCGCGAGCTGGGACGAACTCGCCGACCGGCATCTCTTCAACTTTCACGATTATTCGCACGTCCTGACCGACCGCGGCGTGTTCGAGGGGATCGGAGGCAACTCGAGCGTCCGGAACCTCATGCAGGCGATGGGCGTCGAGTTCGACGGCGACCGGCCGGTCGCAACATCACCGAAGTACGGATACACCGGAATCGGCGGCTGGAAGGGCAACTACGACGCGATCGCCGAGCACCTCGTCGGCCGGAACGCGCGCACCGTCACGTCGCTCGTCGACTGGAGCATCGACCGATTCGGCAACGCGGTCAACGACCAAAACGTATTCGGCGTCGACGTCCCGACCGGTGCGACACGCACGGCGCAGGACTCGCTCGACGGCATCTCCGGCGCGACCGTCCGGATGTCGCGCGAGTCGACGTCGTACCAGCGCGCGCTCGTCGACGCGGGAATCCTCTCCGAGAGCGACGTGATCATAGGTAGGTTCTGATCGTGTCGTTGAGCCGGGAGGCCGCATGAGCGAACGAATCAAGAAGTTTCCGATCGGCGGCACGCACCTGCCCGAAGAGAAAGGACTCACGTCCGACGCCCCTATCGTCACGATGCCCGCTCCCGCCGAGGTCTTGATCCCGCTCAAACAACACTTGGGTGTCGTGCTCGAGCCGATGGTCGCCGTCGGCGATCGCGTACGGCGCGGGAGTTTGCTCGGCGACACGGAAGACGGTCTGCGCGCAAAGATTCACTCGAGCGTCGTCGGAGAGGTGACCGAGATCACCGACGCCGCGCTTCCCGACGGAAGCCGCGTCCGCGCGGTCCGCATCCGTACCGACGAGTCGGATGTCTCGAATGATCCCGAAAATGAAGAAAGACTCTCGCCTCTCGAGCTCGAGTCGCTCTCGGACGAGCAGTACCGTGACGCGGTGATCGCGCGTGTCGAAGAGGCCGGGATCGTCGGGCTCGGCGGCGCGACGTTTCCGACGCATATCAAACTCGCGACGAAGGACAAGATCGACACCGTGATCGTGA
>REEC01000008.1 GCA_007695285.1 Spirochaetaceae bacterium | reverse complement strand
CACTGCCGGACGATGCGGAGATCATCGTACCTGCGCTCTGGTGGTACGAGTCGACGAATGTCCTGCTCACCGCGGTGCGCCGGAACCGTATCTCGGCGGTCGAGGCGCGCGAGGCGATGGCGGCATTGCGCGCGATTCCGCAGCGCACCGACGAAAACCCGAGTCCGGTCACGGCGATGCATCTGTTCCACGTCGGCCTCGGGCATTCGATCACCGCGTACGACGCGGCGTATCTTACGCTCGCGGAGTTATCGGGCGGCACTTTGCTCACGCTGGACGATACCATGGCCACCGCGGCGCGGGCGATGCAGATCGCCGTCGCGCTCCCCGTCGTATCCGCGGCGGGATGAGACGTACCGCTGAGCGTTTGAGGATGGACCAGGCGATTCCGACAGTCAAAGACGGGAGTCAGGTTGTGCATAAGGGAACTTCTTCCCGGCTCGCGGCGGATTAACCGTGGGTAGGTCGTTAACAGACATCGTTCCTGATCCGGGACAGCATCCTCATCGGCGCGCCGAGTACGGCGCCGCTGTAAGCGCACGGGAAGGGATCGGTCCGGTCACGCGACCCATGGTGCTACCGTGAGTCCGTTTGCGTGAGTCCATCGGTTCACGATCGCGATTTCGTTTGGCTCCGGCAGGCGATTGCGCAGACCTCGCGCCTGGACGACTTCTCTGCGCTTCATGTCGATTTCAACGGTGAGCAGTCGGGTCACGCCGGTCGCTGTTTCGCGGCGAACCGACCAGATCGACGACACGCGCCGCCGGCACGACGAGGCGTAGGATGCCACGCAGTGCCCCAGAGTCCGGCCCTCTTCCTCCAGTTCCTGCGAGCTCAGCAGTTCAATGATCCGCCAGACGCGCATGTTCTTCGATTCGCGCTTGCCCTCGACCAGCTCAAACTCGCTTATCGACGACCTGGTCCAGGCGAGAAACCCGCCTTTCGCCGTGCGTCCGAGTCTGGTGTGCCATTCATCAACCTGGCGGAGCAGCGTCTCCGGCGTCCGGCCTCCCATCGAGAAGCCGGGGTGCGGCGGCCCGTGTTGCTCCACCACGCCCCGCGCCACGAACACTGCCTGGTCCTCGTACTTCTGATTCCAGATGTAGTCGACGATCGGCTGGTACTGCGTCGTATCGAGCATCGGGTTTCGCGCGAAGAACCGGATCAGCTCGAGATCGAACTGGTCGTCGCGGAATTCGGCCGCGATGCGGGTACCGAGAATCGCGTCGGCCATTCTGCGATCACCGCCGAGAGCGCAAACTTGTCCGTACCGTATCGCCGCGAGTGGGTTGAAATGGTCTGGGGCCTGCGTGAACAAGTGTGCCATACGTTTCGTCAATGGCGCCGGCAGTCCGGGCGCCGTTCTAATGCTCTTACCCTGCCCCAGGTGGATGTACCAGCGCCGGCGGGTCCGGTTCTTCGCGTACCAGACGCC
Organism: Spirochaetaceae bacterium; assembly: GCA_007695285.1. Lineage (GTDB taxonomy): Bacteria > Spirochaetota > Spirochaetia > DSM-27196 > PXBQ01 > PXBQ01. The sequence goes on along the minus strand of REEC01000008.1, from coordinate 1,208 downwards.
GACCATGAAGGCGGGTGGCTCGTATTCGCACAGAAGATGAAGAGCCAGACTCGAGACCTGTTTCTCGATGTTGTGGCTGCGCGGTTTCCAGTCACAGGGGTCGCGTATCCACTCGCTCCGATACAGGTAGAGATTCAGGACCGCGATTGCGCTGTTCTTGGTGGTGAGAATCTTGCTCACCGAATCAATCTGGATCAGATACTCACGTAGTCCGTCGTCGGCCTTTTGCTTCCTGCACGCCTGCGCGATGATCTTGAGCGGCTCGTCGACGACGGTCCGTTCATCGATCTCGCCCGAGAAGATCCGCGCTATCGCGTGAGACGGGTTGTGCGACTGCCTTGCCTGACGCAGCGCCCGATCGGCTGCCTGCCGACGGAAAAGTTCCCGCTCCTGGCGTCGTTGCAGATCCGACTTGCGCACGTTCGACTCGAGGCGGTTTGCCGTGCACCAGTTTCGGTAGTCGTCGATCGACGAGAATCCAAGCTCGTCAAATATGTGGCGCTCCATCGCTGCGTCGAGCTTCGCGCGTGTCCGGCTCTTCGCCATGATCCAAGCATACCGAGTCCGACCGTAAAAAGCCACGCGGAGCTTGACCGGTCCGGTTGACTTTCGAGCTTATCCTGATGTACTGTGAGTTAATGAAAAACATCACAGTTTCTGTGGATGATGAGACATATCACAGGGCGCGCATTCGGGCCGCTCTCACGAACAGCTCGGTCTCCGCGTTGGTTCGTGACGCCCTGAACGAGATCGCGGGCTCAGAAACCGAGTTCGAACGCCTGCGAGCGGAGGAAAAGGCGATCCGCCGCCGGTTAGCGGCACGAGACCGTGGTTTCAGCGCCCGAACGCGTCTTTCTCGCGAGCAGATACACGAGCGCCATGCGATTCGTTGATACCAACGTGCTCCTCTACAGCATCAGCACCGAGCCCGCCGAGTCCGGATGGGCCGACGTTGCGTCAGGTCTGCTCGATAGCGCCGATCTTGCTCTCTCGGTACAAGTTCTCCAGGAGTTCTATGTCCAGGCAACCCATCGCAAACGTTCCGATGCGCTTTCGCACCAGGACGCGCTTGCGCTTGTTGCCACATGGCTTCGGTATCCCGTGTACGAGACGACGGTTCAGCTCATGCGGGCGGCAGCGACGTGTGCCGAAAGGTGGCGAATCTCTTATTGGGACGCAGCGGTCGTTGAAGCCGCACGAGCTCTCGG
>REEC01000251.1 GCA_007695285.1 Spirochaetaceae bacterium | reverse complement strand
AAACCCACAAGACCGATACTGATACCCACGACGTTCCTCCTCGTTGTGATCCATTTTTATTCATACACGACTGCCGAACGCGACGTCTACCGGAATAGCCCGCCTACCCGAATAAGCAGTCGAGTTCGGGAACGCGCTGCCGCGGCAACACGCAGGCCGTCCGGCGCACAGCGCTCAGCGGACAATCTTGACAAAGCAACTCAAGAAGTAAACGATGGACCGTCCGAAGCCGGGTTATCGGAGGGTCGTGATGATGCTCGAAATGGTCGGTTTTCTGGTTATAGGCGCTCTCGTCGTACTGCTCGTCGTCGTGCTGGCGTTCGCGACGCGCGGGGGCCGCAAGAAGGCGCTCGACGCGGTTCGTGAGCTCGCAGAGAGTCGCGGATGGTCGTTCACTGTCGGGCCGGCGCACAAAAAATGGACGATAACCGGATCTCTTTCGGGCGTACGGTTTGACGCCGAGTGCTCGCGTCCACAAAGGCACGTCGGATCGACGCAGGCTTCGCGGCCGTTCGACACACGTTTGACCGCGGCGGTTCCCGGTGGTGGCGTGCTCGTTGAACCCGTGGGTTTCTCGAAGCTTCCGGCGTTTGTGAGAAAAGGCCTCGCGCAGACGTTCGGGCCGAACGCCGACTCCATCCGGACCTCCGGATCGCGTCTCGAGACGCTCCCGACCGCGTCCAAGCTGCCAAAGCGGCTCGACGTCTGGGAGACAACTCCCGGCATCGCGGTCAAGCTGCTCACTGAGGACGTAATCGCGGCGCTCGAACGTTTCGTCGGTTCGTCGAGCCCTCCGGTCATTACGTGGTTCGATGGAACTCTTCAGATCGTAGTCGGTGGGAACAATACCAGAGCCGTCGACGAGAAGACGTTCTTCGAACTTGCGGGTGCGATCACCGAGGCCGCTCGGAAAGGCTGAGCCGCGCGTTCGCGGGTTGCACCTGACCGTCCCACCGGTATAATGCCCAGCATGCAAAAAACTTTACTGTTTCGATTTACTTTAATGGTGTTCCTTCTCGCGTCGGCGGCCGTCGCTTTCGGCCAAGCGGATGACTCGGTGACCTTCTCCGTTTCGGGAGCCGAAGGGGCGACAGTGATCGAAGGGCGGCTCACCGACGGGTACCTCGGCGAGTTCGACTTTTCCGGCAGTCCCGACGCTCAGTACCTCCAGAGCCGTGACAGTACATTCGACCCGGTGCTTCAGTTTGAGCGGTCACAACCGGTTGCGGCGATTGAAGAGGGTTACGGCACCGTGTTCTTTTTTGCGTCGTCCGATCCGATCGAGTCCGCCGATCTGCAAGCTGTCCCGGCCGCCGGCGTTACGATGCTCACGATCATGGTCGGTGGTCCGCAAGACGGCGTTCGGAACCACGCGTTTGTCATGTTGCTTCACAACGACGGGGAACGCGTTTATTTTTCGTCGGTTCACGATCAGGATCTGACGATCGATGACATAACTGTCGACGAGCAGGCGGGACGCGTCGACGGCCGGGTTTCCGGCACGTTTGAGCTTGTCGGTGTCATCCTGACCGCCGACGGAACGCCCGATTTTGAGAACTCCGATCCGGAGATCGTCGTCGCGTCGTTCGAGTCGAGTTTCAGCTCCGCGTTGACCGATCAGGACGTGACGATGCTCGCCCGGCAGTTTCAGTAAACCGGGTCGCCGCGGCACGCCTACACCGGGAACTTCACCGTGTACCGCGTTCCGTCGGTCCGGGAAAGAGACATCGACGCGCCGATCTGGTCGGCAAGCAACCAGATCAGTTGCAGACCGAAGCTGGCGCTTTGCTCCGGCGTAATGTTCTCCGGGATCCCGGGGCCGTTGTCCGAGCAGACGATCGTCACCTCGGAACCGTGGCGCTGTGCCGTGACGCGGATCTCGGGATTCGCGGAGTCCGCGAACGCGTGTTTGAGCGAGTTCGTGATGATCTCGTTTATGAGGATTCCGAGCGGCGCGATCGTCCGGGCGTTCAGAACGATGTCTTCGATTTCGAGCACCGTCCGGACATCGATGATACTCGAAAACTGGCCGACGAGTTCGTGAATGAAAGTGCAGAGATACTCGTTGAGATTCAGCTCGTGAACGCCGTCCGAGCCAAACAGGACCTCGTACAGCGTGATCATGCTTTGAACGCGAGCCGCGGCCTGCTCGAGCACCGCACCACAATCGGAATCGACGGACGATCGTGCCTGCAGCGATAGCAAGCTGCGGATCATCGTGAGGTTGTTCTTAACACGGTGATGACTCTCGCGGAGAAGCAGCTCCTTCTCCGCGAGAAGCCGCGCCGTCGCGTCCTCAGCACGCCTGCGCTCGGTGACGTCGACGCCGGCGACGTTCACGCGCTCGTACGTGTCGCGGTACTCATCGGGGACGAGAAAGTGAAGCTCGATGATGATGTCCCGACCGGTGACGCTTGTGTGGTGTTGCTCGACCGAAAACCGAACCGCCCCGTCGGCTATCAAGGTTAGTTCCTCCAGGAAAACATCGTGCGACCGTTCCGTAAATATCGACGACTTCCGAGTTGTAAACTCGTCGACCGACTCGATCTCGTACAACTCGAGCGCCGCCTGATTCGCGTCGAGGACTCGGACCGTCGCCGCGAGTTCCGTGAGTTCGTCGGCACGGTCGTCGAAGTACAGTCGCAGATC
>REEC01000009.1 GCA_007695285.1 Spirochaetaceae bacterium | reverse complement strand
TTTTGACCTGCTGGAGATCGATCTCGAGTCCGGCGAGGAACATGATGTACAGAAGTCCGACCATTCCGAGCAACTCGATCGTGTCGCCCCTCTCGAGCAGACCGGTCGTGTGTGGACCGACGATGATCCCGGCGACGATCAGTCCGATGATGTCCGGCAGTCGCAGCTTGCCGGAGAGAATCGGAGCGCAGAGAATGATCACGAGAAAAATCGCGAACACCAAAACCGGATCCGTTACGGGTAATGTCATTTCGGCGTCTCCCTTCCGGACTGCTTATGCCGATCGGTATCCGGCGTCCCGTACACCGCGGCAGGGTCGAAAACCACCGGTACGTTCGTCGGCTCGAGCTCCACGGCGTCGGCGTGTTTCACGACGCGCCGGTAGAAACACGAACGTCGCCCGGTGTGACACGTCGCGCCGCCGGTGACCGAGACGCGAAGAACCAGGGTGTCCTGGTCGCAATCGACGAGAATCTCGTTCACTTTCTGCGTGAATCCACTCGTTTCGCCCTTTTTCCAGAGCCGCGCTCGCGAGCGGCTGTAGTACACCGCCTCGCCGCGGTCGATCGTGAGATCGAGCGCCTCCGAGTTCATGTACGCGTGCATCAAAACCTCGCCGCTCTGCGCGTCTACCGTCACGACCGGTATCAAGCCGTCGGGACCGAACCGCGGACGGAAGACCATGCGCTCTTCGGTATCGGAGTTTTTATCCATGTGCTCCTCTTCGGGGAACTATGGCGAAAACTCGAAATAATGGCAACCGGCGCGATACGACCGGGGACGGATGGGTCGTGTCCGATAACACTCTGTTTTTTGCCGACACGCCCGATTGTTCGGTATATTGTACGGTATATGAGCGATGTAGACCGTGCGATCGCCGCCGCGCGCGCGGCGGCCACAAGGGCGTACGCGCCGTACTCCGGATTCCACGTCGGTGCCGCGGTGAAACTCCAGGATATCGACGAGCCGGTTGTCGGGTGCAACGTAGAAAACGCGAGTTTCGGCGCGACCGTGTGCGCCGAACGAACCGCGATCCTGTCCGGCGTCGCGGCGCACGGCAAGAGACCGATCGAGTTCATCGTCGTCGCGACCGCGATCGATCCGCCCGCGCTTCCGTGCGCGTTGTGCCTTCAAGTGATGGCCGAGTTCTGTCCCCCGGAAACGCCGATCATCGCGGTCGGAAGCGGCGAGCGCCGCATCGAGACTCAGCTCGGAAAGCTTCTTCCGTCGCCGTTCGTGTTCCCGGAGTCGGGGTGAGCCGAAAGGAGACCGTATGTCACCGGCGGTGCAGCAGTTTTACCAGACATTTACCGAGTCGTACCTGAACTCGCCGGAACGCATCGCGATCTTCGTCGGGTTCGTGACGCTGCTCACTCTGACGTTGCTCGGATACTACCGCCTCGATCGCAGACGGTCGGAAAAACATCGACGGCAGATAGCGGCCGACATATTCAAGTCACGGATCTCAGAGATCGCGCTCTCACCGGGTGACCTCGAGGCGGTCGACGTGCTCGCGGGATACCTTCCGGACCCGAGCGAGAAGTATCTCATCGTCACGAACGAAAACGTCTTCACGAACTGTGCGCGCAAAGCGCGCGACGACGAGGTTCTGCCGACCCCGACGATATCGGCGCTGCGCGTTCGCCTCGGGTTCACGCGCAGTACCGACCGCGCACCGGTTTCGACCGCGCACCTGCCGGTCGGCGCTCCGGTCTACGTTCGCACCGCGGCCGGCCCGCAGAAGTGCCGCGTCGAAAAACATTTGGACTCGTCGATCGTGGTCCGCGCCGAACGCGGCGTGATGTCGCTCCGGACCGGGCAGAGAGTCGAGCTGTTCTACCACAACTCTTCGGGACTGTTTCGCGTGAAGACGCACGTTCAGGGGCTCGATACACGCACGATCAGCCTCGCTCACTCCGAAGACCTCACGCAGTATCAAAAACGCCGCTACTTCCGCAAGTCGGTCGAGATTCCCGTAGAAATTCGGTGTGCCGAACGCGACGACGTATTTCACGAAACGCGGACAGTCGATCTCGGCGGCGGCGGCGCGAGCATCATGAATCCGAACGGACGGTTCAAAGCAGACGACCGCGTTGAGCTTTCTTTTATGTCGGGCGCGCTCGAGCGACTCAGCGTCGTGGCACGAGTACTTCGCACCTCGCGCAACGAGTCGGTCATCCACGTCGAGTTTGTCTCGATCCGCGAGGCGGTCCGAGACAAGATCTTCAACGTGCTGTTCCGCCCGCAGCCGTGAGCTGCGCCGGCGAAGCTCATTCGAGGTGCGACAGCGAAGCCCATCAGTCGCACCTCATTCGAGGTGCGACAGGACTCTCTCTTCACCTTCTTCGAGAAACTGATTCGTGTACAGCGTGTAGTAATGGCCTTTGTTCCGGATAAGCTCGTGATGCGTTCCGTCCTCGATGATCCGACCTTTGCTGATCACGAGGATTCGGTCCGCGGTCTTGATCGTCGAGAGCCGGTGCGCGATGATGAAGCTCGTCCGTCCCTCGAGCACGACACGAATCGCGTCCTGGATCAACATCTCGGTCTCGGTATCGATAGACGACGTCGCTTCGTCGAGAACAAAAAACACCGGGTTTGCGAGGATCGCGCGGGCAAACGAGACGAGCTGCTTCTCACCGGTAGACAGTAACCCTCCGCCT
>REEC01000239.1 GCA_007695285.1 Spirochaetaceae bacterium | reverse complement strand
CTCGATGTGTCCGAGGTCACGATCCGGAAGGATCTTTCGATTCTCGAGGAGATGGGCTGCTTGATCAGGACTCGCGGTGGGGCTCAGATGGCCGAGGACACACGGCTCCTTCGGCCGATCGAGACGCGGCAGGCCGAGCGGCTCGCGCAGAAACGCGCGATAGCGCGCAAAGCCCGGACTCTCATCGCCGAGGGCGAGACGATCTACATCGACGCGGGCAGCGCGTGTCTCTGTCTTGCACGCGAGATAAGGGACATGAACCTTCGTGTCGTGACCAACTCGATCGACGTGATGGTCGAACTGGCAAATCGACCGGCAATCTCGTTGTTCTCACTCGGCGGGAGTTATCGAAAAGAGGCCGGATCGTTTATCGGTCCGATCGCGAGCGAGGCTTTGAAATCGTTTCAGATCGAGACGTGTTTTCTCGGGACAACCGGGCTCTCGCGTCGCGGTGTGTTCTCGGCGCAGAACATAATCGAGTCGCAGCTCAAACAGGCAGTGCTTTCGTCATCGGCGCGTCGGATCGTGCTCGCCGACTCTTCGAAGTACGGCCGCGACGCATTCTCGGTATTCGCGCGGGCAGGGGATGTCGATATTCTCGTGACCGACGATGAATTCGAGGATGCAAAAAATCTCAACAGCTTCGGAATCGAAGTCGTGATCGGAGAAATCGTACCGGCACCGGAGACCGATGGTCACGCCGAGCCGGCCAAGAATGAAGCAAGCGGATAAGCAAAAACGGACGGATGAGGAGGAGACGATGAAAGGCAACTGCGTCGTTGCGCAGAGCGGCGGGCCGACTGCGGTTATCAACGCGAGCGCGTGCGGCGTGATCCAGGAGGCGATGAGACATCCTGAGATCGACGGAGTGTACGCCGCGTACAACGGGATTCTCGGCGTGATGAACGAACAGATGTTCGACCTGCGCAAAGAGGATCCCTCGACGATCGAGGGGCTTCGCACGACACCGGCGTCGGCGCTCGGTTCGTGTCGGTACAAGGTGAAAACCGACGAGGATTACGCCAAGATTCTCGACGTGTTCCGGCGGTACAACATTCGCTACTTTTTCTACATCGGTGGGAACGACTCGATGGACACCGCGGACAAGGTGAACAAACTCGCCGCCCGCGAGGGCTACGAGTTTCGCGCGATGGGAGTACCGAAGACGATCGACAACGATCTTGCGTTTACCGACCACTGCCCGGGGTACGGCAGCGTCGTGAAGTATCTCGCGACGATGGTGATGGAGGCCGGACGAGACACCGAGGCTCTCTACACGACCGACACGGTGAACGTGATCGAGGCGATGGGACGGAACGCCGGATGGATCGCGGCCGGGACTGCGCTCGCGAAGCGGAGCGAGGAGGACGCGCCACACATCGTGTTGCTGCCCGAGGCGCCGTTCGATGCGGAGAAGTTCAAAGCACGCGTCGATCACTTTCTCACGACGATCGAGCGGTGCGTGATCGTCGTGTCCGAGGGCACAAAAAATCCCGACGGCACGTACATCGCCGAACAGAAAGGTGAGTTCGCGAAGGACGCTTTCGGCCACACGCAGCTTGGCGGTGCGGGTTTCTTCATCAAGAACCTCGTCGAAAGTGAAGTGAAGGTGAAAACGCGGTTTGCGATCCCGTCGACCATCCAGAGAAGCGGCGCTCATTTCGCGTCGCTCACCGATTCTGAGGAAGCGTACACGACCGGTGTCGCCGCGGTCCGCCACGCCGTCTCGGGTGAGAGTGGGAAAATGGTTACGTTGAAACGCGTTTCCGATGACCCGTACCGGTGTGAGACCGGGCTCGCGTCGCTATCGGACGTCGCGAACGGCGAGAAGCTCTTCCCGACCGAGTGGATCGGTCCCGACGGATTTTCGGTGACCGATGAGTTCGTGCGGTACGCGCGACCGTTGATCATGGGAGAAGTCAAACCGATAATCGACGGCGGGTTGCCGTCGTTCATGCGGTTCAAAAAGAATTTCGTCCGACCTTAGAGGTGGGCGCAGAGGAGAAATGTATGGATTACGTAAACGAGATGTTTTCGCTCGAAGGAAAGTCGATCGCGATTACCGGTGGTGGCGGAGTTATCGCAGGGGCGATGGCCGAGGCGTTTCTTGGCGCCGGCGCAAAAGTGTCTCTCTGGGACATCAAGATGGAGTTCGCCGAGGCCGCGAAAGAACGGTTGACCGCATCGACCGGTGCAGGCGACCGGATTCAAGCGCTCGAGGTCGACGCGACCGACGAGGCTTCGGTCCGCAAGGCCGTCGAGGAATGTGCCTCCGTCCTTGGCGGGCCCGATGTATTGGTCAACGCGGCGGGTGGTAATCGAGGCAAGTCCGACTTCGTCGACGTCGATATCAAGCTCTTCGAAGAGATCCTCAGGTTGAATCTGATCGCGGGTCTCATGGTTCCGACGAAAGTCACCGCGGCGTTCTGGAAAGAGAAAGCGATGGGCGGCGCGATCATCAACATGGCGTCGATGGCATCGTACATTCCGCTCTCGGGTGTCTGGGCGTACGACGCGGCGAAAGCCGCAGTCATGAATCTCACGATGGCGTGCGCAAAAGAGTTTGCACCGGCGAACATCCGCGTCAACGCGATCGCACCGGGATTCTTTATCGGCAAGCAGAACAAGGCGCTCTTGATCGACGAAGCGACCGGCGATTTGACGCCGCG
>REEC01000081.1 GCA_007695285.1 Spirochaetaceae bacterium | reverse complement strand
AGCTTTTTCTGCATAACACGCACCCGGTGAACGGCGGCATGTTCGACGGTTGGGGCCGACCGGTCGTGCTGTTCCCCGACGACGGCCATCCCACGATGTGCAACGCGGTCCTCGATGTCACCGGCGACTGCCGCGACGAGATCGTCGCGTGGAACGCCGACGAGATCTGGATCTACACGCAGGAGGACTCACCACGCACCGGACGGCTGTACAAACCGGTCAGGAATTCGCTCTGCAACTCATCGAACTACCAGGCGAGTATATCGCTTCCCGGTTGGTCGGAGTAACCGGTCACTCCGATCCGCCGGCGATTTTCTCGACGGTGGATCGGAACCGGGCGATCTCTTCGAGCACCTCAAGCGTCTTTTTCATACACCAGCCTGCCGAATCGGCGGATAAGATCGGCGTACCGTGGATGGATCGTCTCGATCTGTACGAGATCGACGGCGAACCGCGTCATCTCCGCAGCGGCACCGAGCATCTCGAAAAACACGCCGGGATCCGTAATCCCCTCGACCGCGATATCGATATCGGACCGCTCGGAGAAGTGATCCGACTGGACGAGGGAACCCCACTGGTACACCTTCAGGGGCCGGTACTCACGGATGATCATCGCGATGATTCGTGCGGCGTCGGATCGGGCGCGTTCCATGAGGTCCGCCCGAGCAGCCTCGTACTCGGCTCTCCGCTTGAGGTACCCCCTGCGCATCGATGCGATCTCTGTTCGGTCGGTTTCCGGCTCCACTCGACAAGTATACGCGCCGTCTGCCCTCCGACTCAAGCGACAGCCGGAATCGTTCTGCCGTCCCCCGCGGCGATCCTTGTCGCCGCGTTTCAGCACGTATATATTTAGGTGCATTACTTCTGTACCGAACTGCCGGACATGCGCCGCATCTACGGACGCGCGGCGGCGGACGCGGCGCGCGGTGCGTAACGGAGCAACATGATGCGCGCAGCAGTTTTTTCGACGTTCGGCGGGCCGATCGAGATCATCGACGTTCCGGATCCGACACCGGCGCGCTCCGGCGTCGTGATCGAGGTCGAGGCAACCGGAGTGTGTCGCAGCGATTGGCACGGATGGATGGGGCACGATCCGGATATCGCTCTTCCGCACGTGCCGGGACACGAGCTCGCGGGGACCATCGTCGCGACAGGCGCCGATGTGAAACGATGGAGCACCGGCGCGCGGGTGACGCTTCCGTTCGTGTGTGGATGCGGAACGTGCCCGGAGTGCGCGGCCGGGCAGCAGCAGGTCTGCCGGAATCAGTTTCAGCCGGGCTTCACCGCGTGGGGTTCTTTCGCCGAGTACGTCGCGATCGAGTACGCCGACGGGAACCTCGTATTGGTCCCGGACGCGATGAGCGCGACATTGGCGGCTTCTTTGGGGTGCCGGTTCGCGACCGCGTTCCGCGCACTGGTCGACCAGGGACGGCTTTCGGCGGGTGAGTGGGTAGCGGTGCACGGCTGCGGGGGAGTCGGGCTGTCCGCGGTGATGATCGCCGCAGCTCTCGGAGCGCGCGTCGTCGCGATCGACATCAAGGCAACCGCGCTCGAACGAGCTCGCGAACTCGGCGCTGAAGTCACGATCGACGCGGCGTCGGCCCGTGACGTCGGCGACGCGGTGCGCGAGGCAACCGGAGGTGGAGCCGACCTCTCGATCGACGCGCTCGGTCACCCGACGACGTGTGTGAACTCGATTCTCTCGCTCAAGAGGCGCGGACGGCACGTACAGGTCGGGCTGTTGCTCGATACGCAGAGCCGTCCCGCGCTGCCGATGGACCGCGTCGTCGCGTGGGAGCTCGAGATCCTCGGCAGCCACGGGATCCAGGCTCACCGCTACCCTGCGTTGCTCGGTCTGGTCGAGTCCGGCGCGCTCGATCCAGAGAAGCTCGTCGGACGAACGATCGCTCTCGCCGAGGCACCGGCCGCGTTGGCCGGCATGGACCGTTTCGAGAACGACGGGATCACGGTCATCGATCGACTCAAATAGACCCCGTTCAAACATGTCGGGCAACATGGTATATTTTGCGCTCCGACAGACGCGTTTGCTACGCATTGATAGAAAAGGAAACTGGACATGGACAGCTCGAGTAATAACGATAGGACGTTCGACGATCGTCCGGACTTCCCGAGACGCGCGGTCGTCACGGCGGGAATGCCGTACGGCAATAAAAATCTTCACTTCGGTCACATCGGAGGCGTGTTTGTGCACGCCGATGTGTTTGCTCGGTTTCTACGCGACCGGATCGGGCACGACAACGTCATTTTTGTCTCGGGAACCGATTGTTTCGGCTCGCCGATCGTCGAGGACCACAGGCGGCGACTCGCCGACGGCACGTTTACGGGCAGCATCGACGACTTTGTGAAAGGGAACCACAAGCAACAGGAGAGCGTGCTCGACGCGTACGATATCCGGCTCGACATATACGCCGCGTCGAGTTTTGGACGCGCGAGTGAGATACATAAAGACATCGGCGCGATGATCCTTCGTTCTCTTCACGCGAACGGTCGACTCGAAAAACTCACGACGCGCCAGTTTTTCGACACGAAGCAACAGGTATTCCTGAACGGCCGACAGGTCGTCGGACGGTGCCCGATCCAGGGTTGCGCGTCCGAGACGGCGTACGCGGACGAGTGTGCGCTCGGTCATCAGTACGAGCCGAGCGAACTCATTGCACCGAAGAGCACGTTGACCGGCGAGGTCCCGGAGATGCGCGACGCGGTGAACTGGTACATCGACCTCCCGTCGTTCCGGCCGCAACTCGAGCAGTGGCTTGAATCGATGAAAGCCTCACCCGCGTGCCGGACGTTCGTCGCGACGAGCATCGCCGAGTTCTTTGAGCCGCCGAGCGTGTATATCACGACGAAACAACTCGAGGCGCTCGATGAAGTCGTCGAAAAACTGCCCGCGCATACACGCGAGGAAGGCAGAAGCAACTCAGTTCGGCTCGTGTTCGCTGATCTGGCGACTCGCGAATCGGCGTGCTCGACTCTGACCGCCAACTCGATTCACTACCGGAAAGGCAAGACCCTGGTTCCGTTTCGCCTTACCGGCAACACCGAGTGGGGGCTGTCCGCACCGAGCCTCGACGGTGAAGAAGGCCTCACGTTCTGGGTCTGGCCCGAGTCGCTCTGGGCGCCGATCTCGTTCACCGCGACGGTGCTCGAGCGGGTCGGCAAACGTCTCGACGACTGGAAGGACTGGTGGTGCAGCCGCGAGAGCCGGGTGTATCAGTTCATCGGCGAAGACAACGTGTACTTCTACGGCCCCGCGCAAACCGCGATTTTTGTCGGTACGCAAGAAGGACCCCCGGTGGCCGACCCGCCGAGTGGAGAGCTGCAGCTCACCGAGCTCGTCGTGAACAACCATATCCTGTTTCTCGACAAGAAGGCGAGCAGCAGTGGAAAGGTGAAACCACCGGCGGCCGCGGAGCTGCTCGAGTACTACACCGCGGATCAGTTGCGCGCGCACTTTTTCAGCCTCGGGCTCAACAAACGCAGCGTCGGTTTCCGGCCGAAGCCGCTCAACCCGACGGCAAACGAACGCGACGCGGACCCCGTGATGCGCGAGGGCAACCTCTTGAGCAACGTCTTCAACCGCGCCGTACGCTCGTGTTTCTACACGCTACAGACGTACTACGACGGAAGACTCCCGGCCGGCGAGGTAGGAGCGGAGGTGCGCTCAGAGTCCGATCAAGCGATCCTCGGATTCGAAGACTTGATGTACCGTCGCGATTTCACGGCTGCGACGACGTTACTCGACGGCTTTATCCGGAGCATGAATAAACTCTGGGACGCGAACACGCGCCGGGTCAAAGAGACCGACGACGACGAACTCAGGAGCCAGAATCTCATCGACGTTTTCCACATGGTGCGCGTCGGAACGCTGCTGATGCACCCGATCGCGGCGACCGGGACAGAGAAAATCCGGGAGTATCTGAACATCGGAGTGGAGTTCTGGAACTGGGATCGAGCCTTCGACACGCTGTACGACTTCATCGGAGACCCTGCCGAACATACGTTCAAGTTTCTCGAGCCGCGGGTCGATTTCTTCGAGCGACATCCGAGCCAGGTGAACGCCTGAAAAACTGGGTATTTAGCGTCGCCCGCGGCGGCGCTTTTTCCAGACGATCGCGAGAGCGCTGCACCCGACGACGAGGCCGAGTATCGCGATGGCGTAGTTGCCGACCTCCAACGTCGCGGCGGCCATCCCCGGGGCGATCCGTTCGAGCAGGTACCGCCGAAAAACCTCCGACAGGAAGAACAGCAAGCCTTGAATACCGGTAACGACAAGCACGCGCGTTATCAAGCGTTGCGTCGATTTCGCCGCTGAATACACCGCACCAATCGTCAGCGGTGCAACGAGAGCGACCAACCCGAGCACGACCATCCCGAATAAAGCGAAAAAGGCGGGCATGCCGGACAGGACACGAACGGCCTGCGTGAGTAGATCGAGGTAGACCAGAAAAAGCACTGCGACGAGGCCGATCGACACCACGGTGATCGCAAAGCGAATGGCGCGCGTGGCAGTAATATTGTGATTCATTTTGAACATCTCCTCAAAAGCAAAGTCCAGTCTCCGGTATCGGGCGCCGTAAGCTCGACTCTTTGTTCGGCCACGGTAACAGCATCGAGACCACGCCACTCACCCGAACTCGGGCAATACCACGCGGCGGAGTACTCACCGTCCGGTATCGTGAGCGCCACCGACGGTGTCGATGAACTCACATCGGCCGCCTCGTCGGTATGCACACCGCCGAAGCCGTCCGGCGCGTGTCCTTCCCACGAATCGGGATTTGCGAGATACACGATGAACGTCGTCTCAGTTTCATCACGCATCGCCTTGTACAACAAAGGAGGCCCTTCGGCGATCTCGTCCGCGCTTTCCATGCCGACACACGACAGTCCGGTGTCGGAGAAAAACCGATGAATATACCGAAAGTCGTGCGCGCCGTTCTCGAGCAGCCCCATCTCGCACGCGTCGTAGTATCCGCGTATGCCTTTTGTCTCACCGTCGTAACCCTCGAAGGTCATGAGCCCCCCGTACGTCGGATGGCCACCCGAGAGCAAAGTCGCCCACATGAGGCGCCGAAAGAAGAACCGGTCGTGTTGCGGTGGTCGCCAGCACTCGTACCGGTCCTCGTCGAGCACGACGGGTTTTTTCGCCTGTGAGCGATACTTCAATACGACGTGACCGGTCACCTGCCCCAGATCCTCGATCGTCACGATGTCCGACCAGTCGCACTCGAGAAACGAGTATCCGGAGAAACGCATTTGGTGACTCGTCAGCAACGTTCCCCACGGCTCGCGGCCGGCCATGTCACGCGCGATCGCATCGATGTGGCCCCACCGCGCACGAGGATTTCCTTCATGCGAGTCATCCTCGGGCGCATTGTCGTCGATGATCTTGTGGTCGTTCGAAATGCACCAGTGAATGTTTGCGAACGCCGAGAACCGCGCTTGCGCGTACCGGACCATGTACCGCGACAACTCGTCGCCGTCGCCGTACCGTCTGATCTCATCACCGTCTTCGCCAAAAGGAATCAGCTGAAAAATCACATCTGGATGGTGATCAAGCGCGTACACGAGGCGCCGGTCGATCTCACGCCAGTACGGCAGGTTGAGTCGCACTCGCCCGTACTTGCCGTCGTGTTGGAACAGCGCCTGACAGTCGCAGCGCGCGCGGCTGAACCACGTCCGGATCTTTGTAAAACCGGCAGCGACCGCCTGTTCGAGATACTCTTTCCACTTCAACTCATCGTCCACGACGTACCGATACCCGGTATCTCCGATGTGCAAGAACCACGAGCCGTCCGCGCGCGCGAACTGAGTAGGGTCGTCAGGGTGTAACGTGAGTTTCCCTTTGAGCCGCGACGGAACGACGCGGAACGAACCGGTCTTGCCCGAAAGCTCGGGCCGGCTCGACTCCGACCGCCAACGCCACGTCCCGACCGTATCGCAATACGCTCGCGCCACAAAGTCATCACCGCCGTCGTAGAAACCGTCGACCCGCACGTCGCTCGAGTCAGGTCGCGTGAACACAACGGCAAGATCCAGATCGAGGTAGGGATTCCCAAATCCTGACTGGGCTCTGAGTCGAACTTGGTGTGTTCCGTATCGCAACGCCGTTTGCGCGTCTTCGGTCAGGTGTCGTCCCATTGTTTTCCTTTACCTCACAGTGGCATGAATCGAAAAACTGGTCAATGTTGGCCGGCGCATTGAACCTGATGCAACGGGCTATTTCGACGCGGCTTTTTTTGTCATACTGAGCACGATCGCGCAACCGGAGGTTCAGTGGAGATAAAACCGATCGCTCAGCGACGGATTTACCAGGACATTATCGAACAGATCATCGGGTTAATCCGACGCGGAGACCTCGAGGTCGGTGATCGGCTGCCGTCGGAACGCGAGCTCGCCGAGCGGTTCGGCGTCTCACGGCAGTCGGTGCGCGAGGCGCTTCGCGCGATGGAGGTTATCGGCCTGATCGAGACGCGCCACGGCGGCGGATCGCACATCACCGACGTAAATATTGCGCCGTTCCTGAACATGCTCGCGCCGATCTTTCTCGCAAAAAAGGGCTTCGAGTACGAGTTGCTCGAGCTGCGGTTCATGCTCGAGGTAAAAGCTGCGGAACTCGCGGCCGGTTCGGACCAGACCGAGATGTTTTCGACGATCGAGGATTCCGTGCGTTCGATGCGTGCGGCGGTTGCGGAGGCCGACGCGGAGAAAGGCGTGCAGGCGGACATCGCGTTCCACCGTGCGATTTTCACGATGTCGGGGAACTGGGTTCTCTCAAAAGCTGCCGAGTTCATCGTCTCGATCCTCGAGGTCACGGTCGCGTACGGTCGCCGACTGATTCTCAGCGACCCCGCCAACTCCGAGGAGCTCACGCGACAACACGAAAAAATCCTCACCGCGATCCGCGACCGGAACCCGGCCGAAGCCCGCCTCCGCATGGAACAGCATCTTACGTTTGTGCTCGACGCGTACCGGAGGTACGATGAGACGACAAGAACGGACGCGTGATTCGTCGGCCGAGAACAGCGCCTACCAGTCGAGCAGACGCCGTTGGCCTTCGAGCGCGCGGATTTCGGTCACGTCCTGACTCACCTCGATCACGCCGCGATACTCACCGGTCTCGTCGAACAACGGGAAGTACCGGATATGGATGAACCTGTCGTTCATCGTGATCCAGAACTACGCGACGTTCTTCTCTTTCTTGCGGAAACTCTCGACGATACGATTCACGACGTCGACGCTTTTATGGGGATGACAGTTCTGCACGTCGCGGCCGATGATCGCAGGGCTCCTCGGAAAGACCCGGTGCGCACTCGCCGAGTAGTACAGAACCTTGTCGTTTTCATCGACGTACGTCACGTCGACCGGCAGGTTCTTGAGCATCAGATTGAGTCGCTCTGGCGTCAGAGCCCCGGTGTCGAGTGAAACGGAAGTGTCGACGCGTGGCGACGCCGGCAGCTCCGGTGCAACGGGCGCCGTCGGCGTCGTGGTCGAGTCGGCCGGCCGCGTGGTTTGTGACGCGACGAGGTTCGCGTCCCAGACGTCGCCCGGCGTGATCCACGCGTACCCGATCTCCGACTCGCCGCGCCGGATCGCGACCCAGACGTCGTCGGAGAGCTTCTTGAGAGCGTTCGGAAAGAGGATTTTTTCTTCCATGAAGATCATCCGCTTCACCTTCGCGGTGAGTTCCTTCACTTCGGTGTACATCTCGCTCCAGTTTCGCGCGGCGGAGTTGTCGGAGATGTTCTTAATGACCGTTCGGATCTCATCGTGTTTCCCCCACATCACCTGCGACGGCCCGGTGAACCCGACACGCTCGAGGTACGGGCAGAGTTGATTCTCTTTGCGCGCGTAGTGTTTTTCGATCTCGCGAAACGTCGCCCACTCGTCGGCAAACGCCGAGATCGCGCCCTCGTTCGGGCTGCCTTTCGCGAGAGCCTTCGCGCGCTTCTTGAGCGATTTCAGGACTCGCTTCGCGACCTTGTTCTCTTCACGGTAGGTTCGCACGGGGTGACCGGAAATGTTTCCGGACTTCCCACCTTCGGCGGTCATCGCCGACTTGAACACGTCGACGTGAACGTCGCAGAGCCGCTGCACCTCCTGGACCGGCAGACCTTCGCGGATCAACGCCTGCTCCATCGCGACGATCTCGTCGGGCGCGACGTTTTTTATGAGTTTTCCGAACTCTCTCCGGACGTTCTCGACCGGTTCTCCGTCGTGAAGACGTTTGATGATTTTTTTCAGCGTTTCCTGCTTCTGCGGATCGTTCTGGAGAAACTCGCTCATGTCGGGTACCTCCTGACCGCCGTTCAACAACGGCGATAGAGCTTACCTTCAATGTAAGGGTTCCCATCGAGCGCGGCAAGAACGGACTCCGCTATGCGTACAGAAGCGACTTGACCAGATCCCACCCGCGGCGATCTTCGGCGGTTTTCAGAACGGGAGTGAATCCAAAATCCAGATAAATCTTGATCGCGACAAAACTCGTCGTCTGTGTCGTCAGGTACGCGCGCGTATGGAGCGATGCCATGCGGTGCATCGCGAGGCTCACGATCGCTTTCCCGAGGCCTCGCCCGTGAAGCTCCGGCACAAGGCCGACCCAGTGCAGGCGTCCTTGTTCAACGCCGTCCCACTCGCCGTGCCACGCGGTCGCGGTTCCGACGGGTTTCGACGTCGTCTCGTCGACGATGAAGACACACCGGCTCCTCATCTCGTCGGTATGTGCGCCGAACTCTTTCGAGAAATGTGCACGCGCATCGGCCGGGTTGGGGAACTCACCTGCGCGCGTCTCGATCTCCGCCCAGTGAGACTCGTCGCCTTCGGTGAAGTATCGGTATGTGAAACCCGAAGGAAGTTCAAACGCGGGCAGATCGCGCATGTGTTCGCGGACCATTACGACCGGGATGTGCTCTATGGTATTTGTGCCGCCCGACGCGCCGGTTCCTTTGGGCTGGTCGTGCTCTCTCATTCGCCGGTGTCCTCGGGTATCCTGGGTTCATCCTCTACGTCGACGATCCGAAGTTCCGCCTCGGCGGCGAAGCCCGGTGCGTCGCGCCGGCGGTTGCGCGGGATGTTCACCTTGATCGTCGCGATGTCCCCACTCGGGAGTGGTATCTTCTCGAATGCCGAGGCACGGTGCGCGGTGATCACCAGACGTGCGCCAAAAAGTCGCCGCTTGAGCTCGACTCCTGCAAGATCGCGGTACGGCACCGTAACCTGGACGAGCGTACCCGCCGAGGCGCCGAACAGATCGAACGAACGCCACTCGACGATGAGCCCCGTATCTTCCAGACGCAACATTCCGCGAACAGACGAGACGCCGAGGTCCATCGAAAACGGGATCGAATTCATTCTTCGGAGTATACCCGCCGATACGCCGCGCGGGAACCGTATCTATCGGAACCTCAACCGGGCACCGGAGCGCGGAGATGCCTGGACTCCAAGTGACTCAGAATGGAAAAGTCCGGTACAATCGGTGAGAGGAGAACCAATACGATGGATGAACTCGCTGAACTGGCACGGTACAACAGCCTGACGAATGTCGAACTCGGACAGCTGCTTTCGAACCTGACGGAGGAACAGCTCACCCGTACGATCGGTGGTTTTTACAACTCGATCACAAGGACGGCGAACCACATCCTGCTCGCGGACATCGTGTGGCTGCGCCGGATCACCCGGGGCGTCAGCGATGTCGCGGCGCTCGAGTCGGAGCTGCCCGAGGTCGACAAGTTCGATTTTGACGCCGTTCCGTGGCCGCACCTCGACCGGTATCTTCCGGTCCGCGAGACGGTCGACGCGCTGTTGGAACGTCTGGTCGCGATGATTCCCGACGCCAAACGAACGGTGCCGTTCTCATACGTGCGAGCAAACGGCAATCAATACGAGAACCTCATCGCCCATGTTCTTCTACACGTGTTCAACCATCAGACGCACCACCGTGGCCAGATCGCTTTGATGCTCGACGAACTCGGTGTCGAGAACGACTACTCAAACCTGATCTGGAAGGTGTGACCTCGAGCAATGCCGGCTTACTCCCGTCGGTGCGATACCGTCCGGTCATGGCGCGCTTCGAGGAACACTCGACGCGGCAACTTCCAAAGCATGGCTGCGCTGCGCACGTTGTTCTTGCTCCATCGGCACGGCTTCGGGCTTGCGTTTTGTTGGCGGAAACCTCACGTTTGTACTGCTAAAACGTAACGTTTCTATAGTACAAACGTGAGGTTTCTATTACTGGACCGGCAGCGTGACAGTACCGATAAGTGAGTAACTCTCGGTGCATTTGGAGGAAGCCGATAGCGATTCAACTCTCTTTGCGACCAAACGTCCTGGATAACGGCGAAAGCTACTGCGTAAAGGTTATGTCCCCGGAGCGAGTCGAGTTTGAGACGCTGCTCGACGACATGACCAAGGATACCGCGCTGTCGCGAAACGACATGCGAGTGGCGATGCAACAATTTCGAGACGCTCTCTGTGACAGGCTCAAGCTGGGATACCGGGTCGAGACGCCGGTGGGGTCGTTCAACCCGGGCGTAAACGCCGGAGTCGTCCGCCGCGATACGACCCG
Source organism: Spirochaetaceae bacterium (assembly GCA_007695285.1). Classification (GTDB taxonomy): domain Bacteria; phylum Spirochaetota; class Spirochaetia; order DSM-27196; family PXBQ01; genus PXBQ01. The sequence goes on along the minus strand of REEC01000081.1, from coordinate 3,570 downwards.
CATAGACAAGAAACGATTGCGCGTCAATTTCGTTCCCGACCGCGCGCTGATAACTGAGTATCGCGACGGTGCGTCGATTGCGTTGGAGGATTTCAGCGGATACGCACAACCGCAGATCGATTACGTGGCAACCGCAGCCGCGGGCGTTCACGAAGGCACGTTCCACGCCGGAGCGCTGTGCAAGATTCGCGGATCCCGGCTGCGTTTTGACCTGATGCAACCGGACCTGGGTCTGTTCTTGGTCGCACAACCGGCGTCGGCGGAGATTCGCATCCGCGACTATAGTCGCAACGGAAGCCGCTTTATTGACTTTCTGATTCCGCCGAACACCCCACCAGGCGCATACCGGCTTGAACTCCGCACCCGCACCCCCGCCGGTGCACCGCGGCGTGCGGTATTCCGCGACCCCATCCGGGTAGAGGCGATTTGATCCGCGCGAAGGCGCGGCGGTCCGTCGGGTCACGCTTAGCGCCACATGGACGCCCGCCCGTTAGAGACTAAATCCTTGACGATAGTTTAAACAAGGTATAAACTTTTACCTGATGAAAGCAACGATACGGAAATGGGGAAATAGTCTAGGAATCAGGATTCCGAGCCACATGGCCAAGGACCTGTCGCTCGAAAACGGTTCTTCAGTCGAGATACTGGAAGAAAACAACCGTATTATCATCCAACCGAAGAATAGCCGGAAACTGCATGATATTCTGGAACTCATCACGGACGAAAATATTCACGAAGAGCAACTTGGTATGCCGGCCGGCCGAGAACTCCTGTGAGCGAATACTGCCCAAACCGGGGCGATGTTGTCTGGTTGGAGTTCAACCCACAGCTCGGCCACGAACAAGCAGGGAAGAGACCGGCGCTGGTGATTTCGCAGGCCGCCTATAACAAAAAAGTCGGGTTGGCTTTGTTCTATCCGATTACGTCTCAGGTAAAAGGTTATCCCTTCGAAGTGAAGATAAACCTGAAACGAATCAACGGAGTCGTCCTGGCCGATCAGATAAAAAGTCTGGATTGGAGAGCGAGAAGAATCGAGTTCATCGAAGTCGCTCCAGAGGAAATACTGGAAAAGTCGAATGAAAAGTTGGGCTGGTTATTGGAGTAAAAAAAGACCACCAGGCTCCGGACCGATCCTGTTCCGCCTGAAGAACGCACTTCCCTTCCGTTCATCCGCACTTTTCCGTATACTCCCGACCCAATGGACCGATTGATTGTTGCCGTTTCCGAGAGGGCGCTCCCGGCTGATGACTGCGTGAGGCACCTCGCCGACGCCGGTTTTGGGACGTTCGAGTTTTTTTCGTTTCCGACATGGGATGACGCCGAACCGCTTCTGTTTGAACGATCTGTCTCGCTCATTATCATGGACGTGTCCGTCGAAGGCACGAGCGAGGCGGTGGCGATGCTGAAGAACGACGACATGTTTTCGCATGTACCGACACTCGCCGTGATTGCGGAGTCTGACGCCGCGAGTATCGAACGCGTATCGGAGATCGGGTTCGACGCGTGGATCCCGGTCAAGGCTGTCGATGCCGCCGAGACGCTGCTTCCGGTGGCACTGCGCCCGCTCATCGCGGGGTTCCAACGCGTCGCGTCTCTTCTGCAAAAAACGTCGGAACTTCAGGAGGCTGGGATCAAGGATTTCATCCTGCTCGACTTGATCAAAGACTACATCCCGAAGACGATCTGGGACATCGCGCAGCAGTTTGCGCACGAACAAAAGATCGCGATCCCCGAGGAAGAGATGGATCTGACGATCGTATTCGCGGATCTCAAGGGATTCACGCCGATGACGCAACACATGGCACCGCGCGAGGTGATTCAGACGCTCAACTCCGTTTTTGCGGTCGCGTCACGAATCGTGTATGAGTTCGACGGTGATATCGACAAGTTCCTCGGCGATGCGTTCTTCGCGGTGTTCTCGGACGCGACGCGCGCGGTTAAAGCGATGGTTCGCCTCCAACTCGAGCTTGCGGAGATGAACGACACGCGTCGAACCGAAGGCCTACCGACCGTCGAGTTTCGGATCGGGATGCATTCCGGGCCGGTCATACGGGGGAATGTCGGAGGCAATCACCGGTTCGATAACACGCTGATCGGCGACACGGTAAACACGGCATCGCGGCTCGAGGCTCTCGCGCCGCCCGGAGGGATCATGATCTCCGAAGAGACACGGGCGCGAGTCGGAACGCCGTTGCCGTCGACGACAATGCAGCGGGTCCCGATCCGAGGTCGCGACGAAGAGATCACGGTGTACTCGCTTCCACCGCGCCGAAACACGAAACCGAACGACGCTACCACTTGATCGGTTCAGGTCGCAGCCATCCGCGAGAGCCGGCCGTGCAGGAACGCACCGACGACCAACTGGAACATGTGGTAGAAGATGAGCGGCAGTATCGCACCCGCGAGAATCGCCGGATTCGACGCGAAGTACAATGTGAGAAGCGGCGCGCCCATAGCGAGTGTCTTCTGCGGAGCCGCGAACAGAACCGAGATCGTGTTCTCGCGCGAAAAACCCAAAACCTTCGCGCCGCCGGCCGAGAGCGCGACGAGCGCTATGTGCATCACGATCAGGAAAAACACCGCCGGCACCATCGAGTGAAGATGTTGTTCGAACCCGGGTTGCAGCGCGGCCGACGCGAGCGAGAAAAAAACGATGAAGAGAACGAGTACGCTCGTGAAGATCGATATTTTTTTCCGCGCCGCGGGTCCGGGCGGCCGAAACACGCGCCGGGCGATCTGGCCGACAGTCACCGGGATGAACATAAGCGTCGCGAGCTGAACAAGAATCGCGACGAGCTCTTCGGTCGGGATCGCCTTGCCGGTGGTCTGGAGCAGCAGCGAAAGCAAGAACGGTGAGAGGAAGATCCCGATCGCGTTCGAGAACGCCGAGTTGAACATCGTACCGGTGACGTTCCCGCCGGCGAGCTGCGTGAAGACGTTACTGGTCGTGATCGTCGTCGGCAGAACCGAGACGGCGAACAACCCGATCAGGATCTCTTCGGTGAATGCATTGGGAAAGAATCGCGTCGTCACGATCACGTACAACGGCGCGACGATGAAAATGCAGCCCTGAATGTACAGATGGAGCCGGTAATCGGCAAGGCCCTTCAGAATCGTCTCGGTCACGAGCGTATAGCCGGTCATCACGAAAATCACCGCGACGACCAGGTTCCGAACGATACCACCCGCGTTGAGAAAAGTTCCCGCTTCGGGAAAGACGTACCCCAGAACGATAGCGCCGAGCACTCCGATGATGAACCAGTTCTTCCTGAGCACGTCCATAACGGGCGTCATCATATCGGATGAACAGCGCACGGACAAGTCGATCGGCCGGACTGTCGATCGGCCGGACTTGCACGCTCGCTCTGAAACCTCGTTATCGGTTCCGCTCCGCGATCACGCGCAGTCCCTCGAGCGTCAGGTCCGGATCGACGTGATCGATCACCGACGTGAGCGGCGCGATTACACGCGAGAAACCACCCGTCGCGATCACGGTTGCCTCGCCGCCGAGCTCTGCGCGAATCCGCGCGACAAGACCCTCGACGAGTCCAACGTAACCAAAAATCAGAC
>REEC01000255.1 GCA_007695285.1 Spirochaetaceae bacterium | reverse complement strand
CTCGGAAATTGACCTCTTTTTTTTACAAGGTTCGTAACAGTTCCGGATTATTGCCGCGCTTCGCAGATTCGTGTACACTCGCTCCGATTTCTCAATACAGCAACACCCGAGTAAACACTTTATGACTTCAAAAAAGGCGTACCTCTTTTTGGCCGCGTTCCCCGCACTGCTGCTCGTGATCGGGTTGTTGATCGAACCGATCGGCGCAACCGGCGCGGGAGTGATCCGGATCATAACCGCGCGTAGCCTGCTTCTCACCGACTACCTCGCGATCGGCGGCGTCGGCGCGACGCTGGTCAACGCGGGAGTGTGCGGTCTGGTCTCGGTGGGATTGGTCAAACTCAACGGAGTCCAGGTGAACGGCCCGTTCATCGCCGCGGTGTACACGGTGATCGGGTTCGCGTTTTTCGGTAAGAACGTGTACAACATCTGGCCAGTTTTCGCGGGCGTCTTTTTGTACAGCCGAATCCAGAAGACGCCGTTCCGGAACAGCCTTCTCGTCGCATTGTTCGGCACGACGCTCGCGCCGCTCGTGAGTTACTTCTCGTTTGTCTCGGGATTGCCACAGCCCGGAGGAATTCTGCTCGGACTCGGATTCGGCGTCGTGGTCGGGTTTGTGCTGCCTCCGCTCGCGTCGCACATGCTGCGGTTCCACGACGGGTACAACATCTACAATATCGGGTTCACGGGTGGAATCGTCGGCTCGTTTTTCGTCGCGATCTTCCGCAGCTTCGACTTTGCGATCGCGCCCGAGATTCTGCTCGTCGAACGTGCGGGGTTGTTCTTCGAACTTCTCTTTCTCGGGATCTTCACTGCGCTGATCGTCGTCGGGTTGATCGTCGCACGATCGAGTGAACACTCGCTCGCCGACGGGGCAAAGCGGATTCTCGCGTCGACCGGGCGTCTCGTGAGCGATTTTGTGCATATCGGCGGGTACGGCGCGACGATCATCAACATGGGGGTGATGGGGCTGCTCGGATCGGCGTTCGTGTTCCTTCTCGGCGGATACTTCAACGGCCCGGTGATCGGAGGACTTTTGACGGTCGTCGGTTTTGCGGCTTTCGGCAAACACCCGGTCAACTGCATTCCGGTCTTGATCGGCGTCGTGCTTGCGTCGTTCCTAAAAATCTGGGATGCTTCAACGACGGTTGTCGTGATCGCGGGTCTGTTCGGCACGACGCTCGCGCCGATCGCCGGCCAGTACGGTCCGGTCGCCGGGGTTTTCGCGGGCTTCTTCCATCTCTCGATCGTGATGAACGTCGGGATGCTGCACGGCGGCATTAACCTGTATAATAACGGCTTTGCGGGTGGTTTCGTCGCGTCGTTTCTGGCGCCGATTATCGATGCGTTCAAGAAGAGCGAGAGCGAGAAGAAGGCATGAAACACGAACCGAAGAAGATCTCGAAAATCGTCGACGAGATTCTCACGTACTTTCTGTATCACTACGGTACGCGCGCGGAGATCGTCGTCGAGCCCGAGCCGGGGCGTTACACGATACGGTTCCGGTTCGCGGACGTCGAAATGACCGACGAGGAGTTCGAGCTTCTCTCGGAGCGACTGGTTGTCAGGCGCCAACCCGAACTCGAAGACTACTACTGGCAGCTCGCGGGAGAGGTCGAGGACAACAGCGAGATCTCGCTCGTCGGAATGATGTGCGACTCGATCGAGCTCGACCGTGAAGGTGAGTCGATCTCGCTTGTCCTGGTCCGCAAGGTGTAACTCGCCCGATGTTGAGTCCGCGGACGCGTTTCCCGTAATCGCCTTGACGATGAAGGAGGCTACCGATGGCTGAATTCCGCGCCGACCACGATCTCACGCTTCCCGCGTGGGGGCCCTACTCGAAGAAGTATATCGGAACCTCGCACCTCGCCGACCCCGATCGTGGCGTTCGATTCGACTTCAGCGTGATTCCCGGTCTGTACCGGCGATCGGTCGCGGTGCCTTCGGTGAGATGGGAGTGTGGACACCACCCGTGGGCGGCCTCTGCCGACCTCACGTTCAGCGAGCACCGGCACGAACTCGTCTGGAAAGATGACCTGTACGTCGATGTATCGTTCGCGCTCGACGACGACAGCTCGACGGTCTTTTCGTGCAATTGCGTGAACCGGACTCACGTCGATCAGAACCTCACGTTGAACCTCGTCTCCTCCCTCGCATTCCCGACGACGGGGCCGAACTCCCAGGAGATCCTCGCTCCGGCGCGGGCCGTTCCGCCCGATGGGGCGATCTGGGTCGACGCGCTCTCGTACACCGACTTGACGTACGCGCGCGGCCGCCCGACCGACACATTAGTCCCGGACGCGCTCCTTCGCGGCGAGATCCGCGCGAGCAGATTTGTCGGAGGCAGCGCGCTCGGTGATTTCGGCGAGGCGGGCGACCGCGTCGAGTATGAGATCGCGGTAAACCGCACGATCGAGGACTGCGCGACGATGATCCGGTATCGAACGAACGGTCGATCGACGGCCAAACTCGAACTCTGTCTCGGCGGAGAACACGAGATCGAACTTCCATCGAGAGAAGAGATCGGCGTGATCATCGTGCCGATCGGCCGGCTCGCGGCCGCCTCGCATCGGCTGTCGATCCGAAGCCGCGCCGACGCGCGCGTTGAGATCGACGGCTTCCTGATCGCGGACGCCGCGACGATCGCGACGATCGCGCAGTCGGACCTTGCGGCTGTTTTCCCGACTACCAACTGGAACCCACGCCCGGAGCTTTCCACGGGCCCGGCCGAGAACTCGGTAATCCTCCGGTACCCGGGCATCGATACCACGTACGGCCTCGTGTGGTGGTTCACCCCGTTTCACGTGAGAGAGTTCCTCTGCTCGGATCTCGATATTTTCATGCGACATCGAGTCCACGACCACGTCCGCTCGGTGCTCGTCGGACCCGGCGACGGTCACTTCACCGACGTCTTTCTCCGTCCGATCCACGTTCCGCCGGGCTCTTCGCGGCGCGTGGTCGGGCTCGTCGTGAGCGGCGATGAGCAGGAAGTCACGGCGCGTCTTGCCGGCGCGACGGAGGATCTCGATCGCCTCACCGCGGTGCACGAGACGCGCCGCGCCACGGCGGTCACGTTCGCACCGACGGTCGCCGGAAGGGAGTTCCGCTTCAGCCAGGAGCTCATGGCCGCGACGATGCTGATGAACGTCGTGTACCCGGTGTACGCGCGCGGGCGGTTTGTGCGGCACAACACGCCGGGGCGATGGTGGGACTCGCTCTACACGTGGGACTCCGGGTTCATCGCGATCGGGCTGTTGCCTCTCGATTCCCAACGCGCCGCCGACTGTATCTCGGCGTACCTGACCGATCCCGACGACAAACACGCGGTTTTTGTGCATCACGGGAGCCCCGTCCCGGTCCAGATCATCGCGATGCAGGAGTACTGGAATGCGACGCGCGACCTGCGGATGCTCGAACACTGGTATCCGCGCCTCAGGAGGTACCATGACTTCCTGTGCGGCCGCGTCGGAAGCTCGACGACACGGACGCTTTCGTCGGGCCTGATCAGAACCTGGGACTACTTCTACAACTCCGGCGGCTGGGACGACTATCCGCCGCAGGTACACGTGCACAGGAACGGACTCGAGCCGTCGGTGACGCCGGTCGCGAACTCGGCGATGGCGATTCGGACCGCGAAAATACTCGCGTCGGCCGCACGACTACTCGGCCGGCCCGAGGACGTTGAGACTTTCGGTGACGACGTGCACGAGCTCACCGACGCGCTGCAAATGTACGCGTGGGACGAGAACTCGGGTTACTTCGGGTACGTCGTGCACGACGCAGCCGGACATCCGGAAGGGATTCTCCGCAACTCGAGTGGTGAGAACCTCAACATGGGCCTCGACGGCATCTATCCACTCGTCGCAGGCGTCGCGACCGAGGCGCAGGAGGCGACGTTCATCCGGTACCTCAGCGACCCCGACCGGTTGTGGAGCGAGATCGGCATCAGCACGGTCGACCGGTCGGCGTCGTACTTCCGTCACGACGGATACTGGAACGGCGCGGTCTGGATGCCGCACCAATGGTTGATCTGGAAAACGCTGCTCGACCACGGACACACCGACCTCGCGTTCCGGATCGCCGACACCGCGCTCACGACGTGGCGTCGCGAAACCGACGAGACGTACAACTGTTACGAACACTTCATGGTCGAGTCGCGCCGCGGCGCCGGGTGGCACCAGTTCGGCGGCCTGTCGAGTCCGGTTCTGCACTGGTTCTCCGCGTACTACCGTCCGGGGCGCATCTCGACCGGGTTCGACACGTGGGTCGAGTCGCTCGAGTTCCACCCGGACAACCGCGCGGCAACCGCGACGGTGCGGTCGACCGCAAAACGGCCGGTCATCATCGCGTGCCTGAACCCCGGCGTCCCGTACCGAGTCACGGTCGACGGAGAGCGGATCGAGACCGACGAGCGGCTTCCGGGCGTGCTTGAGATTCCGCTTGGTTCGACGGCTCGACCGAGCGGACGCGCGGTTGCCGTCGAGATAACCGCGCGCGGTCGGTGAGCAGACGCATCGGCGCCACCACTCACGATACCCGATTTACGGTCTTCGCGATTCGCGGTACAATTTCCGCATGAAGGCAGAACTCAAACGTAACAACGGTCGAGCCGGCGCGGGCGTTGTCGGAATCGTTGCGCTGGCAGGGATTTTCGTGTTTTTGTCGGCGTGTGCCCAGGAGAGCGATGTGATCGGACTGCAGCGGCCGGTCTACACCGACGAGAAGAGCGTGATCACGCTACACTTCTTCCCGGTTCAGTCGGAGGCCGAAAGGTACTACCGCGCGATCGATGCGGAGGAGTACTTCCTGTTTACGTCGCCGTGGGGTGACGCGGAAGAATTTTTTGAGAATATTGAGGCCGAGACGACCGACGACGGTGGCAAGGTCCTGCGTTTTTCCGGCGGCCCCGACGACTCGGCCGTCGATCAGGTGCTCGAGTTCATCGACGGAAACGATCTCACGACGATCCTGAGCGTGCATAACTGATCGGTATCACACGGGCCCTCGCGTGAGGTACAGTCCACGAAAGCCCTCGTGCGCCGAGTCGAACGAGAGGATCGTCGCGTCGCGGCTCAGCCGGGGATGAAGATCGCACCGTATGTCGCCGGTGATTTTCGCGGGTGAGTGAAACGCGCCGATCGCGAGGTCCGAGCGGTCGCGCGTATCGTACGTGAACAGACGCCGATATCCGGCCTCGGTCGGATACGAATCGTACACGATGAACCGGCCGTCGCGCGTCGCGCTGCAGTGCCCGTCGAAGGAAAATAACTCGGGTTCGACCAGGGTGAATGTTTCGGACGGCAGATCGATCCGGTACAACCCTACCCCGTCCGGCCCGTCGCTGTGAAAGAGCAGCGAATCGGCATCGATCCACCAGTAGTGCGACGCGTACCCGAACGGAATCACGACGTTCACCTTCCCCGAGGCCCTCTCGTCGGCCTCGACGACCAGAACCGCGGTACGCCGACCTTTTTTCCCCGTGTAACGCAACAAAACGACGAACCGCGTACCGTCGGTGTTCCACGTGATGTGATTCACGAATGCCTTGTAGTCGCCGGCTTCGGCACCGCTCCGCGCGGCGTTCCAGAGAGCGCGCGTCGAGATCAGAAGACGCGCCGCGCCGGTCTCGAGGTCGACCGAAAACACGCCGTCGTCCTCGGGTACGGTCTTCTCCGCGAACGGATCGGGTATCGATGCGTAGCCGTACCCCGGGCGGAACGAGAACATCCGCGCGAAACTCACGCTGAGAGCGGTCTTGCCGTCGGGGTTGACCGACGCGACGGGGCGAAGCAGCTTGCGCTCGGCCCCGGTCTCGACGTCGACGATCACCGCACGCGCACGGTTGCCGTCGCGCACGTTGAATATCACCTCTCGGTCGGGCCGCGCCGGGTTCCACTGCAGCATCGAACCCTGCTGAAAATTCCACGCGTGTGTCCGCCCAACCGCCCGAAAGACCGCACGCGGCACCGCGCCACGAATCCCCGAGACGACCGGCTCATCCCACTCGAAGTACCCGACGGTCGCCGCGTCGTCGGCGCGCGGAATCCTGTCGATGAACTCGACGCGGTGCGCGAGGTGTCGCCGACCGGTCGAGTCCCACGGCTGCAGGTCGTAGTATCCAAAGAAAAAATGCTCCGCGTACGGCGAAACCCGAACTACTTCCGGGCACAAGGTTGTTGGGTCCATACGGTATTATGCGCGGAAGCTGCGGAGTCCGTACAGCACCAGGCCCAACCGAGTCGAGCGAGTATCGAGTTGACGATGGAGCCCTCTTCGGTGGAAAGTACATTATGCGCACAACCGGTTTTTTGTTAGTCGTGATCAACGTGCTTCTCGCGATCATACTCGCGATCGTGTTGTTCGGCCTCATCCGAATCGATACACCAACACGCACAGTCGAAGATCCGCGCCCGCCGTCCGAAAAACGCGAGATGATCGAATCGGCGCGTCGGGAATCGGTCCCGGTGGCGGAGAACGAAGTTGTCGCCGGGTTACTCGCAAACCCGGAGATCATCCCGTTCGATCCGGTACTCGGCGGCACGATGGGGTTCTACGACCCCGGGAACATCACAGTGCTGAACGACCGATGGGTGTACGCGGTGTTCGAGGACGGGCACGTTGCAGGCTCGATGTTGATCGAGTACGTCGGAACCGCGGACGGCATCGTCTGGTCGGTGATCGACGCCGCGCTCGACGAGTAGGCGCCGGGTCCGCCGGCAATGCCTCTCGGCAGGGTAACACGGCTACTCTACGTGCCGCCGGACGCGTGTTCGAGTCGCTCGAGCGCGCGCATTACTGGAAGCGCGTGTGCGTCGAGTTCGATTTCACGGTAGATCGTGACGGCCTGCCGGTACGCCGCGATTGCCTCATCGGGGCGACCGCGCCGCTCTCCGATCTCCCCGAGCACGACGTACGCCTGCGCGAGCCTCCGGTTCGAACTCCCGGCGCGCAGATGTTCGATCGCCTGCCGGACGAACCGTTCGGCCTCGTCCAAGCGGCCCATCCGATGCAAAACGCGCGCAAGCTCGGTACCCGCCATTCCCGCCCCGGTCAAAGAGCCCGCGAGAGCGAAGTTCTCGAGCGCATTCTCGAAGAAGTCCACAGCTTCCGTGAGCTCTCCGCGGTTGGCGTGCATCAACGCGATATTGAACGACGTGTTCGCGAAGTCGTGCGCATTGCCGGTCTCACGGTACGACTCACGCGAGATCAGGTACTGTCCGAGCGCGGCGTCGGCGTCACCAAGCGCCGCGTAGTAGTTACCGCGAATGCGGTGAACAGTCCCGACTCCGTCGAGGTGCTCGTTTTCCAAGTAGATCGGCAACGCGCGGTCGAGCAAAGACGGCACGTCGGCGAGTTCGCCGTACTTGTACCGGACCATCGCCGACTCCGAGAGCGCTTCGGCGAACACCAGTCGATCCTCGATCTCAGCTTCGCGCGCAATCACCTGATCCAGAACGTCGATCGCGGCCTTGAGTCTACCGATTCGGTGGTGGATATTCCCGACGACTAGTAACGCCCGGACCGCTGCGGATTGAAGGCCGGCTTCGTCGAACGCGCGCGATGCATCGTGAAACGATGAAATCGCGTCATCGAATCGACCGGACTCGTGGTCAAGAACACCGAGAGAGTAGCTGAACTCTCCACTCGACGCAGAGTCGCCGTTTTCCTCGGCCGTCTCCCGCCCGTAGTCGAATAACCGTCGCGCCCGCTGTGTGTCCGCCTCTCGCGCCGCGATCACCGCAAGGATATAAACGTGAGCGAGTTTCTCAGAAAACTCGATCCGCTCGAGTGCCGGTATCACCTCGTCAATCGGCATTGCCGCGAGTTCCCGGATACGATCCGAGTCCGGATCGATCGAAAACGCCGCTCCGGCCACAAAAAAAAGTAACGCGACAAAAAACAATGTCCGGAGCGTTCTACTGTATGGTGAGTATCTTTTCCGATTCACAAGTCACCTCCCAATAGTGCCGATCACACGCTCATCGTGCGAATGAGCGCGACGATTAGCGCGGCGCAGTATGCGCCGGTGAAAATGGTAAACACACGAGAAATGGCGCCCATCGATGGGCCTTTTGTTGCGTGCGAGAAACCGCGTCGTGCCATAGTCCGGTACGTCGGAAACGCGACGACGACGCCGATCCCTCCCGCGACGGTCGACTCGATCGGCAGAACCCCGTACGCACCGAAAGCGATCAACGCCCCGAACGCAAGGGCGCCGAGAACGTACACCAGAGCGGCGCTCGCACGAGCGCCGACGGCAATCGAGAGGGTCAACCGGCCGCCGGCCGTGTCGCCCTCTATATCGCACGTATTGTTGACGGTGAGAATCGAGGCAATCAAAAGGAACGACGGAATCGTCGCGAGAGCTACCCGGCCGTCCAGCTCTCCGGCCGCGACGTACACGGTGATGAGAATCAGGACGGTCCCGAGAAATCCACCCGCAAAAATCTCACCCGCCGGGGTAGACGACAGCGGTACAGGCCCGCCGTTGTAGAAAAATCCGACAGCCATGCAGAGCGCGCCGGCAAAAACAACCGCCCAACCGGAGAGGTATCCAAGAACAAGCCCGAGCACCGCCGCGACCGCAAACAGCCCCATAGCGATCAGCAGCGCAAGCCCCGGTGCGACACCCTCGTGCACAAGAACCTTGTCGCTTTCGCGATTTGAGTCCCGGGAGTCGACACCTTTCTCGTAGTCAAAAAACGAGTTGAACGCGGTCGTCCCCATATCGACGCACAAGGTCGCCACGACCATCACGAGAAATCGATCCCAGTAGAAACGCGGGAAGAGGTACAGGCTCAGCAGAGCGCCGATCGTCAACCCGGACACGCTGATTATCTTTGTGCGAATCTCGACGATCCGCGCGAACTGCCGTAGAGTCATCGTCCTACCACGATACCGCGTTCGGGCGCCGCAGTCGAGCCGGTTTGAGCAGAAAAAGGTAGAAAATCGGCCAAAATACGCTAGTGAAATTCTTGTTTGCTTTTCCGCGGAACCTGGATTATCCTGTACTTGAAGGTGCAAACGCACGATGACGCACACATCGAGTTGAACGACGATGGCGGGACTCCGCCGAAGGAGAACGTATGGCGATTGTTACGATTTCACGCCAGATGGGCAGCAAAGGTGATGCGGTCGCGGAAGTCCTGGGCCGGGAGTTGGGATTCCGGGTTTTCGACAAAAAAGCGATAGAAGACCTGCTCGAAAAACACGGGGTCGACACCGAAGGGCTCGAGAGGTACAACGAGAAGCGCCCCGGACCGTTCGAGTTTTTCTCGTCTGAAAAGGATCGGTACATACACTACCTGAAAATGGTCGTGATCGAAGCCGCTCTAGAGGACAACTGCATAATCGTCGGACGAGGAGCGCAAAACATCTTGGGGTATGTCCCGAGCGCCGTGCACATCAAGTTTATCGCACCGCAAAAAATGCGCGTGAAGAACGTCGAGGAGCGCTTCGGATGCGACGAAAAACACGCGAACTCGATCATTAAACAGAGCGATCACGATCGGAACGGCTATCAAAAGTACTTCTTCAACGTGAACTGGGACTCGCCCGACTTGTACGACGCGGTCTTGAACACCGCGTCGTTTGAACCCGAAATGATGGTCGAAGTCGTGAAGGAACTCGTGTCGACGCGGGCCAAGAACGTCGAGGCAGGAACGACGCTCCTCAGGAACATGCTCCAGGGACAATCGGTCTCCGGCAGGATTCTGTTCGAAGACGCGGTTCCGGTCCGGTTTCTCGAGGTCGAGATCCGTGGCTCGACAATCGTGCTACGCGGTGTCGTCGACTCACCGGCTCACGTGAAGCTATGCGAAGATTCCGCACGAGCCGCAGCGCCGGGTGCCGAGATCATCTCCGAGATCGCGGTCGTCGAGAGCTTCCACACGATTATCTGACGCCTGATATCTGACGTCTGAATCGCCGGTCTCACTCGGCTCCGGGTTCGATCCAGCCGCCGGCCCGTTCGACCGCACGTTTCCAACCGGCGTACAGTGTCGAGCGTGAGGAATCGTCGATTTTCGGCGTGAACTCACGCTGCTCGCGCCAGATCTCGGAAATCTGTTTCTTGCCGGACCAGAAACCGGTTGCGAGTCCGGCGAGGTACGCCGCTCCGAGTGCGGTCGTCTCGGTCACGACGGGCCGCGAAACCGGAAGGCCCAGGATATCGGCCTGAAACTGCATCAGAAAGTCATTGACGCACGCGCCACCGTCGGCGCGCATCACGTGCGCGGACAGCCCCGAGTCGGCGCGCAACGCGTCGAGAACGTCGCGACTCTGGTACGCGATCGACTCGAGCACCGCGCGAACGATGTGCCGGCGATCGACCCCACGCGTGAGCCCGAACAAGCCGCCACGCGCGTACATGTCCCAGTACGGAGCGCCGAGTCCGACAAACGCCGGCACGAAGTACGCACCGCCCGCGTCAGGAACTTGCGACGCGATTCCCTCGGTTTCCGACGCCGACTCGATCAACCCGACCTCATCGCGTAGCCACTGCACCGCAGCGCCCGCGACAAAGATGCTTCCCTCGAGCGCGTACTCGGTCTCACCGCCGATCTGCCACGCAATCGTCGAGAGCAAACCGTTTCCCGAACGCACGAGCTCGCACCCGGTGTTCATCACGACGAAACACCCTGTACCGTACGTGTTCTTCACCATTCCCGGCTCAAAACACACCTGGCCGAACAATGCGGCGTGCTGATCACCGGCGATCGAGGCGATCGGAACTTCGCACTCCTCGAACACCCCCGGCGCGGTCGTGCCGTACGCCTCGCTTGAGGAGCGAACCTCCGGCAGCATGGCCCGAGGGATCCGGAGCTCCGATAGGATTGTCTCGTCCCAATCGTGCCGAGCGATGTCGTACAGCATCGTCCGCGACGCGTTCGTCGCGTCGGTCACGTGCAACCGACCACCCGTCAGATTCCAGACGAGCCACGCGTCGACCGTTCCAAACGCAAGCTCGCCCGCCTCGGCCCGGCGTCGCACGCCCGGAACGTTCTCGAGAAGCCATGCGATTTTTGTCCCCGAGAAGTACGCGTCGACGACGAGTCCGGTGGCCGACCGGATGTGCTCGGCGAGCCCCCTCTCTTTCAGATCATCGCAGATCGACGCGGTACGCCGGCACTGCCACACAATCGCGTTGTGCACGGGTTCGCCGGTCTCCCGGTCCCAGATGAGCGCCGTCTCGCGCTGATTCGTGATTCCGATCGCGTGAACACGCCGTGGAGAGATCCCCGCTTTCTCGAGCACCTCGTGCATCACGTCGCGTTGCGAGCACCAGATGTCCGCCGGGTCGTGCTCGACCCATCCGGCCCGCGGATAGATCTGACGAAACTCCCGCTGTACCGATTCGCGGATGACACCGCGGTCATCGAACAGAATCGCGCGTGAGCTCGTCGTGCCTTGGTCGAGACTCAAGATGAATTTCTCGCTCATGAGGTTCCCCCTGTATAAAGGCCTACCGCTCGACGGTCCGCGTCGCGACGACGTTGACGCCGGACTCGCGGAAGTTCTCGATCAAAATGTCACCACGCTTCACGGGAGCGTGAAGCGACAACGTGTAAACGGTGCGAAGAAGCTCGTCGATCAACTCGGCGGGAATCGACGCGTCGGTTCTCACGGGAATCCGGGCAATCGTACGCGACGCGATCGGCGCAGTAGCCGTCACGGTTCGTTTCGGCGCGAGGTACTCCTCGCGGCCGTACTGTTCGCCCCGCGCGCACTTGTTTCCGGTGACCTCCACCTCACCCGGCGCGGTCTCGGTTACGGTCAGTCGACAGCCGATCGGACACGCGATGCAGACCATCTCAGTCGTCTGTGGATTGCTCATTCGATCCCCACCTCGATAACCGAGTCGTCCCGAATCACGCGTTCGCGTAGGTCGGCCTCGGTCACACGGAACGTGATCATCTCGGACGGCTGAATATGCGGCCTTTTAATCCTTTTCACCTCGGTCGAGTCGAGACGAATCACAACCGTCGCGTCGTTCTTTACGACCAAAGGCCGCATGTAGAACCTGTTTTCCGTCGACGGATCGCACTTTCCGGGCCGTACGTAGCGGACGTTTGCGCCGGGCTTCACGCGGAGTTGTCTCGCAGGATACTCCTGCCTGAGGTACTTGACCACGTACGCCCCCGCGCGTCGGGCTTCCTCGCTCACATAATCGACGAGATCGTGCACGTGCAAGACGTTTCCGGCTGCAAAAATCCCGTCGACCGACGTCATGAGCCGGGCATCGACGATTGGCCCGCTCGTCGTCGGGTCGATCTTGACTCCCGCTTCCTTCGAAAGCTCGTTCTCGGGCACGAGTCCGACCGAAAGGAGCACGGTGTCGCACGGTATCGCGAACGTCTTGTCGTAGTTCGGAGATCCGGTTTCGACCGGAGTGACGTCGACTCTCGTGACACGATCGTGGCCGTCTATGCGCGAAACGATGTGACTCAGGTATAACGGGATTTTGAAGTCGTTCAGGCACTGCACGATGTTTCGCGTCAAGCCGGACGGGTACGGCTGGATCTCGATCACCGCGTGAACCGTGCATCCCGCCCACGTCATGCGGCGCGCCATGATCAAACCGATATCACCCGAACCGACGATCACAACGTCGCGACCGGGAATCAGCCCGTCGATGTTCACGAGCCGCTGGGCAAGGCCCGCGGTGAGTACGCCTGCCGGCCGAGTACCGGGGATCCTGACGTTACCGCGGTTCCTCTCGCGGCACCCCATCGCGAGCACGACGGCGCGTGCGCGCACGACGGTCACTCCCGTCTTCCCGGAGTAACAGTACGCAGTCTTCGCGCCGTTCGCGTTTTCGATCTCGACTACCGTCGAATCGGTCATGATCTCGATTCCCGTCGTCGTCGCATCGATGAAGCGCTCGGCGTACTCGGGGCCGGTCAACTCCTCGCGGAACTCGGTGAGGCCGAAACCGTTGTGGATACACTGAAGCAGGATACCGCCGAGCACGTTCTCGCGCTCCACTATCACGACAGTGTACCCCGCGTCGCGTACCTCGCACGCGGCGGCCATACCCGCCGCGCCGCCGCCGACTACCAATACGTCAAACTTCAGTTCCCGCATCTAGGATCTCACTCTCGTACATCTCACTGTTGTCGTGCCAAATATCTTCATCACAGTCGCCGAGTAATGATCGCGCTCGCGGCGCCGCGCTTCCGGACCTCGGTCGCGGTGCAACCGGTCTCGTCCATAATCGTCTTCAAGATACGATACGTGCAGAATCCGCCCTGACATCGTCCCATCCCGGCCCGCGTGAAGTACTTCAGACCGTCGAGGGTCGCGTGTCCGCGTCTGATCGCCTCACGGATCTCGGCCTCCGAAACCCGCTCGCACCGGCACACGATCTCGGCGTACCGCGGATCTTCGTTCGCGAGGCTATCGACATCGACCGCCGAGAGATCCCGGATACGCGGCAGACGTTGGAGGTTCGGATCAAAACGTTGCTTCTCGATCATCGTGCATCCGGCTTCCTTCAGCAGATCCTTCACGTACTCGCCGATCGCCGGGGCGGCGGTCAAGCCGGGAGACTGAATACCCGCAGCGTGCACTAAACCGGGCACGACCTCGGAAACCTTGAGGTAGAAATCGCCGTCGTCGAGCGCCGGCCTGAGCCCCGAGAACGACGTGATCACGTCGTTCTCCGAGACCGACGGCACCATCCGCCGCGCAGCCTCAAAAATGCGATCCAACTGATCCGCCGACGTCGATACATCGGCCTTGTCGTCGACGTCTTCCGCGGTTGGGCCGATCAACACCGTCCCTTCGACCGTCGGGATCACGAGCATGCCCTTCGAAATCTGCGTCGGGACCGGAAACAGCACGCGCGACGGGCACGCTTTTGTCATGCGGTCGAGCAGGTAGTACTCGCCTTTTCGCGGCCGGATCGAAAATTCTTCGGCGCCGAACATACGCGATACGTCGTCGGCGTACAACCCCGCGGCGTTCACGACGTACGACGCCGAGACGCTGCGACCGTCGCCGGCCTCGAGTCGCCACTTCTCGCCGATCCGCTCGGCGCGCTGCAACGCGAAATTCGTCATGAGCTCGACACCGTTCTTCCGCGCGGACTCGACGAGCGCAAACACGAAGCGGTACGGTTCGATTATCCCCCCGGCCGGCGCGTACAGCGATCCGACGACGTCGGGATGGATTTTCGGCTCTAACTCGATCGTGCGCTCGCGCGAGCACATCTCGAGTCCGACCGCGCCGTTCTCTCGCCCCTGCTCGAACAGAGTCGACAGATACTTCATGTCCTCATCTTTCATCGCGACGACCAGTATCCCGCACCGCTTGAACGGGAAGTCGAGCTCCTTCCGAAGACGGTCGAACATCACATTCCCGTCGACCTCGAGTCGGGTCTTGAGATACTTGCGATCGTGGTGAAATCCCGCGTGGATGATTCCGGAGTTCGCTTTGGAGGTGCCCAGCGAGACGTCGCACTCCTTCTCCAACAGAACGACGCCGAGTCCGTACCGGGACAATGTTCGCGCGACCGAGGCCCCGGTTACACCGGCACCGACGATTGCTATGTCGAAGTTGTTCATACCTGACCTCGTTTCAGATATCTTAAACGTTTGTGAGGCATTGTCAAACAGGCATTGTCAGACGGATTGACAGCGGGTGGCAAGACGGTACATGCTCGGTCTCGTGGTGTATCGATTAATCCCCAAAAACCCGAGTCCGAATCAACTCGTTTTGACCTTCGGATGGGGCTGGCGGTTGTTTTTCGCGGCTCTCGGCGGCCTGCTCGCCCGTGGGATGATTCAGGAAACGACAGTTCACGCGGTCCCGCTCATCATCACGGTGATTCTTTTTCTTGCCGCACTGTACCGCGAGCGGTGGGAGTTTGACCGCGACGCGGCCGAGATAACGTACTCGTTTGGCCTGTTGTTCGCATACCGGACCAAGAAGTACCCCTTCGGTGAGCTTGAAGAGGTCCTGTTCCGTGGAACGGTGCCCGACTCGACATCGACGTCACACGATCAGATCGGCGATAGCGGATCCAAAAGGTTCATGAACCGCGGTTTTGTGAAACTCGGGCTGAATTTCACGGAAGCGGGCCCGGTGAGCATCCAGACCGAATCAAACCGCAACGCGACGATGCTGCGCAATCTCGGGACCGAAATAGCTCGGTTCTGCGACGTACCGTACCGCGACGCCGGCTAGTTGACAGCCGTTTCGTTGGCTGTGTCGGCCGGAACGGCTTCGAGGGCGCGGGCTACCGCGAGCGCCGCGACGGCGGGCTCGATTCGGCGGCCGCTCAACTGTTGTTTCCATTTCCGCGTACCGGGCCGGTGCGCAAAAATACCGAGTAAGTGATGAATTACCGGAGTGGGGTTCATTCCGCGTTCGCTACACTCGGCAATGTACGGGGTCATCGACCGAACGACGTCACCGCGTGTGATCGTCGAGGCCGGATCACCGAACACAACCGAGTCGATCGCCGCGAGCATGAACGGGTTATCGTACGCGGCGCGTCCGACCATCACGCCGTCGACGTATATCAGGTGCTCGAGGACATCGTCGATCGTCGTTATGCCGCCGTTTATCTCGACCACCAAATCCGGATTCTCGCGTTTCAACCGATACACATCTTCGTACCGTAAGGGTGGAACCGTCCGGTTCTCTTTTGGGCTCAAGCCGTCGAGAATCGCGATCCGCGCGTGCACCGAGAACCGGTCAGCACCCGCGGACGCGACGGTCTTCACGAACGATACCATCTGCTCGTACGTCTCGCGTCCGTCGATACCGACACGGTGTTTCACGGTGACCGGCAGATCGGTCGCGCTTTTCATCGCCTCGACGATCCGAGCGACCTTCGGCGGATCGGCCATCAAGCACGCGCCGAAGTTCGCGTGCTGAACCCTGTCGCTTGGACACCCGACGTTGAGGTTGAACTCGTCATACCCGTACTGCGACGCGATCCGTATGCTCTCGGCGATTTCGATTGGATCGTCGCCGCCAAGCTGAAGCGAGATCGGTTTCTCGATCGGGTCGATCTCGAGTAATCTCGCGCGATCGCCGTGGATGATCGCTCCGGTCGTGATCATCTCGGTGTACAGGAGCGTCCGACGCGTCATGAGGCGCGCCATGCGCCGATAATGTCGATCGGTCCGCTCCATCATCGGAGCAACGCTGAATCTATAAGCGGGCGTATCTCCACGCGCGTTATCGTGGTACTGGAAGGTTTCACACGAGACGTTATGTAGTCGGCTAGTCATGTTTCGCGCATTGTACGAGAAGTGAAAAACCGGTGCAACGGGAGTTCAACGATCGACAGCAAAAAAGGCGCCCGGCGGCGGGAAAATGAGCTAGGAGGGGGCCGCCGGACGCCGAAGAGAGGAGGAATATGTTCAACGGACAAGGTTCACGAGAACCTCGGAACCCTGCCGGTGAATCCTGAGTGACGCATCGCCTCGCTCGGTTGAGTTGAGCGCGCGATAGAAGTCGAGCACCGTCCTGATGCGCTGACCGTTGATGGACTGAACGATGTCGCCGGTTCTAAGTCCGGCCGAAGCGGACGGACTGCCCGCGACGACATTGCCGACAACAACCGAACCCACATCGGCTTTCAGGTCGAGTTGCGTTCGCACCGACTCGGTGAGACGGACGACGTGAGCGCCAGGCCACGCAGCGCTTGCGCCGGCAGCCTGATCTTCGAGTGACGTCGTCCTGACGCGAACCGTAATCGGCTCTCCGTATCGGATGACACGGAACGTCGAGAGTCTGTTGGTCGGCAGGGTTGGAATAATGCGCGCGACGTCCTGACTCTCGCGGATCATCGTGTTGTCGATAGCGACGATCAGATCGCCCGGGAGAATACCCGCGGTCTCCGCGGGTGATTCGCGGAAAATGTTGTACACAAACGCGCCGGTTCGCCCCGCAATGTTCATGTCGTCGACAACCCCTGCGTTCGGAGGACCGTACGAGATCCCCAACCATCCGTACTCGACGCGACCCAAACGCACCATATCGCCGATTACGCGCTTGGCCGTGTTAACAGGAACCGCGAATCCAAGTCCGATGCTTCCGCCGGTTTGCGAAGCGATCCATGTGTTAATCCCGACGACCTCCCCGCGCAAGTTCACGAGCGCTCCGCCGGAATTTCCACGGTTGATCGCCGCGTCGGTCTGGATGTAGTCGGTGAAATTTCCGATGTCGCGTCCGGGTGATGTTCGCCGTCCGACCGCCGAGATGATCCCGGACGTGACGGTCGACTCAAACCCCAACGGATTTCCGATCGCGAATGCCCAGTCGCCAACGTGCAGCGTGTCGGAGTCACCGAGCTCGGCGATCGCGACGTCCTCGTCGGTCTCAAACGACAGCAGTGCGAGGTCGGTGCGCGGGTCTTTTCCAACAACCGCGACCTCGAACTCCCGGCCGTCGTACAAACGAATACTGACTTCCTGTGAGTCGCCGACGACGTGGTTGTTCGTCAACACAAACACCCGGAGGCCGTCGCGTCGGACTATCACGCCGGATCCCAGGCCTTGTTGGCGAAACTCGCGCTCGGCCTGTTCCGGTCGCGGCGCACCGAAGAAAAAATCGAACGGCGATCGTGACGTCGACTGACGAACTATTTCGACGACGTTGACTTCAACGACGACAGGCAGAACTTTCCGAGCGACGCCGCGGAACGTATTCTGGTACATCTCGAGAATATCCATGTCCGATGACGTCGTGGTCGTCGGTACGGATTCTTGTGCAGTCGCGCCGACGACGATCAACGCTGCGAGCGCGAAGGCCAGTGCGGTCGTTGTAATACTTCGTTTCATGCTCATCACCATTATTTCCTGCGATGAGTATACGCCGCCATCCTCACGGGATCATTTCACGAGTATTACAGTTTAGTAATCGACGAAGGCGCTTCGAGTGGAAAGACAAGACGGAACGTCGTGGCGCTACCGGGCTCGGCGCCGTCGGCATCGGCGTCGAGCGTGTCTTGCGTAGCAGAGCGGGGGCGAGCAGCGGTACTTTCGGCGGAGACGTGGCCGCCGTGCGCTTCGGTGATCGCCTTTACGAGGCTGAGCCCGAGGCCGAGGCCGGGGTGCGATTCGGCGCTGCTCCCGCGGTACAGCCGGTCCCAGATCCGCGGAAGGTCCCGAGGCGGGATTCCGATGCCGTGATCGACGATCCGTATCTCGGCGAACGAATCGAGCAGAGCGAATGAGACCTCGATCGTCGTCCGATCGGCGGAGTATTTTACGGCGTTGTCGATCACGTTCGCGACCGCCTGCCGGACACGACTCGCGTCGAGGCGCACGATGATCGACGGCTCGCCGGACGCTTTTATCGTGATGCCGCGTTCCTCACCGACATAATCGTACAGCTCGATCACGTCGCGCACGAGTCCGACGAGATCAAATTCCTCGATCCGAAGCTTCATCACCCCCGACTCGGCGGCCGATATATCCATGATCGAAGTGAGCATCCGCACGATGGTCTCCGACTCCTCGAGCGCGTCACCGAGCGCCTCACGGTACAACTCGAGATCCGGCGGAGACTGCAGCGCAAGCTCGGCGACACCGCGAAAACGCGCCATTGGAGTGCGCAAGTCGTGAGCGACCGTATCGAGAGACTCCTTCATTCCCTTTACGAGCCGTTCGATCCTGTCGAGCATGAGATTGAAAGCGTGCGCGGTTTCGTCGAGATCATCGCCGGTCCCACGTTCGGCGACACGCTCCGAAATCCGGCCCGTCTCGACGACGTTTTGGACCGCGGCGTTCAACGTAGAGATCGGCTTCAGCGCGCGCGCGGCCGAGAACGCACCCGCGAGGAAACTGCCGACGAGAAGAATCGCTAGAATCGAAAGGAAGTTCCGCCGAAAATGCTCGAGAATCATGTCGCGGTTCCGTGTGCTCGTACCGATCTGAACCAGGTACTCGTCGGAGAACAACACGCTTCCGACTTCGATCTTGTACGCGTGAGTCGGCGAGGAAAGCGCAATGAAGCCGTCGATCTCCGAAATATCCATCTCGCCGAGCGAGCCGAGCGCAAAGTCGTTCCACGCGTGCGGCGCCGTCTGGAAAATGGTCCGGTTGCGCGGATCGGCGATGCGGACCAGGAACGGACGTTCGACGACAAACGATGTCTCAAACTCGATCTCGCGAATCAACCGCTCGAGGCCGCCCGATTGATACGACGCCCAGTATGACAACATGCGAACGCGCAACGTCTCGTGGTCTTCGGCGCGAAGCGATGAGTACAACGTGAAAAACGTCACCGAGTAGAGAACCGCCGCGGAGACGAGGAAGATGCCCGAGAAAACGAACGCGAGCCGGAAGTTGATCCGTTTAGGAATTCGTCTCAGATTCTTTAAGGACATACCCGACACCCCGAATCGTATGAATCAGCTTCTGTTCGTACTCTTTGTCGACTTTGCCGCGCAACCGCCAAACAAGAACGTCGACGACGTTCGTCTGCGGATCGAACGAGTAATCCCATACGTGTTCGAGGATCATCGTCTTTGAGAGCACGCGTCCACTGTTCCGCATCATGTACTCGAGCAACGAGAACTCGCGAGGCTGAAGCTCAAGCAGGTCTCCGCTTCTTCGCACCTCGTGCGACAACAGGTCGAGTTCGAGATCGCCGACGACGAAACGTGTCGTCGGGGCCGCCATCGAAGAACGCCGTATCAGCGATTGAAGACGAACGAGAAGCTCGGAGAACGAAAACGGCTTCACGAGGTAGTCGTCACCGCCGGTTCTGAAGCCCTGGATCCGGTCGTCGACCGTGTGGCGCGCGCTCAGAATCAGAATCGGCGTTAAGATCCCGGACGCACGCACGCGTTCGATAAGCTCGAGACCGTCCATTCCGGGCAGCATTATATCGACGACCGCCGCGTCGTATCGTCCGGGCGCGAAAAGAGCGCGCGCTTCTTCGGCCGTCTCGGCGCGATCGGCGGCAAACCCGGCCTCGCGTAACCCTTTGACGATAAATCCCGCGATCTTTTCATCGTCCTCTACGATCAGGACACGCACGATTCCTCCCGCTCAGCCCCGATGCGGCCTCCGCCAGTAACGCGGCCTCCGCCAGTAACGCGGCCTCCGCCAAGACAGTACTCATCATCGTACAGAACGGCAAACTGGCCCGGCGCGATTCCCGCATCGGGTCGATCGAGCCTGACGTGGAGTCTCGACCAGGCCTCGTCGATCGCGCGGATGTCGCACGGAATCAAGTCGGGACCGTGGCGCAGCTTTGTCGTGAGGCGCGTACGCCCCGAGGCAGGTTCGAGCCACGAGACGTCTTCGATCGTGAACTCGGTGCGGACCGACGCCGAAAGCGCTTCCTGGTGCGACACAAAAACCGTGTTCGACTCTATTTCTTTCGCGACAACGTACCACGGACCGTTCCCGAGACCCAGTCCCTGCCGTTGGCCGATCGTGTGAAACCAGAACCCACGATGCGTCCCGAGTATCCGTCCGGTCTCGCGCTCGACGATACGCCCTTCCCGCTCGCCGAGATAATGCCGCACAAACTCCGGGTACCGAATCTTGCCGAGAAAACAGATTCCCTGGCTATCTTTTCGCTTCATCGTCGCGAGTCTCTCGCGCTCGGCGTATTCGCGTACCTCGTTTTTCTTCATCCCACCGATCGGAAACTCGATTTTTCCGAGCTGCTCCTGTGTCAGGTGAGACAGGAAGTACGTTTGGTCCTTCACCGGATCCGGAGCGCGACGCAACCGCCGGATCGAACCGGCCGATTCGACGCGTGCGTAGTGCCCCGATGCGACACGATCGACCGAATCGCCGAGTCTCTCGAGAAAAGCGCCGAATTTGACCCTGAGGTTGCAGAAAATGTCCGGGCTCGGAGTCCTACCTGCGCGCAGCTCGTCGAGCGCGTACTCGACGACGCGTTCGTAGTACTCGCGTTGGAGCGGGACAACGACCAGATCTATACCCAGATCAGCGCACACGGCGCGCGCGTACGAGAGGTCCTCTTCCCACGGACACTCGCCCATGTACGCAGTCTCGTCTTCGAGCCAGATTTTCAGGTAGTACGCAGTGACAGTCGCACCGCCACGCCGCACGAGGAGTGAAGCCGCGACGGAACTGTCGACACCGCCCGACATCAATACCGCTGTATGCATCGATTCCGATTCTTTCAGAACCCGCGCCGCGCATCAAGCCCTGCCCGACCGGATTTAGCCGCGCGATACGACGAGAATCGCCGGCATTCACCGTTCACAGGTTTTCGGTTACGAGAAAACCGTGTATATTGTAACGGATTCTGACAAATTTCGCGTCACGGTAGACCCTCGGGGGGCCGGAGACTGGAGAGGAAATGGAGACACCGCATTCACAGCCGCACGCTGAACCTCGCATTGGATTGAGTGACATCGAGGTGTATATTCCGCAGCCGAAGATCGAGTTATCCGAGCTCGTGAAGTACCGCGCCGAACAGGATCCCTCGATCGAGCGGAAGATGCGCCGCGCGGTAGAGTCGACCGGGCAACACTCGGTGAGATTTCCGGCGGTGTGGCAGGACAACGTGACTCTCTCCGCGCAGGCGTGTTCGGGGCTCTGTCGGCGGACAAACGACCTTACCGGTCTTAGATACCTCTCGGTCGGTACCGAGACGGCAATCGATATGTCAAAACCGATCGCGGCGTACGTCGAAGGCGCCTTGCAACGCGCCGGAACGCCGATTCCCAACACGATCTCGACGTTCCAGGTCCAACACGCCTGCGCGGGAGGCACGATCGCGATGGTAAGCGTCGGCGCGCTGCTCGCGATATCCCATCGTTCGGGCGAGAAAGGCATTATAATCTGCTCGGACATCGCGCGGTACGACGCGCCGTCGACGGCCGAGATCACGCAAGGCGCGGGGGCGGTTGCTCTGCTTGTCGAGAAAAACCCCAAGTTGCTCGAACTCGATCTCGCGACTCAAGGGCTCTTCTCGAGCGACGTCGATGACTTTTTTCGACCGCTCGGTTCGACGACCGCGCGAGTGAAAGGCGGCTACTCGGTCCAGTGTTACCACGAAGCGCTCGACTCGGCGTTCGCCGACCACTGCTCACGCCGTGGTGAAACACCCGCCGACGTGCTCAACGCCACGGACTTCATCGTATTTCACGTCCCGTTCAAAAAAATGGCAGTTCTCGCGGCGCATAAACTCCTTTCGCTGCATCTTGGGTTGACGGGTGAGCCCGCCGACGCGTTCCTCGCCGACCGCGGGTTCGCGCAGTCTCTTGAGCCGATCGCCCGCGTCGGTAACATCTACTCGGGTTCGGCGTACCTGACGCTCGCGTTCCTTCTTTCGGAGCGGTACCAGGCGCTCGGTAACGACATAGTCGGCAAGAGAATTCTTCTCGGGTCGTACGGATCGGGTAATACGATGACCGTTCTGAGCGCTCGCGTTGCCGAAGGCGCGCCGAAAGTCATCGCGAGCTGGGATCTGGAATCGGTTTTCCGGACCGAGTCGACCGCATCGATCGAGCAGTATCAACAGTGGATCGATGGTCCGTACGATTCCGAGACGTATAGCCGCCTCGTCGAACACGCCGACATACCCAAGGGGTCCTACTACCTCAAGGGAGTTCGCGATGACGGATACCGAGAGTACGAGTGTGTTTAACTCGTCCGATGCCGGGTCGCTCGCCGAACGCAAAGCCCGCCACCTCGAGATTTGTGTACGTCCCGACGTATACGCGGTAGAAACCAACCGGACAGGCCTCGACGGCGTACGGTTTGTGCACCGCGCGCTATCCGAGAAAAATTTGGCCGATTGCACGACCGAGACGGAATTCCTCGGGCTTCCGATCTCGATTCCGGTGTTCATCTCGTCGATGACGGGAGGATCCGACGAGGCGTACAGGGTC
The DNA here is from genome assembly GCA_007695285.1 of Spirochaetaceae bacterium. Classification (GTDB taxonomy): domain Bacteria; phylum Spirochaetota; class Spirochaetia; order DSM-27196; family PXBQ01; genus PXBQ01. Next base: position 27,423 of record REEC01000255.1, on the reverse strand, counting down.
AACCGTGAGCTCGCTCGCGCTGCGCAGATCGCTCGCATCCCGGTCGGCATGGGTTCAATGCGAATCCTGTTCCGAAAGCCCGAAGTGATCGACCACTTTCGCCTCAAACGGATCGCGCCCGACGTCCCGGTCTTCACAAACATCGGGGGCGTACAGCTCCCGCAGATTTCGCATTCTCTGATCATCGAGACGGCCAAGAAGATCGAGGTCGACGCGATCGCGGTGCATCTCAACATAGGCCAGGAGTTGTTCCAGGCCGACGGCGACACCGAGTTTCGGGGCGTGCTCGACGGAATTCGTCGGCTCTGCGAGGCCTCACCGCTCCCGATAATCGTCAAAGAGACCGGATTTGGAATTTCCCCCGACGACGTCGCTGCACTGCTCGATGCGGGCGTCCGATACGTCGATCTGGCGGGCGCCGGCGGCACCAACTGGGTCCGCGTCGAAGCGCACCGAAGCGACGACACGACAACTGCGGATGAGTTCTCGGGCTGGGGTCTGCCGACCGGAGTTCTGCTCGGCGCTCTCGCGCGGACGGGAGACGGCAGGAAGCGCGACGGTATCCTTGCGTCGGGCGGAATTCGCACCGGAATGGAAGTCGCAAAGTGTCTCGCGCTCGGTGCCGAAGCGGTTGGCCTCGCGCTTCCGTTTGTCCGCGACGTGACGTCGGGCGGCGCCGACGCGGTGGTAAAACGCGTCGAGGACATTCGGACTGTTTTGCGGTCGGTCATGATCATGACCGACGTTGCGACGCCGCGGGAACTCCGTTCGGTCCCGCTATGGTCGACACGCGCGTTCGACGATGAGTCGGCGTCGCTCGCGGCCACGGCAACGGACGAACCCGGAAGGGACAACGCCGATGGATGAGGCCGTCGAACCGCGCCGTGGTACGCTCCCGCCGCACTTTCGCAAACTGGATTTCTCCGAACGTCGAAACGCGCTCGCCGAGGCCTTTTCGCTCACTCCGGACGAACTCAAGATAACCGCGCCGGACGCCGACACCGCCGAACTCGCGGACGTACTGGTCGAGAACGCGATCGGGTGTTTCTCGGTCCCGGTGGGCATCGTTCCTCGGTACGTTATCGACGGTACCGACCGCACAATCCCTCTTGCAACCGAGGAACCGTCGGTCGTCGCGGCCGCGAGTTTTGCAGCCGGAATCATATCTCGCGCGGGTGGCGCGACGACGTGGGCCGACGCTCCGGTCATGACCGCGCAGATCGTCGTCGAAAACGCGGCGGCGCACGCCGAAGACGCAGTCGCACGGAACGCCACGGAGATCGAGCGGATTCTGGAGCCGATTCTCGGGGGAATGACGCGTAGGGGCGGCGGGTTTCGCGGCGTCGAGGTTGCCCGACTCCCGGAAACGGGTCTTGTTTGTGTACACGTGCATATCGATGTTCGCGACGCGATGGGCGCAAATATCCTCAACACGGCCGCCGAACGGCTCAGAGCACCGATTGAAAGCTTGACCGGCGGTTCGATTCTCATGGCGATTCTCACAAACGTATCCGACCGTCGTCTTGCGGGGGCCGAGATCAGGCTCCCGGTCCTTCGTCTCGGACGCGCCGGCCGGTCCGGTCACGAGATGGCTCGCCGGATCGTGCTCGCGAACCGGTTTGCCGACGAAAACAACGCACGCGCGGTGACGCACAACAAGGGTATCATGAACGGCGTGACCGCGATCGCGCTCGCCACCGCGAACGACACGCGCGCGCTCGAGGCCGCCGTGCACGCGTACGCGGCACGCGATGCGCGATACCGTGTGTTGACCGAGTACCAGGTCGTCGGCGATGAACTGGTCGGCAGCGTGCGGCTTCCGATCGCACTTGCGACGGTCGGAGGAGCGACGGGTTTCCATCCGGCTGCGGGTCTTGCGCTGAAACTTCTTGGAAACCCCGACGCGCCGCAACTCTCGCGGATCGCGGCCGCCGTTGGGCTTGCACAGAATTTTGCCGCGCTCTCGGCTCTCGTCGGCGAGGGAATACAGGGAGGGCACATGCGCCTGCACGCCGAACGTGTTGCGTGGAAAGCCGGTGCCCGCGGCAAGAATATCCGGATCGTGGCCGAGAGACTCGCGGCGGCCGGCACGATCGAACACAAAGCTGCGGTACGGGAGCTCCGTTTTGTCATCGACTCAGAGTCACAGTAAACCACACCGGGAACCAGGCGTCGTCGCGATCGCGTCTCCGAGTCTCGCACTCGTGAAGTACTGGGGCAAGAGCGACGACGAAGCGAACATACCGGCGGTGCCGAGCCTCGCAGTCACGCTCGCCGGTCTCACGACTCGTACGGTTGTGGGGATCGTGGCACCCGGCGCCGCCCACGACGGAGCCGATCGCGGCGCGACGGACAGCGTTCGCGTCGACGGCGAAGTGATTCCTCCCGACCGGAACCGGAAGTTCTTCGCGGCGGTGCGCTCGGCCCTGGGGTCGAGTATCCCAGAGGATGCACGGTTTCACGCCGAGAGCCGCAATTCTTTTCCGACCGCGGCGGGACTCGCGAGTTCTTCGTCGGGCTTTGCGGCGCTCGCGGCCGGTTGCTTTGCGGCGGTCCGGCGGGAGGCCGAACTCGGCACAATCTCTTCAGTCGCACGCGTGGGATCAGCATCTGCGGCGCGCAGCGTATTCGGCGGATTCGTGACACTTCGATCGGGTGCGGAGAAGGCCGAGCCGCTCTTCGGCACCGATCACTGGCCGGATTTCCGCGTCGTGGTAGCTGTTTTGCACGAAGGCAAGAAGGACGTTGCATCGCGTTCGGCGATGCGCCTTACGCGCGACACCTCGCCGTTTTACCGTGCGTGGGTGGACGACTCACACGGCGTTTTTGAAGCAGGGGTCCGCGCGCTCGCCGATCGGGACATCGAACGTCTTGGTGAGATTATGCGGCTGTCGTACCTCAGGATGTTCGGGACGATGTTTTCCGCCGATCCGCCGGTTTTTTTCTGGCGCCCCGAGAGCGTCGCGGTGATTCGCGAGTGCGCACGGCTTCGCGCCGGCGGCGTGCCGGTCTGGGAGACGATGGACGCGGGCCCACAGGTCAAGATGATCACGACCAATGGGCACCTCGCAGCCGTAAAGAATGCGCTCGCGGGAATCGGTGTCGCTCGCGTGATCGAGTGCCGTCCCGGCGCGGGCGTCACGATCGAGACATGAAGGAGATCCGCGCGCCCGGCAGTATTCTGCTACTCGGGGAGTACGCAATCACAACCACTGACGGTCTTGGCCTCGCGGTCGCGGTTGAGCCGTACGCGCGCGCGGCGTACACCGCCGACGACGCGTTTTCGGTCACGGGGATCTGGCCCGAGGGAAGCACCGACAAAACAAAGACGTGGCGTCTCGTCGGCGAACACCCCAGTACGCTGACGATCGTCGAGGCCGTAATCGAACTCTGCGAAGCATTTCTCGCACCGTTGACGCTTCCGAGGTTTCGGTTCACCCTCGACACCCGTTCGTTTCGAGGTCGTGCCGGTAAGGCCGGTTTGGGCTCGAGCGCGTCGGGAACGGTCGCGCTCGCCGCCGCGATTCTCGACGCTGCCGACGTTCCCCCAGCGCGGATCAGAGCCGCGATGCCGCAGCTTGCGGTCGACGCGCATCGCCGCGCGCAGCAGGGGAAAGGAAGCGGATACGACGTGCTCACCGCGTGGTACGGGGGCATCGGAGTATTTCGTGGCGGGCCGATCCCCGGCTGGAGCTCGGTATCGCTTCCGTGGATCTCGCATACTCACCTGGTGTACGGCGACGAATCGGTTTCCACTCCCGGCGCGATCGACGCGTTTGTCGCGTGGACTACGCGACACCCGAACGAGGCGCTCGAGTTTCACGAACGATCGAACGCGGTCGTGCTTCGTGTCGCGAAGACGCAAGACGAACTCGAGCCGAACTCCGAGATCCTCGAACTCTTTCGCGAAGCGTCGCTCCGCGGAACAAAACTCGGGGAAGCGATCGGCCGACCGGCTCTCATCACGCCGGAACGATCGATCGGTCGGTGCATCGAAGAGGCGCGTTCGTCGGTGCTGAAGGCGCTCGGCGCGGGCGGTGAACTCGGAATCGTGATTCCCGCGGATGCCGAGTGCAGCCGCCGCCTTGTCGAATGTGGCGTCGAGCGTGTATCGTGTTCCGATACAGGAGCGATTGGTTTTTTTCATGAATGACACGATCGACAATTCTGAAGGCACGCGAACCGGAACGGGATTCGGCAAGCTACTTCTCTTCGGTGAACACTCGGCGGTCTACGGGTATCCGGCTCTCGGCGTAGCGCTTCCGTTTGCGACAACCGTACGCCTCACGTTCGGGCGGTCGCCGGCGGGAAGGCGCCCCACGATCGACGATCCCGACCGCGACGCGATCATGCCGATCTTTGACTCACTCGGCACCGGCGTTTCGATCGACCACGTCGAGATTGCCTCCGACGTACCGCGCGGCGTTGGATTTGGATCGTCGGCATCGTTGACCGCAGCGGTCGCTCGTGCTTTGTTGAGAGAAGCCGACGATACGAGCGTCTGGGACATGGCAAATACACTCGAGCGAAGTTTCCACGGCACACCGTCGGGCATCGACACGGGACTCGCGGTGCACGGCGGTGCGTGTTCGTTCACGTTCGGTCTCGCGGCGCAGCTCCCGCGTATCGAAAAACTGCCGATTCCGCCGGTCACGCTCGTTGCGGCCGCGGTACCGCGAACAGGAACGACAGGTGAGTTGGTCGGAAGAATCAGAAAGGCCGTCAAGAACCGGGACAGCGAAACGCTCGAGTCACTCGCAAAACTCGGCGAACACGCGACACGAGGAACGCAGTCTTTTTCCCGGCTCGCCGCGGGCGAACGTGCCGCGCTGACCGATCTCGGCGCGGCTGCCGACGCGGCGCACGTAGTGTTGCGGAAGCTCGGGCTCTCGACCGACCGGCTCGAACGGTGTCTCGACGCGGGACGCGCGCGTGGAGCGCTCGGCGGAAAACTCAGCGGCGCCGGAGGCGGCGGTGCGTTCTTTCTGATCGCGCCCGACGCGGAGACCGGGAAGTCGATAGCAGCGGCAGTCTCGGAGGCGATCGACGACTCGACCGAAACGGGTGCCCGGATGGCCCGGCCGTACGTCTTCGTCTTCGACGAGTCGGGAATCCGATTACGCTAAGTTGAATTTGTCACGCGAGTTCAAGTCCTCGAAAGCCTCGACGAGGCGCGCGGTGAACTGTTTCTCACCGAGGTACATCCACGCCCGTGGGTCGATGTACTTCTTGTTCGGCTTATCGTCACCGTCCGGGTTTCCGATTTGGGAGTGCAGATACCCGTCGTTCTCGTCCATGTACTTCTTGATCGGTTGGGTGTACGCCCACTGCGTGTCGGTATCGATGTTCATCTTGATCACGCCGTACGACACCGCCTCGCGGATCTCGTCCTTGGTCGACCCGGAGCCACCGTGAAAAACGAGGTTGAGAGGCTTCGCACTCGGTGTATTCCGTTCGGATTTCACCATCTCCTGCGAGTTCTTCAAGATAACCGGGGTCAGCTTGACGTTGCCGGGTTTATAGACGCCGTGAGTATTGCCGAACGCCGCGGCGACGGTGAAATGACCGACCGGCGAAAGTGCGTCGTACGCGGACAGGACGTGCTCGGGCTGGGTGTACAGAGCCGAGTTGTCGATACCGGTGTTGTCGACTCCGTCCTCTTCACCGCCGGTCACGCCGAGTTCGATCTCAAGCCACATTTTGATCTTTGCCATCCGTTCGAGGTACTTTTTACTGATCGCGATATTCTCCTCGAGCGGTTCCTCAGACAAGTCGAGCATGTGCGAGCTGAACAACGTGTCGCCGTTCTCGGCGAAGAACTTCTCACTCTCGGTAATCATACCGTCCACCCACGGCAAGAGTTTTTTTGCGCAGTGGTCGGTGTGAAGAATCACCGGGACACCGTAAACTTTCGATATCAGACGCACGTGGTACGCACCCGCGATTGCTCCCGCAACGGCGGCACGTTCGCCGGCGTTGTCGGCGGACTTGCCGGCGTTGAATAACGCTCCACCGTTTGAGAACTGGATGATAATCGGCGCGTTCGCGGTTTTGGCGGCGACCATCGCCGCATTGAGCGTCGTCGACCCGATTACGTTGACCGCCGGAAGAGCGCATTTCGCCTCTTTGCAGTAATCAAAGACCTCTTTTAGCGTGTCACCGGTCAGCACGCCGGCAGGCAGTTTCAACTTGTCCATAAATCTCTCCTGATTGTTTATCTGCTGCAGACGGAAATCATGTGCTGCAGCGTGTTCTGTGATTGTACAGTCGTACGGCGACGTGTCAAGCCGCGGATTCTCGCGCCGAGTAATCAGCGACCACGCGATTTCTGCAGCGAGAGCACGATCCGCGCAACGAACCGTCGTGGAAGAAACCTTTGCACGAACACGAGGAACTTGTACCGCGCACCGTGGATCGCGACGTGCGACGCGCGGAAGAGCCGCTCGACCGAGTACGCGGCAAGGTCGCGGCCATTCGGGATCTTTTTGCCTGAGAAGTACGCCGCCGCGGTGTTGCCGGCAACTTCGTGGAACTCGGTTACGGTCGGCCCCGGGCAGATAGTCGTCACGACGACACCGGACCCTTCAAGCTCAACCGCCAGTGCCTCCGAGAACGACAGGACATACGCCTTCGACGCGTAGTACGCCGCCATCAACGGTCCGGGCTGAAAAGCCGCGACAGAGGCGATCTGCAGGATCCGGCCCTGACGTCGCTCTATCATACCCGGAAGTACGGCGCGCGTGAGTCGTGTCAAAGCATTCACGTTGAGCTCGATCATCGCCGACAACCGCTCCGGGTCAGCCTCGGCAACACGGCCGTGAAGCCCAAAGCCGGCATTGTTCACGAGAATATCGACGCGTTCCGAAGTCAGCTCCGAGACGGTGTTGCCGAGGCTCGACGAATCCGACAGATCGCCAACTACCGTTCGGACCGTCACTCCGTGTGTGTTCGTGATGCTCCGCGCGAGCTCTTCGAGCCGGTCCTTCCTTCGTGCCGTGACGATCAAATCGTAGCCGCGGCCGGCGAGGATCTCCGCTATCTCGGCACCGATTCCGCTTGAGGCGCCTGTTACCAACGCCGTTCCTTGTCGCATCGTTCGCTCCCTTACATTGGTTATGCCACAGTATTGACACTTCGTCACCCGCAAAGTAGCGTAATGGAGCGGTTCCCAACGCCGATTTCGATGTGCCGGGGCCATTGGCGTCGTAGCTTTGTTTCGGAGGTGGTATGGACGTAATACCGATATCGCAAAAGCGACGGATCTTGATCGGGCACGAGACACGGAGTCGTCTGATCGCGCTGACCGCGGTCGCGGGGGTCGTGGTTTCGGTCCCGCTGGCCGTGCTGATCGCATTATTGTACCTGCCGGATGGAGCGCCGTCGGTGCTCGGATTACTGATTCTTTTGATACTCAGCGGTTCGGTCGCGTTGGGTCTTGTGCTCACAGCCGAGTTCCGGATTGTCGAGGCGCGTGGGCTCTCGCTGCCGCTGACGGAGTTTGTTTCGGTCTTGTTGTTTGGACTGTATTTTGTCGTAGCGCGAGCGGGAAATCAGGATTTTTTCGCGATCGGGCCGGTACTCGAGGTATCGGTGACCGCACGACTCTTGGTTTTTCTCGTGATCTCCCCGGCGTACGGTCGTGCGTATCGCCTGCTTTTTTTCTCACTGCTCGAACGGGGGAGTTCGGTCGACTACGTTTACTTCGCGCAGCGGCCGCTCCTGATCGAGGAAATGAAGCCCTTCTTCGAGTCGTCGGTCCGGCACGGCGACCCTTTGAGCCTTTGTTTTTTCGGGATCGCCGACACCGAACGCACCGACGGTGAAAAATCGAGTATTCTCATCCGGCTCACCGCCGACGTGCAGGCGGGTATTCGGCGTCTCGATACAGCCGACCGATACTCACGATCATTGGTGTGGTTCCTACTGCCCCGCACGACGCTCGAACACGCCATCGTGCCGGTACAACGAGTCTTGTCGCGCATCGAAGACGACACGGAACTCGGCGCTGCGGTCGCAGCCAACGGCGAAAGCGTGCACGCGGGAATCGGAGAGTATCGCGAAGAGATGACCGAACCCGCACACCTGATCGACGCCGCGAACGCGGCATTCAACTCTGCGGTCGCGTCCGGCACGACACTCGCGGTGATGGAGAAAGGCAAAAAACGACCCGCCAAAAAACGCGCGCCGCGCAAGGCTCGCTCACCGCGAACCGGGCCGACAGCACGGTCTACTCGATGACGAACTCCCCTACCACCGCTTCAGCGGCGCCGAGTTCGCGGCTGCGTTTCCCCGGTGAAGCGTCACCGATCGTAACCCGGTACCGTCCCGGCATGATCGCGCGGCTCCCATCGGTCTGAATCGTCTCGAGGTCCCTCGTCTCCAGGTGAAACGCCACTCGATGAGGGGTGTTCGGCTCAAGGTTCACGCGTCGAAAGCCTTTCAGCGATGCGATCGGCGTCGAGTCGAGATCAAGCGCTGTCAGGTACAGCTGGACGACTTCGTCGGCGGGCACGGTTCCGGTGTTCTTCACGACGCACTCGACGCGGAGCTCTTCACCAACCGCGATACGCGCGGGCGCGCGGAAGTCCGAGAACGAGAACGACGCGTAGCTCAAGCCGAAACCGAACGGATACATCGGCGACTCTTCCATGTACCGGTACGTACGACCGGCCATCGAGTACTCATCGAACGGCGGGAGCTGCTCGATCGAGCGCGGAAACGTGACCGGGAGCTTTCCGGACGGCGGAACATCGCCGAACAGTACCTCGGCAACCGCATGCCCACCTTCCTGGCCCGGGTACCACATCATGAGTACGGCATCGACGGTCGCGTGAAGCTCCTCGAGCCCCAACGCGCTGCCTCCCGCGATGACGGCGACAATCGGTGTCCCGCACTTCTTGAGCGCGCGGAGATACTCGAGCTGATTCTCGGGCAACGCGATGTCGGTCCGGTCTCCGAACTCGCTCGATTCGATCGAGTCGCCCTCCTCTCCTTCTATCCGGGTCGTTATTCCGAACACGGCAACGACGACGTCCGCGTTTTTCGCCTCAGACAATGCGTAATTTGTCGGGTTCGCGTTCGGCGTCGCAAGCAGACACCCCTGCCGATAATCGACCGTGACGCCTTCGTCCGCGCGCGTCGCGATCCCTTCGAGCACGGTCGTTAACCGGCCCGAGAGACCGTGGTAGTTGGCAAGAAGCGCATCGACGTCGGCAGCGCACGGTCCGGTCACGAGAATACGGCGGACGTCGCTGCGCAGCGGCAGAATTCCGTTGTTTTTGAGCAGGACAAACGAACGCGCGGCCGCGCGCCGCGCGAGTACTCGATGCTCGTCGGAGCCGATTACCTCTTCGCCGATCGACGCGTACGGCACGAGCTCGGGAGGATCGAACATCCCGAGCCGGAAACGCGTCCGGAGCAGACGTCGCACGGCGGTATCGATCGCCTGTTCTTCGAGAAGCCCCTGTTTGACCGCGTCGAGCAGCTTCTCGAATACACATCCGCAGTTCAAGTCACACCCCATCTTCACGGCGAGCGCGGCCGATTCTTCTTCGGTCTTGGTGACGCCATGGTACTCGTGGAAGTCGCGGATCGCCCAGCAGTCGGACACGACGTGGCCCGAGAAGCCCCACTCACCACGAAGGATTTCGACAAGAAGCAATCTGCTTCCGTTACACGGCTCACCGTTTGTGCGGTTGTACGCGCCCATTACCGACTCGACCCCCTCTTCGACAAGCTCGTGAAACGCCGGAAGATACGTCTCGCGCAGGTCTTTCGGGGTCACGACGGCGTCGAATCGGTGCCGATCTCGCTCGGGGCCGCTATGCACCGCGAAGTGCTTCGCGCACGCGGCGGTCTTGAGGTACTTGGGATGCGATCCCTGAAGGCCGCGAACAAACGCGCGCCCGATTCGTGCGGTCAGGAATGGATCCTCACCGTACGTTTCCTGCCCGCGCCCCCATCTCGGATCGCGAAAAATGTTCACGTTCGGCGTCCAAAACGTGAGTCCGCGGTACTGGCCACGATTGCCGGCCCGCACCGCGGCGTGATGCTTCGCGCGGGCTTCGTCGGAGATCGCGTCCGCGACGCGCCCGATCAGCGTCTCGTCGAACGTTGCCGCGAGACCGATAGCCTGAGGGAACACGGTCGCGCGTCCCGCGCGGGCAACCCCGTGCAGGCACTCGTTCCACCAGTTGTACTCGGGCACTCCAAGCCGCGGGATCGCGGGAGACGTGTATAACATCTGCGACGCCTTCTCCTCGAGCGTCATCCGTCCGAGAAGGTCTTCGATCCGTCGTTCGATGTCAGCCGACGGGTCGGTGTACACCGGTCCACCGTCTTGTTTTCTTTGGTTGTCTTGTTTACTTTGGTCGTTCATCTTTGTCTCCCTGATCTTCGTGGCGGTTCTTAATTCATGCCTGAAATTTCCGCAGCGGTCAAGATCACGCCGATGTGTGTCACGTCGATGTGACACTCGATCATGGCAGAGTTCTGTCCGGCTCGAAATCGGAGGCCCCTATCGCAATTACTTCAAAACTCCGGTATGTTTCGACGTATGAATCAAGACCAGGTCAAGGACCTCCTGCTTCGGATCGAACCCGACGTCGAGGAGTTTTTCGTCATCTTTTCCGGAAAGTCCAGCAAGAAATGCAACGGACTGTACAAACCGGACTCCCGCGAGATTATAATTCACAACAAGAATTTCACGCCGAACGGAGGCGCGGGGGCACCGGCCGAGAACCAGGCGTCCGGCACAGCCGATAATCTCCTGATGTACACCGCGATCCACGAGTATGCGCACCATATTCACTTCACGACGAGTCCCGTGCCGGTCGGCCCGAAGTCGCACACGATTGAGTTCCGGCTTATCCTGCATGAGCTGCTCAAAAAGGCCGAACAGATCGGGCTACACACGAACATTTTCGAGAAAGATGCGGACTTCCTCGCGCTGACGTACAGGATTCGCACTCAATTCATGGCAGTGCACGGCCAGATGATCAAGGAGTTCGGCAAAGTTCTGATCGAAGCCGAAACGCTCTGCCGGACTCGGGGCGTCCGGTTTGAGGACTACATCGAACGCGGTCTCGCGCTCGACCGTCACGCAGCGACGACGATCATCAAGATGCACGTCCACGACGTGCCCGACGATATCGGATATGAGAACATGGGACGCGTAGCGAATATCTCAAATCCCGAGAAGCGGCGGCTCGCCGAAGACGCGTTCAAAGCCGGTGAAGGACCCGACGCGGTCCGCGCGCTCGTTCGACCGCCGCGCGACGACGAGGACCCGATCGACAAAATTCGCAAGGAAAAAAGGCGGATCGAACGGACGATCGCTGGACTCACCACGCGCCTTTCGGAGCTCGAGACACGGCTGATCGAGTACGGAGAGGCTTGAATGAGCGCCGATTCCGGTTTATTGTAAGCTACCATGGAATCAGCACTGCAACGTATTGAGTACGACTTGGAGCCTGGGGCGAACACCGACAAAGACGTGCGCGTGTACGCGCTCTCGACGTGCGCGTTCTGCCGACGAGGGATGGAGTATTTGAAGAAGAACGGCATCGCGTTCAAGTACGTCTATCTCGACAAGATCGATCCGGACCTCAAAAGGCAGGCAAAGGCCGAACTCAAGGAGAAATTCAGGAACATAACTGTTTTCCCTGTCCTCGTGGTCGACGACACCGAGGCGGTCGCGGGCTTTGTCGAGGAGGAATGGAAGGACATGGTCGAAGCCTGAGGTTACACGAGTGAAAAAAAAGACACCGGCCGATGCGCGGCGGTTCGTGGAGATGGTCGCGAGCCATCAGGGATGGGAACTCAATCCCGACAAAGCGTTTCTCACCGATATCGTTGACGGACTAGCCGCCAACTTCAACCGATACGGATACTTTCTCTGCCCGTGCCGGGACGGTTCGGGGACGAGAGAGCACGATAAAGATATCATCTGCCCGTGCGACTACAATGTGCGCGATCAGGAAGAGTACGGGCATTGTTTCTGCGGCCTTTTTCTTGACGCCCGGTTCAAGGCGTCCGGCAAACCGGTCCGCCAGATCCCCGAACGTCGCCCGGAAGAGCTTGACACACCTCCGCACGAGTAACCGTGCGATCGTCGCGATGCGCGATAGACGTGTCCCGCGGCAATCTCTACTGAATCGCCTCGCGAATTACTTCAATAACTCTGTTGAGTTCCGAAGAAAGATCGTCTGTAGCGACCCTCGCGGCTTCGACGTCGCCGGCACGCGCGACACTCTCGACCGCGCGAGCCGCGCGCAGCGCGCGGTTCGCCTTGAGCGTGCCGGTGGTGTTCGCCAGAGAGTGCGCGACCCGGACGGCGGCGGGGAGGTCTTTTTCTCCGATCGCCTTGTGGAGCGAAGCAAGCTTCTCGGGCGTCTCAGCGAGAAAGATATTGAGCACTTCCGCGAGGATTTCGGGGTGCTCGGCGTAGGTATCGGCGAACGCGTCGAGACTGTAAGCTGCGTCGGTGTCGTTGTGGTTCATGGCGTTTCTTCCGACGCGTGGGTGGAGTCACCGTCGGCAATCGCGCGGGCGATACCGGCGACGAAGTCATCGACGTCGTCTGCGGTACTGTCGAAAGACGCCATGAACCGAACGACGTCGTTCTCTTTATCCCAGACGTAGAAAAACCGCTCGGCCTGCGCAGGGCCGATCGCGTGTCGTGGCATCTTCACGAACACCGCGTTCGCGTCGACCGGGTACACGATCTTCACTTCCGGCAGCCGGTCCAGACGCTCGGCGAGTCGCCGCGCAGCGTCGTTCGACGCCGCCGCGTTCTGGAACCAGAGATCGTTCTCGGCGAGAGCCTCGAACTGCGCACCGATAAATCTCATCTTGGACGCGAGTTGCGCCGCCTGTTTCCGTACGTACTTGAGGTCCGGTGTCTCGCGGTACGATACGAGAGCCTCGCCGACCATCGCTCCGTTCTTTGTACCGCCGAACGAGAGAAAGTCGATCTCCGCGTCGCGCGTCACCGCGTGCATCGCGTCGCGCGGTGAACAACCGATTTCACGCGCGACACACACCGCGGCGTTTGCGATCCGCGCGCCGTCGACGTGCACGGTCAGCCCGATCGCATGCGCAGCGCGCGCGAGCGCCAACAGCTCATCGGGTCGATACACCGTGCCGAGTTCGGTCGACTGCGACACCGAGAGAACCGCCGGCTGCACGTGATGCTCGACGCCGAACGCGTCGGCGAACCCGTCGAGATCGGCAGGGACGAGTTTGCCGTGGTGCGACGGCACTGTCATGAGTTTGCACCCGGTAAACCGTTCGGCCGCGCCGCATTCGTCGGTCGCTATGTGCGCTTCCTCGCTGCACACGACCGAGTTGTACGGCCGCGTGCAGAGTCCGAGCGCCACGATGTTCGCTCCGGTGCCGTTGTACAGGAAGTCGACGGTCCGTCCGCCTGTCAAACGCCTGATGCTCTCTTCACCACGACGCGTCAGCGGGTCCGCGCCGTACGAAACGCAGTGCCCCCGGTTCGCGGCGGCGATCCTCTCCATGATCCGGGGGTGGACACCCGAAGCGTTATCGCTCGCGAAAAGTCTCAAGGGCTCGGCTGAGCTTTCTATCATGGAGTACCTCGTGAAGCGATTTTGTCCCGTAACGCACAGGCCTCGGGCGACTCCGGCGCGATTTTGAGCGCGAGCGAACAGTCGGCCAGCGCGTCGTCGGCGCGACCGAGCGCATCGAGAACCTGCGCCCGCCCGAGCAGCGCGTCGTACTGGTACGGGTCGAGATCGAGACACGCCGAGAAATCTCGAACCGCGTCCGAATATCGTTCGTGGATCTTGTGCACGACCGCGCGGTAGTAGTACGCCTTGAAGTTTTCCGGCTCGAGCTCGAGGGTTCGTGAGAAGTCGGCGACCGCGCGGTCGTAATGCGAGAGCCCGAAATGAGCCATTCCTCGGTGAATATGAACAACCGCCTGAATCGCCGGACGAGGGGTCATTCCAAGAATACGATCGTAGTGTTCGATCGCCGTCACGAAGCTCCCGTCGTTGTGAGCGAGAAGTCCCTTGAGCAGAAGCTCGTCGATCGTTCCCGTGCCCGTGAGCTCGGAAAAGCGTACGTCAGCCGACGGCCCGGACTGCGGCGGGTGCAACTGTTCGGAATCGACCGCGCGAATCTTGGTCCAGAACGAGTCACGACGTTTTTCGAGTTCCGTGTGTAACCGCCGTTGGTACTCCCGGATCTCCTGGAAAATCATGTCGGCAAGCGACAAGTTTGCGTTCAACGCGGCGAGCTTTCTTCGAAGCGGCTCGTCGAACGGTGTGAACTCCGACTTATACACGAGTTCGTGCTCTACCTCGGCCCACGCATCCTGCAAAATCGTTCTGAGCTGAACCTCACACACGAGTCCCGCGTTCACGTGGACGCTCTCGACGATGTCCTGCGGTACCGTTACAAGATAATGCGTCGACTCGTATCCGAACTCCTTGAACGAAAACTCGGCGCCCTTTCGCTCGACTTCGGTCACATTGAATATCGCACGGATTCGTTCCTCGACCAACGAAAGATCCTCGATAAACGGGCAGACGATCCGGATACCGAGCAGATCGGTAATCTCGATGCACGTTTCGCCGTTCTGGGTTTTTCGCGCACGCCTGAGCAGCTTCTCATAATAGCTCTGAAACGATTTTACACGGTACTTCACGGTCGGCGAGATCTCGAGCCGCTTCAGATCCCGCAGCAGGCGCCGCTGCATTTCGTGCAGTGCCTTCTCGTACGCGTCGACAACCTTCCGGTATCGGTTTTCAAGATCTGCACGCCCGGGCAAAGGAAGAGCGATAGTGATCAACTGTCGTAACGGGGTGCTCATGTTATTGGATTCATCCATGGAAAAAGTTTCACGTCTACTATACCATAGTCCCCGAAAATGGGAAGAGGGCGAACATGAAAAAGAAATTCGGCGTCGTCGAGGCGTTTTTCCTCGTGGTTTTTGTCGGTCTCACGCTCGCGTTCTATCGGTTGATGTCGCCGTTTTTGCTCGCGATCTTCATCGCGATCGTCTTTGTCCGTGTTTTCCGTCGCGTGTACCGCTTCTTCGAACGCATCTGCCGGGGACAGGCGCGGATTGCCTCCGCGTGTACCGTGCTCGTTGTGTTCGTCGTCGTCGCGATACCCGTGTCGGCGGTGAGCGCGATCGTGTACGCGGAGGCCGTCGGTGGATACAACACGATCGTTCAGAGGTGGCCCGAGCTTACCCAAGCGCTGCGCGACGTCGAGGTGCTCGACCGACTCCGTGCCATCCCGTTTATCGGGTCTTTTCTCGCCGATTTCCAGGCGATCCCACTCGAGGAAGTACTCAGGGAGTCGTTGTCGGCGGGCTCGTCGTTCATCATCGAGATCACGCAACGGTCGTTCGCGAGCGTCACGATGACGGTTTTGAACTTCGTCGTCGTTCTGTTCGTGATGTTTTTTCTTTTCGTCGATGGTCCGGGTTTTGTCGAGAAGATTCGCGACGCGATCCCGATGCCGAACAGCGAGTTCGATCAGATCGTTCGGGAAACTCTGAACACGACGAGCGCGACGCTGATCTCGACGGTGATCATCGGTTTGATCGAGGGCGCGTACGCGACAGTCCTGTTCCTCGTGTTCGGCCTGCCGTCGCCGTTTTTGTGGGGCGTTATCGTGATGATCCTCTCGATGATCCCGCTCGTCGGAACCAACCTGGTGCTGCTACCGGCGGGTTTCATTCTCATCGCGACGGGCCGCGTGATCTCCGGCCTGTTGCTGATCGTGCTCGGGTTCGGTGGCGTCGCGCTCACGCAGAACGTGCTTCGCCCGGTTCTTCTTGGCGGCCGAACGGGGCTTCACCCCGCGTTGGTGCTGTTCGCGACGATCGGTGGGATCGCGTGGCTCGGCCTGATCGGCTTCCTGGTCGGTCCGGTCATCGCGTCGCTATTCATCGTCGTATGGCGGATCTTCACGCGTCGGTACGCCGAGGAACTGCAGATGAAAAACACCGCCAACTAGCCACGCTCCGTGCGGCCAACTATCCGCGCAAAGTGCGGCAGTATTCTCTCAGCGTTTCTCTTTCTCGGCGAGGTACTGTTCCGGTCCGAGTCGCTCGAGCCGCGCCGCGGCTTCGGCCACGGCCTCTGCGGAAGCGGCCACGCCGGCATCAATCCGTCGCATCAACGCCGGATCGGCGATCGCGAGCATACGCGCGGCCAGGAGCCCGGCGTTCCGGGCGTTGTTGATCGCGACCGTCGCAACCGGGACGCCGCGCGGCATCTGGACGATCGATAAAAGCGAGTCGAGTCCGTCGAGGCTCGACGTCTTGACCGGTACGCCGATGACCGGCAACGGCGTCAACGCGGCGACCATTCCGGGCAGATGCGCCGCGCCACCGGCGCCCGCGATGATCACCTTGAGTCCGCGCGCGCCGGCGCCGCGCGAGTACTCGTACATCCTGTCGGGCGTCCGATGCGCCGAGACGATCGTGACTTCGTGCGGTATTCCGAACTCGGTCAGAGCATCGGAAGCCGCTTTCATGACCGCCAGATCCGAGTCGCTTCCCATAATGACGCCGACGGCCGGCGGGCTCGTGTCGCTCATCGCTCCTCTCCTGTTATGCGGATCGCGCTCGCGGCGCGGACCGCTCGTTCTCGTGCATCGGCGAGCGTCCGGGCCAAGGCGGTCACGTGCCCCATTTTCCGGTTCGGACGGCATTCGCTCTTGCCGTACAGATGTACTCGTGCCCCCGGCACCGCGAGTGCGGCGTCGAGCCCCGAGACGCACGTTCGACCGATCTCTCCGTCGGCGGCGCCGAGCAGGTTTCTCATCGACGCGGGGCTGATCAAGCCCGTCGACCCGAGCGGCAGCCCGAGCACCGCGCGAATGTGCTGCTCGAACTGGCTCGTCTCGCACGCCTCGATCGAGAGATGGCCCGAGTTGTGCGGCCGCGGGGCGACCTCGTTCACGTACAGCTCACCGCCGGGTGTCACGAACATCTCGACGGCGAACACCCCGCGGCCTCCGAGCGCGGAGACGGTCTCACGTCCGATCTTGGTCGCACGTTCGGCGATGTCGCGGGGGATCGCAGCGGGTGCGAACACCTCGGTACAGATGTTTGCACCGGCCTCGAACGACATCTCAAGAACGGGAAAGACCGCCTCGGTATCGGCTCCCCGGACGATCAACACGGCGATCTCGGTCGCGATCGGGATCATGACCTCGAGCATACCCGGCACACCGGAAGGCACGTCGGCCGGACCGTCGACGACTTGAACGCCACGGCCGTCGTACCCTCCGCGCCGGGCCTTCCACACCGCCGGCCATTCGGTCCATTCGGTGTCGGCCGGCGCAAAACGCGGAACCGGGACTCCTGCGCGCTTGAACACCTTTTTCTGCGCGAGTTTGTCCTGAATCGTCGCGAGCACTTCCGCGCACGGATGGAATACGTGGTGTTCGGCTTCGAGGCGGAGAAGCACGTCGGTCGAAATGTGCTCGATCTCGAACGTCGTGACGTCGGCGGCGGACACGACGCGCCGGATCGCGGTCTCGTCGTCGAGCCGTCCGCAGACAAAATCGTCGGCGTAGAAACGGGCCGGCGCCGCCGGCTCGGGGTCGAGTATTATTGTCTTGACTCCAAGGCGCCGCGCGTCGAGCGCGGTCATGAGGCCGAGTTGTCCCCCACCGAGTATACCGAGTGTCACGACGGCCTCCGCGCAAGAATCCTTGCAGTGCGTTCGAGTTCCGCGTCGTTCGTCCGAATCACGGTGTCGGCGAGGATACGCAGGTCACGAATATTCTTCTCGCCCGCATCGTCCATTTCCTCGCTGAACCCCGCGAGCGACCCGTTGAAACGGTGGTAATCGACCCGGGGGTGATTTCGCAACTGGTACGACACGGCCTCGCTCTGCCCGTCCATCATCATACTCGACAACGGCACTCCTTTCGACGGCGAAACCCAGTCGATGTAGCCCCAGTTGCGCATTTCGGCGTACGTGAACCGCAACGTCGAGCTCCCGGTGCCGAGTGACACCATGAGGACTCGCCTCGTGCGCGGGAAAATCCGTCTGGCTTCGATGTACGCGCAGACCGCCGGATTGTTCGCAAAGACTCCCCCGTCGACAAGACAGAATCTCCGGCCGTCGTCGGGAACGGGGCCGATGTACGCCGGCTCAAAAAATGTCGGCGCGGCCGCGGTCGCGCGGCCGACGTCGCGCATGAAGAAGTTGAGATTGTCGGGACTGCTCGCGTGCGGTTTCTTCTTGAAAAAAACGGGGTGCCGCCTCTCGGTATCGTAACTTGTGATCAGCAGGTTCGTGAGCGCGTTCTGAACCGTGACGTCGCCGAACGTATCGGCGAGCACGGTCTCTATCCCCACCGAATCGTACTTTTCGCTGAACGCCTGCCTCATCGCGTGCAGCGACGCGAACCTCGACCGGGGGAAAATCGTCGCTCCGTACGTCGCGTACATCTCGACCATCTGCTCGACCGTGAGATCCGGGTAATCGGAACACCCGGCCTCGGTGCAGCGTGGTTTGCAGAGCCCCAACGCAATGAGCCCCCCGGTCGATGTCCCCGATATCAGGTCAAAAATCCGGTCGAATCGGACGGCGCCACGAGTTCCTCGAATTCGCGCGATACGCGCCTCGAGTTCGCGCAAGACGAGCGCAGGCAACAGGCCGCGAATACCCCCACCGTCGATCGAGAGAACGTAAACGGGTCGACGCGATCGTCGGAACATAGGTCGTGTCCTGAAACGGTTACGGGTTCTTGTGGCGGATCAACGCCTCGTTCGTCTCGCGAAATCGGGATACAACGACAGGCAAGATCAAGAGCGCGACCTTCGGGTGTGACTTCAGAAACGAGTTGAACGCCCACGATGCCAAAACAAGGCAGTCGGTCGCTTCGACCGCGACCACATCGGCGGTACGAGCGGCACCGTCGAGCACGCTCATCTCGCCGACAACTTCACCAGGGCCGTGCGTCGCGAGGTTCATCGTCGAGCCGTCGTCGGCCCGCTTCTCGATTTTGACCTTGCCGGAGACGATTATGAACAGCCCGACCCCCGGGTTCCCCTGTCGCACGATCGTATCGCCGGCCTCGTATTTCCTCGTCGTACACGCCTTGGCAAGCGCCTTGAGGTGGCGCGGTTGCAGCCCCTCGAACAAAGGCACTTTTTTAATGTAGTCGTAGTTTTCCATGGTTCACTCCGCGAGATCGGTACGCAGCGCCGCTCACCGCGGCGTCACATCGGCAGTATACACGCGCGTAACGGCCGCTTCAACCGATCGCCTTTGACTCTCCGCGCGACGACTGAGGCTCACGCGTGGCGGCGCTCGGCCGCGACCTTCGAAAAAGCACGCATCGCAAGGAATACCGGCACGTTCTGTTCGGGTACGCGTTTCAGCTCTTCTTCGAGTAACTGTATCGCGCGTTCCATACTCCCGCACTCGTCCGGGACGAGGCGCGCGCGAAAGTACCAGTACAGGATCAGGTCACGGTTGTTCAGGTGAACGCCGAACTCGACGTAGGACCGGGCCTCCGCGAGAAAATGGCGCGCGGCGTCGTCGCGTTTCTTCAGCACGTTGATCTCGACCAGGAGCACGAGTAGCTGAAACGTCGGCAGGAAACACGAGTGCCGGAGCGCGGCGCTCAAGACATCCTCAGCGATCGACTCGGCTTTTTCCCGCAGGCCGCACAAAAAGAAGGACTGAGCGAGTTCGGCCCCGCTCTCGATCGTGTCAAAGTCGTTCTTGATCTGGAAGAAGTAGAACTCGGCCTGCTGAAGAAGTGTATCCGAGCGCGGTTGATCCTCGAGTCGGCGGCACGCAACGGCCATATGCGCGAGGCCCTGACTGAGAAACGTATGATGTTTGATCTCGCTCTCGAGAATCGCGCCGGCGTCCTGCACGAGCGACGAGAAGTCGCAGAGATACCACAACGCCGCCGCGCGCATCGACCTGATCGCGAGCCAGTAGTCGTGGTTTTTTGACTCGATCGACGGAATTACTTGATCGAGCTTCTCGATCACGCGCGAATACTCTCCGGTCCGCAGGTAATAATCGGCTTCGGCGATCGCCAACCCGGTTTCAGACGACGGAGGAAGATCGTGCAGCGCCGCGAACAGCTCGCGAGCGCCGTCGTAGTCGTTCTGCGCGATTTTGATTCCGGTGATCAACCGCATCACCCCCACGCGCGCGTGTGGCGATTCCCCATCCGATGTCCCGGCCGATGCCCCGGCGATCATCGAGTACTGCTCGAGCGCCTTTTTCCCGCACAGCAGGCCTTTCTCGTACGCGCCGGCTTTCATGTTGTACGCGGTGAGGATGTGATGCGCCTTCGCCGAGTACGTGAGGTTGCGTCCGGTGATCGCCAAGCGTAAAATGCGTTTCAAGATCTCGTCGGTCTCGTCGGTATTGCCGTTATTGAACAGAATCGCCGACTTGGTGAAAAGCAGTTCGATGATCGTATCGGTATCGGTCTTTGGCGTCGTACCGAGAAGCACGTCGATGTGGTACACGTACTCAGGGTTCACCGAACAGTCGGGTGCGTCGAGCAGCATTTTTCGCGCATCGTCGTACTCTTCGGCCCGAAGCAGGTGATGGAGAAGCCGTGGGGTCTCGCTCGAGTTCCACTCGGTCATCGACGCGGCGATCATACGATGCAGGACTTTCTTGTTGTAGTTCAAAAGCGAGTCGTACAGCGCGCGCTTGAAGAGACTATGCTTGAACATGAACGAATCTCTGTCCTGTATCAGGATGCCTTCGCGCAGAAAGAACGATATCGCCGACTCGACCACGCGTGGGTCCCCGTCGGTCGCCTCGTGGAGCCGGACCGCGTTTTCGAGCGTAAAAGAATGGATGAAAACCGAAAGTTTCTTGAGAAGCCCTCTGATTTCCGGCTCGTACGCATCGATCGAGGTCAGGAAGATCGTCTGAATCGTCGTCGGTGCGGTCGTCGTAGTGGGAGTCATAGACAGCGCGTTCGACTCGGCGTACCGCACAAACTCCTTGATGAACAACGGGTTCCCCGATGAACTCTTGATGATCCTGTCGCAGATGCCGGGCTCGAACGGCGCGGGATGAAGCGCCTCGATCAGAGCGAACGACTCCTGCTCGCTGAGCGACGAGAGCGCGATCTGTCGCAAACCGGAAAAAACACGGTCCAGCTCGGTCACGGAACTGCGTTCGGTGAACAGGAAGAACGGCTTGAGATCGGCGTTCTTGAGGTAGAACTCGAAGAAATCGCGACTTTGTGGGTCGATGTGCTGGACGTCGTCGATGAAGAGGAGGACTGGGTACGGACTCCGCTCGTATTTCTTCATGATGCACTTCACAACCGCGTACATGAGGACAAACGACCGGCTCGCCACCTGCCCGGTCGAGCCGTTCCGCATCATCCCCGCGAAGTCGCGCGCGTTGCTCTCTTCGACGTCGAGCTTTTCGGTCACGATTTTGACGATCTGTTCGGTGTCGGTCATATCGACGCCGAGGTAGTTGATCAACACGTCTTTTACGACCCCGAACTCGGCGTTCCGGTATCGCCGCGCCCGGGTGTACAGGATCACCGAATCGAAATCAGGGAAACGGCGAACCTTCTTTGTGAACTCGACCGCGACACGCGTCTTCCCGATTCCGGCCTCACCGCTCAGGAAAAAACCGTTGACGGCAGTGGCGGAGTGCCGGAGGTAGACCTTGAGCATAGAATCGAGAACATCGGCGCGCCCGACAAAAGCGCCGTCGTCGCGGAGCGGATCGTTGTTTCGCCCTTTCACCTCGTACGCGACGATCGTGTCGGACGTTCCGCGTAACTTCAAGTGAATCGGTTCGGAAAAAAGGAAATCGTTTTTGGATCGAACGCGGGTCGCGTTCGAGACGTACACCGTGTCCACCGGCGCCTCGGACTCGAGACGCGCGGCGACGCTCATCGCGTGCCCGGTCACGACGTCGAACTGCCCTCGTTTACCGGTCGTGATCAACCCGGTGTTGATTCCGATCCGGAAACCGAGCGACAGATTCGCAATTGGGAGCGATTTTGTCAGGCTTCGGACATCAGAAAGAAACTCAAGCGCCGAGTTGATCGCACGCGTCGGGTCGTCCTCGTGCATGCGCGGCGCGCCGAAGACCGCGACCAATGCGTCACCGATGTACTTCTCGACCATCCCGTCGTGCCGAACGACAATGCCTTCGAAGCGCGCGAATACCTGGTTCATGATCCCATCGATATCCTCGGGATCCAAACGCTCGGATAACGCGGTAAACCCTTTCATGTCGGCGAACAGCACGGTGACGTCCCGGCGTTCGCCTTCACGCAGGTTCCATTCGGCTCCTCCGGCGACGGGCGTTTCGTCCACCGACTACCGCCAATCCTCGAACAAGCGAGTGAGCTCGGCGCGAACCTGATCGAGCACGTCCTCGTACTGGTTCTGTAGATTACCCAAGTGCGACTGCAGCACCTTGTTGAACTCCGGGTCACTCGCGGGATCGATCTTCACGGCGTGGCCGTACTGCCGTGCGAGCTCCTCCTCGCGCTTGCGAAGCCGCGGTTCAAACTGCTTGCGCAACGCCTCGATGAGTTGTGTTTTCGACTCGAGGTAACGGCGCATCAGCTCCTCGGTCTGCTCGAGCACGTTTATCGCGGCTTTCGGGTCGCGCACGATATGCCGGATACCTTTCTTGACGACCGAGAAACGTGAAAGGTCGTCTTCGCTGCCCGGAAGCGCGACGAACGTGATCAGCACCGAGTACATCCCGTCGCGGATTCCACGAATCTGATCGGCCGAGTACTTTTTTAACTCTTTTTTCAGATCGAAATCCGGATCGCTCGATATCTGCGATACAAGGCGCTTTCCGATCGTCTTGTTCTCGTGCGCTTCGAGAGTTTTTTTGTCGCCCGCGATGCCCTCGGTACGCTCGAGCGCCAACTCGAGCGCGGTTTTGATTTCACCCATACACGCTACTCCACTCATTTATTCTTGGATTCTGTTCTGAAGCGAATAGTAACACGAATCGGTGATTTCAAGAAGTCGGTGTTACAGCTCGCGCGTGGTGTACAATCCGTTTTCGGTCGCGATGTACGAGACACCTATGTCCTGTTTCCCGACCGGGACGGCGTCGACGATCTGCCGCTCAAGGCACACACCGATCGTGACGACTTTGTCGTTGTACCTCGCGAGGTACCGGTCGTACGCGCCGCCGCCGCGGCCGAGTCGGTTCCCGCGCCGGTCAAACGCGAGCCCCGGCACGACGACGAGGCTCAACGGCGTGTCCCGAGTCGCGTACTCGGGACGGTGCGCGATCTCCGGAAACTTCAATTCCTGCCCGGGTTCAACCGCCGGATGAGCCGATGTCGGCTCCCTGACGCCGGTCAGTCCGGTTTCGCCGGGAAACGCGAGCTTTCGTATCCGGTGGAACGTCATGTACGACCCGGCCGTTCTCGGAACACCGACGATCTTTCCCTGGTCGAGTCCGATCTGAATCAACATCGACGTGTCGAGCTCACCGTTTATCGAAACGAAGCTCAACACCACCGGACAACTCTTCCACGCCTCCGAGTTCAAGACGTTTTTCGTCACGAGGATGCTCGCGCGGCGATTCTCAACCGACGAGACGGAGCGAAGCACTTCCTTGATGCGATCCCGAAGCTCCTGTTTTTCCCGCACGTCGATCACGGTACGGACTCCCCTTCAGGTTGTCAAGTGATCGTCACGCGCCCCAGAGGGACTTTTTGCAGGATGTCGTCGAGACCCGAGATGTGCGAGTTCAAGAACAGCCGCGCGCGCGGCGTGAACGCGAGGAACGGACTCTCGGCGGTGAGTCCGCGCTGGACCAGATCCGGGAACGCCCTCCACTCGTTCCGGAGAGTCTCGATCAGGACACCCGGCTCGATCCCGAAGACCGAGCGGAGGTTCGCGATCGAGACGCCTCGGGAAGTCCTGAGTCCCGTCAAAAAGTGTTCAAAAAACAAGGTTTGCGCCGTGATCAACTCGGTCGCGGACGATCTCTCGCCGGCCGTGGTGCTTGTGTACCGCGCGAGATTGGGATTCGTCAGCCGCACCGCGACGATGCCGTGACCGGACCGGCTGCCGTGTGGCTCGTCGCCGGACGCGGCGATCGGAAGCGTTCCGACGCCTCCGGGACCGAGCCCGAGGTACGGTTTCATCTCCCAGTACCGCGTGTTATGAACGGCGATTTTGCCGTCGCGCGCGTAGTTCGACACCTCGTACGCGTCGTACCCCGCGCGGCGGAGCGCGGCGTCGGCCGTGAACCAGAGCGCATCGCGCTGATCGGCATCCGGAAGCGTGATCTCACCGGACGCGACCATCCGGGCCAGTGGCGTCCGCTCCTCGACCGTGAGCGAGTAAATCGAAACGTGGGCGGGCCGCATCTGGACAACCTCTTCGACGTCGCGCAGAACACCGGCAGCCGTCTGCCCGGGCAACCCGGTCATCAGGTCGACGGTCACGTCACCACGCCACCGCTCCGACACGAGTCGGATCGCTCGGCGAATCACGTCGGCACGCGCACGCCTCCCGAGCAGCTCGAGCGCGGTATCGTCGAACGTCTGGATTCCGATGCTCAGCCTGTCGACACCGGATCTACTCAAGGCGTCGAGCCGATCCGCGGTGATCGTCTCCGGGTTCGCCTCGAACGTCCACTCGGCCGGCGGGTGTTCGATCCGCAGAGCCGTACGAAGCGAGCCGAGAAACGGTTCGAGTTCGGCGGCCGGGATCACACTCGGCGTCCCTCCGCCGATGTACACCGTCACGACGGTCGGCCGGCCGAGCGCGGCCGAGAACGCATCGGCTTCCTCTACGATTCTTTGCAACGTGCGCGCGATCACGCGAGCCGATCGGCCGGTCTCGGTGTAGAAGTCGCAGTACCGGCAGCGTGTCGTACAGAACGGGATATGCACGTAGACCGAAATCTGCTCGAGTGGAGTCAAAACACCGTCGGCGAACGCGTTCATGGCAGCGGAGCGTCGTGTCGGGCGGTCGGCTCGCGGACGAGCGTTTCTTTGGCGGTGAACTGCATGATCGCCGCGCCGACCACTCCGATCGCGGCGATCACAACCGGGGACGCGCCGAGCGTGAAGACGTCGGCGATCGACCCGATCACGACGGGTCCGGCGGTCGATCCGGTATCGACAATCGTCCTCCAGACGCCGATAAACTCGCCGGGATTCTTCTTCGGCGCGTAGTCGGTGCTGAGCGTCATATTGATCCCGCTCCCGAGGCCGTTGCCGAGCCCCGACACGACTGCGACGGCGAGCATACTGAGGAAGCTCGCGGTCAACGGTAGAATCGCGAGCGACAACGATACAATCACCATACACGGCACCGCGGCGCGCTTCCGCCCGAAACGGTCCATGATAATGCCCGCGGGATACACGACCGCAGTCTCGACCGCGAACATGATCCCGAATATCATGCCGATCTGCGCGACGTCGAGCCCAATTGCATCGCCCCAGAGCGGGAAGATCACTTTTCGTCCCGCGCGCAGAAGCTGCAGCACGATGATCGCGCTGCCGGCGGTCGCGAATATCGACAGGTTCTCGCGGAGAATCGCGGAGACCCGGGCGAGCGACGCGACGCGCGGCGCGGTTGCGGCGCTTCGGTCCGCGCGCAGACTACGCGCGGGGTCGGGGGGAACCCAGATCACGACAAAAACCATCACGACGACCGACGCGATCGCGTGCCCAAAAAACGCGCTCCCGAACCCCAAACCCGCCGCGACAAATCCACCGATTATCGGGCCGATGAACGACCCGAAACGGCTCTCACCGCCGAGAAGCGCGAGCGCACGACCGCGTTGTGCGGTCGGGACAAGCTCGCGGAAGTACGTAAGGCGCGCGATAAAAAACACCGAGTGGATCGCGCCGAGCCCAAACACCGCCACGCCGAGCGTGTACGGGTTCGCTGCAAGCCCGGCGAGGACCGCAAAAAGCGACTCGATCACAAGCGACAGAACCATCGCGCGTTTCTTGCCGAACCGTGAAATCGCAAACCCGGCGGGCGCGTTGAGAACCAGAGTCCCGAGCCCGAACATCGCGACGACGACTCCTGTCACGGTGATTCCGGCACCGAGCGAACGCGCGTAGAGCGGGAGAACCGGCATCACCATCGCGGCGCCGGTCGCCGAGATGAACGCAGGAATGTAGAACGGAAGAACGAACGACGACAAGCGGAACGAGCCGCCGGCCGCGCCCGTCGTATTCGATGGTGAACCTTGCGACGGCATTGTCCGGATAGAATATCGGAAGGTCGACCGGCGGTCAAATACGCGGCCGCACGGTGAAATCCGGTGCTACCGCGCCTGCAGACACGCCTCGTCGATCTCGGGCTCGGTGAACTCGTACGTCGTGTTGCAGTTTTGGCACGTCGTCCGGACCGGCGTCGGCAACTCATCGCGGATCGCCTGGATCTCATCGACCGGCAGCGCCGCGAGAAAACGCCCGAAACGCTCCTTGGTGCAGTCGCACCGGAAGCCGACCGGACGCGTATCGAGCACGGCCGGCGAGAACGCGCCGAAAAACTCGTCGATCAACGATTCGGCCGTTTGGCCGTCGGCCACGAGTCGTCCGAGAGACGGTAGCTCCTGAATCGTCGTGTTCAGCGCATCGGCGTTCGTCGCGTCGGCGTCCGGAAACGCCTGAACGAACAGACCCGCGGCGCCGATCGCGCGACCGTCGGGGTCAAACTGAATACTGAGATTGACGGCCGCGGGAATCTGCTCGGAAATCGTGAAGTACCGCGCGAGATCACCCGCGATCCGGCCGTTCTCGAGCGTTATGTGCCCCGTGAACGGACGCTGCGCCTTCTCGAGTGTCTTTGTGACCGAGAGCGTGCCCGATTTGATCAGAGGCGCCGTGTCGAGGCTTTCGGGCGGCTCCGCGAGTGGAATCGGCGAGACCGAGAGGTAGCCACGGACGGTCCCGAGCGCGGTCGCCTCGACGTGTAGCCCGCCGGCCGGCCCGGTGCACGACACGTCGAGAGCGATTCGATCGTGTCCTTTTGTGTTCATCGTCAGCAACGCGGCCGCGAGGTACGCGTGGCCGAGAAGCAGCGTCTCGAGCAGCCCGGAATCGTGGTTCACGCGCATGCGGTTCACCATACGCGTTCCGTGCACGAGAGCCGCGCGAAAATGTCCCCGGTCCATCAGGAAAATCGTGATCCCGTCCGGCGGCAGAGAGCCGAGGTGCTCGGCGAGTCGTTGATCTTCGATCGGTTTTTGAATCATCGCCCCATGATCGAGACCGGTGCGACAGCTGTCAAGGGGGCTGTCCTCCGGCGAGCAATTCTAATTTTAGGAGGGATGCGTCGGACCCCAACGCCGATTTCTGCATTTTCGTGTCGAAACGACACGAAAAAGCCACGAAATCGGCTGCAATCTGAACTGAGGCCATAGGCAGTTCGCATTTTCAAGGCAAAATGCGAACTGCTGG
>REEC01000010.1 GCA_007695285.1 Spirochaetaceae bacterium | reverse complement strand
TCGGCCGACTTCTTCGCGATCGACTCGGTCTGCGCCGCGTTGTCGGCGTTCTGCCGGATGTTCGAGCCCATCTCCTCCATCGACGACGAAACTTCCTCGGCCGCCGCAGCCTGCTCGGTCGCACCCTGCGACATCTGTTGCGCGGTCGAGCTCATCTGCTGAGAACCCGCGGCGACCTGCGTCGCGGAGAGGTTTATCCCCTGCACGGTCTCGCTCAACCGCTTCGTCATCGCCTCAAATGAACGCGCAAGCATCCCGATCTCGTCACGACGTTTCAGATATCCTTCCGGGACCGCGACCGTGAGGTCGCCTCCGGCGAGAACTTCGGCAATCGCGGCTGTCGCCGTGATCGGGTTGGAGATCACTCGGACGATCATGAACGCGGTAATCACAAGCGCTCCGACTAGCGTAAGCAGCGCCCCGGCAACGAGCGCCGCGACGGCCCGCCCGACGCCGGCCGCGATCAAGCCGTCCACCTCGGTCATCTCGATTCCGATGAAGAGAATACCGATGACAGACCGGTTCTCGCCGAACAACGGCTGGTAGCCGGTCACGTACTGGGCTCCGAGAATCGAAGCCTCGCCGATGAACCGGCGCCCTTCGGTCACCGGCGCAAACGCGGCGCTCGCGGCCCCGAGGAACGTGCCTGTAACGCGCGAACCGGCCGCATCGCGGATGCTCGTGACAATACGCCTGAAGTCGCGGCCGTCGCGAACGAAGACCGTCGCGACAACTCCCAGGTCCGCCGAGATTCGGTCGATCGTATCGAAGCTCGACTCAATAGGCGTTCCGTCGGCGTCCACTAGAGTACCGCCCACGAGTCGTAAACCGCCGTACGCGTTGTTCAGGTATGTCGTTGCCGAGTTGATGTCGCCGTTCATCTTCGCAAACGCCATCTCGAGGACCGTATCGCGCGCGGTGTTTTGCGTCGTGATCACGCTCAACGTGATCAAAACCGCAGTAAGAGCCACCATGATCGCGGCAAACACGATCAGCACTTTGCGGAGAATCCCCCGCGTTTTTTTCTTCTCCATGATTCACCTCTATCTCGCGAGACAAACTGCGCAGTACCGCGGTCCGAAGGACCAAACCACACTCAGACGATCCACCAACACCGGACGGGTCGACTTCCTACGCAGACGAGTCATTGAACGATAATTAATTGGTTGATTTCCGACACGGATAATAATGAATTGTCGCAATCGTGACAAGAGTATCGATTCCCGAACCGCTGTTCATAACTCGGTATCCGGTGTATCTCTCACCCATGGAGATCGGCGCGATTCTGTTCGGGCTTTTGGTCTCGGTCGTGTGCGCGGTGCGGCCGTTTCGGATCGGAAGGCTCTCGATCGACATGGCGACCGGACCGGTGATCGTCGCACTCGTTCTCTTTGCGGCCGGAATCGTCACACCCGCGACGATCCTGTCGGGGATTCTCGGCGCGGGGAACGTCCGGCCGTGGGAGATCATGGTCGTCTTTTTCACGGTCGCGTACATGAGCGCGAGCACCGACGTGAGTGGTGTCTTCGACGCGATCGCGTTCTCGGTCGCGCGACGCGCCAGGGGCAACGGGACCGCGTTGTTCTGGTACTTCTATCTCGTCGCGTCGGTCTTCACGGTGTTCACGTCGAACGACATTGTGATCCTGACATTGACGCCGATCATCGTGTACGTCGGCCGGCACGCGCGGGTGAACGTCGTTCCGATATTGTTTGTGCAGTTCTTCGGCGCGAACATCGCGAGCATGCTGTTATACATCGGAAATCCGACGAACATCGTCGTCGCAACGGCGCTCACCGTGTCTTTCCCGGCGTTCACCGCCGTGACGTGGCCGGTCACGGTCGTCGCGATCGTCGTGAACGGTCTTCTGGTGTACTGGGTGTTCAGGCGAGACATCACACGGCGGTACGACGGCCGCAGCGACTCAAAAATCGACATCAGAAACCCGGTCGATGCGGCGATCAGCGTCTTCTTGATGGCGCTGCTGCTCGCGGCACTTTCGGTCGCGCATCTCTTTGCGATACCCGTGTGGCTCGTGACGACGGCGTTGGTAATCGTGTTCCACATCGAAGACGCAGCGTTCACGCTTCACTACCGCCGGCGGGCCAAAAAACGCACGCGCGACGAGCCGCACCGCCAGCGGGAGTTTTTCGCCGCGACGAGCGACATCGCTCTCGCGTACGCCCGGATGCCGTGGAAGATCCTCCCGTTCATCGTGGTGTGTTTTTCTCTGGTGCACGCGCTTGCCGAGCGCGGCGTCACAACCGCGATCGCACGATTGTACGCGCAGATTGCGGTAACGCCGACCTCGGCGGTGTTCGCCGCGGGGTCGTTCGGGTTTTTAGCCGCGAACGTGATGAACAACCAGCCGATGACGATCCTGCTCGCAAAAGCGCTCGTGGATCCGATCGCGAGTACCGCGCCGGCGGGCATCATGCCGGGAGCGTTCGCGCTCGTCGTCGCGAGCAATCTCGCGGCAAACCTCACGTTGATCGGAGCGCTCGCGGGTGTGATGTGGAAGAGAATTCTCGACGGAAAAGGTGTTTCGGTCTCATACGGCGCGTTCCTTCGCACCGGCGCCAAAGTCACTCTCGTCGTAGCGCTTGTCTCGTTCGGCGTTCTCTCTTTTGTTTTTTCGCGGTGACGCGGGCCGACGTCTCCACGTCTACCGTTCGCCCCCGTTTACCAGAGTGCGGATCGTGCCGCCGAGTACCTT
>REEC01000040.1 GCA_007695285.1 Spirochaetaceae bacterium | reverse complement strand
CTTGGGTTTTCCGTCGGCTCGGTGTAACATGGCAGGTCGACCGACGGAGGGTTTTTTATGAGCCGAACGTACGTACTCGGTGTCGATATCGGCACGCAGGGAACAAAGGCGGTCCTCTGCACCGAGCGCGGAGACGTCGTCGCAGAAGCGTTCAGAGCCTCGCGTTTGATCGAAACTGAACCGGGCGCGATCACCGAGGATCCGGACGACCAGTTCACCGCGACGTGCGAGACGATCGCCGAGTGTATCAAAAAGGCCGGAGCCGGCCCGCGCGACGTCGCGTGTCTCGCGATCGACGGCCAGATGGCCGGGGTGATCGGCATTGGTGCGGACGGACGGCACGTGACGCCGTACGACTCGTGGCTCGATACGCGCTGCGGTCGTTTCATCGAAGTGATGACCGACCGCGTCGGCGACGCGGTGCTGATGAGCACCGGGAACGAGCCGAGTTTCAACCACGGGCCAAAAATTCTCTGGTGGAAGAGCGAACACCCGGATGTGTTTGCGCGGATTCACTCTTTCGTGCAGCCCGGCGCGTACGCCGCGATGCGGCTCTGCGGTCTCTCGGGCAACGATGCGTTCATCGACACGACGTACCTTCACTTTTCCGGCTTCGCCGACACCGCCGCCGGCACGTGGAACGAAGAACTCTGTCGTGCCTTCGAGCTCGATCCGGGAAAACTCCCGAGCATCGTCGGGCCCGAAGAGATCGTCGGCCGGGTCACGACCGAAGCCGCGCGGCTCACGGGCCTCGCCGAAGGGACCCCGGTCGCGGCAGGATGTGGTGACACCGCCGCGTCGTTCCTCTCGTGTGGAGCGGTAGAACCGGGGATCTGCGTCGACGTCGCCGGGACCGCGAGTGTGTTCTCGGTGACGTCGGACGGCTTCATGCCCGACGCCGCGTCGCGCACCCTCGGCTGCAGCCGCGCGGTCACCCCGGGCTTGTGGCACCACTACGCGTACATAAACGGCGGCGGCATGAACCTCGAGTGGTTCAGGAAGACGATCGCCTCGGTCGAACCCGGAGCGCTCGACGTGGCGGGGTTTGACGGTTTGAACGAGCTCGCGACCGCGATCCGGCCCGCGCAGAGCGATCCGTTTTTCATCCCCCACGTCGCGGGACGCGTGACGCCGGCCGCGCCGAACCTGCGCGGCGCGTGGGTGAATCTCTCGTGGTCGCATACGATCGGCCATCTCTACCGGGCGGTCCTCGAGGCGGTCGCGCTCGAGTACGGGATTTACCTCGACGCGATCCGTCGGCTCGACCCGGCATTCGCCTTCCGCGAGATGCGAGTCACCGGCGGCGGCGCGAAGAGCGCACTCTGGAACTCGATCAAGGCCGACGTCGCGCAGACGCCGGTCACGCTGATCGGGACCGGTGGCGGTGGACCGTACGGCTCGGCGATGCTCGCCGCGTACGCAGCGGGACTCGC
Organism: Spirochaetaceae bacterium; assembly: GCA_007695285.1. GTDB lineage: Bacteria > Spirochaetota > Spirochaetia > DSM-27196 > PXBQ01 > PXBQ01. The sequence continues at coordinate 1,318 of REEC01000040.1, read as the reverse complement.
GGCCGACGTGCGCGAGGTCGCAAAGACGTGGGTCACGACCGAGCCGGGCGTCGATCCGAATCCCGAAATGAAGTCACATTATCGCTCGCGCGGCCGGCGGTACGAGAGCTTCCTCGAGGCTTTGTCCGCCGCGTCGCCGGGTGAAAACGAAGGAGCAGAAAGTGACCGTTGATACCCTGACCCCGGCCGAGCGGCCGACGTTTTACTTCATCGGTGTCACGACCGGCAAGTCGTCGATCATGCGCGTCTTCCCGCGCTGGGCGGAACACCTCGGACTCGGTGAGGTGCCGATCGTCGGGATCGACTGCAAATGGCACGACGAACCGGAGGTGTACCGTCGCGTCGTCGAGTTTCTGAAAACCGATCCACACTCTCTCGGCGGCCTCGTCACGACACACAAGATCGATCTGCTCGCCGCCGCGCGCGAGCTATTCGACGAGCTCGACGAGTACGCCGATTTGCTCGGTGAGGTCAGCTCGATCTCGAAACGGAACGGCCGCCTGATCGGTCACGCGAAAGACCCGATCACGAGTGGACTGTCGATGGAAGCTTTTCTGCCGCGCGAGCACTGGAAGAAAACCGGTGGCGAGCTGTGTTTGCTCGGCGCGGGAGGCTCATCGCTCGCGCTCACGATGTATATCATGAAAAACAAAACTCCCGACGAGTGGCCCGCGCGGATCGTCGTGACGAACCGCAGCGTCCCGCGCCTCGAAGAGATGAAAAAGATTCACTCGCGGATCAACCCCGGGATTCCGGTCTCGTACCACCACTGCCCGATCGCCGAGCAGAACGACGAGGTCGTGAACGGCCTCGCCGACGGCTCGATGGTCGTAAACGCGACCGGCCTCGGTAAGGACGCGCCGGGTTCGCCGCTGACCGACGCGGTGGTTTTTCCGCGCGGCGGTCTGGTCTGGGAGTTCAACTATCGTGGTGAGCTCGTGTTCCTCGACCAGGCGCGCGCGCAAGAGGCCGCGAGGGGCCTCACGATCGAGGACGGCTGGGTGTACTTCATTCACGGCTGGACGCGCGTGATCGCCGAGGTGTTCGCGATCGAGATCCCGACCGCGGGCCCCGAGTTTGACAGGTTGTCAGAGATCGCGGCTCGGGCGCGGTGAGACGTAAGAAAACGCGGCTAGACGCGGCAGAACGAGATGAGGAGAGATCGAGATGACATTGGTACCCGGCACTAGTTTTATCGAGCCGTTTTCGGTCGAGATCGACGTCGATGCGGCCGAGATGAAGAACGCGACGAATCACCTGGTGCGCCGCGCGTCGGCGATGCGTGGACACTACGCCGATGAAGCCGCGCTCGAGCGGT
>REEC01000100.1 GCA_007695285.1 Spirochaetaceae bacterium | reverse complement strand
GATCATCTCTTCACGAACACCGCCGCGCAGACCGCGCCGACGCTGCTGATCACGGCGACGCCGATGAAGACGGCCGGCACGCCGAAGCCACCCGCGAGAGCGCCCGCGATCAGCGGTCCTGAGAACATCCCGAGCGAGTAGATCGCCTGGAAGAAGCCCATCGCGGTCGCGCGCCGGTCCGGTGGTACGGTCGCGATACTGAGCGACATCAGGGTCGGCAGAGTCAAACCGGTGCCGAGGCTCAATACCATCTGAAAAGCGAGTAGCTGATACACGTGAGCCGCGGCCGGAATCGCGAGCGCCGCCGCACCCGCAAGAGAGAACCCGATCGTCACGACGACGCGCGCGCCGAGGCGGGGCACCAAAAAACGGCCACCCGAGTACGCTCCGACCGCCATCATGATGCCGGCGCCAAACCCCAGCATCCCGAGTTCCGACCCTCGCGCGCCGAGTTCGACCGCAAAGACGGTCGTGAAACCCCAGATCGTCATGTGCGGAATCGCCTGTAACAACGCCGCGAGAAGCGAGACGGTCAGTAACAACCGCTGCCGCCCGATTGCAATCAACTCGCGGAACCCCGGCGCGGGGCCTTTTGACTCGCGGACGTCGCTCAAGCCCCGGCTCACGATGAATCCTATCACACCGAGCGCCGCGGCCGCGAGGAACGGAGCGTGCCAGCCGAACCGGTCGGCGAGCAAGCCACCGACGAGCGTCGCGAACAACTGCGAGAGGTTCGTGACCATGACCGCGATGCCCATCGCGCGCGCGGTCTGGTCGGCCGGAAAACGGCCCGAGAACACGACCGTGAGCATGATCCACATGCTCGCGGTCACTCCGGTGAATCCACGAAACAGCACCATCATTACGGGGTTCTCGATCAACCCCATTCCGAGAGCCCCGGCGATCGCCGCGAGAAAGCCGTACGTGATGAACGGGCGCCGGCGGCCGATCCGGTCGGACCATATCCCGAGTGGAATCCTGAGCACGAGTTGCACAAATCCGTACGAACTCACGATGATCCCGATCAACGCGAGCGACGCGCCACGAAGGTCGGCGATCGGCGCCATGACCGGAAGGAAGAGGTAGAGCGAACTCCAGAACAGCACGAGCACCGAGATGAACCGGATCAACTCCCCGGACCCGGGACCTTTGGCGCCCGGTGTCTCGGACTTGCCTGAATCGTTTGTCACGCGTATCTCCTGTCTATCTATCGTCGGGCGTCGTAGTATCCGCCGAGCAGCTGATCCATCACCCACGTCGTGCGCGCCGCGCTTTCGCCGTTGCTTGGACTGCGTCCCGTGCCGTTGAGTTCATCGACGATCGTCTGGATGAGCGGTTGCTGCACGTGAGCAGGATACGGGATCGAGAAACGTTCGACCCCCGAGCCGGTTTCCACGACCACGGGGCTGTCGTCGAACGTGACGTATCCGATTTTGCCTTTACTCCCGTGAATCTCGGTCCAGTCCACTTTCTCATCGGCGGAGAAGCACCACGTCCCGGTGCCGTGCACCCCGGAGGAAAACCGGAAGCTGCCCGATACGATGTCCTCCGCATCGTAGAGCTCCGCCTGGTTCCCCGCGAAGCCCGAAGCCTCGGCGATCGGTCCGAGTGCGTAGTCGAGGAAGTCGAGCATGTGCGAGGCGAGATCGATGAAGTACCCTCCCCCCGAAACCGCGGGATCGATACGCCAGTTCTCCGCCGGGTTCTTGTCATGATCCGAGGCCGGACGGTGCATGTTGATCGTGACAAAGCGCAGATCGCCGATAGTTCCGGACTCGATGAGTTCTTTGATTTTGAGAAAACGCGCCAGAGCCCGTCGGTAGTACGCGACAAACAGCGGCACGCGCGCCGCGGCAAACGCGTCGATCATCTGCCGGCACTCGGTGTGGTTCAGAGCCATGGGTTTCTCGACGTAGGCGGGTTTCCCGGCCTGCGCGCAGAGAAGCGCGTACTGCTTGTGCGAGCCGGGAGGTGTGGCGATGTAGACCGCGTCGACGTCGGGATCGTCGATCAGCTCATCGGCGCTCTCGTACCACTTCCCGACCCCGTGACGCTCGGCCCAGTCGCGCGCTAAGGCCGCGTTTCTCCTCATGACGGCGACAAGGCTCGAGTTATCGGCCTTGTAAAACCCAGGACCACTCTTCACTTCGGTGACGTTGCCACACCCCAATATGCCCCACCTGATCGTTCTCATAGTTGTTCCTCATTTGACAGGACCCGGTATTCGAGCCGTTATTACCCATCGGAGTTCGGTCACCGGCGGCCGGAACCGGTTATCGATCCGAGCCCGGTGTTCCGCGACCAGTCCGCGTGGAGCGAGGGTTCTCCGTTGTGCCCGAAAGGCGCGCCTCGAGGAACGCGATATCGGCCGCGTCAGCCGGCGACCGATCTCGTCGCGCTTCCTTCAGCAGCAGGAGATGGCGTGCCGACGCGTATCGGATGCGGACGCCGGATAGAGTCGTTTCCTCCGCCTCCTGTAAAAGGCGCCCAAATGGGACGACAAGGTCGTAAAGTAGATCAACCTGGGACTCGACACGGATATCGTCATGGGCAACGTGGCAGCTTGTCTCGTTGCCGACCGGCAGTGGCCGTTCGATCAGGGTGAGAGAACCGGGGTCGGAAATGTTGATCCAGTCCAAAGCCGATTCGACGGTTCCCAGTACCGTAGCCCCGGTATCGGTTACGTCCGAGACAAGGGCATATCCGTTCTCGTAGAGCGTTCTGATTGCCGCCTCGCTCGAGGACGAGGGAATGCTCAGATCGAGATCCTGAGTAACCCGCGGACTGTCGTGGAGGCGCATCGCTATACCGCCGACAATAACTGACGGTATGCTATGCGCTTCCAAAAGCGCGATGACGTCCCCCGCGTTCATACATTCCACTGCCGCCGCCAACGTTGCACAAAACTGTGCCACCCGCGGTCCGGTAGCAGCGTAAGGATCGCTGCCCGCTCCCTGTCGTTGAGCTCAAGCTTCCGGTCGGAGGACAGCGCCGCGATGTGTTGCCCACGAAGGCGTCGGCCCAGCTCGTAGCGTACCATGCCTCCAGTGTAGCCGCTTGGCGGCCGCGCGTCCACATTTGGACGAGACGGTGCCCACCGCGCCAAAAAGGCTATCAACGGACGGCCGCAAAAAACTCACCCTTTTCCGGAATACCTCCGTCCGGATGATGGTGTGGTACGGCTACTTCCGGTTCAAATCCGCATCCCTACGAAAAAGGCTCACGCGATGACTGTTGGTCATCTCGTGAGCCTTATCGGGCTGGTCGGCCGCTCGCGCGGCCTGCTCGCCCATGCATCCCGGGCTGGGCGGCCACCGAGCGCGTAGCGCGAGATGCCCGACCCCAACCAAATAGCGACGCGGAGCGTCGCCAAACATCGGGCTGGGCGGATTTGAACCGCCGACCCCTAGTCCCCCAGACTAGTACGCTAAACCCCTGCGCTACAGCCCGAAAAAATACGTGAGCACGCTAACACGCGGCGACACGCGTGTCAACTGACGGAGAGACACCGAGCGAGATACACGACGGTCCCGGACCGGAACATCGGTTCGGGACCGTCCCTTTTTTACTGTGCGGCGGCCTTAGTACGAGTGTCGGTCTCCGCCTCCGCCCTGGCGTTGGTACGAGGGCTTTCGCTCGAACGCTTCGTTGACACGGAGCGCCCGGCCGTCGAGTTCGAGGCCGTTCACCGCCGCGATCGCGGCTTGGGCCTCCTCGTCGGTGCTCATCTCGACAAACGCGAAACCTTTGAAGCGGCCTGTGTCACGATCGTTCACCATCCGGCAGGACTGGACCTGTCCGTACTGGGAGAAAAGGTCGTGCAGACTTTGCTCCGTCGTCGCGTAGTTCATGTTTCCCACATAGACCTTGTTTGCCATGGAAAACTTCCCCTCTTCCGGGCGAAGTGCACCCCTCGTACACGTCGCCTTTGTTTTATCTCGACTCGTCGACGACGAGTCGTTCGGTCCGCGTCATAGAATTGTCGTTCCGGTACATCATCATGAGATATCATGCCTGTGAGTGATGTTTGAGGTGCATTACTTTAACGGCGGATTCCCGTGGGACGAACGGAGGGCAAATACTAATCTCGCAGATGCGAATCGACACAAAAACATACAATTTTTTGCGTTACCTAGCTCGCAACGCAGTAATAACTATAGCCGCGAAATCTGCATCCGTCAAGAAAGTTTTTTTCCGGAGCGCGTGTTCCTCGCGATCTCGTACATCACGATGCTCGCGGCGCACGCGACGTTGAGTGAGTTCACGACGCCCGACATCGGGATCGAGACCATCGTGTCGACGAGACCACGAAGTCTCTCGCTGAGCCCCTTCGCTTCGTTTCCCAGGAATACGACGACCGGAGCCACGAGGGCCGCGTCGTCAAGCGAAACAGATGCCGACGAGTCGGTACCGACGACCGAGAGTCCGGGATACGCGGCGCGCAGCGATCCGATCCAGTCCTCGATTCGAGCTGCCGACGGTTCGTGCACGACCGGGCTCGTGAAAATCGCACCGAGACTCGCGCGAATTACCGCCGGATCGTACGGATCGACGCCGTGTCCGGTCGTCACGACTCCCGACGACCGGAACGCGTCGCTCGTTCGTATGACCGATCCAAGATTCCCGTGGTTGCTCGGCCGATCGAACACGATGAAAAACGGAGAAGCTCCCGGCGAAAAATCGTCAAGGCTCGGTGACGGACGGTTCGCGATAACGATGATCTCCGACGGATCGGTGCGATCGGACAACCTGCGCATCAGTTCATCGGTGACGATGAGTTCACGTTCCGGTCGTACACGCTCGATGATGCCTTCGGCCCACCGCGACAAAGAGCGCTCGGCCGAATACGCAACACAGACCACCGGCAGCCCCGCACCGGCGAGCGCATCGATCGCGGCGACTCCTTCGACGAATACCTCGCCTCGTTCGGACCGCTTACGGCGGTTATTCTTTACCGCGAGCATGAGTTGAAAAGTGTCGTTCTCGGTCGCGAGTCGTTCGCGGTTACTTCGTCGCACGGTGTAATACTACGCGATGCCGGCGCGTCCGTCCATCACGATCTCTGTAACGCCGTTGAATCGAACGAAACGCCGTGATACGTTGATCGGCGATGGTCGAATCTGGGTACTCACCGGCGGAGAAGCGCGCCGGACGACGGATGTACACACTGTTCGGCGTGTTCAACGCGCTGTCGTACCAACTGTTGACGGGAAACATCCTCACGTTGTACCTCATTCGCCTCGGCGCGACCAGTTCGTTTATCGGCTTGGTGTCGTCGCTCGCGTACCTGTCGTTCTTCTTCATCGTGATCGGGAAAAAATTGATCCAAAAGTACGGCGTGATCCGGATGTACGGAACCACGTGGGCGCTGCGGTACGTCGCGATCGCGCTCGTGCTTCTGTCGATAGTCGCCGCGGACCGCGGAAATCAAATCGCCGCGTTCGCGATCGTGTTCGCCGGTGTGCTGGGTTTCCATCTCTTTCGGGGCATCGGCGTCGTCGCGAACAGTCCCGTCATGGGTGAACTCTCGGAAGGACGCGATCGTGGTCGTTTCATGTCGCGCTTTCAGATTCTCGTCGCGATCGTGACGATCGTGACCGGCATCGCGATGACTCTGCTCTTGATCGAGGACGCGCCGGTCACGCGGTATCTCATGTTTATCGGCACCGGGGTTGTTCTCGGGCTGGTCGCGTCGTCGATAATTTTCCGACTGCCTGAGCCACCGAACGCGCGCGCGGGCGCGGGACGACGGTTGATTCTCACGGTGCTCGCGGCGTTCCGGCGACGGAACTTCCGGCGTTTTGCGCTCTCGTTCGGCGCTCTCTCGGCTCTCGCCGGGATGGCACGGACTTTTTTGATCGTGTACGCGAAAGAAGTGTACAACCAGTCCGACGGTGAGGCCGTCTTCATCGCGACGGTCGTCGGAGGACTCGGCGCGATCGCGATGGGACTGTTCGCTCGACTCGTGATCGACCGCCTCGGCGCAAAGCCGATGGTCGTCCTGTTCTCGACGATCTTCACGGCCGCGATCGTTCCGGCGGTCGTGACGCCGGCGCTCGGGCCGACCGGCGCGTGGGTTTTTCTGGGGTTCGTGTTTTTCACGGTGATGCTCGGGTTATCCGGGACCGAGAACGCGGTCCAGAACTACTTCTACGGCAGCATCCGTCCGCGCGAACAGGTGAACCTCGGGATCGTGTACCTTTTGATCCTCGGTGTCGGAGGAACGATCGGCTCGGCGTTCGGCGGAGTTTTTCTCGACACTCTCGTGTTCACGATCGGTCTTACACCCGACGTCGCGTACCGGTATTTTTTCGGCGTGATGCTCGTGATGCTCGTCGGGATCACGGTAGGCTTCGGCCGACTCGAGCGACTCGGGAGCAGGACCGTACGCGACGCGTTCAGTATTATTTTCTCGTTGCGCGATCTGCGCGCGATCACGCTGCTGAATCGACTCGAGCGATCGACGACACAGAGCACCGAACAACGCGTGCTCAAAGAGATCGGCGCGTCGGGCTCGGCGTTCTCGGTGAGCGGAGTGCTCGAGCGGTTGGAGTCGCCGAGCTTCGGTGTCCGGCTCGAGGCGCTCGCCGCGCTCGAAGGGCTGCCGATGAACGAAAGAGTCGTTCGGGCGTTGATCGCCGAGGTCGAAAGCGGCGAGTTCACGACGGCGCACGTCGCGGCGCGGCTTCTCGGAAGGAAAAAGCTGATCGAGGGCCGTGAAGCGTTGCGCGGCAAACTCGACTCTCCGGACTATCTCACGCGCGCCGAGGCGATGGTCGCTCTCGCGCGGCTCGGCGACGAGAGATCGATACCACGCATCCGCGACACGATCGTCCGGTCCGACAATCCACGCGTCGTGATGTACGCGGCTCACGCGCTGCGCATCTTCGGGTACGTTGAATCGATTCCGTCTATCGTCGACGCGTACAAGAATCCGATCCTGCCGGATTACGTTCGGGACGAGGTGATCTTTTCACTCGCCGGGATCTGCGGAATCGACGAGTGGTTCTACCCGATATACACGACGTACGTCGTGGACCACGTCGCGGGAGCCGAATCCCTGCGCGAGTTTGCATCACGCGAGCAGAAGCGGAACCCGATCCGGGAGTACGACACGGTCCGGGCGGTCATCGTATCGTTACACTCGGAGCGTACACGATCGGCGCAACGCCTCGTTTCGCTCGTCCGGGTCGCACAAACCCGGTCGATGACTCCCCATATGGGGCGCGTCTGGGTAGATGCAATCGAGGACCCCGACTTACGCGCGCACGACAGACTCTTGTTCTTGGTGTGCGCGGTGACGGTGCAGTCGCTCTTCGCAGGAGACCTCGGGTAGCGTTATGAACTCGGCCGCGTCGTCTTGTTCAACATTTCCCGGTACAGATACTCTTTTCTGTACAACAGGTCGTACGGGACCTGGTACGCCTGTTCGATCGTATCGCGCGCGAAAAGCTCGGCCGTCGGGCCGATCCGGATCGAACCGTCTTTCGCGAACAGCATGAGGTAATCGGAGAACTGTGATGTCAACTCAAGATTGTGCGCCGAGTACAGGATCGAGGTATCCGTGCGGTGCGCAAAATCGACGAGGTACGAGAACACCCGCGATTTCTGCTCTTCTTCAAGCGCAAAAACCGGCTCATCCATCAAAATGATACGCGAGCCGTACAAAAGACTGAACGCGATAATCGCACGCTGAAGCTGCCCTTTGCTCAACTCCTGCGTTTTCTTGTTCAGGCAGGAATCGAGCTCGAGATACGTCGTGAGCTCTTTGAGAAAGCCTGCCTCGCTACGGCTGCGGCTCCCCTCGGAGAAAACATGCTCCATCAAACCGCCGATCGGTTCCGCCGTCTCGAATTCCATGTTCTGATACACAAACGAGACGAGCTTGTTCCGCTCTTCCTCGACGGCCGGATCGATCGCTGCGGAGCGAAAGACACCCGACTCGGCGTTTTCGACCACGACGCGTCCCATAGCCGGGAAAACCCGGGCACCGGCAAGAAGCAGGAAAGTCGTCTTACCGGTTCCGTTCTGACCGACAAGCGAGGTGACGCCGGGAGGGACATCGATCGTGAGATCACGGAAAACCTGCGTAATCTCACTCGGATCGACTATCTCGGCGACGCGGTCGTCGTCCGTCACGGCGACGTCGGCCTTCGGGTAGAAAAAAGTCACGTTCTCAAACCGGATAATTGGTTCCATACGTCCATCTTACACGCACGATCTTACGAGATCAACGATCGTATGCGCCGTTGCTCTCGCCGTGCACGGCGGAAGGCAAGCGTCGAATTTCGCCGCAAAGTTAATATTGGAGAAGATCATTATTGATTTATTTAAACATCAATGTTAATATTATCAAGGAGTCACGATGAAACGACGAATCACGAAATGTCCCGCGTGTGGTGGCAATGACTTCGAGATCGTGCGGCTCGCGTGTCGGGAGTGCAACACGGCGGTCGAGGGCAGCTTCGAGATCTCGCGGCTTGCGCATCTGTCGGCGGAAAATATCTCTTTTGTCGAGACGTTCCTGCGGTGCCGAGGCAACATCAAGGATGTCGAGCGCGAAATGGGCATCTCGTACCCGACGGTCCGCGGCCGGCTCGACAAGATCGTCGCGCTGCTCGGTTACGACGCGGACACGGCCAAAAAACGACGACGAGACATTCTTGAAGCACTCGAACGCAATGAGATGACCGCGACGGAAGCGGTAAAAGCACTCGAGGAGGGCGGAAAATGAACGGCAATGACGCGGGACACCAGGGCTCGGTCGACGAGCGGACTATGATTCTCAAGATGCTGAAAGAGGACAAGATCACGATCGAGGAGGCCGAGGCGCTCCTGAAAGTGCTCGACACAAGCGACGACGACGAGGCCGGATTCACCGTCCGCGACGCCGCGGCCGAACCAGCCGCCAAGTCCACACAAGACGAGGCTCCGCGCGGGGGCCCCGAAACTGACGAAACTGACGAAAATACCGAAACCGACGACTCGGAGAGTCGGCGCTCGTCCGGTCCTCACGGTCGGCCGGGCTCCGGGACCGGCGAAGAAACACGGCACCACGGCTTCTCGTTCGATTTTGGATTCGGCGACCTCGGGCGCGAGATCTCGCGCAGCGTGAAGCAGGTTCTTGACGAGGTTAACACGACCGTCAAGTCGCACCTCTCGGAGGAATCGTTCGACCTTCACAGTACCCTCGCGTCGGCCTTCGGGAAGAAAAAGGCCGAAGCCGACCGCAGCTTCACGGTGCCGGCCGACGGTATCACGAATGTGATCCTCAAGAACACATGGGGAGACGTGGCTATTTCCGGCGACGACCGGTCGGAGATCACGATCGACGCACGCATCGTCGCGTGGGGTGCCGACGACGAGCAGGCGCGCTCGCGCGCCGACGAGGCGACCGTTCGCCACGTCGTCGACGGCGCCGAGCTCACGCTCGACCTCGACGGCGCCGACGAGAACAAAAGAATCCGAACCGACTACACGATTCACGTCCCCCGGAGACTCGGAATTTTGGTCCGGGTGAAAAGCGGCGAGGTCGCGGTCGACGACGTTTCCGGCGAGGTGGCGGTCGCGACGATGAGCGGCGACGTAAAAATAAACGGCTGTCCCGGAGACTTGAACGTTCGCACAAAAAGCGGCGACATAACCATCGCGGGCGCGGAAGGCTCAGCCGAGGTGATGAGCACGACGGGAGATCTCGAGCTGGAGTTTCGACGGTGCGCAGGCTGCACCGTCGGTGCGCGGACGACGACCGGCGATGTTGAACTCGTCCTCCCGCCCGACGCCGCCGTCAGGATCGAGGCGCAAACGACGAGCGGAGAGATCGAGTGCACTCTCGACCTCAACGAACGGGCGCACTCGAAGAACTCACTCAGCGGTACGTTCAACGCGCCAACCGGCAGCGTCGCGATCAAGACCGTCACCGGAGACGTCACGATCAAGACGTAAACGGTCGACCGGACCGTATAGGCGCATAAACTCGATTGACACCGGATCGGTTTGACCGGTATGCTACGTGTACCCGTTAAACAAAAGTTAATATCAAGGAGACACCTTATGGCAGACTTGCGATCCGAGTATATGGGAATACCGTTGAAGAATCCCTTGGTCGTCGGCGCGTGCAGCCTCACGGCGCACGTCGACGCGATCAAAAAAATCGAGGACAAAGGCGCCGGCGCGTTCGTGATCCAATCGTTGTTCGAGGAGCAGATTCAGCTCCAGAAGTACAAGATGGAAGAACAACTCGCGGCGAACGACAACCTCGACGCTGAAATCCAGAACATCTTCCCAAAACTCGAACACGCCGGCCCGGACGAGCATCTTATGTGGGTCAGGAAGTCCAAAGAGGCGGTCGAGATCCCGGTAATCGCAAGCTTGAACGCATTGAGCCACGATACGTGGGTCGAGTGGGCAAAAAAACTCGAACAGACCGGAGTTGACGGTCTCGAGCTTAACTTCTTCGCGATCCCGATCGACCCGAAGCGCAGCGCCACGGAGATCGAGGCCGAGCAAGTCGAGACGATCAAAGCGGTATCGGCCGCCGTGAAAATCCCGATCTCGGTGAAGCTGAGCGCGTTCTACACGAGTCCACTCGAGATCATCAAAAAAATGGACGACGCCGGAGTGAGCGGCGTGGTGCTCTTCAACCGAATGTTTCATCCAAGCTTCGATATCGAACGAGAGAAAGGCAGTTTTCCGTTCAACCTCTCGAATCCGAACGACCACCGCATGGCTCTTCGATTCGTCGGACTTCTGCACGAGAACATCAAGGCGTCGCTCTGCGCGTCGAACGGTGTCCACTCCGGCTCCGACGCCGTCGAGGTGTTGCTCGCGGGTGCGGACGTATTTCAGTGCGTCTCGACGTTGTACCTCAACACGATTGACGTGATCCAAAAGATCCTGGCCGACCTTGACGCGTGGATGACGCGCAAAGGGTACGAGAAGCTCACGGACTTCCGCGGCAAACTCAGCGTGAACAAGACACCCGACCGATGGACGTATCGGCGCGCGCAGTACGTGAAGATGCTTCTCCGCAGCGACGACTACATCGAGCGACCGTCGCTCTCCGAATAATGACTATCTCAACGCGCGAGTTCGGGCGGCTCGACGGTCAACCGATCGTCGAGTACACGCTCACGAACGGCTCAGGCGTGTCGATGCGCGTGATGTCGTACGGCGCGATCGTGACATCGATCGAGACACCCGATCGGTCCGGGCGTCCGGCGGAGATCACGCTCGGTTTTGATTCGTTCGACTCGTATCTCGCGGGACACCCGTTTTTCGGCGCCGTCGCCGGACGGTTTGCCAACCGAATCGCGCGGGGAAAGTTCACGCTCAACGGCACCGAGTACACCCTCGCGGTGAACGACGGGCCGAGTCATCTTCACGGCGGCAAGAAAGGCTTTGACAAGCAGGTGTACACCGCAGACATCGACGGCGAGCAGAGCACGGGGCGCGTGATCTTCACGCGCACGAGCCGCGACGGTGAGGAAGGGTATCCCGGCAATCTCGATGTTGAGATCGCGTACGTGCTCACCGAGACAAACGATCTCCGGATCGAGTACACGGCGCACACCTCACGACCGACTCCGATCAACCTCACGAATCACACGTACTGGAACCTTGAGTCAGGCGGATCGGTTGTCGATCACCGTCTGGAGCTGCTGTGCGACGCGTACCTTCCGGTCGACGACACGCAAATCCCGACCGGAGAGATTCGTGATGTCTCGGCGACGCCGTTCGATTTCCGGACGCCGAAACGCATCGGCGATGAGATCGACGACGTCGGAGGATACGATCACTGTTTTGTGATCTCGGGCAAACCGGACTCATCGGGGCTTCGCACCGCGGCGCGGCTGTTCGCACCGTCGTCGGGGCGCGTCATGGAAGTACTCACGACGAAGCCGGCCGTCCAGTTTTACACGGGAAACAAACTCACGGGTCTGGCAACACGGATCGGGAAGGCACACGCGCGGACCGCGCTCTGTCTCGAAACGCAGTACTACCCCGACGCCATGAATCACCCGAACTTTCCGTCGGCGATCCTTTCACCCGGCGAGACCTACCGCCACACGACGGTGTATCGTTTCTCGACGGAAAAATAAAAAAAGGGGGCTTTCGCCCCCAAAAATCGTTTGACGCTCCGCGCTTACTTCGCGGAAATTGCGATCTTGCGGGGCTTCTGCGACTCTTTGATGTGAAGCGTTAGATTCAACACTCCGTTCTCGAGCTTCGCATCGATCTTTTCGCGATCGATCGTGTCGTCGATCGCAAAACTTCGGAAGTACTCGCCGTACGCCCGCTCGCGAACCACGTATCGTGACCCGTCGTCTCGCTCCGCCCGACGCCCCGTGATGATCAATTGATCGTTCTCGACGTTGATATCGAGATCTTCCCGCCGAACTCCCGGCATCTCAAGACTCAACACGACCGCGTCCTTGCTTTCGGTAATGTTCGAGACCGGTCGAATTCGCCGTCGTGCGACTTGTTGGGTCATATTTTCAGTAGCCATACTCGCCTCCATTCCTTTTCGCTCGATCGAGCGTCGCTTACGCGACGCTCACCGAAATTCGCTTGGGCTTCATCTCTTCTCGCTTGGGAAGAGAGATCCGGAGCACGCCGTCGCGCAGAGTTGCGTCGATCTTCTCACCGTCGGCGCTCTGCGGGAGCGCGAGCGATCGCTGGAACGATCCGGACCAGGTTTCCTTTCGGAAGTATCCGCCGTTCTCGCGCTTTTTCTCACCCTTTTTCTCGCCCTTGATCGTCAGGACATTCCCCGCGACCGCGAGTTCGATGTCGTCCTTAGAGACGCCCGGGAGATCGCACTCGACCTCGTATCGGTCCTCGTGCTCGACGATATCGACTGCCGGCGAGAAGCTCGTATCGAACAGGCCCGATACGCCGTCCGACGGCTCGATGTCGAAAAGCTTGTTGATCTCGTTCTGGATGCGCTCGAGATCGCGCATCGGATCGTACACGTCGTTGCGTCGCCATCGTGTGATATTCATATGCACCCTCCTCGTATTTGGTTTTTTTCTTTCACTTGTATTGTAGCGAGAACCATGCCAACTCATTCAATTTTTTATAAATATTTATACTATAACTATTTATAAGATCGGCGAGTAGCGCGAGGCGCACGGAACCAACAGCGTTCTTTTTCCTAAACGGTCATTTTGACACACACGTTTTTTTCGGTTTTTTATGTGTGTCATTTTAACCCCTACGATAGGACGCGAGAGTTCACAGCGCGTAAAAAACACCCACGGGACGTTTGCGCTACTTCCCAACCTCCTCGCGGCCGCGTATTATCGTTGGTATGACCGTAAACGAAAAAATCGACGCGCTTCGGAGTGAAATGAGCGCGGCCGGATACGACGCATGGATCGTTACATCGGCCGATCCGCACGCAGGCGAGTACGTGCCCGCGCGATGGCAGACGCGCGCGTGGTTGACGGGTTTCGACGGCTCGGCGGGTACGGCCGTGGTGACTGCGGACAAAGCCGGGTTATGGGTCGATTCACGGTACTACCTCGCAGCCGAAGTCGCTCTCACCGGGACCGAGATCACTCTGCACAAAAGTGGTTTGCCTGAGGTTCCTGATTTCCCCGAGTGGCTCAAGAGCGAGCTCTCCGGGGGTTCGCGCGTCGGATACGATGAGTCGTGCTTCACGGTCCACGAGGTGAAAACTCTTTCGGACACGCTCTCGCCCGCGCGCATCACCGTAGCCGCTGGTTCCGATCCGTTCGACACGATCTGGCCCGATCGTCCCGCGCGCCCGCGCCGGCCGGTACGGCTATTCGAGACCGAGTGTATCGGAACGAGTCGCGCAAAAAAACTGGACGAAATACGAGCCGCCGTGAGTCGGACCGGGGCAACACACTGTCTCGTAACCGCGCTCGACGAGATCGTGTACACCTTGAACGTCCGTGGAGAAGACATCCCTTTCAATCCGGTCGCGGTCGCGTATCTTCTCGTCGCTCCCACGGGCGCGACACTGTTCATCGATTCGGGGAAGCTCGACGCGGACACCGAACGCGCGTTGAAACACGACTCGGTCGCAACGGCACCGTACGAGGCCGTCTTTGAGACGTTGAGGTCAATTCCGAACGACGCGTGCGTTGTGTTCGATCCCGCAAAAACCAACATGGCGCTCAAAGCGGCGCTCGGCGATACGCGCGTCGTCGAGCAGCCGAGTCCGGTCGAGCGCCTGAAGGCGATCAAGTCGGCATCCGAACTCGAGTGCCTCGACGGCTGCTCTGCGCGCGACGGCGCTGCGCTCGTCGAGTTTCTCTCGTGGCTCGAAGAGACGGTTCCGGTAGGCCCGGTCACCGAGCTCGCGGCCGCCGACCGGCTCGAGCAGTTCCGCCGCAATCGTGGTGGGTACCTCGAGCCGAGTTTCACGACGATTTCGGGTTCGGGGCCAAACGGTGCCGTCGTGCATTACTCGGCGCGCCCCGAGACGCAGGGAACCCTCGAGGTCGGTGTTCCGTACCTCGTCGATTCCGGAGCGCAGTATACCGACGGCACGACCGATATTACTCGAACCGTGTGCATCGGCTCGCCGCCGGACGGGTTTCGCGCCGACTTCACGCGCGTGCTTCGCGCGCACATCGCCGTCGCGACAGCGCGGTTTCCCCGCGGCACGTACGGGTACCAGATCGATGCGATCGCGCGCGCGGGCCTATGGCGCGACGGCATCCAGTACGGGCACGGTACGGGACACGGCGTCGGCTTCCGGCTGAACGTGCACGAGGGTCCGCAGAAAATGAGCCCGGCTCCGCATGCGGTCGCGCTCGAAAAAGGGATGTTGATCTCGAACGAACCCGGCGTGTACCGCACCGGTCGTTGGGGCGTCCGGATAGAGAACCTCGTGACGGTCGTCGACGACGGTGAAACCGAGTTCGGCAGTTTTCTCGCGTTCCGGACCGTCTCTTTCTGCCCGATTCAACGCGATCTGATCGACCTCGAGCTGCTCACCGACGATGAAGTCGCGTGGGTCGACGAGTACCACTCTGCCGTGCGCGAGCGACTCACGCCGCTGCTCGATGAACCCCACGCGTCATGGCTCGCAGACGCGACCGCGCCGCTCGTCGAACGGTGACCCGCGCCGGCGTGCTTAGCGGTGATTGCAGGTTGACACCACAAAGTTAAACATTCATATTTGAATGAGAAAAAGTTCCGCGGAACGGTTTCGTTGGGGGATGCCGCCGTGTCAGACCGTGATCTTCAGACGCGCCTCACGGGCGCGCTTTTTGGCCATTCCGGCTCGCTCGATTCCACGATAACACGATTGGTGCGTGAGTACGGCGAGGAGCAATCGTTCTTTTCCGTCCTGTTCGATACCCTTTTTGAACTCAAACTCGATTCACACGAAGCAAGCGAGTTCTACGGCCGCATCGCGGCTCATCGCCGAAACATAGAGCGTTCGCTCGGCCGCGGTATCGACTTCCGCGTAGCAGTTCTCGACTATCTGCTTCAAATCGATCGGCGGATGATCGATCCGAAGATCGTCGAGTACCGCAGTTTTGAGCAGAAGACGCGGCTCGCGACCGTGGACGAACTCACCGGTGTATCCAACCGCAGACACTTCGAGGACGTACTCGAGCGCGAGTTAAACCGATGTCGCAGATACGACCTGCTCTGTTCGGTTTTGTTCCTCGACATCGATAACTTCAAATCGGTTAACGATACCCACGGACACCAGGTAGGCGACGACGTCCTGAAGGCATTCGCGTCGCTCGTCTCGACGTTCCTACGCTCGGAGGATACGATCGGCCGGCTCGGGGGCGAAGAGTTTGTCGTACTCATGCCACAGACGCCGCAAGAGGGCGCGCTCCGACTCGGTGAAAGACTACTGACGGCGACACGAAGCACTGTTTATAGGAACGAACTCTCCGTGACGTTCTCCGGCGGGGTTGCCGAGTTTCCCGAACACGCGGTGTCGTTGCGAGACCTACTCGACGTCGCAGACCGCGGCCTGTACTACGCAAAAATGACCGGGAAGGCACGAATCTGCTCGCCTTCCGACGATAAACGTGGTTCACACAGATTTATGGCAAAACACCCGGTGGCGTACTCGTGCGCAAAAGCACGGCGCCATCCGGGCATCATGCGCGACGTCTCTCTCACGGGGATCTCCTTCGAAACCGAACGACCACCCGATGTCGGAGAGTCGATCACGCTAACAATCGAGAATACGCACGGCACGTACACAATCGGCTCGCAAGTCGTGTGGGTTCAACCCGGCGACAGGCGGTATCGCGCCGGAGCGCGGTACACCGACGTTCATGACGAGACGGTGAACAAGATCCTCTCGTTTGCCTCGGGCTGACCTTACCTCACTCAAGCCGATTTGTGCCGCACGCAGGACTGAAACTCGAAGAAAATCAACGTCTTCTCAAGCAGTGGTAAAAAAGGTGGCGTAGTACCTCCTAAGAGGTAGTCATGGGCGTACCGACCCGAACGGCCGAACTTTTCCTTTTCGCGGTGTACGTGACGTTCTCGGTTCCGATCGTCTACTCCGATATAACGCGGTTCCGCGTACCCGATCGCTTTTCGCTTGGAGGGATCGCGTGCGCACTGCTCTTTCGGGCCGTCATTATCCCTGCGTCATTATCGCAGGCGGTCGTTGGAGTGATGTTGGTACCGGCGGTTTTCGCGCTCGCGGCAGCGGTGACGCACGGCGGACTTGGGTTCGGCGACGTGAAGCTCGCCGCTTTCTTGGCGGCAGCTCTCGGTCCGGGTCGAGCTGCGACGGCGGTGTTCGCCGCTTCGATCGTGTGTGTCGTGTTCTTCGTCGTCGACAAGTGCGCACGGCGTGAACGCGCCTCTCGATTTCTCCCGTTCGCACCGTTCATAACGCTCGGGGCGATCGGAGCGTACGGCGCCGCGTGCGCGGGCTGGATAGCGTGACTGTACAGCAAGTCCGTACCGCGGCACTCGTCGCCGCGCTGGCGCTCTCGTCGGTCGGCGTAAAACACGCGACGGGCGCCGATCTTATGTCGCTCGAGTTCCGTGATCAACCCGTTCGCGATATCGTTCTGGCACTTGGCGATGTGTTCGATGAGTCGGTCGTTCCCGACGAGACCGTCTCAGGAACGATCTCGATCCGGCTTACCGGAGGCTCGTTCGCCGACGCAATCGCGCGGGTTGCCGAATCCGCGGGAATGTTCGTCACGAAGCGCGGCGGTGTGCACCGTGTTTCGCGCATCAACATCGAGTCGATCGGTGCAGGGATTACCGTCCGCGCGAACGCGGCCCCACTCTCGACAGTCGCGGAGATGATCGCGCGCGAAGCCCGTTTCGCGATCGTCGGCGCCTCGCTGCCGCCCTCGCCCATAACGATCCACATGAGCTCTGTGCCGGCGCAACGCGCTATCGAGATTCTCGTCGCGAGTTCACCGGGGCTGGCCGTTTCCGACTTCGGAGATCACATGCGTGTGACCGAGCAACCGCGGGTGACGCAAAGCGGCGTAATGATCGTCGAGTCCGACGCAACGGGCGTGACCGTGACGTCCGAACGCGTGACGGCCCACGAGTTGATCACCGAAGTCTTCCGGCGCACAGGTCATCCATTCGTGATCGCAAGCACGACAAACCAGACGATCGGCCCTTTGGTGTTCCACGAGCGCACGCCCCGAGCTGTCGTCGATCAGCTCGCGAGGCGTGTCGGCCTCGTCGTCCATGAACACGACGGAACCCTCTTCGTCACCGACCGGCCGGCGACAAACATTCCGACATTCGCCTTCGAGACGTTTTCACCGGTGCACGTGTCGCCGGCCGAATTGCTCGAAGTTCTCGCCGCCGCGGGGCATCGAAACGCCGTACTGCATCCGGCCGGCGGTGCGCTCGTGCTCTTCGGTACCGAGGCGCTGCGCGAACTCGTCGGGGGATTTCTCCGGGACATCGACGTCCGAGTCGGGCAACACGAGTTCTACTCATACAGCCCGGTCTGGATAGACGGTTCGGCACTCTGCGCGGCCGTACCCTCGCGAGACCTCCGCACAAGGCTCAACGTAACCGCCGACGGAAAGACCGTCTTTGGCTGGGTCTCACGTCTCGAAGGCCCGATGCTGACGACGCTCTTCTCGCGTCTCGATATAGCCCCCGACACGCGCGTTGTTCGTCTCACGAACATCGACGCCGATCGCTTTTTCGAGCTGTTGCCACGGCACCTCGATCGGCGCGATTTCTCCCGAACCGCGCAGCGCACAATGCTCGTGTTCACGGGCAGCGCCGAAAAGTTCTCCGCCGTCGAAGAATTCGTCTCGATTGTCGACACCGTCACGCCTCAGATCCGGTATCACGTTTTGATCCTTCAGTTCCACGGCGGAGACTCGACGACGTTCCTGACCGACGGTGAGGCCGGACCCGCTTCGTACGCGCTTTCGACGGTACCGGCAATCGTCGGAGCGCTTGGGCCGCTGCTCGCGCTCGAGATGGACGTCGTTTCGCTTCTCGGAATTCGGTTTGCCGCTCGGTTGAGCGCCGAGCTCGCCCGGAGCACGGCCCGAATCGTCGCAGACACACAGGTTCTCGCTCGCGACGGCGAGACTGTCGAGTTGACCAACACGCAGACGTATCGATACCGCGATCTTCGGCTCGATCCGGACACCGGTGCCGCATCGTCCACCGGTGTAACGCGCGAGATCGTCTCGGGCATTCAACTTCGCATCCGCGGCGCCGTCACCGGAGCGGGCGAAATTATGCTCGACATCCACGCTTCGGTCGCGAAGCGCGGCGCCGACGCCGCCGCCGGTCGGACAAACCCGCCGACCACGGCGGAGAACGTCGTGAACACGCGCGTAGTCCTCGCTCCTGGAGAGCCGGTCAGGATCGCCGGGCTCGTCCACGACGACGCGACCGAACAACACCACGGCGTCCCATTCATAGCGAGGATACCGGTTATCGGGAAACTATTGGGGACGCACCGCTCGTCGTTCGAGCGGGTCGAGACGGCGATGTACGTCGTCCCGGTTCTCGAGCGGCCCAGCGCGTCGCGCGACACGTCCGACGATCTCGCGTCGCTGCTTCGTCGAGTAATTCCGGAGGATTCACCGTGATCGAAACCTCCACGAATGTTCAGTACTCGGCCGAGTTTATCCGGGCAACCGGGATCGTTTACCTCAAACGCACTCCGTTCGAGGTTATCGTGGGCGCGGCTGAACCGGTACCCGACGACGTCATCGTGTCACTCGAGGCGTTCCACGCGGCTCCGGTCGCGGTCGAAGAAATCACGCGCGAGGAATTGGTCCTTCACCTGAGCGCACGGACGTCGGACGACATCGAATCACACACGGCCCCGATCGTATGGCCGTCGCAACAAGGACGCCTCGAAGCGGTAGCCGACGACGAGCCGGTCGTCAACCGCGTCAACAGGTACGTGATCGAAGCGATTCGCGTGGGAGCATCCGACGTCCACATCGAACCGTCCGCGACCGACGCGAGCGTTCGCTTCCGAGTCGACGGCGTGCTCGAGCCGCACGACGAGATCCCGCGGACTTTCGCGCGAAGAATCGTAGCGCGGATCAAGGTGCTCGCCGCGCTCGACACGATGGACCGGCGTCGTCCGCAGGATGGTCGGGTCAAGCTCACGTTGTTCGCGACCCCGTACGACCTGCGCGTATCGGTCATTCCAACGGTTCACGGCGAGTCGGTTTCGATCCGGCTGTGCGACTCCGGTTCGGTCGTGAGATCGATCTCGGAGCTCGGTTTCCCCGAACCGGTTTGCGATCGTGTACGTAGTCTCGC
This sequence comes from Spirochaetaceae bacterium, assembly GCA_007695285.1. Classification (GTDB taxonomy): domain Bacteria; phylum Spirochaetota; class Spirochaetia; order DSM-27196; family PXBQ01; genus PXBQ01. The sequence continues at coordinate 31,241 of REEC01000100.1, read as the reverse complement.
CCAGGTCGAGTCCGCTCTCGTCGTCCTGTCCGGACCGACCGGAGCGGGAAAGACAACGACGTTACACGCGATTCTCTCGGCGATCGACCGAACGCGACGCAACGTCGTTTCGATCGAGGATCCCGTCGAGTACACGATACCTGGAGTGACGCACGTGCCGGTCGACGCATCGCACGACCGGGGCTACCGTGACGTTTTGAAGTCCGTTCTTCGCCACGATCCCGATGTCATCGCGGTCGGCGAGCTCCGGGATAAAGACGCGGCTGAGCTGGCCGTGCGCGCCGCGATGACGGGACATACGGTGTTTACGACGTTGCACACCCGCTCGGCTCCGACCGTCGCGGTACGCCTGCGCGAGATCGGCGTCCCGCAGTACGCGGTCACGGCCGCTCTGAGTTCTGCGGTTGCGCAGCGGCTCGTCCGCCGTCTCTGCCACTCGTGTCGTGAACCGATGCCGGAGCCGCCCAGGCGGGTCGAGACCGCTCTCGGCGGGTTTGCGCCTTCGCGCGCGTGGGGCGCGGTCGGATGCACGGCGTGCCGCAACACGGGTTTCACGGGGCGTATGCCGATAGTCGAGTACGTGGAGTTCGTCGACGGGGCGCCGGCGCCAACGGCACCGAGCATGCTCGAGTGCGCAAAAGCAGTCGTCGAGACCGGTGAGTCGTCACCAGAGGAGATCGCGCGATGCCTTTAGAGTACACCGCCTCCCGACGCGTTCGCACCGCACCGTTATCTTTTTTCGCTCTGCTTGTCGGCGAGGGGCTTCCGACCGCCGTCGCGCTCGAGCGTACCGCAGATTCGACCTCGGGAACATGCCGCCGCGCATTTCTGGCCGCCGCCCGCGCGATCGCGGCAGGTTTTGATCCCGCCGAGGCGTTCGTCGCTCTTGGGGTCGGGCGCGCGTACGCCTCGATGTTCGCTTCCGCGGTCGACTCCGGCAGACTCTCACGCGCGGTTGCGGCGTACGTGGACATGCAGACCTTGCTCGATCGCGCGAACCGTTCAATTTTGATGGCCGTGGCGTATCCGTGTACGATCATCGTCGCGATGACCGCGGGACTCGTCGTTCTCCGAGTTGGGCTCATTCCTCAGATCGCCACGATCGTGTTTGTCGACGATGAGACTATACTGAACGTCAGTCGTCGCGTGGACTTTGCGCTTTTCCTGACGGTGTTACTCGCGTCGTTGATCGGCGGCTCGGCACTCTTCTCGGTATTTAAATCGCGTATTGGATACGGCGTTCCAGGCATTGGACCAGTACTGTGCGCCATCGATCTTCACGGAACTTTTTTCGTCCTGTCCGAGTTGCTCACCGACGGTGTCCCGTTCGACCAAGCTCTCACCGACGCTTCGTACGCCGCGCGAACGACGGTAATGAGGAAAAGGCTGTCCGCGCTGGCTCAAGATCTCCGTTGTGGTCGGTCGCTCATCGAGACGATCGACGAGCTTCCGGTGCCGCGTGCGGTGCGGTACTGGATGACCGCAGCCGACCGCAGCGGAAACTCGGCGGCGTGCGCGAAACGTCTCGTTGCAGCCGGCGTCTCGTCGGTCTCGAGTGCAATTCCCGTCGTAGAGCGAGTCGCGGAGTACGGCTCGATCGTGATAGTCGGCTGTGTACTGCTTTTTGTCGCGGTCGCGATAATCGGTCCGTTGCTCGACGCGGTCACCGCGTTCGACGGCGTCTTGTTTTGACTCCCCGGAGGGATACACTCGTGAAAAAGAGGCTGTACACAAAAGGCGCACCTTGCCGGACTGACGAAGCAGGATGGACGTTTCTCGAAACGATCGTCGTAATCGCGATAATCCTCATTCTGACCGCAGGGGTCGGCGCGTCGGTCGGCAGGTACGTCGACCGGGCGAGGTTTGCGACCGCACGCGCGCAGATCGCCGCGTTTGCGCTCGCGCTCGAGCTGTACAGACTCGATGTCGGACGCTATCCGACCGAATCGCAGGGACTCGACGCACTGTGGTCGGCCCCGTATCTCGAACCGATTGCTCCTTCATGGAATGGGCCGTACCTCGCGCAACCGATTCCGCGCGATCCGTGGGGAGGTGTCTACCGATACGCGCAACCGGCTCCGAACGGAGCACCGGTTGGAATCTCGGCCATCGCTGTACAGCGCGACGGTAGTCCCCTCCGGCTGTCATCATGGGAGAACTGAATGGACCCGCGATCCGGTCGGATCGGAGTCGAGGCTATGGTTACGCTCATAGCGATGGTCGTTCTGGTTACGGCTCTCTCGACTTTGTTCTCGATCGCCGTCGTCGCCGTCGGTCGCGCCTCAGCAGTGTTCGTTGTGCCATGAAATCGAACCGTGGATACACACTGCTCGAGGCGGTTGTCGTCATAACGGTAACCTCGTCGATCGTCGGCATCGCGACCGGCGCCGTTCTGTCGTTCACCCATATCGGTAGAGTGATCACCGATACGAGCACGACAGTCGTCGGCCTCGCCACGCTCGAAAAAACTCTCGTCGACGCGGCAGCGAACATCGCAGCTCCTCCCGGGCTGACGGTTCAGTTTGACCGTAGCTCGACGGACCGGTCGCGCCCCGGGGTCGAGCGGATCGAGATCCCGTACTACGGAGGAGATCCGTGCAGCGTCGTAATCGTCGAGTCGATAGGCGACGTTACCCGCGTTTTGCATCGCGAAAGAGGTCACGAGAGGACCATCACAACCGCACCGGTATCAGTGGAGTTTGTGTTTCACGAAAACGATCGTAACCTCGTGACGCTTCGCGCGCACGACCTGCCGCGAGCAGCCATTACCGTCCGACTCGGAAACCCGGTCCGAAGCCCGGTCCGAAGCCCGGTCGGCGACGCGCCACGCGATCGGCCGAACACGGGTGCTCGCTGATGCGTGAGCGCGGATCGGCCGGGCTGAGCGTAACGATCATTCTATTGTGTGTCTTACCGCCTTCGGTCGTGATGATCTCGGTCGCAACGACGGCGTTTTCGGCCGCCGAGATGGTGAGCAAACACCGCGACCTATCGCGACGGCGTTTTGAAGCGATCTCGACGGCCGCCGCGTACCTGAACGACCAGGTAATACCGCGTGGTGTCCGGAGACTCGATATCCCGGCACGCACCGGCTCGATTACCGCGGATGTGACCGATCTCGGGAGTCGCTTCCCTGTGTACTCGATTCCGATCGAGGCTGTTCCGACCGAGCTCTGGGCCGAGATTCTGCTCCCGGGAGTATCGATCGAGGAGTTTGAGGCCGCACGGACAAAGTGTGGACCGTCGCTCCGGACGGACACGAGGTTTGCCGGAATCGTCGACACAGAAGCGTTCGCACACGTCTTCACGCCGTACGCGCGCGACGCGGGCCCGTGGGCACCAGATCCCGGTGCGGCAGTCATCAACGTGAACACCGCTCCACTCGTCGTAATCGAGGCAGCGATAAAACGTACGGGAATCGAGCGACCGGTGCAGATCGCGCGACGTCTCGTGTCGCTGCGTGAGCGCGGAGCTATCGGCCCGACCGACCTCTCAACGCTCGATCCGTCCGGACGGCTGCAGACGGTTCTGCGCACGTCGCCGGTTTTCCTCGAGTTACGGATCACTGTCGACGGTGAGCCGGTGCGGGCGGTCCTCGAACGCGACGCGCACGGCATGTTTCAAGTTCTCGCGGGGCCATCGCTCGTCGCGCAAACACGAGGAGGTCGCGACAGTGCCGAATGAAGATCAAGACCGGCACATCGTACTATCTCTCAGCCGCTCGTCTCGGGCGATGATAGTGATCTCTCCGGTTGAGACGTTCGCTCGCGTCGAGCCGATCGGAGCGCCGCTGCGGCCCCACCCTACCGATCGGAACACGATTGTCGATGGGATTCGCTGTGGGACCGTAGAAATCCGAGCCGAGATTCCCGAGGAGAGAGTACCCACGCTCTCACGATCGAGTCTTTGTCTATTCTCGCATCACCTTGCGATCGCCGTCGGTTCACGGTACGGCGACGATACGGTGATGCTGATCGGGCCCGGGTGGTGGCAAATCGTTCGCCGTCGTGACGGCGTGCCGAGTTCGATCACGACGCGGACAGGAGACGCGATCCCGGCTCTCGCCGCCGAACTCGTCCGGAGCACGACCCCCCTCATCGTGATCGCCGAGAGTCCTTCTCTCCCGGTCTGCGCGGGGACCGTGATATGGTACCCGTACGCGGCGTTCGCGTGCCATCGTCGCTTGCGGCGGCTAAACCTCGCACGCTCGACACGACGCTCTGTGCGAAGAGGCCGGATCGGAGTTGCGCTCGCGCTTTTTTGGCTCGTGATCGCCACCGCCCTCGCGGTGCCGCGTGCACCGGCAAGTCTCCCACGCACCGAGTTCACTCGACACTCCGACGTCCCGGTTGTTGCCGACGTTACAAACTCAACCGTCGCGCAGGAACTTGTGGTGTTCGCCCGAGCCCTGTCCGGGAGGTTCACCGCAGAGCGGATTGAGTTTGAGCAGAATGTATTCTCGGCGACCGGGGTTCTCGCGCCGTCAACGGCGGCCGAAATTGATCGAGCCGGGCTCGAACTCCGGCGCATCGACGTAACCGGCACGGCGACCCGAGCCGTCGTCGCGATGAACCGGAACTCGGTTGCTGCCGTCGCGCATAACGGTCACCACACGCCACCGCCGAATCGCACCCGCGCCGCCCGCGGCACGCCGCTCTCTACGGTGATTCGTTCGATCGCCGAATCACAAGGACTCGAGATCACTTATCTTCGGCATGTGCACGATACCGAGCTCGTCGTTACTTTCGTAGGAACTCCTGACAGGATTCTCGCCGTGGTGTTCGCAACCGACACCGTCACGCGAATCGTACGAATTGTGATCGAGCCTATCGGGGATTCGATGCAAATGATGTGCGTCTTGGCTCCGGACGGATTGTATGAGCGGTAAGGCCACCCACGGAGACAGCACACGGTACAACCTGAGAAACGCCCGGCGTGCGCGCGCGGCGGACCTCACCACGACTTGTATCCTTGTCGTCGTCTCGGCCGCCATGACGTACGGGTATCTCCATGGCGTTTTGGTGCGAACTCCTGAGGCTGCCGACGCGGAACGATCCTTTCCAATTGCGCCGGCGTCGGAGCCGTTAATTGATGCCGACGTGGTGCGGGTGCCGACCGGGGGAGACACCGCCGCGTTTGTATCGTTATTCCCGGGGCCCTCGCCACGCTCAACACCGGACCACGAAATTGTGCCGCCGACGATACCGGAGGAAGCAGTCAAGATGGAACACGAATCGGCGGATGGCGTGGCAGCGCCAACGAGTCGGTCGGAACACACGATAGGCCGTGGTGCCCCGATCGGCTCGATCGCGACATCGCACGGACAGTACTCGATACACCGCGATTCGGCCGGCCGCGTTTTCGCAGAGCGCGTGTACCCCGAGTCCGCGCCTACATCCCGAGTCGCTACCAATGAGGGAGAGAGACACGATGAATAGAACGCTGAGATCACTCGCCCTACCCGCGCCACGGGCAAATGCACTCACACCGCAAGCGAGGGCGCGCGCGTGTTTGTCGTTCTTCGCGGCCTTGTTGATTGGCACGAGCATCGCGGCGTGCACGAGCTTCGATCCCTGCCTAACTGCGGTCCGGGTTCACGGGATGGTTTCGAGCGAAAACGGACTCCCGATAAGCGACGCGGAGGTCTCTCTCACCGGCGTCGAACCCGTTCGGACCGACATTCGCGGACGGTTTGTCGTCGAAAACGTGCCGATCGGACGAGGGCTCGCTACCGTGCGGCATCCCGATTATCGCGGTGTCGAGACGGAGATCGGTGTCACCGGGCCGGCCGACGTCATCCACGTTCGTCTGCAGAGTCTGCGCGCCGTGCGCGACCATATCGTCGAGTCGGCGTTAGCCGCGATCGTGCGATCGGATTTCACTGACGCCTATGCCATTCTCGCGCCTTACGGAGATGACGAGCACGATCCGCGGCTAAGTCTGCTCCACGCGGTCGTCTTGTGGCGACTCGGCCGCACCGCCGAATCTCATCTCGCAATTGCGCGGCTCGACCGCTTTCCGGGCACTGGTACCGTTGTTGCGACGCTACGAAGCGCCATCACGGAGGGAACCGAATGAGGCACTTTCCGGCCGCCCTTTTTGCGTTTGCGGCGCTCACCGCGGGACAACTGACCGGCTGCGATGTCCCACCGACCCCACCGTTCCGCCTCTCGGGTCTCGCGATCGATACAGGCGGAGAGAATCTTACGTGTATCGTGACCAATGTCTCGGATGAAACGATCGTCCCGACCGAGATTCGCTTCTTCCTGCTGCCTGCAACCGGTGACACGCCCGTACCGCTTACGCCTAACCCACAACGGGTAGTGCTTTCGGAGCCAATCGCGCCATGGGAGTCGGGCGTCATCACCGTTTCGCTCGCCGATCTCTTCTTTGTCGTACCGCGTGAAACGTTCCGCGTATCGGGGTTTCACGTCCGCTCCGTCGATGTCGGACGGTCGGTCTGGTCGGATCGGTCGGGACGCTTCTCGTACCCCGATACGGTGCTCGGCCGATGAGAGCACTTCGGGTCAAACGGCGTTCACTCTCGAACGTGCTTCGTAGCCTCGTCTTGCCGATCGTTGTACTCACGGTTGCGTGTAGCGCTCCGATTCCGGGCAGCATCGTCGACGTTGTCTCGGAACCGGATCAAACCGATTTTCCCCGACCCACGAAGTGGACCGTGATTGCGTACATCGCGGCGGACAACGAACTCGAACCGTACGCGGAGTACGAGTTGACTCGGCTCGCGAACGTCGTATTGGATCCGGAAATCGCGGTTGTGCTGCTGGTTGATCGCGGTGGGAGCTCCGGAGAGCGCGCCTCGACGCGACTGTACGCCGCGTTTTCCGACGAGCACGGCACGAATCCTCCGGTCCGGATCGGTTCGCTGTGTCTCGGTGTTCCCGAGGATGCCGATGTGAAACTCAATACGGGCGATGGCGCGACACTCGCATCGTTCGTCTCGTGCGCAAAAAAAGCGTATCCCGCAGAGAAGTACTTGCTGTATCTCTGGGGGTACGGAATGAGACCTCATGCGTCGGCCGCTCGCACCGTCGGGTACTCCGACACGTTCGGGTTGGGCCTCGACGCACGAACGATCCGTCGCGCTCTTGCGCACGAACCGGTATCGGTCGTCGCATTCGATGGGCCACGAACCGCGCTCATCGAGGTGGCGTACGAGTTACGCCGCACCGCACCGGTTCTACTCGCCGCGCAGAACAGCGTGGCAGCAAACGGCTGGCCGCTCGCGGCTCTGCTGACGGCCATGTCCGATACGGCGATGGGCATCGACGACGTCGCATCGGCTGCAGTGCACGCCCGCGAGGGCGCCACGCATCATTCTCTTTCGATCATCCGGACCGACGGAGTCGAGAGGGTTCACGATGCGCTCAACGAGATCTCGTCAGAGGCGTACGCGGCTATCTCTACGAACGCCGTTCGGTCATTGGTCCGGACATCGCTCTTTCAGCACCCCGACGCGATGTACTCGCGTCCCGGAGAACTCGATCTGGATCTTGGAGCGGTCGGGCGCGTCATGACCGATTGTGGAATTGTCGCAGGCGAACGGATCACGGAGTTGACCGCGGCTCTCGGCGCGGCGGTATTGCACGGCCCCGTCGAGCAAACGCCGCAGCTTTCAGGTCTCTCGGTTCATCTCATCGGCGTCGACGAGTTCGGTTACGCGGCGCCGCACGACGCGGCGTACTTCGTGGGCGACTCACCGGTCGACACCGAAAGCTTCTTCGCGACGTCGGCCTGGGTCCCACATTATCCGACGGGTCCGGGCCTCCTGTACCGATTGTGGTACGAGGCCTTGCCGTGACCGTATAGACGGGTCGAATGCGGGCTCGCATTCCGGCGCCGGACTTGCTACTGTAAAGCGAGTGAGTAGTATACCCCGTGGGTGATGATCGTCACGAATTGTTTCGCCATCACTTCGGGCGACTCTGGAGCGTCCGAGAAGATCCACCGGGCGATAACACCGATGAACGCCGATGATACGAAGTCGGCGACAAACCGCGTCGGCAACCGGGGCGCACCGAGTCTCGCCGACATATGCCGGATGTACGCGCTACCGAAATAATCCTTGAGTCCTGCGACGAGGACCCCTGTGCCGTCGGGTCCAACAAGCGCTCGATACAGCTTTCGGTTGTTGTAAACGTGCCGAAATATTCGGACGTAATTTCGCTCCGCGACGCTCTCGGTTCCGATATCCGCGTACGGTTCGAGCTGTTCGATCACGTCGCCCATCGTCTTCTCGAGGCCCCGAAGCAACAGATCGTTCTTGTCGGTGAAATGGCGGTAAAACGTCACGCGGTTGACACCGGCATGCTCGGCTATGTCACTTACGGAGATCGCGCTGAACTCTTTTTCGTCCATCAATGCGATCAAACCGGACCAGAGCTTTGCGCGGGTTCGCCGCGTGCGTGAATCCATCGAACGGTTTTCGTTCACGATAGCTCCTCGCGCAGTAAGTCGATTCTCAGGCGTTCGGTCCGGAATCGGCTCAACTCGTCGTGTTCGAGCACTCTCCCGGGAGGGAATTCGATCGTCGCCGGGTTGATCGGTCGCCCGTTATGATGCACCTCGTAGTGCAGGTGTGGCCCTGTCGACAAACCCGTCGAACCTACGAAACCGATGACGTCGCCTTGTCGCACGCGATGTCCGACGGTCATGCCGCGAGCGTATGAGCTCATATGTGCGTACAACGTCATATAGCCGTTGACGTGCCGAATTCGGATGTGGTTTCCATTTATTCTGTCGTATCCGATGAAGCTGAGCACTCCGTCTCCGGCGGCCAGAATCGGTGTTCCGACGGGGGCGGCAAAATCAACACCTTGATGGAGATGGCTGAAACCAAGGATTGGGTGCATCCGCATACCGAATCCGGAACTCAACCGAGCTCCGTCAACCGGAGTCTTGAGAAGGCTCTTGCGCGCGGTGGTACCGTCGGGATCGAAGAAATCGGTCTCGCCGTCGGACGGCTTGAATCGATAGTACGGATACGCGCGGCCGCCTACGCCAAGTTCGACAAAAACGAGTTCACCATCCCGAACGTAGTTACCGGCTTCGTCGTATAACCGCTCGTATACAACCTCGAAGAAGTCGCCTTGCCGGATATCGCGCTGGAAATCGATATCGAACGAGTACAGTTGGATCATCCTCACTACGGTGTTGATCGGCACTCCGGCGGCGAGAGCCGAACCATACAGGCTGTTGGCGACGTTTCCCGAGACGCGTCGCGGCTCGCGGGTGAGGCGCCGTTCGACCCGCGACGCCGCGTACACACCGGTCGCGTCACGCGTGACCGAAATGCTCGTCGTGGAACCGAGCCGGACGCTGACCTCGCGGAGAGGCCCTCCTTCCCCCGCAAACGTGATGATGAGTTCGTTGCCGGGAACCAGTCGCCTCGGATCGTAAACCGACTCGAACGTGCGTACGACGGTGAGAGCATCACTCGCCCCGAGACCGTTCGCGAGCAGGCCGGCAAAGAGGCTGTCGCCGCGGCGGAGTATCGCCGTCCGAACAAATCTCCGGGGTATTGGATCGTGCGGGTCGAACTCGGTCAGTTCTATGACCTTATCCGGAAGAATCCGCGCCGGGGACTCCAGGGCTTTGTCGGTATCAACCCGTAGGCGCACCCGTGTCTCAGGAATCGCTCCCGGAAGGAACACGGCGACGAACACCATCCCCAGCATAGCGCTGACGGTTAGAACGGTTACAACAGGCTTCGATGCGAGAAACGATCGGCGGCTCATTTTTTACCTCGTTGCTCTTCCCTCGTGGCTCGAAGCCGTCGGAACACCGGTCCCGCCGACTCCACCATCACGGAGCGAAGGCTTTCAACCACATACTTTCGTACGGCTCCAATCCGAACGCGAACCGGCCATCGGTGGTTCGGTACGGATACACCACATCACCTGAGATAATGTCCCGGAACAGACTCGAGTCGTCAACCGAGAGTTCTTCCGGCGTGAACGTCGGGTCACTCGGCTCATGCGAAATATTATGAAGGCATAAAACCGGTGTACACGCATCCGGTCCGTCGGCCGCACCACGAACGATGCTGATTACGCCGGAAGCATCGCATAGAACGCGCGAACGGCTCCGGGGTGCGAACGCGGCTTCTCGGCTCCGAACGCGCAAGCGCTCGGTTATGCCCACAAAAACTGCCCCGGCAACCGTCTCTGAATCGTGAAGCGAATCGACGAACCGATCGAAAGACACCGAGCCAGCGGCCTCGGCTGCAACACCGTCGGAGATGAACGCGTCGAGCCGAAAGCCAGGCACGCCCGGCAATGCCATCAGCACCGTGTAAGCTGAGAGAAGTGTCCTCGCCCGCTGTGCGGACGGGAGCACCGCGTCAATGAGCGCGGAACCGCCGAGCGAGCCCACCGCCTCCGATAGCACGTTATACCGTACAGCATCGGTCTGTTGACCGGTTTCGGCTACTGCCCAACGGGAAAAGTCTTGCGCGTCTTCTGTCCGATAGCCGTCAGCAAAGCACGATTCGAGCGTGTCGTGATCAGCTGAGTGATCCCGTGAATCGGTGGGCTTCTGCGAGTGCGGTTCGGCATCGATCACGATCGAGAGCCACGGTGCGATTGTATCGAGTATCTCCACAAAAATCGGCAAGTGGTCTTTTCGCTCATCGCGAGAACCGTTGTCATCACGATTTAGGCGGTTGACCGGGAACCGTACCGCGTGGACGCCGAGCCGTGCGAGTTCGACGACGTACTCGACCGACGAAGCGACACGTTCATGCACCGTGCGCGCGAGTTCGTCGGTCGGAACATCGTACATAAACAGCAAATCGCTACCGGTTTCCGGTGCAGCGTGCCGGAAACCGGTCACGGAGCCGGACGTATCGTCGAGGAAATGCAGCCCCGTGATCGTCCCGTCGCATTCGTCATCGATAAACGCAGCGAGCGCGGCCAACGATGTCCGCCCCATGGTCGACGAGAAGAAACCAGGCGCCGCAGCGAGAAACGCCGTGCATTCGCTAAAAACCGAACTACGATCGTCCGACCGTGCCGGCATGACCGCCGGCGTCGGGATTGGTTCTGGATAACGCGCGACCACCTCGGACACGACATCGTTCATGGATTCCAGAATAATGCAGATTCTTGTATGATTCAATCATGGACGCTCGGTTTATTCGTGCAGCACGGACGCTTTTGCGCAATGTCGGACACGACACTCGTTATCTCGTGATTATCATCGTCCTGATGCTCGCAACTACCTCGCTCGGTGCGCTCCCGTTCGGCGCGAGCGTCGGAACCGGCTGGATCGTGATGCAGACGAGATATGATATCGAGTCGGCGTCCGCGTACGGTGAGAATCGTCCGTTGATCGGCATAGGCGTTCGCGGCGTTCTCGGTGGATTCTCGGCAGGCATCGACGCGGCGTTCACAGCGACAGAACCGGTTGCGTACGTGTACGACTCGGGCGGCGAGATCGATTCGCTTGAATCGCGGCTCTCAAGCGACCTGATCGCCCCGGAACGGCTCTCCTACTTGCGGTTCTCTCTCGCCGCGGGGCACGCTTTTGAGATCGCTGCGATCCCCGGTGTCTCGGTGCAACCCTCGCTCGAACTGTTCGGACTGCGAAACCTCGCGTACAGATCCGGGTCGACTGATTTGATCGACACCTGGCCGTACGAGAGCCGGGAGGACGTCCGAAACGCGCTCGACGGCGTGTACATGGGGCTGTCCGGAACGGTCGTGTACCGGATCAATAGAGTGATCTCGTTAGGCGCGCGCGTCATGGCTGCACGCGCGGTCACGGCGAGAGTCTTTCCAGGATCGGTGGTCCGCGCTCCCGAGAACGCCGAACCACGACGAAACGCCTGGATCGAGATTGGGGCGTCGGTAACGTACACGCTGCGACCGTCGCAATAGCGAATCGGCCGCCTTGCTTCATCGCGGAGTCGCTCGCAGGAGTCGCTCGGACCCTTGCATTATACGGCACGACGAGGTATAGTGATCGAACACAATGACATTTTTCAATTCTAACTCACGGAAGAGGTAAACTATGCCAAAGAAAATGGTTACTATTGACGGCAACACAGCCGCCGCCAATATAGCGTATGCGTTCAGCGATGTCGCAGCGATATACCCGATCACCCCGTCGTCAAACATGGGTGAGAAGGCAGACGCGTGGGCCGACGGCGGGAAGAAGAATCTCTTCGGCCAACCGCTTACTGTGATCGAGATGCAGTCGGAAGCCGGCGCCGCCGGTGCGGTACACGGTGCGTTGTCGGCCGGCGCGCTCACCACGACGTTCACCGCGTCGCAGGGTTTGCTGCTGATGATCCCGAACATGTACAAAATCGCCGGGGAACTGCTCCCGACGGTGTTCCACGTCACCGCGCGATCCCTCGCGTGTCAATCGCTCTCGATTTTCGGCGATCACTCCGACGTCATGTCGACTCGCAGCACGGGCTTCGGCCTCATCGCCTCGGCGAACGTCCAGGAAGCACAGGACATGGCCGTCGTCGCGCATCTTGCTTCGCTTGAGTCGCGCATCGGTTTTGTGCACTTTTTCGATGGATTCCGGACGTCGCACTCAATGCAAAAAATCGAAGAAATCGATTACGAGATGTTGCGCGAAATGCTCGATATGAAGTACGTCGAGGCGTTTCGTGCCGGCGCGATGAACCCCGACAATCCGTACGTGAAAGTCGGTGCGCAAAACCCCGACGTGTACTTCCAGGGGCGCGAAACGGTGAACTCATTCTACGCCGCGCTCCCGGGTATCGTGAAAAAGTACATGAAATTACTTGCAGAGAAGACAGGTCGTACGTACGACCTGTACGAGTACATCGGCAGCCCAAAGGCCGAGAAAGTCATCATCGCGATGGGCTCGGCGGTCGATACGATCGACGAGACGATCGAGTTCCTCAACGCAAAGGGCGAAAACGTCGGTGCGGTGAAGGTTCATCTGTATCGGCCGTTCTCCGCCGAAGACTTCGCTAACGTCATCCCGGCGTCGACCAAGAAAATCGCGGTCCTCGACCGGACAAAAGAACCCGGAGCTCCCGGTGAGCCGCTGTACATGGACACCGTCGTCGCTCTGCAGGGCAAAAACATCAAAATCGTCGGGGGACGGTACGGCCTGTCGTCGAAAGAGTTCACGCCGGCGATGGTCAAAGCCGTGTACGACCACCTTGACGGGAACTGCACCCACGACTTCACGGTCGGTATCAACGACGACGTCACGCATAAGTCGCTTGAGATCGGACCTCACTTCGATACCGAGCAGGAAGGCGTCACACGGTGTAAGTTCTGGGGGTACGGATCGGACGGTACGGTCTCGGCGAACCACAACTCGATCGAGATCATCGGTGGAGATACCGATCTCTACGTCCAGGGATACTTTCAGTACGACTCGAATAAATCGGGCGGATTCACCGTATCGCATCTGCGATTCGGCAAAAAACCGATCAAGTCCGAGTATCTCCTGACGAGCTCCGACTTCATCGCGCTTCACCGCGAGCAGTACATCGGCCGATACGATATTCTCGAAGGAATCACCGAAGGTGGCACGTTCCTCGTCAACAGCGGAACCGAACCTGAAGAACTCTTCGCGAAGTTCACGCGTGATATGCAAGAAACGATCATCAAGAAGAAAGTCCACGTTTATACGATCGACGCTTCAAAAATCGCGCGTGAAGTTGGACTCGGAGGCCGAATCAACACCGTCATGCAGACGGCCTTCTTCAAGCTCTCCGGTGTTCTGCCCGAGGGAGACGCAATCGCGTTGATCAAGAAACACGTCGAGCATCAGTTCAAGAAAAAAGGGCAAGACATCGTCGAGATGAACTGGAAGGCCATCGACGCTGCGGCCGACGCGGTCGTCGAGGTGAAAATCCCGGCGCAGATCACCGAATCGGCGGAGATCACCGACGTCGTTCCGGCGGACTCGGACGAGTTCGCACTGAACGTGGTAGATCCTGTTCTGCGCCTGAAAGGGGACAATGTTCCGGTCTCCGCGATGTCGGTCAATGGGTCGGTTCCGAGCGGAACAAAACGACTCGAGAGAAAGGGTAAACCGTCGGCGGTTTCGGTTAAATGGGCACAAAAGTTCGATCAGTACCAAGTCGTCCGCGATGCGCAGTTCGATGAACCGTACTTCGAGTATCCGGGATCCTGCCAGGGTTGCGGTGAGGTCGGCTACATCTACCTTATTACACAGTTGTTCGGCGATCGAATGCTGATCGCGAACGCGACCGGGTGTTCATCGATCTACGGAGGCACGTTCCCGACCACGCCGTACGCCAAAGATAGTCGGGGAAAAGGACCGACTTGGGCAAACTCGCTGTTTGAAGACAACGCCGAGTATGGATTCGGCATGCGCCTCGCAATTGACTCGAACCGGCAACAGCTGCACGACAACGCACTCGCCATTCTCGAACACGGCACGACCGACGAGCTCGCCGTTGCGCTCCGCAAGTCGCTCGATCTCTTCAAGTTGACGACGAACGAAGCAAAAGAGGCGGCTGAGAAAGTCAAATCTCTGATCCCGCAAGCTCTCGAGAAGGCATCGCCGGCGACGTTGCCGCACCTTCGCCGGTTAGCGGAACTAAAGGATTTTCTCGTCGATCGCAGCGTCTGGATCTTTGGCGGCGATGGTTGGGCGTACGACATCGGATACGGCGGACTCGACCACGTAGTCGCGTCGAACAAGAACGTCAACATTCTTGTCATGGACACCGAGGTTTACTCAAACACTGGCGGTCAGGCTTCAAAATCGACACCACGTGGCGCTATCGCTAAATTCGCGGCATCCGGCAAGAAAACCGGGAAGAAGAACCTCGGGTTGATGGTGACGACGTACGGCTCGGCGTACGTTGCATCGGTCAACTGGGGGCAGAATCGAGAACAAGTGCTTCAGGCCGTTGTGGAAGCGGAAGCCTTCGATGGACCGTCGATTATTATCGCGTACTCACCGTGTATCGCGCACGGGTACGACATGAAGATCGCGAATAAACAGTCGCGAAACGCGTCGATGTCCGGGTACTGGCCGTCATACCGGTTCAACCCCTCTCTTGCCGGGGAAGGAAAGAACCCGTTTGTGTGGGAAACCGACGATCCGAGCATCGACTTTTCGGAGTTCACATCGAACGAGATTCGCTACCGCGCGCTGGAACTCGCGCGACCCGAAGAGGCCCAACGGCTTCACGAGTTGGCCGAACAGGACAATCAGCGTCGTACGGAGACGTTCAAAAAAATGGCCGACAAAGAATAGCGGATCCGGGTGTTCAGACAAATGTTTGGATGAGCGTTTCAAAAAAAGGCCCCTCGTCGCATGACGGGGGGCCTTTTTTATCGTCTCTCGTGTTTCCGGTGTCGCCGGTCGATCACTCAACGATCATAATTTTCTTGAAAGCAACGAGGATTTCTTTCGCCGTCTTGTCGGCGTCTGTTTTTGGTACGCGCGCGTCCTTCCAGAGCGACGTTGCAAAAAAGGTCTGAATGGCCTGAAGAATGTCATCGGTCTTGAAAACAATGTAGGAAAAGTTGTTTCCCGCAGACTTAAGAACCGTAAAGGACGTGTACGTCACGATAGGTTCTCGCCCAACCATAACTTTGTCCTGTCGTTTCGACGTGTAGACGTCGACTTCCTTTTGCCGGTACGGAATCATGTGGCTTGCGTCACGATACGCGGGTTCAACGTGTTTATTCGAATAGTTGGCCGGCTCAACAAGAACGAAGATTTTCCAACCGTCCGCCTGAAAAACCAGACCGTCCTCGTTCACGTATATGTCTTTTACATTGTTGTACGACGTCACCTCGTACTTCGTGTACGTTGAAGACCCGTCAAAGAACGAGCTGATAATGTATCCGCCGTCCTGCGGCAATTCACCTTTCTGATAGGCGCCAAAAAGCTCTTTTACGATGGCCATACGGTGCTACCTCGTCTTAACTGGATGATCCTAAGTATACGTAGTCCCTCAATACTTGTCAAACAGACGTTTTTGATTACAATCACATGCGTTAGTTGACTCATCTTTCATTTCGGGGTTTGCCGTACCGTGCCGATGGACATCCAGACCGCTCTCAAGATTTTTCGCATCTCCGAGTCGGACACGATCAAAGAGCTCAACCTATCGTATCGCAGACTCGTCCTCAAGTACCATCCGGACCGAAATCTTCACCGGCTCGAATGGTCGCACAAGGCGATGACGCGCCTGAACGCCGCGTACGAGACGGCCGTTCAGCACTTAGGTTTTGCCTCGAAGAAGAAAAACGAAGGCCGACACGCCACCGCACACGATAAAATCCGACCGGACGTGTACACGGACATTCGGCAAGCCTTTGACCTGGTGCTCTCCGGAATCTTTGAATACTACCAGTACGGCCTCGAAAACATCCACATTCGAACCGGCGGGTCGCCTCGATTTCACTACGTTGCGGCGATCCGAAAGACTCAAAGAGGAACGGATCGCCTCACGTCGATAGTGCGGTCGAACATCACTCCGGCCGAGCGATCGAACGTAAAGCCACTTCATGACTTCGCCCTGGCGTTTCACTCAAACATGAAAATATCCCGCACCGCATCACCCAACTCAAGCGCATACGATGCAAAAGCGTACAGCCACTACCGAACGGCCTCCGAGTATCTCGACCTCACGATCCAATCATTTCTGTTTCCGGAGATCTCGAATCCAAAAAAAAGGCACTCAATGCCGGAGTGCCTTTCGGTGAGCAATTACGAGTTTTTGACGGTGATCACGGCGTTCCCCGAAAGTTCGTGGGTTACCGATAGCGTGATCAAATTCCACCTGCTGGAATGCTTCGTGAAAGTCACATCCGCGCCGATCGCGCGGATGTGACGCCTCGGACGGTCTACTCTGCGGCAGCCGCCTTTTCCGCCAGGATCAGCTGTGCAATCGCAAGCTTTGCGATCGGAACTCCGTACGGAGAACACGAGACGTAATTCAACCCGATCTCCCGACAGTACGGGATGTTCGCGGGCTCTGCTCCGTGCTCGCCGCATATCCCCATTACAATGTCCGGTCGCGTGAGGCGCGCTCTTTCAGCCGCCAACTTCACCATCTCTTTCACTTGTTCGCCCAAAACCTTGAACGGGTTTTCCTCGAGAAGGTCAAACTCGTTATAGTCGGAGAAGAAGTTATTGAAATCGTCGCGCGACAATCCGTTGGTGGTCTGCGTCAAATCGTTCGTACCGAAGCTCAAGAATTCCGCGTATCGTGCTATCCGATCCGCTTGGAGCGCCGCAGCCGGCAGTTCAATCATGCTCCCAACCTTGAAGTGAACCGGATCGCACTTGAACTTCGCTGCGATCTCTTGTTCGACCTCATCGATACCGATAATCGCCTTGCCTTCGATCCTCTTTCCGCTTCGAATCGTTTTGACCTCGTTGGCTCCCATTACAATCGGTATCATGATCTCTGGGAAGACCTCGACGTTCTTGGATTTCAGCTTGTACGCCGCCTGGAAAATCGCCCTCACCTGCATATTGTAGATTTCCGGATACGAAATTGCGACCCGGATTCCCCTATGCCCAAGCATCGGGTTGACTTCGCGCAACATATCGCACCGAGTCTGAAGTTCTTTCGCCGTGATTTTCGGCTTCTTTTTCTTCATGTGCGCCAGAAATCCGTCCATGCTGTCTTTCGTGTGGGGCAGAAACTCGTGCAGCGGTGCATCGAGAAGCCGGATTGTGACCGGATACCCCGCCATCGTCTTCAATAAACCCGTGAAATCGTCGATTTGCATTTTTTCGAGATGCTTGAGAGCTTCCAGACGCTCCTCGCGTGACTCGGCGAGAATCATCGAGCGGAAAATATTGATGCGATCCTCATGGAAGAACATATGCTCGGTTCGGCACAGTCCGATTCCCTTCGCCTTGAACGTCTTCGCCAACTCGGCGTCTCTCGGTTGATCTGCGTTCGCGTGCACGTCGAAGTCGCCGTCGATGTGATTCTGAACGATTTCGAGCAACTCCAGCAGTCCACTTCCTTCAGGCGTCGGCTTTGAAAGAGATCCTTTCCCAAAATACACCGTCGGGGGATCGTAATACGGAACGTTAATCGTGATGTACTCGCCTTCTTTCACGGTCTTCTTCCCGATCTTAAGCGCATTTGCCTGAAACTCGGCACCCGGGTAGACAAGCGCTACTTTGCCGAGAGACCGGGCGACGACCGGCGCATGCGACGCGTATCCGCCTTCAGAGGACAGAACGCCACGCGAGACCTCGATCGCCTTTACGTCCTCCGCATACGTCGACGGCATCGCAAGGATGAAGTCGGTGTCCTCTCCGATCTGAGTTGCCATACGGTACGCTTTTATTAGGCTCTCGGTCGAGAAATAGACACGCCCGATGGCCGCGCCGACCGAGCCTGCGATTCCGCCCGTGGCCGTGCTGAATTTCGACACAGACAGAGGATCGAGCGACGGATGCAGAATTTCACTCAGCCGACCGGGTTTGATCGCATTAATAATGTACTCGTCGTCGACCGCGCCGGCCTTGTGCAAATCGAGCAGAGTCTTGATCTCGGCTTGAGTCGACTTGTTCGGAACCGGATTCTGATCGATGAGCCATAGCCGTCCGTTCTCAACGGTGAATCGGACGCGCCGAATCTCTTTGAAGTGCTGCTCGAGATCATTACCGATCTTTTGCAGGCGCGAGAGGACTTTTTTGCCCATCTTAAGAACAGACTTGCCCTTCTTCTCGCGCTCATCGAACGCGTTCTCGAAAAACTCGCCGTTTAACTCGTTCTTGCCCGAAATTATGTCGTGAGTGAAAAAATTACCGAAGCAGCTGTCTTCACCGTAGTTACCGAACACCATGACCTGCACCAAGAGACACGAATCTTTTCGGCTGTCGGATGACTGAAATAAAGTGTAAAAAAGTTTGATCACGTGGAGCAGTTGATCGTACGTATTTGAGAACAACTCGGGTGGAAAAAGATCGCGATTCTTGTCGAGAGCAGCGACGAACCCACTCTTTGCCTTTGCGCTCTTAATCGCTTTGACAAACGCATCGAGTCGTGCTTTCCTCTTGGAATCTGTTTCGGTCAGAATTTCCAACTCGGCGATTTTCTGGAAGACGCCCGCGTACTCGTGGTACGCAAAGCTTTCGTTGGTTTTCGCCGCAAAGCCGTCGACGGTGCTTTCGCACAAACCGATATTGTGGATTGTCGAGAACGTCGTAACCATGTTGAGAATGGGACTTTCGACGACTTTCAAAAGCAACGGGTTGTTTTTGTCGTTGAATTTCCGCCCGTAAATCTTCCCCGTTGTCTCGATCGGGGCCTGGAGCAACTCCCAAGGATCGATCTCCTCTTCGGCGATCTTCCTGACCGTTTCGTTCGGAAGCAGGAATCCCGGCGAAATCGGTGCGCCGAGCGAGGCGAGTTCCATGACTCGCTTGCCGCGGCTGCCGACGAGCTCCAGAACTTCCGGGTCCTCGGTAAATTCTGAACTATTGAATGAGTAGTACTGTTCCATTTCTCCCCTCGATCAGCGGCTGAAGGCCGATTACTCTAGAATAAATCAAGCACTCGTCCCACACCGCCGCGCAGGAAAACCTCGAACCGGGGACTAGCTCCCTCGAACAGGTATCTCTGAAGTTTGGAGACGTCTCGTATATTGCCGCCGGCAACGGAGAACATAATGGGAGTTCCGTGTTTCACCTTCCCCCACTTGAACAACGCATTTATGTCGTTGATCCGTTCGTTCTCGTACCAGATAAGGACGTCCAAGTCCGGATACTTGGTCCGATAGCTTTCGATGACCCTTTTCCACGACTCAACATTTCCGTTATGGAAAAGTTCGTTTGTTACGTTCACTGCGTACCGCGGCGTGATTCGTCTTGGGCCGCCTTCACTCGCGGGTTTCGGCTTCATAGGCGCCGGTGTCGGACCCGAAGGAGTTTGCGCGACAGGCGCGGATTGCGGCGTTCGTCCCTGCGGTGCTTCCACGGGCCGCCTGCTTCCCTCTCGGTATTCTTTACGGCCGCGTACCTTACCTCCGTACAGCAAGGTAAGGAAATCGGCAGAGGCCGCCGCGAGAGATTCCTTTTTTAACGAGAGGTCGACAGCGCCGGTGTATACGACGATCAATTCGTGACGCAAGAGCGGTAATGCGGGCCCCCAAGACTCTTTTTGTTTTGGGTTTATTACAAACATGCCGGCCTGCGGGTTGAAAAAGGTCAAGACGATGTGTATGTTCTGCCACTCTTTCAGCGTTTGGCATACAGCATCGACATCTTCGACGTTGGATTTTAAGTTGTGAGACTGGAAATGATATCCAAATTTCTCAACGAGAAGTGCGCTCAGAATTGAGCGCACTTGGAACCTTTGGATACCTCCATCCTCAAGCGATTCGTTGACGACATCGGCCAGATTCCAGCCTTCTTCGATGTCGCCGACGATACCATTCACCGTCTTGAAGTGCCGCAGAGCGGTGTTGAAACCGGCTCTGCGGGCAAAAAGGTTCAGTTCATTTTCCATAGTTTCTTAAAGTTCTTGGAGATCGCCGCCGGATGATTTCCTTCGTGATGGTGTTACGTCGGCTTTTCCTTTCACCGATGGATTCTCGGGCGCGTCCTCAGCAGCACTGAAATGCTCGACTTCGGGCGTCGTCGCAACCGTCATATCTTCCGGACCACTGCCGAACGTTTGGTTGATATCCTCGCGGACCGTTGATCGGCGCCGTTTGAACGTCGCAAACGCTGCGTCCTGGAAGCCTTTCGAGATACCATGAAGGAACTCGTTTAACACGTTTGCCATTTGTTGGAGCGTGTACCGTTTCCGCTTGATGCTCGTGATGTCGACGTCCAACAGAAGACCCGGCTGAATGTGGTACGGATTGATGATGTACTCGAAATCCTCAAACTCTTTTTCAAGGAAATCGATCCGTTGGTCGAGAATGACCCGCGCTTCAGGGTTTTGATACCCGAATACGCCGCGAATTTTTTCGCGCGACCTGATCAGAACCTTCTTGAACAAGTCTTTCTCGTGGAGATACGTCTGGTTGAGCTTTTCGATCTCGGTCTGATCAGCCTTAATCCGGACTATCTCGTTCCACGTCTTCTTGATCTCTTCGTACAGCGGCTCACCGGAGTCGGCCTTGGATTTTTTTATCCGTCCGCGCATCTGACTCGAGAGATCATCAAAGTCCGTTACCTTGAAGTTCGATTTTTTGCTCTGGTAGACCGACTCGACAACGTCCATGAGATGGAAAACCTCAACCTTGAACGCTTCCACCTGCTGGTCGTACGCCGCACGCTCTTTCTCGAGCTGCTCGGAGTCGTAGTACTTTAGCCGAATCTGGTACCTTTCATCGGGCAGCCGTGTTATAACGGTGTCCTCGTACTCACGAATGATCAACTCACGCGCGTTTTTGAGGTTTTCAGCGTACTGATACCCCATCTTGCTCGTGTCGAGAATCGAGGTCATCGAGTTGATCGCGGTATTGAAGCCACGGTTTCGGATGTTCTCCATGTCGATGATCTTCTTGAGGTTCTCGCGAATGTTCAACGGATCGAATTCTCGAGGATCGATCTCGGCGCGAAGACCCTCGATCTTTTCGAGAAGGTTTTTCGCCATGAACGTGTACCGCCGAGAGCTCTCATCCTCGGTGTCGTCGTCGGTGTACTTCGGAACAAGCTTGAACTTTTCGAAGATGATCTCGCTGTCCGACAGCTCCTCTTTTCCTTCGTCGATGAGTTGTTCCTGCATCTGCTCGATTTCTCGATCGATGAGGTTCGTGATCGTTCGGGCAATCTGGTCCTTGATCAGGTACTCAACGGTTGCTTGATACTGGAAAATCGGGCTGATCAGCTCGGAGTCAAGAATATTCACCGAAAGCTTGACGTCCGTGACAGTCTTCGGCTTTTGAGCGTTATCCTTGAACGCGCACTTCACGATCGAGTATGCATTTTCGCCACGGATGAACGCACCGACATCAGCCTTTTGGCGGAGAAGCGCATTTGTCTCGTTCTCGAGGTCATTGACGCCACGTTGAATGTGCCCCTGAAGGTGGCCGTACATGTTGACGATCGATTTCTCTATCTCGCCGGTGTTAAACTTGTCGGCGCCCGCTATTTGATCGAGCATCTCGGAGATCTCTTTCGGAGAGTACCGAGCGAGGGTTTTGTTTTCCTCTTTGTCGATGAAATTCCGGACCTTCTTCTGCATCTCATCTTCAGTGGTGACGATGTACCGGTTGAACATGTTTTGGTAGTTCTGGTTGAAGTAGTTGTATAACTTCTCTTTCAGACCTCCCATGATGTCGAGTCGCTCGAGGACTTCCTTCGGCAACTTGACCGACATGACCTTGAGGATGTTCTCAGCTTCCTCGTTGATCAGCTGCTCGTACTCGTCTCTCTGGCGGCGCCCTTCTTGTGCCAAGCTATTCCGCGAACCAACCGCGGACGGCTTTGTCGGGTGGAACACATTTGGGCTTCGTGGGATATCAGACATAATTCACTCCTTCCTCTGACAAGTATTGGACTTCAGAACGCCATCTTACTTAGTATAATGCATTCTGTAGAAAATTCCAGAAAAACCTGCGATGTCATTCAAACACATATACAACGTATCGGTTGACTACTGCAGATCTCGAATAATGCGGCGCACCTCCTCGACAAAGTTTTCACTGAGACTCCGGTCACGTAGTGACTCGAGTTCCTGTATCAACCTTCGCCGCTCATCGGGCGTTGTGGCCTCCGGTATCGTCTCGACGATTCGGTCGAGCTCCGCGGCATCCCGAACTAGAGTATCGCGAACGTGACGTTCCGCGATTCTCCACATATTGTCCCCCCGCGTAACTGTGTACCGCGTTCCATCAGGAAGCGTCAATACTTCCGCCGGATACACGACGCGCGGATCAGGAAAGAAGTCGCGCGTGTCGGGCAGAATCCGGTAGCCGTTCATCGACGCGATCGTATTGACCATCGTCATAGTATCACTCGGTGTAACGACGAACCGGCCGACACTTACCGGTGCGGTCGGTTCAGCCGCGGTCGGCCTTTCGGGTTGCGTCGGAGGCTGAGGCGTCGGCTCGGGTGTCGGCGTCTCGGCCGGCGGCGGATCGGGCTCCGGCGCGACGTCGGGTGCGTCGGGTGCGTCGGCGACCGCCGGATCGGGATCCGGATCGGGCGCCGAGGGTTCGACGGCGAGCGGCGCTTCCGGATCAACGGGGGTGTCCGGCGCGGGCGTCTCGGGCGCGGGCGTCACGACCGGCGGATCGGCAGCAACAGGAGCGTCCGGTTCAACGGGTGGATCTCGGTCGGAGGGCTCGTCGAGGCTCGGATCGTCAGGAATGACAGGTGCGTCTTCGTCGGGACGCGTAGGCGTGTCCGCTGGGCGCGTTAGGATCGGTCTGTCGTCGGTTCGTGGGCGAATGAACAACAGGTAAACGCCCAACCCGACCATCAACGCAAGGATAAACAGTAGTGCTACCAGCAATCCGCTTCGGTTGTCCTCCCGACGCCGCGAACCACGGCCTCGTGTACCATGTGCGGAGCCGCCGGCGACTGCCGGCGACGCGCCGATCACGGTGGCCGACGAATCGGTCGGTGCTTTTTTTTCGGTTGACGGGGTTTTTTCGCGCGTTGTCGCCGCGGTCGAATCGGTCGCGCGGCTACTCTGCTTCTTCGGATCGGCCGCGCTAGATTCGGCGGCGCGGTCGGCCGCAGCCCGCTCGGCCGCAGCTTCAGTGAGCGTCTTCATTCGCCCCGATGCGGTCGCCTCGGTCAATGCCGGAGTCGTCAACGTCGAGATCAGCTCATGCAGACGGCGAGTCTCGGCTTCGAAGTGTGCAGTTTTCACTTCACTGTCCCGCGTGATCGCCTCGGAACTCGCGGACAACGCCTCCAGCGCCGAAGCCGTAACGTTACTCGGCAATGAGTACGCGGGAACGGTAGCTTTTTCGGTCAAAAAGAGGTCGCCGATCAGCGGTATACCGGCCGTGACGAGATTCGGATGGTACACACTCGCCGGGAACACATCCCGGATCTGTTGCAGGTTACCCCGCGCGTGTTGCCCCGCAGGCATCCCGGCTTCTATAAGCGTAATCAGCGAATTGATGTTTTTCAAAACGAGCGAGAGCGTGAAGAATCCGTCGGCTTCGACCTCTTTGGCGCGCGTCTTAACGGTCTTCAGCGACCGCGAGATGTCCTTCCGAGCCAGTGCGTCCGCCACACAATCGTTGAGGAGCGACACGAACTGCCGGCGTTTCTCGCCCATCGCCTCACGAGCGCTTCGCACGACGCCGTCGACGTACGTCGCGACGAACTCGTCAACGGTCGGTGTCTTCCGTGTTATCCGGTAAGGGAAACCATCAAACACCTTCTCGACGGTCGTTTCGCGGCCGGTCCGACGAGTCAACGTTCCCGCGCTGCTCGACAGCTGCATGAACGCGTCGGTTCGAGCCCGTGTCTGGTTCGAAACCAGAAGAGAGTCGGGGAATTCGGGGTGCGAGACAGCGATGTCTTCTCCGCTCCGGCTCAAAGTGAAGTCCATAAAAGGGAACGAACCACTCGACGGAGTCTGCTCGTACTCAACGGTCAGGTCACCTTCAGATCCGACAAAAAGATTCGCGAGAGACCGTACGACTTCCTTATCGGGCGTATTAACGACCAGCCGGCGTCCGCGGGTCCGCGCTCGTTTGAAGAGGCGTACCGCGCCTTCAGTAAGCTCATCCACGACAACGTGTGAAACGAGGTCCGGATCGATCCCGGCGTGCGCGAGCGAGAGAAAGTAGTCCGCCGGCGGGTTGATCACCCCGATCCGCCCTCGACAGAAAAAGTACACCGTCCCGTCGCAGACAAAAACGCCCGCAGGATCGAGCGCACGATTCGGAATGCGCAACACGTTCTTCGTCAACTGATTCTTGACGCGTCGAGCAGTGTACACAAAGTGACCGTCAGACTTTTCTCGTTCCTTCAGGTTGAAAATTTCTCGTTTCTCGTGACGGATCACGACGTTTCCGTCGTCGATGAAGTACACGACCGCGCCCGAGGAGTCGCTCATCGCGCCGTGATACGATGTGAATCCTTGCATCGGGACCTCGTTCCGACGCAGGAACGCCTTGAAACGGCGAACAAGTTCCGGATCGCCGATGTATCGTGTATCACCGGCTCCGACAGCGTGCAACGTTGACCGCTCAAGTAATGGACTTCCGGTAAGACTGTCGGTTATTATTACATTATAGACAACGGGTTTTGCGGAATCAGGAAAAGAGTCCGAGTTTCCAATGCGAAGAAAGGGGCGGTAGTCATCCGGATGCGATCCAAGATAGACCAAGTAGCACTCGGTATCAAGATGAAAAACTCTTTTTGCCGGGTCGTCGGTGAGCTGTGCCATACTCGCGTGCCCCATCCTTGTAAGTATCATACTTCATGTAGCGATTTCGTTCAACAATTCACCCATATTTTTCATAATGTTTATATTAACTGCAGTGACGGCCACAACTCCGGTATGAGCCGTTCAAATCAACCGATAGGAGCCAACTCATAATGATCATCACCGAAGAAACTCGAAAAAAAATTATACCAATCGCGAGCGGGAAGGGCGGTGTCGGGAAATCCGTGCTGACATCAAACCTCGGAATTGTACTCGCCGCGAACGGGAAAAAAACGATCCTGATCGATCTCGATATGGGCGGTTCTAATCTGCACACCTATCTCGGCATCAAGAACACGAACCCCGGAATCGGGAATTTTCTTTCCGACCAGAAAAAATCGTTCGACAAGTTGCTCGTGGAAACCGAGTACCCGAACCTTTCGTTCATCCCCGGCGACGTTCTTGTATCGGGAACGGCAAATCTCCTTCAATCCGAAAAGAACGCAATCATCAAGGAGATCACCGCGATCGAGGCTGACTACATCCTTCTAGATCTCGGTTCCGGCAGTTCGCACAACGTCGTCGACTTTTTTCTGATCTCGAACTCCGGCATAATCGTCACGACGACGCAGGCGCCGGCGGTACTCAACGCGTACGGTTTTCTGAAGAACTCGCTCTATAGGCATGTCTATCGATCTCTCAGATCGAACAAACGCGCGGCTGACTCGCTTGAAAAGGCATTGAAGGACAAGACCCCGGGCTCTACTCCGACCGCGCAGCAAATCGCCGCAAAGATCAAAAGGATCGACAAAAGAAAGGGCCAGGCGATGCTCGATGAGTGCGCCGCTTTCCGCCCGCACCTCGTCATAAACATGGCGGAACAGCCGGACGAGATCGACATCGCCGAGAGTCTCAAAGAGTTGGTGAAGAACACATTGAGCATAGACCTCGGGTGCCTCGGCGTCGTGTTCCGCGACCCTGCGGTAAACGGTGCGATCGAGGAAATTACACCGCTGGTGGTCGCAGCGCCGGACGCGCCCGCGTCGATTCAGATCGAGAGGATCGCTCAGAAAATTATCCAGTCGGAACGGTTTCCGATTATGCCGCTCGACCTGGATATGTACGAGGACTCCTTCGCACTCGCGCGTCTCGAAGCGGAGACGGACCACGTCGAGTACCACGAACCCGCGGCCGCTCAGGCGAATGGAGTCGCCGGCATGTCCGCGGAAGACTTCCTCGCAATCGTATCGGCACATCGCAAGCGCATCGCCGAGCTCGAGGAGACGATCAAGCGCTTGACGATCAGCAACTACTCGTCGTAGTGCGGATCGATCCGGAGGCGGCACTCCGGCCCGCCGGCAACCCGGGCGGTGATCTCGCGTATTTCAGCGTAGGAAGCGCGCGGCACCTCATGATCACCGAATGATTCGTCTGTGATGGTTACCGATGCGACGAGATCGCTTACTTTGCCGCCCGCTTCGTCGATCATGACGACACACCACGCCGCTTCGAGACGCGGGTGGTGGACGACCGTCTCATCGCCTTCGAACAGCACCTGCTGGAGCCTGAGTTTCTCGTCGTCCTGTACAACCCTGATCGGCGCCGGTTCCCTGCCTTCTCGCGACGCGTCGATCCCGCCGAGCGAGGTTATCATCACCGCTGAGGCGGCGTATCGAAGCACGATCCATTTCCTTCCGTCTTCGCTTTGGTACTCGTGCAGTTCGCCTCGAAATCTGTTTACGATCCACTCGTCGATGATTGAGGATGCCGCGTTGTGAACGCCGATCATAGTGCGGACCACGACGAGGGCCGACTCCGACTGCGAACACCGCGTCGTTACGTCCGGATAGTACTTCTCGCCGAACAACGCCGGATCGAGGTACGTTTTTGACTTATCCTCGGTCGGATGGAATCGATGATGACCGCGCTCGATTACGCTCCACCGGAGAAACGACACCTGTTCCTGTGCAACGCTGAAACTCACGGGAAAACTCTGCCATCCAAGCCCCCATGTCGGCCACTGGTACGATCCCGGCATCACCGGGAATCTTGTAAGGCTCCCGAGACGCGCGTTGTGCCCGATCCACGAGTACGACGTCGCTGCGTCGAAAATTCTGACCTCACGGGTCCGGGGAACGGGCTGTCGATTCTCTTCGCCGATGACGACGGAGTCGCCGAACAGAACCGTATTCATCAGCGAACCGATCGACCTTTCTTCGGCGCCTGAACCGACGCCGACCATTCTCCAGAGTGGGCTCGACCGGACGACTTGCCCGTCGAAGTTGTAACTTCGAATCGTCGGCACAAATTCTTGGCCGTCGTGAAACCTGAGAATCTCGCCGAGAGCTCGCATATGACCGCGGAGTTTCGTTTCAAGGTCCGCCTCGACGGGGCGGAGCGCGAGGCACGCGAGTTCGAGCGCCTTAAAAATGACGCCGAGGTAACCGAGGCTGATATTCTCCCCCCACCCCCACCCGCGCCGTTCGGTATACTCAAGCCACCGCCCAAAAAAGTCACTTCCTGCAGAGTAGAACGCCTCGTCCTCAAGAACGCTGCCGATCGCGATCAATAAAGCTCCATCGCTCATGATCTTGTTCGGATAGTACAGCGACGGCTCGGCGCATTGCCGGGTGAACCACACTCCGCCCGCGCGAAGCATGTCGTCGATCAATCGAGCGTGCGAATCGGGTATGAGTTCGGCGTACTTCAGGCGAAGAATTGCTAACGGGACCAGCGTGAAGAACGCAGCGTTTGTGTCGCGGACGCGTGTTTCTTCGCGGTACCAACGGAACGCCCCGTGCTGATGGTCGTCCGGTGCATCGATCTGCAACAACTGGATTGCGCGCAGCATTTCGATGCCCTGCTGCTCCGCGATTTCGCGTGCGACGGTTCCGGCGGCATATATATCGGCAGTCAGGCGCCCGACATGGCAGAAAGACAACCCGGCCACCTCCAAAGTGTGCCCGGGTCCATTCTGTTTTGCCAACCCGTCGGTGAACTCAACTCCGGCGGTCACGTCGCGGTACAACTCGGTGAAATCATTCATCTGTCTCGCAATCTCCCTGGCCCGAGGTTCGGTCCTGAGCCGTAGTTTCAGAAATCGGCAAAGCACGTCTTCGGAACGACGATAGAAAGATCCGTACCGCGGTCGGTTTTCCACGATGCGTTCCATCGATCACCGGCGTCGCTGACCGTCGGCGCGGACCGAGAAGCAGCCGCGGCACCGATCGTGATGATTTCGGTGCCGGCGATCAGGCGCGTCTCGCCGAGCGCCGACGGCGTGAACTCAAACAGGTCCCCGTCGCGACACACCGCTTCGAGCCACGCGTCGGTCTCCGACGTCCCTGTTCTCCACTCGATCTCCCGGCCGTCAAAAACGGGAACGGTTGTGTAAATCCGGGCGGCGTACTCACCGGCGCCGATCTCGAAAACCCCGCCGCCGAGATCCACGACGCGCGCGCCACGCGCGTGAACCGAGAACCGAAGAAGCAAAGTCGACGCCGAAAACCGGCCGTTGGACGGGCGGTCAAGGTGTATGTGGTAGTCGCCCTTATTGTCCAGAAAGCACGCACCCGTCAGAACAGAGTTATGATCCTGCGCGTTAACGATTCCGACACTCGCAAAATCTTTTCCGTCTTTCAGAAATTGGCATCGAAAAAACGCAACCGCGTCGGAGCCGACGGGCCAGTATCCGAGCAACCCCCGCCGTTGCGTCCACATCGTGTCGTGGTTGATGCTCCCGAGACACGCGCCGTCGGTCAGCCACGTGTAGCCGTACACCGAGTCGTGTTCGGTCTCACCGCGAAAGAACCGCTCCGAGAGAACACACGGGTCGGCCGGCAGTTGGGAGAACCGCGAGATGATCTCGGGGGGACACGGCGGTTCGGGAAAAAAAGGAGGAATTTCGTTCAGGATCGATCGTTTTGTGTCTTCGTCTTCGCCGACAACCGTGATCGATACGCCGGTCTGCCGGGACAATTTTTTCGCGTGCCCGTACCGAATGTAATCCGCGTACGTTCGACTGTTCGGTCCGGCCCATTGTTGAGTCGCCGGATGGAAGTGGTCCGCGATGACTTTCCACGCGTGACGTCGGATCCACTCGGCGCAGTCGCGGCAGACGGGATCGTGCACGAGATGGAGGATCCTCTCGGCCTCCTCCAGCGCGACCATCGTGTACGTCGGGCTGTTATACTCGTTAAAGTCTCCGTGGTACTTCGTGTGCTCGACAAAATTCTCGAGACGCTTTCGCCCGTACTCGACGAGGAATGGTATCTCGAGAAGCTCGCCGGTCGCGGCCGTCACGCCACCGCCCATAATCGCGATATTGGTGTAGCCCGACTGTACGTTTCTTCGGAAGATGCTGTACGCTGCGTGAACCAAACTCCGACGCATCGTTTCGACGAGCGACGGCTCGAGCGTATCGAGATCGTCGTGCAACATCAGCGCGATCGGCGCACCACAAAAATCGGCCCAGTTCCAGTCGGGTGGAGCCATCTGCTCGAGAGACTCCTCAAACGTGTACGGCCAGATTCCGTACGTCTTGCTCGTCGGGTCCTGGTCCTGCAGCGCGATGCACGCGGAGATCACGCGATGCCCCCGCTCAATGTACTTCCTGTCACCCGACCGTATTAACGCGACCGCGTAGTAAAACGTCTCGCGCGTCGAGTGGACCGGAGTCCCGGTCGGTATCATCGAGTGGTATCCCGACGACACCCAGTTTCGTTTCAACATCGCGATCGAGTCGTCGTAGAGTTCTTCGCTGCTTTCGAGAAATGAGATCGTGTTCACCTGGGTCCTCCGATTGCTGCCGAACTCGCCATTCATAGGCGGGATGAAAAAAGTGACCGGGTTTCCCCGGTCACCCGTTGAGTCGTGTTACTGTCGGAACAGCATCACAGAATCGAGATCAATACCCGAATGCGGCACGGTTATCGTCAAACCATTGCTGCGCGATCTGTTCGATCCGTCGGCCACCACGCCGTTCCCACTCGGACCGGAGCTGTTGGATGCCCCAATCCGCGGTGTACTGTGGTCCTCCGGTGATCACCTGCGTGTAAATCTCGTCCTGACGTGGTCCCCATTCCGCGTTGAACAGAGTCATTTCGGGGTGCGACGGAGGGAACGGGATGTCACGGCGGTACGGAACCGACATCGCGTTCTCGATACCCATGACGTTCATTTCGGCGATTCTCCGTTGACGAGGATCGTCTCCGGCACGCGCGAGCACACCCGCGGGCGTGTCTTCGTAGTCCTTCAGGAAACCCATGTCGGCTGCGGCGTACCTCAGCTCGGTTTGAAAGACATCAAGATCGATCCAGACGCGCTGTCCGTCAACGAGTTTGTGGTGAACGCCTTCAAATCCGAACCGCAAGGTTTCCCAGCCGTCACGAATCATCCAGTCGATAAACTCGATCGCAAGCTCGGGATCTCTCAAACTCGCGTTCAACGCGGCTTTGTGATCGTGGTACTCCGGCTCCTGGAACCATCCGTTCCGACCGTGCGGACCCGTGACAGGCGGGAGGGGGACCATCACTGCGTTCGGGTTGTTTTCCAAAAACTCTTCGTAGTTGTCGGCTCCGGTCTGCGCAAAATAGATTCCTGCAACACCGGTTATCCACAACCGGCGCGATCGCTGTTGGTCGGCGTCGGTCACGTACTCGCGGTCCATGAGCCCTTCGTCGTAGAACGTTTTCCGGTACGCCATCGCATCGCGGTAACGGTCGGAGAGAAAGTTCGGCCGGAGCTCACCGTTTTCTACCATCCACCCTTCCTGCGCGAAAAACATCTGTCCCCAGATTCCGACTCGCGATGTCACGCCGATCGTGTCCCTGCGGCCTGTTCCATTTGGATCGTCGTTCGTGAACGCACGCGCGACCTGTAGCAGCTCGTCGGTCGTCGTCGGCATGCTCAAGCCGAGATT
>REEC01000011.1 GCA_007695285.1 Spirochaetaceae bacterium | reverse complement strand
TACGCGCTCGAGATCATCCGCGAGGTGCTCGAGACGCTCCGGATCGACGGGATCTTCTTCAACATGGGCGGCTACCAGGTGTCCGACTACTCGGGCAACTACTACGGGATCTGCCATTGCCCGGCGTGTCGAAGGTTGTTCGCGGAACAGTTCGGAGCCGATCTGCCAGCCGCCGAGGACGACGCGGACCCCGTGTACCGGAAGTATCGCCTCTTCAAGGAGCGAACGTCGGCGGCGTACCACCGAAAACTCGAGCAGTTTATCCATTCGTTGCGACCCGATATCTGCGTCGACCGTGGGTACTCATTGGGGTCGGGTTTTGTGCGGCAGGAATCGAACACAGCGATCCGTCGCGCGCTGCCGCACTGGCAGTACTCCGGCTCCGACAACACGAAGTGGGTCGTCGGATCGTACCCGGGTTTCATCGCGTCGAACACGACCGTCGACTTCATCGACTTCCCGTACCGTCACGTCGCGGTATCACCCGCGCAACAGTCGCTCCGGCTCGCGCAGAGCCTCGCGAACGGCGGCGCGCTCGATTATTATCTTATCGGTCGGCTCGACAACCACGAGGACACGACCGGGTACAACGACGTGAAGTCGGTGTTCGAGTTTCATGCCGAGCACGAAGAGTTTTTCCGTACGCTCACGCCGCGCGCGCGCATCTTGCTCGCGAAACCACGCGCGGTCGACGACGCCGAGTACCGCGGCTGGTTTCGTATCCTGACCGAGAATCACTTTCCGTTCGACACGATCGTCCCGGGTGTGCTCGCGGAGACCGATCTCTCAAAATACGACCTCGTCGTTTTGCCGAACGCGGTGTTTCTTTCGGACGCCGAGTGCAGAAAAATCGATGAATTCGTCGAGAACGGCGGAGCGGTGGTCGCGGTGTACGAGAGCGGCGTCGGTTCGGCCGAGTACGAGTATCGCGAGAGAAACGGTTTGCGTTCTCTTCCCGTGACGCGCGTGCTCGAAAAACGCGACGCCATGAGCTCGTCGTACCTGAAACTCACCGACGGTTTTCCGGCGAGGCGCCTCACCGGTACATCGCTCGTGTATCTCGACGGTCCGTATCTCTACGCCGAGTACGAGACCGACGCGACACGGCACACGTGGCTGATCCCTCCGCACATGTACGGGCCACCCGAGCGGTGTTACTACACCGAGATCACCGAGCATCCCGGTCTCGTCGTGAATCGGTACGGGAACGGCCGCGTCGCGTACATTCCGTGGTTACCGGGTACGTTGTTCCATCGGCAGGGATACGTGAACACGCCGAACTTCATCGCGGACGTGCTCGAGGGGCTTCTCGGGATCGCGCCGGTCGGCGGTACGGTCTCTCCGATGGTCGAGGTGAACGTGCTCGCGTCGTCGTCGCCCGGAGCGACGGTCGTCTCGCTCGTGAACGGCAGCGGCCACTTCGGTACGACGTTCTACCGCCCGATCCCGATCGCCTCGACGACGATCGAGATCGCGACCGCTGCTGCGCCGCGCTCGGTTCGCAGCCTTGTGCACGACTGCGAACTCACGCACGACTGGGCGGACGGCAAACTCACGGTCGCGGTCGAGAACCTCGGGTTGTTCGAGTTCGTCGTGATCGAGTGATGCCGGCACGAGCAGGCGGCGGCGCCTGCTCGCTTACTGTTCGCGCACCGTGTGCTTTTTGACCCAGTCCCAGTCGACCTCGATCCCGAGTCCGGGTTTGTCCCACGGTCCGGCGGTTCCGTTTGAGTCGATATCGGTCGACGCGTCCGAGATTCCCGGCGGCGTGCGGAGGTGGAACGGATCGAGGCGCTCGAAGAACCTCGTGTTAGGGATCGCGCACGCGGCGTGCAGCGACGTGATGTTGCCCGAGTGAATCGCGCAGATCATGCTGAACGCTTCGCAGATGTGCGCGGTCTTCATCACGCCGGTGATGCCGCCTTTGTACTCGTCGAGTGGGCCGGTGATGATCATGTCGGCCGCGCCGGCCTGGATCTGCGCGAGCGCGTCGAACGGCCCACCGTGGCTCGCCTCTGCGACCGCCAACGGGATATCGAGCGCGGCGGCCAACCGCGCGAGAGCGGTCGTGTTGAAGTGATCCATCGGCTCTTCGTACCAGAAAAATCCACACTCTTCGAGCCGTCGGCCGAACCAGAGAGCGTCGTCGTACTCGTTGAACGCGCTCGATGCGTCGTACATCAACACAATCTCGTCGCCGACCGCCTTGCGCAATGCCTTGCAGAGCTCGGCGTCCTGTTTGAGCCTTCCCCACGTGTGAAGCTTTATTCCCGTGTACCCGTTATTGATGCATTTCTCGGCGAGCTCGAGGTAGTCCTTGATCGTATCGAGCGTGTACGTGCTCGCGTACGCGGGGATTCTCGTGCGCGTGCCGCCGAGCATCTTGTACACCGGCAGACCCGCTACCTTTCCGAAGAGGTCCCAGAGCGCGCAGTCGATCGGCCCGACCGCAAACCCGAGCTTCGAAGACCGGAGCGCGCGCCAGATGTCCTGCCAGATCCGCTCGCGGTCGAGCGGATCCTTTCCGACGACGTGCCACTTCGCCTCTTCCAGGTCGATTCCGCCCGGTCCGGTCGGTGAGATTCCTTCGATCCCTTCGTCGGTCAAAACGCGCAGCAGCGTTGCGGTACCCTTCGGTCCGCGCGGCCTGATCCCGTCGCGCCAGTTGAACGACGTCCCGATCTCCCACTCGACGTGATGCAGTTTGAGGTCTGTGATTTTCACTGAGGTTTCCTTAAGTAGTGGATACACAATGATAGACCCGCCTCC
>REEC01000192.1 GCA_007695285.1 Spirochaetaceae bacterium | reverse complement strand
CCGGTTCGTTTGACAATCCCACCGGATAATGGTACCGTTCACTCCAATTTCCAAGTCGCGAAGGGAGAAACGTGCCGGTCGTGTGAGGCACACACAAAATTTTATGGAAACAAGCGGAAAGAGAAAGAGTTCGCCGGAGAATAAGGCACAAAAAGTGAGCAAGGATTCTTCGAAGCCCAAGGATTCAAGAAAGTCGGTCAAGAAGACATTGGTCTACGCTTTCAGCCTCGCGATTCTGATCATCATCGTCGTCACGTTTATCGGGACACCGGCGGTTTCGATGATGGCCGGTCCCGGGCGGTTTGTTTTTGGCCGGTACGGCAACCGCGAGATCGTGTACGCGCAAGGCAATTTCTTCCAACGCCAGTACCAGGCGCTCGCAACGCAGTATCGCGACTCACTCGGCACCGATAACATTGAAGCGCAACTCCGCCTTCTCTGGAGAGAAGCGTTTAACCGCGCGGCGTTTCACGCAGCCGTGATGGTAGCCGCCGACGAGTCGGGGCTGGTTGTGTCCGAAGACCACGTCGACCGGGAACTCGCCCAGCGTCCGGAGTTCCAGGAAGACGGACGATTCAGCCGTGAACGGTTTCTCAGAATGTCGAGTGCCGAGCGGTTCTCTCTTCGCAACTTCATCCGTGAATCCCTGGTATACGAGTTGTACATCGACGACTTGATCACCGGATCGCTGGAAAACCCGGCAGAGCTGGAGTTCGTCACGGCGATGGCCGAAAACGAACGCCAATTCTCGTTCGTGACGTTCCCGTTCCAGGAATTCCCCGCGGAAAACGTCCGCGCGTACGCCGAGGACAACGCCGACCTTTTCCGTCGGATAAACCTTTCCTCGATCACCGTCCGAACATCGCGCGCGGAAGCCGAAAACATCCGGACTCAGGCTGTCGACCGAGTCGCGAGTTTTGAGGATCTTGCACGTAATCATTCGGACGACCGTTACGCGACGCAAGGTGGTGAACGCGGCTGGGTGTACTACTACGAACTAGAACCCGATTTTGCGGATCCAGCGGCTCTTGAACCGGTTTTTTCGCTGGACGCCGGTCAAATTAGCCCCGTCATCGAAACCCTTAACGGATGGGTGATTTATCGCGTCGAAGAGCCCGTTGAACCGTTCGATCTCGACGGATCGTTGAGTGTGGTTCGACAGTACATGGATGCTTTTGAGCGAGGAATCATAGAAGACACGGTACGCGCGCGCGCCGAAGAGTTCCGCGCGCAGGCGCTCGCCGACGGCTTCTCCGAGGCTGCCTCCGGACTCGGGGTCGCGCCGAGCGAGACCGCGTACTTCCCTATTAACTACGGTAATCAGCAGTTGTTCCGGCGTGTATCTTCGCCGTCGGACGAGACATTCGCGCGCGCTGCGTTCCAGACCGACTTCTTCGTCGAAGCTTTTTCGCTGCCGAGCGATGGCGTGTCTTCGCCGATCGTCATGGGGGATTCAGTCAGGGTGCTCAAGCTGCAGGCCGAACGCACTGCGGGAGAGGATACGCTCGACGACGTTCAGCACGCATTCCCGCGCAGCGTACAGCAGTTCCAGTCGAATCAACTCGAGAACGCGGTTTTTGATCACGATCGCTTCGACGACCGGTTCAACCAGGTTTACAGCAGTAACGAGTTCCAACGATTCCTCTTCGGCGGGTAGCCGCCGCAGGCCGATGCAGCCGAAACTGCGCCTGATTCCGACCCCCGAAGGCGACACGATAGAGTACGACGGTATAGCGTTATACTCACCGCAGTCGCCTCGGAGGTCGGCCGTGCGGCGCGCTCTCGCTGCAGAAATACTCCCACGGTCGATCGTATATGTTCCATCGCCGGCTCTCGGGTACGGACTCACCGAACTCATCGATTCGCTACCCGAAGGTTGTCTCGTGCTGTGTCACGAACTCGACCCGACTCTCGCTACGCTTTTCACGCCTCCGCACGACGATCGTGTGTTTTGGGTGCTCGGCGATACCGTTGAAGACTTTCTGAGGACGCTCGACCCCCACCGTTTGATCCGGTTTCGGAGAGTTGTCCGCGTGACCTTGTCCGGGGGATACCGGGTCGCGCCGGAAAGGTACGGTAACGCGTACGAACAGATCGAGCGGACGATTCGCACCTCGTGGCAAAATCGAATCACAACGGCCGCGATGGGTCGGCTTTGGTTCCGCAACCTGATCGCAAATCTCGCGCATCCGGGTGTTCGGTCGATCGATTCCTACGCAGGTTCGGAGAAGCCCTGGCTCGTCGTCGGAGCGGGACCGTCACTCGACGCCGTGATCCCGACTGTCGCTTCGATCCGTGATCGTGTACTGCTGATCGCAGCCGACACGGCGCTTGCCGCACTCGACGCGCATGGTATCACGGCAGACGTCTGCGTCGCCGTCGAAGCGCAGTCGGTCAACCTCGACGATATCACGACGACTCATCGCCGACCGCGCACGGTCTTCGCCGACACGACCGCACACCCGGCGTTCATCCGACAATTTCCTGTAGACGGCCGCTATTTTTTCTCGTCCCGATTCACGGACCTCGCGTTCCTCCGGCGGTTTGAGCCGGTCATGCCGACGTTTCTCCCGGCGCTCGGTTCGGTCGGCGTCGTCGCGGTCGAGATCGCGACTCGCCTCTCCGACGGGCCCGTATTTATCGCGGGGCTAGATTTCGCGTACACGGCGGGCAAAACCCACGCGCTGGGGTCGCCGCAACACCTCGCTCATCTGAGGAGCGTGTTTCGGCTCGAGCCGAACCCGATGTTCACGCTCTGTGTTGAACGGCGAGCGATTCAGGCGACCGGAAAAGACGGTCTGCGTGTATTAACTAATGGTGTTCTCACCTCGTACGCAGAGAGTTTGCGCTCGATCGTCGCCGACCATCCGCACCGGATTTTCGATCTGGGATCTACCGGATTACCGATCGGCGCGACTGCGCTCTCGCGCGAAGACTGTACTTTGATGATAGAGCGTTGCGCAGTCGCGTCCGAAAGGCCGTTGTCGGCCGCAGGTTCTGCTCAGCCGAACGACGCCGGTACGTATGAGACACGGAAGGCCGCGTTTACCGACGAGATCGACCTGCTCAAACACGCGGAGACGGCCGCGCGCGCGATGGCGGACGGCCGTGGCAATGTTTCCGAGTATCTCACGGCCACATCCGCGGTTGAGTATACCTACTACGACTTCCCCGATCTCGATACCGCCGACCGTGCATCGAGGGCGTTTGCGTCGCGCGTCGCGATCTCAGCCGCGTATTTTCGCGAGAAAATCTCCCACGCGTTTGAATTGTAGTTCAGGAACCGACTCAGTCGTCTCCGGTCCGCAGAACCGACAGAAACGCCGATTGAGGCAGCTCGACGTTTCCGACCATCTTCATGCGCTTTTTACCTTCTTTTTGTTTCTCGAGAAGTTTTCGCTTCCGGGAAATGTCACCGCCGTAACATTTGGCCGTCACGTCTTTTCGCAACGCGGAGATTGTCTCGCGCGCGACGATCGTCGATCCGATAGCGCCTTGAATCGGTATCTTGAACTGGTGGCGAGGAATCTCGTCGCGCAATTTTTTACACACAACCCGGGCGCGTGCAGCCGCGTTCGGCCGGTACACCAACTGCGCCAACGCATCGACGGGTTTTCCGTTCAACAAGATGTCGAGCCGCACAAGGTCGACTTCGCGATAGTCGGAAATATCGTAGTCGAACGACGCGTAACCGCGGCTCACCGACTTCAACGTGTCGTAGAACTCGAACAGGACGTCGGCGAGCGGCATCTCGTACCGTAACTCAACACGTTTCTCATCGAGATACGTCATGTCCTTTTGAATACCTCGTTTCTCGAGGCAGAGGTTCATGATGTTTCCAAGATATGTCGTCGGTGTGATGATCGAAGCGTTAATGAAAGGTTCGTACGACACATCGATGCTCCCGGGCTCGGGGAGATCCTGAGGGTTGTTCACGTTAATCGTCTCGCCGGTGTTGAGTTTGACCCGATACAGAACCGATGGAGCGGTCAACACAATCGACATGCCGTGCTCGCGTTCGAGCCTCTCCTGAACGACCTCCAGGTGCAAAAGACCGAGAAAACCACACCTGAACCCAAATCCCAACGCCGCCGAGGAGTCCTTCTCGAAGACTAACGACGCGTCGTTTAATTTGAGACGGTCCATCGCGGCGACGAGTTCGTTGTAGTCGTCGGCGTCGACAGGGAAAATCGACGAGAACACGACCGGCTTGACCTCCCGGAACCCCGGCAACGGGGCGGTGCACGGGTTTTTCACGCGCGTTACGGTATCGCCGACCCGGATATCCGAAATGTTTTTGATACCCGCAATGAAGTAGCCGACCTCGCCGGTCCCGAGCCGGGCCGTCTTGTGCAAGACGATCCGAAAAAGCCCGAGTTCCTCGATCTTGTACTCGGATCTGTTCGACCACACCAGCACTTCGTCACCCGACTTCAAGACGCCGTTGAAAACACGGATATGCACTACGACGCCGCGGTACGGATCGTAGTGCGAGTCGAAAATCAGCGCCTGGAGCGGTGCGTCTTCGTCGCCGACGGGTGGGGGTATGTCACGGACGATCGTCTCGACGAGTTCATCGATCCCGATCCCGTTCTTTGCAGAGATCGCGAGCGCTTTTTCACCGTCAAGGCCGAGGTCGTGCGATATCTGGTGCCGAGTTCCCTCGACGTCGGCCGCGGGAAGATCGATCTTGTTGATAACCGGGATAATTTCAAGATTGTGCTCGAGCGCCATATACATGTTCGCGAGCGTCTGTGCTTCGACCCCTTGACCGGCGTCAATCAGGAGCACGGCCCCTTCGCACGAGTAGATCGCGCGAGATACCTCGTACGAAAAGTCGACGTGACCGGGAGTATCGACGAGGTTGAGATAGTAATCGTTCCCGTCGTCTCCCGTGTACGGCATCGACACTGCCTGGCTCTTGATCGTAATCCCACGCTCTCGTTCGATATCCATCGAATCAAGCAGCTGATCCTTGAAGTCCCTGTCGGCTACGATATGGGACTTCTGAATCAAACGGTCGGCCAACGTGGACTTGCCGTGGTCTATATGCGCGATGATACAGAAATTTCGAATAAAGCGTTGCTTCATGTTTAGATACCTGTCGTGTGGTGGTCCAGAATTCGGCGCACCCTACCGGAAAGGTCGGACGGTTCAAACGGTTTGTGCAGCACATGCACTCCGCAATTAGGTTCAAGAGATTCTATCATGTGTTGTCGACGGTTTCCAGTGACCACGATGATCGGGACGTCGGCCGTCTCGCGAATCGCGTTAACGATAGCGGAAACGTCGTCGCCGTGTCCGACCGCGATCATGAAGAGATCAGGTACCCGTCCGTCCGGGCGCGTCGGCGGCGCATCGTCCGCCGATCCGGACACGATCGTGTACCCATAACGCGCGAGTACTTTTTCCATTACTTCGTGTACAGTATCTCGCTCACCGATGATACCGATCGTTTCGGTGCCTACCGTGTCATTCGACGGTGCGTCGTGTTTCACGCTCTCGGCACCGACCCCGTGCTCCGCCGGGAAATACAGCGTGAATGTGGTTCCGTCGCCTAGTTGCGTTTCGACGTTTATCTTCCCTTTCAGTTGTTCGACTATTCCGTACGCCGTCGATAGACCGAGGCCTGATCCTTTCTCGGAGGACTTGGTCGTGAAAAACGGCTCAAAAATTTGATCTCTCATATCGTCGGGGATTCCGGTCCCGGTATCGCGCACGCTGATCGTGATATACGGCCCAGGCGGGATACTTCCGGTCGAGACGGTCATGCCGTCGTGCAGCGTGAGATTCGCAGTCGCCAGAGTTATCACGCCGTCGGATTCGATCGCGTCGCGCGCGTTAACGACAAGATTCACGACCACCTGTTCGAGCATTCCCTTGTCGACGTTGACGGACGCCGGGTTCGCGTCGAGCGAGGATTCAAGTCGTATCGGATTCGGAAGAAACCGAACCAGCATTCCTTTGAGATCCTGCACGACCGAGTTTGCGTCGACGATCGTCGGTTTCATGATCTGCCCACGCGAAAAAGCGAGGAGTTGTCGAATGACCGCGACCGATTTCTGCGCGGCTTTTTGAATTCCGTCGATATCGCTAATGATTTCACGCGACTCTACCACGACGTTCTCTGCCGCATATTCGCGCATCAGGCGCGAATAACCCAGGATGACCGTGAGAAGATTGTTGAAGTCATGCGCAATCCCGCCGGTTAACCTTCCGATCGCGTCCATTTTTTGCGCGTGCCGCAATTGAACCTCGCTCGCGCGAAGTTTGTTTTCAATCGCGATTTTTTCGCTTATATCACGAATTACCCAGACCGAACCGGTCTTTGTCCCATCGTCATCGAGTAGAGGACTCACCGTTCGCTCAACAGGAATTCGAGTGTCGGCAACCACCAGCTTCATCGAGTACTCGCCGTCGGTTTCTTCCACGGTGACAAAATCACGAACAGGTCGGTCGCGACACTCCGCGAGATTCCTTCCGATTAAACTCTCGGCGCCCGGGTTCATGAACTCGATCGTCTCATCGGCCGTGAGAACGACGACGGCATCGGCGATCGCGCGTAACGTCGTGGAGAATAGGCGCTCGCGTTCGAAAAGCGCTTTTTCCATCCGGTGACGGTACAACCCGAGCACGATCGCCGTGCGCAGTTCACGCTCCTCGAACGGCTTGATCAGATACGCAAAAGGTTGAGTCAACTTCGCGCGTTGAACGGTCTCGTCGTCGGCGTATGCGGTAAGAAGGATAACAGGAAGCCCGAAGCGATTTTTAATGATCTCCGCCGTTTCGACGCCGTCGAGTTCCCCCTGCAGTTGAATATCCATCAGAACCAGATCGGGCCGTGTGGATTCGATAGACGCGACGGCTTCTTCACCGGACGCGTGAATGCCGACGACAGTGTAGTCGTTTCGCTCGAGATGCATGCGCGTATCGAGCGCGACGATTTGTTCATCCTCGACGATTAGAATACGAGCGCCGCCCATCACACCGCCATCTTCAACACTCGTGGTGCGATTGCCGGAAGTCCGAGAATCACGTCCACGGCATTCCGTTTTACCGCCTCGTTCGGCATTCCGTACACCACCGACGTGGCCTCGTCTTGTGCGATTGTAAACGCACCGGCTTCTTTCATTTCAAGCATTCCACGCGCACCGTCGTCGCCCATTCCCGTCATGATAACGCCGATCACGTTTTTCCCGGCGTACCTCGCCGCGGATCGGAACAAGACGTCGACCGACGGCCGGTGGCGGCTCACTAAAGGCCCGTCTTTCACCTCAACATAGTACCGAGCGCCGCTGCGCTTCAAGAGTGTATGCCGGTTTCCCGGAGCGATCAACGCGCGACCACGAATAACCGAGTCGTTGTCCGCCGCTTCCTTAACCGTCACGCGACAAAGACCGTCGAGGCGACGCGCGAACGCCGCGGTAAACTGTTCAGGCATGTGTTGCACGATCACAATCCCCGGCGCGTCGAGCGGAAGCGCCTCGAGAAATTCCCGGAGCGCCTCGGTTCCCCCGGTCGAAGCTCCGACGACGACGATCTTCTCAGTCGTTTCGATTGTAGTATGCCGTGTCGGCTTTTCGAGCATCACATCGGCTGTGAATTTCGGAGCGATTACCGTACCGGGATCGATTTTTTTTATCCGCGCCGCACGGGCGGCGCGGACAACGTCGCAGATACGCACCTGCGACTCTTCCAGAAATTGTTTGGTTCCGATTCGTGGTTTCTCAATGATATCGACCGCTCCGTACTCAAGCGCGCGAAGCGCATTGCCCGAGCCTTCACCTGCCTGCGACGAGCAAATCACCACCGGAATGGGGTGCTCAGCCATCAGCTTCCGGAGAAAACTGATGCCGTCCATGCGTGGCATCTCGATATCGAGCGTGATCACGTCCGGCACACTCACCTCGAGTTTTTTCGCCGCGATAATCGGATCGGACGCGGTCGCGATCACTTCGATGTCGTTCTGCGACTCGAAAATCGCTTTGAGTGTCTCCCGCACGACCGCCGAGTCGTCGATAATCATGACGCGTGTTTTTGCTTGCATCGTCGTGTCCATTTCTCCGTTCGTCAACCGGGCTTCCGGTATACTGTCGGAGCTACCGAAAAAAGCGGAAGCTCCATGCCGGCGAGCGTTTCAGAATGCCCGAGAAAGAGATACCCGCCGGGGCGCAGGTACTCGTAGAGCTTCCTAAGTAAACGTGTTTGATTTGTCCTGTCAAAATAAATAATGACGTTACGGCAGAAGATCACGTCGAACGTGTCGTTGATATTGTAGTCGTTCGCCATCAGGTTTAGACGGTGGAAGAAGACACGCGCGCGTAACTCGGGTATTACGCGTACGACTCGTTTTTCCGTGTCTTTCGATCGGAGCAGGTACTTCTTCTTGAGGCGCTCAGGGACCGGGATGACACGGTCCTCGGCGTAGATCGCCTTGCGGCCACGTTCGAGTACGTTCGTCGAAATATCGGTCGCAAGAATTTGGTACTCGAATCGAGGGTTCGTCGCCCTGAAATCGTCGAGAACCATCGCGAGCGTGTACGGTTCTTCCCCGGTCGAAGATGCGCTCGACCAGACAAGGAAAGGTTTTCGAACACCCCATCCGTCTCCCACGTGCAACGGGAGTAGCTTCTCGGAGAGGTACCTGAAGTGATCGGGCTCGCGGAAAAAATCCGTCTTATTCGTCGTCACCGCGTCGATCATGTGGATCAACTCGCCGTCCCGATTTTCTCCCTGAAAAACGTGGTCGATATACTCGGAGAACGCGGCTATCCCGACCGCGCGCATTCGCTTCTGAAGTCGCGATTCGAGCATCGTCTTCTTGGCGGGAGGCATTTTAATCCCGAGTTCGGTCTCGATGAACCGTTGAAGGCGTCCAAAATCTTTGTCGGTCATCCCGAACGTCCGTTCGGCCGCTGCCGTTGTGTCGGGTTGTCCGTTTCCGCCCGGCACCGGCTGCGTCCCGGGCGATACGTCGAGCCGAGACGCCCCGATCCTGGGGTTCTGTGGTTTTTCGGGGGTTTCCTGCATCATCGTCGAGCCGTCTCGAACTGAAGCGCCAGATTCGTGAGGCGTTGCACGTCGACGATCAGAGCGACCGAACCGTCGCCTAGGATCGTTGCTCCCG
Organism: Spirochaetaceae bacterium; assembly: GCA_007695285.1. Taxonomy (GTDB): domain Bacteria; phylum Spirochaetota; class Spirochaetia; order DSM-27196; family PXBQ01; genus PXBQ01. The sequence goes on along the minus strand of REEC01000192.1, from coordinate 111,629 downwards.
ATACGCACTCAAGATCCCGGAAGACGCGGCCCAAAGACTTGATCACGGTTTGGTGTTCACCTACTACACGATCGACCGCAAACCCGACGGTATTCTCTGCGCTCCTCACGACAACGATCTGTTCGATCTCCGGCGGCGTCTCGTTGACCGCAAAAACTTGACGCAACTCCACGACCGGGAGCAACTCGCCACGATTGCTGATCATGCGTGCGTCGGAATCGCTACCGGTACGCTCTATACACTCTTCGATCGCGGACAACGGGAAGACGTACTTCCCGGTCCCGAGTTCGACGAGTAGACCGTCGATGATCGCAAGAGTCAACGGTATAGAAAGCGTAATCCGCGCGCCGATCCCCGGCTCGCTCGAAACACCGACGGAGCCGCCAAGTGACTCGATCGCCTGTTTGACGACGTCCATTCCGACACCCCTGCCGGAAACCTGAGTGACGTTCTCGGCGGTCGAGAATCCCGGCGCAAAAATGAGGTCGTACAACTCCTTATCCGTGAGCTGCGCGTCCTCTGTGATGATGCTCCGAGAGATCGCTTTCGCGCGAATACGTTCGGCGCTCAACCCCGCGCCGTCGTCCGAGATTGAAATCACGACCGATGCACCCGAGTGTGTTGCGGACAACCGTACGGTGCCGGTTTCTGTTTTGCCTGCCGTCTTCCGCGCCTCCGGTGACTCGATTCCGTGTCCGACGGAGTTCCGGATGATATGCACCAGTGGATCGTTCAACCGATCGATAACCGTCTTATCGAGCTCGGTTTCCCCTCCCTCGGTGACGATCTCTACTTTTTTCCCGAGCTCTTCGGACAAATCTCGAACGAGTCGCTTGAACTTTGAGAACGTCGTTCCGATCGGCACCATTCGCATGCTCATCGTCGAACCGCGCAAATCATCGGTTGCTCTTTCAAAGCCTTCAGCGACGGTTTTCAGATCCGCGTTTGTGTCGTGCTCGACGAGTTGTGACAATCGCGCCTGTAACGTCACGATTTCGCCGACCAGGTCGACCAGTTCATCGAGTTTTGCTGCGCTCACGCGGACGTTCGTCGCCGCGACCTCGTTCTGGACGCGATCCCGAACTCGTTGTACGTGTCGTTGTTCCTTGAGCGCGGAGTCGAGTTCATGTGGGTCGAGCCCGTCTTCAACGAGGATACGCCCGAGCCGTTGCTGCCGGTCTGCCGCGCGGCGTAACGCGTCGGCCGTGACAACTCCACGTTCGAGCAGAATCTCTCCGATCTTCTTCGTGACCCCGTCGAGCAGCGCGTCGATATCCGCAACAACGTCGATGCGAATTTCCGCGACGTCGTCGACGAACATGAACACATCACGAATCTCGTTAATTCCTTTGTCGGTCGTTACGATAATATCCCACGAGAGGTAGCAGAGCTCGGGGTCGAGGTCGTCCATATCCGGGATATTCTCGACGTGTGCGACGCTTGTGAATTCGCCGAGTTCCGACATCTCCTTCAGAAGCATCAGCGGATTGGTTCCGTTACGGTAGATGTCCCGTGGCGGCGAGAACCGCACGCGGTACGTCGTCTCGATACCGCGATGGGATTCCCGGTCCGAGGCGGCGCCTGCGTCCTTTACCACACCTCCGGAGTCGCCCCCGAAATCCGGCGATTGCTCACCGGGTGTCGTCTCCTGCCCGGCAATCGTTCCTGAACCACTCGGTGCGGCGAGTTCGTGAAACTGCGCGATCAACGAGTCAGACTCGGGTCCCGCGGACTCGGGTTCATCGTTGTCGAGCAGAAACCGGATATGGTCGCGTGCGGCGAGGGTCAGCGTGATGAGCTGTTTCGTGACCGGTACCGTACCATTGCGCACCGAATCGAGAACCGTCTCCACTTCATGCGTGAAACGCGAAATGTGCTGAAACCCGAACATCGACGCGGAACCTTTGATAGTATGCATCGAACGGAATACCGCCGATAGCTCACCTTCATTTTTTGGGTCGGTCTCGAGCTCGAGCAGTGAACTCTCGAGTGAGTTCAACAACTCATACGCTTCGTCGCGGAAACTTTCTTTGAATTGATCGATCATAAGACTTTAGTTCGACTCCCCACACGAAAAATCAAGGAGTTGATCTTCGAGTTGCTTTCCGTCGTTCACACGTTCGGAGATGAAGCCGCCCGCACAGAGCGTCCCGGCCACTCCATCGGCAACCTCGCCGGCTAACTCGAGTCTCTTTCCGTTACGGCAGGCCCATTTTTTCGCCGCGTACAAGACATGAACAAACGACAAATCGACCGTGCGTATCTTGTTCACGTCTATGACCACTGTCGGGCTCTCGATCAACGCCTCGCGAATCATGCCGAGTGTATCCCGACACGTCTCGACAGTGAGGTCACCCGACAGCGCGACAACTCTAACCGAATCCGCCATGTATGTCACCTTTGTTCAAGCTTGCCACAGTATATCGGCGCACACGCAAGAATGCAAACCATTGACGGCCTTCTGCAACGAGCGCGCAACAAACGGTACGCATCAGAAAACGAGATTCGAGAAAACCGCGTCTCAGAAAAAAGTGTCGATTTCGATAAACGTGCCCAGCTGGACGCCGCTTTCGAGGAAACCCGCCTTCCGTTGCCGCACGACGATCTGCATGACGGCGGTTCTCCGGTCGAGGTCTATCTCCCAATTCTGGATCGAGAACGGGTCCTGTACCGAGAGCCCGGTCTCGTCGGCGATTGAGCCCGGGTAAACATGGTCTACGACATAGGTTCGACGCAAGAAACGCGTGCCGGTCGATGAGATCTCCATGCCGAAAAGAGCGGGAATAAGGTTTTCCCGAGACTCGTTCGGCACCACGTCTTCAATCGGACTATACGGCCGTTCGGAGAGCAGCACAAGGTTACTGCGCATCGTGTCGTCTCGACGCCACTCGAGCTCGATCAAGTGACCCGGTTCGTGTTTCAGCAGTAACGCCTGTACGTCCGCGATCTTTTTTGCGCTGAGCCCACCGACCCGTGAAATCACGTCGCCTGATTCCAGTCCGACCTCGGCGGCAGGCGACCCCGGCGCGACGTAGGTCACGGTCAGCGTGTCCGCGAACTCGTGTAACGCCGCTCCGACCCAACCGTGTTTGATCGCACCGCCGTCGTAAAGACGGGGCACAAAAGTACGTATCCACCACGACGGGATCGCGAAGTTCACTCCCTGGAACTGCTGGATACCCGCGAAAATCACACCGACCAGATCCCCGTCGCTCGTAACGACGGGCCCGCCCGAGTTACCGGGGTTGATCGGCACGTCCATCTGCAAGGCGTCGCCCATCTGAAAGAAACGCCGACCCGTCGCCGATACGATTCCGGAGGTGATCGTACTGTACAATCCTCCCGGCGAACCGATGGCGTAAATCGGCGTTCCCGGTCGAAGCGTCCGAATACTGCTGAATGAAAAAACGTACTCGGGATCAACCTCAACCTTCAGCAGAGCGACGTCGAACACGCGATCGTATCCGACGACACGCGCCGGAACGCGCTCATCCGGCGAATCCGGAAGGCGTATGTACAGCCGTGAGTACCCGCGATACGTCGGATCGACCTCACTCTCGATAATGTGGTAGTTCGTTATGATATATCCGCGCGGATCAATAAAAAAACCACTTCCAATGACGCGATCAGGGTAACCGACACCACGTTGAATGCGGATACCGCGATTCACCCAGATCGTCACAGTTCCCGCGACCATTTCCGCGAGATCCGGCATCGCCTCCGAGGTTTTTCGGTGTTCCTGATCGACATCGACTCCGAACTCATCGGCCGTTTCGAGCAGCCGTCGCGTCGCAAGCCGGTTCTTGTTCTTCGCCGCATACCGGATAAAGGACGCGAGTTCCTCTGGATCACGCCGAGCCGGCTCATCGAGCTCAAGGTAGTAATGCAGCGCAGCCACGATGTTTCCCTCGTCGCGATACTTCATCGCGAGTCTCACGAGCAAGTCGTCGCGTGATATCCCGACGTCTTTTTTGTCACCGTTCAGGATAGCCAAGTTCTCAAGATCGATCAAAGCCGTGCGATAATCGCCGTTCTCGACGGCCCTACGCGCGGTGTCCGCTATGCCGGCCAACGCCGAGTCATACAGCCGGTCGAGAATCTCGTCATCGATCGTCCCGGCGTTTCGCGCAACGCCTATCTGTTGTATCGCGCGAGCCATTGAACCGTCCGCGATTTCGCGTTCGATTCGGTTCTGCGTCCGTTCCGCCATGTCGACCGGATCAACAACGGGTACATCGATCGTAGCGCATGCACCGACCAGAACCAGGAATGCGAACGTCGTTGCGCACAAAAAACACAATCGAGAATAAATACGCTCGGTCACTCGGCCCCCTCAAAAAACGCTCGCACATCACTGACCGAGACGCCTGCGCCACCGAGTTCCGTCGCGTACCCGGCACGTATCGAACCGTCCGGAAGAATTCGCTGCTCAGCATCGACACGGCCGTCACCGTCAAAATCCCACACTCGGTGCATCTCGTCTCCGAAGGTCATCACAAAACGCAGGACGGAGTCGCCGTGCGTATCGACAGCGATCGCGGTGACCTCGTTGTCGACGATCCTCTCGGCGGCGTCGAAAACACCGTCACCGAGCAGGTCGCGTCGTGCGCCGTACGGCGCTCCGTCACGGTAGAAGACGACGCGGTCAATCACGCCGTCGCCGTTACTGTCCTCGACCGATCGGTACGGAATTCCGTTGTCCATATGCACAAATCGCGTAGCCGAACCGTCCGACTCTTCTCTGATCCTCGCGCGTCCGTCGAGCGACTCTTCATCGACGATAGTCCGCACCCGTTCGATCGGAAACAAACGAAAGGCGTCTACACGATCTCGCACCGCCGTCTCGGTAAAGTAAACGACTTCGGACCCCTCGGGAAAGACAGGAACCCGAACACGTCCGTCGAACGCGGTGTATGCGCGATATCGTCCGTCGCTCTCAAACCGAACGGTCGAAACAAACGGATACTCCGCGTACTCGAGAACAGTCGTATAGACGTCGATCGTCTTGTGATCGCCGACGCGGATCACGGCCGACACGATCCGTCCTTCCTCAAACGATACGGTGAGATCCTCCACGCCGTCCGTGTTCTCGTCAAATCCGATCTGAGTCACACGGCCGTTTGAGAACGAATATCTGATCGTGTAGAACCCGTCGCGTCTCGATCCGACAAAAACCTCACCATCAAGCGTGCGCGCAAACTCCGTGACCGCCGAAAGAGCGGCGGCGTCGGACCTAACACGCGAAAATCGGTAGAACTCCACGATGACATCGAGCAACTCGCCACCGCCGGACTCGAGGATCGACTCCCACGCCTCGGAAAGCGACTCGGCAAACGGCAGCCCAAGGATCCGGCTCTGCGGGGAGTCTCCGCCGAGACGTCGGTACCGGTTTAACGCTCGGCGTCGTATGTCGCCTTCGGTCAAAGACGCGTACGTATACACTACGTCGAGAAAGTCGGACGACCGTGATTCGTACAGATCCAGCCACTGTTCGGTAGCGAGAGTCTGAATCGGATCGGAAAACTCGTACGCAACGAAAAAACGCGGATCAGAAGGAAACAAACGGCGCCCACGCGCGGCAACCACGTCGCCATCGATCTGATCGTTTGCTCCGTACAACGCCGTTGCCGTCTGGAACAAGTACTCCGCAGACATTCGGTCCTGCTCATCGACAAGTTCCAAAACGTTGATCGCATCGCGATACGCTCCGATCCGGTTATACAGACCAGCAAGCGCGATTATTCCTTCAAACTTCGCCATCGCGCGCCATGTGTCGTGTTCGAGCGCGGCCAAGAGGTTGCGAATGTTCGCACGCGTGTACCGCTGTTGGTCAATCCGTGTATCGGCAAGCAGGAAATACGCGTCGGAGGACGCCGGGTCAAACTCGAGCGCTCGTCCGAGAAGCTCCTCGGTTTGCTCGCTGAGAAGCGGCGTACTTTCTTCACGCGCGCGAAGAACCTGGTCAATGTACACGCGAGCAACGGCTGGATCCCGATCGGTCACAGAGCCGGAGTACTCAGGACCGACCGACTGCGCACCAACCGAAAAAGAACTCAAAAACAGGAGAATCGGAATGAGGACGCGCGGGCAGAAATTACGTACTCGGTTCACTCGCTTGGTTTTCATGCGTCTCCCGACCAGGAAACCCCAGTAATACGCGAACTTCCGCGTCGGTCAGGGTCTCTTTCTCGACTAATGCGTCCGACAGTTTCAGAAGCTCATCCTTGTGCAACGTCAGAACTCTCTCGGCGTCTTCATAACACGCGTTGAGGATCTCGTTCACGGCTGCGTCGATCTGCTCCGCGGTCTGTTCGGAGTAGTCTTTGTGGCGGGCAATCTCTTTGCCGATGAATATCGGCTCCTCTTCCTGCCCAAACGCCACCGGTCCCATCTGGCTCATGCCCCACTCGATCACCATTCGCCGAGCCATCTCGGACGCCTGTCTCAAGTCGTTTTGAACCCCTGTCGTCGTTTCGTTGAAAAAGATTTTCTCGGCGATGTAGCCGCCGTACGCGATTTTTATCCGATCCATCAAGTACGCCTTGCCGCGGCTATACACATCGGTTTCCGGCAGCGAAAAAGCGACCCCGAGCGCGCGTCCGCGCGGCACCACGGTCACTTTGTGCAGCGGATCCGCATTCTCTAGATGATAATGCAGCAACGCGTGCCCGGCTTCGTGACGTGCGGTTTTTTCCTTCTCTTCCGTCGAGACAATTCGTGATTTCCGGGCGATGCCCATCAACATCTTGTCTCGCGCTTCCTCGAAGTCCTCCATCTCGACCTTCTCGCGCCCGACCCGCGCGGCGTACAAAGCAGCCTCGTTCACAAGGTTCGCGAGATCTGCTCCCGACGAACCGGGTGTTGCCCGTGCGATGCGGTTCATGTCGACCGAAGCTCCGAGAGGAATTTTCGCTGCGTGAATCCTTAGAATCGCGTCACGTTCCGCGAGGTCCGGCATGTCGACGACAACCTGACGATCAAAACGACCCGGCCGCAGAAGCGCCGGGTCGAGAACATCCGGCCTATTCGTCGCAGCAAGGATAATCACCCCGTCCTTGGTATCGAATCCGTCCATTTCGACGAGCATCTGGTTGAGCGTTTGTTCGCGCTCGTCGTGTCCCCCTCCGTACCCGGCACCACGCGTTCGCCCGACCGCGTCGAGTTCGTCGATGAAAAGGATACAGGGAGCGCTCTTCCGGCCTTGTTCGAAAAGATCGCGGACGCGACTGGCGCCGACGCCGACGAACATCTCAACAAAATCCGATCCGGACATATGAAAGAACGCGACGCCCGCTTCGCCCGCGCACGCCTTTGCGAGCAAGGTCTTTCCGGTTCCCGGCATCCCGACGAGTAAGACGCCTTTCGGAATCTTCGCTCCCATTTTTGTGAATTTGTCCGGACTCTTGAGGAACTCGACCACTTCCTGAAGCTCGTACTTCGCCTCGTGCTGCCCCGCGACGTCGGCAAACGTCAGCTTACGCGAGTCGTCGATGTACCGTTTGGCCTTGCTCTTGCCGAAACTAAACGCGCGATTACCGCTTCCTTGGATCTGCCGGAACATAAACCAAATAAAGAAAAAACCAATGAACCACGGAAACATCTCTGAGTCGTCGATGTACCGTTTGGCTTTGCTCTTGCCGAAACTGAACGCGCGGTTCCCGCTTCCTTGAATCTGCCGGAACATAAACCAGATAAAGAAAAAACCAATGAACCACGGAAACATCTCTAAAATCACCCTGAACGGCGACACCGGCCGCGGGGCGCCCGAAAACCGGACACCGTGTTCAAGAAGCCGGTCGGTGAGTTGCATGTCGAGGTACGGAATATTCGTGCGAAACGACGCGGACTCTCCCTGTCGTCCGCGCAACGTGCCTTGGATTTCGTACTGATCGATAATCCGGACAGACTCGATTTCACCCGAACTCAGATACCCGAGAAACTGTGAGTACGGAATCTCTACCCCGGGTTGCGTCGTGTTTGAGAACAGAAGGATGAGAAACATCGAGAGAATGGCGACAAGAAAAATCAACGCAAATCGGTTGTTTTTGAAGTTGAAGTCCATCCCCGGACCGCCACCCTTATCGCCGTTTCCCCGATTTGACCCGTTGTTGTTCCCCGGGCTACTGCCGTTGTCGTTGTTACCGTTCACCAAGCACTCCATTCACGCTCAAAAAAATCTCGCACCCGTCCTGCCGTGAGCCTCTCAGCGAGAACTCCCGACTGAAAACATCCCTGAAGCCGAACGGAGCACCAAGCACGGCGAAAATACCGCTTGAATCCTCTAAGATCGGGACGATGTCCCGGGCAAATTCGGGAATTCCGAGCTCGGCGAGAACCTTCTTCATCGGTTTGCTCCCGCCGCAGGTCCGAACGGTGTCACCCGGGCGACGCGACCGGATGATAATCGATTGCGTCGACGGCACAACCTGAATCCTGTACGCGACGCCTTCCCGGTTATCTCCGGCCTTTCCCCACACGGAACCAATTTCGGTCAAAACGGAAAACGACACACCGGACGCCACCGAAAAAAGATACCCATTTTCTTGTGTAGAAGCAATATCACGTTCCCAAAAAAGCCACGACCCAGCCGTTCGCACCACTACCCCTGCCGATCGCGTTACGACGCGGTCGCCGCCCGGGTCGTGTTCGGGAATAGTGCGCAAAAACCGTCGCGAGATGCGCCGCTTCGGGCCACGCGCGACATCGCGCGCGACGAGGTACATCGCGGCCTCGCGAATCGGGCGCGGCGTCCCGAAAAAACCGATTCGTTCGGTCCGAACGCCGCGCGACGTTTTTTCCCACGTAATCCTTTCACGTGCCTCGGTCTCAATGAAATCCTGAAGCTCTCCGAGCCGTGAAGCGGACTGTTGAATCGCCGCCTCGAACCCCGGGAAAAAAGCCCGCATCTCCGGAATCACCCGCGCCCTGACCGCGTTACGCGCGATCCGGGTGTCCGAGTTACTCGAATCGTTAATCACCGTGACTCCGTGCTCCGCGCAGTACCGGCTCAGGTCCGACCGTCGAACGCCAAGGAACGGTCGGATTACGTCGAGACCCGGTTGAATCGTCCGTACGCTCGGCATACCGGCAACCGCGCTCGGTCCACCGCCGAGAAGAAACTGCATAACGATACCTTCGATCAAGTCGTCGTGGTGATGTCCGGTTGCAATGAACCGAGCACCGTATTCGCGCGCCGTTCCGCTGAGGAATCGGTACCGGGCGGCTCGCGCAGCATCCTCGATCCCCGATCCGCGACCCTTAGCCGAACTCACGATTTCCCCGCGGGCTGCACCGGCGGTAACAAGGGGTACGTTTAGCCGACGCCCAAGCTCCAAAACGACCGTGCGCTCGCGTTCGCGTTCGTCTTCAGACCGGAGACCATGATCAAAATGTGCGCACAGGATTTGCGACCGGGCGCGGTGTACCGTCGTGAGAGCGATTGCCAGTGCACTCGAATCGCAGCCGCCCGAAAGCGCTACGACGATCGGCGCACCGAACGGATCTTCCAAGGAGCGAAAAAACGTGCTTACCGCGGACTCAACCCGCTCCTCGGTTGAGCTCATTCATCACCTCATCCGCCGGCGTCCCCGTTAGCCGATTCACCGCGTCCGCCGCGCGCTCGACAGCGTGGCGAATCTCGTCCGCTTCGTCGGCTCTCGGAAGACCTAAAACGTGATCGACGACACTGCCGGTCTCCGGCCGGCCGATCCCGACGTACAATCGGAGAAAAGAACTGTCTCCCAGCGCCGCGATAATCGATTTGAGACCGTTATGACCGGCGGTCCCACCACCACGCTTCAACCGGACGCGTCCAACACCGAGATCGAGGTTGTCACACACAACCAAGAGACCCTTGGGCGTCAATCCAAAACGTTTCTTCACCCGGTCGATCACGTCCCCCGAGCGATTCATGAACGTAAGCGGCTCGATCAAAACGAGGCGGCCGCCCGCGCCGTGATCGACGCAGACCCTATACCGCTCGAAGAACGGCTTCCGAAGCCGCGTCGATCTAAGCCGTGAAACCGCCTCGACGACGTCAAAGCCGACGTTGTGCAGTGTGCCGGCAAATCGAGACCCCGGATTCCCGAGGCCGAAAACAACGAGGTCCGGGATAGTCGCCTACTCCTTGGATTCTTCGGGTTCTTCGTCGGCCTCGGTACCGCCCTCTTCGAGTGCAGCTTCCTCTTCGTCGCCTTCCTCTTCCTCTTCGACCTCGGCGCGCTGATGTGCAACCAGCACAATAACCTGATCGGGATTCGTGAGGTACTTCACGTCGGTCGGTACTTCGAGATCGCCTACATGAATCGAGTGACCGATTTCGAGCGCCGAGATGTCGACATCGATTCCCTGCGGAATATCTTTCGGAAGACACTCAACTTCAATGTCATGCAACGGTTGCTCGAGGATGCCACCCACTCGAACACCCGGCGACACTCCGGTGATGTGCACCCCGACGTGGGTACGAAGAACTTTCCCTCGCTCGATCTCGTAAAAATCGATATGCGTGATCTTGCCGGTAACGAGATTCTCGGTGTAATCCTTGATCAAGACGTCGTAATCGTCGTCGTCTACATGAATCGTGATGATCGTGCTTTCCGAAACGGTTTTAAACTCGCGGTGGAATTCGCGTTCATCGATCGATATCACGACCGGTTCGCGATGCCCATAGATCACCGCGGGGATGTTGCCCGCTTGCCGCAACCGTCGAGCAGGGCCCTTACCACCGGCAACCCGCCGCTTCACGGTCAGCGTTTTCTGTTCCATCAAATTCTCCTTCACCGAAATTGAAACATGACTGGGACGGGAGGATTCGAACCTCCGGATGCCGGGATCAAAACCCGGTGCCTTAACCACTTGGCCACGTCCCATCAAATCGAGTGTTCGCCTACAATATCAAAAAACCCGACGCATGGGAACATGGCGTCCTTCTTTTCCGCGACTTTCGTGCTGGACGGATCATCCGATGCCGCAACCCGGCGGCATCGCGCGGGTTGCCGGTGTGAGCGTGTCTGCTGTTGCCGGTCTGCTGTTGCCGGTCTGCTGTTGCCGGTCGGTCAGTTGACCGGCCGATCCGGGCTCGTGAATAGTTTCAGCCGACTACTCCGTTTCCGACACCCCGGCATCGCGATCGATAGGGTCGTGCGCGACCACGCCGGGCGAGTACGCAGAGTCTTCAGGACCTAAATCGGCGTACGCATCAAGGATCGATTGTTGAAGCTCGTTTCGGAACTCCGACTTGATCGGATGCGCCACATCCTTATACTCGCCGGTTTTTGTCTTTCTGCTCGGCATCGCAATGAAGACGCCGTTTTTTCCCTCGATGACTTTTACGTTATGAACGACGAAGCAGTCGTCAAACGTCACGGTCACGTATGCTTTCAGCTTTCCTTCCGACGCTACCCTTCTTATCCGGATATCAGTGATCTGCATGCGCCTCTCCTTGACAAGGATCGACGATCCCGCCGGTCCCGGCACGCTGTCATAGCTTGAAACACTCCGGAGAGTTCCCCGTGAACGCTGTTACTGAAATATTATACGGAAATCTCCGTAACTGTCAAATACTTTATCGGACGCCCGTCCAACGTGAGTTGACACGGGATTCACCATGAGACTACTGTTCCTGAACGGAGAGTGCCGTGGACGATTCAGATGAAGACAAGGACATCGAACCTTACGGAACCGAAGGGTTCGATGATCTCGATGACGGTGAGTACCGCGGTTACGACGGTTACGACGGCGTCGACTACGACGACGACCTTGTCGAGTACGATGAGCCGTCGGACGGATTCGAGGAAGACTCTGATCCGGGCGGATTAGACGATGACGATTTCGACGAGTAGACGATGTCGGCTTCGAACCACAATCGCTCCAGTTCGTAGAACTCGCGCTTTTCTTTGGTCATTATGTGAATCACGACGTTTCCGCAGTCGATCAAGGTCCATCCCGATTCGTCGGGCTTTTTTCGCGGACGAGTGTCAAACCGGTCGGCGGATTCAAGATGCTCACCAATCCGATTGACGAGCCCTCGCATGTGCGCGACGCTTCGCGCCGTCGCTATCACGAGATAATCGGTTATGCTCGAAATATCGCCGACAAAAAGGCAAAGGGTATCTTCGCCTTTGTGGTCATCAAGAACGCGCGCTACGCCAATCGCGGCGGCATCATTGTCGCACGAACGTGCCATCGAAGTCCTTTCCAAGAATTATCCTCACATCGACGACTATATCGTCGGGATCCGCCGGATCAAACTCGATCCGGGATGCACGAATGACGCCGGCCGCCCTCTCGGCGAGCGCGCCGTTTCCCCGTCTATCAACCACGACCGTCTGTTCGACCGAATTGCTCGGCGCGTTCCCGATGTTCACGACGTCGAAGCCACGTTCTTCGAACAACGCCTCGGTCCGGCGTGCCAGCCCGACCGTCGTCGTTCCGTTTAATATCTCGACCCTGATCGGTTGCCCGCCGACCCCCGCGAGATCCGAGTGCGCGAGCGTTTCCTGAACCTGCCGAACGGTTTCTCGGAGCCACTGCCCTTCGAAGTGCGGGAATAGGAGTTCTTTCTCTACCCCCGCGCTCTCGAGAATGCGCGTTGCCCCTTGAACGCGTCGATTCACCATCCTCGACGTATCGAGTCGCGAAAATAGATTCACGAGTGCCAACAGAGAAGGCTCGTCGAGATTACTACGAACGTACCGAGTGAAGTAACCTTTGACTTCGGGCCGCGACAGGTACCCGGAGCGCTCTCCGACCCTCGCGATGAAGCCTTGCATGATCCGTTGCCTCCGAACTATACGGTCGACATCACGCTCGTTCGGCTCCTCGTACGCGAGGTAAAGTTTCAGTTTCGGGCCGTCAAGAACCACGTTTCCCGCCGGCAACAAAATGGCGGGCGAACCACCCGCTTGTTCGAATATCTCGGCGATGTGTAGCTCGACTCCCTCGATCAAATCGGTTAAGTTCGCGACGTCTTCGCGCGACAGCGCTAAGTAGTATGGGATTTCCACACCGAGTACATTCTGCACGAGTTGTCGGTACTCGGTTAGGTCGTCCGCACGGTACACAGTGTCGATTCGGTCGATCCGATTCAGAGACTCGATGATCAGTCCCATGTTTCCGGGAATGTCGAACAAAGCCACCTGATCGGTCGCGGTAGCGATAAACAATACATGCGCCAACTCAAGCTCGTCGCCGTCGTCGACCGCGATCAAGATCCTGATCTCGTCGCGCTGTTCTACCCGCGTCGTGATTTCGTCCGACCGCAGGTTCACGTACAGAATTCCCGCCGTCACGCCCAAGGTCACTATGATCAGCGCGGCAATCACCGACGCGCCGGAGACGGTCATCGAACTCTTCATACGCGTATCGTACAAATCGGCGGTCGGTTCATCAACCCACGTCCCCGTCACCCGTTACCGGGCGGTACAAACGATTGTCTTCGATGTACTGCAGCACGGCGTCCGGCACGAGGAAGCGGACCGGCGCGCCTATCGAAAACCTCCGCCGGATCTCAGACGACGAAACGGGAATCGGCGTGTTTTCAAGCACGCGAAACCCCGGGCTTTCGGCCGCGTCCCGCGACACCACGACAACCTCAACGAGTTCGCGCAACAAAGATGCCTCTTTCCAACGGTCAAAACCCTCGACGAGATCATCGCCTATGACGAGTCCGGGTCTCTCCTGGACTTCGCCTGAGGCGATCAACGATCGGACCGTGTCAACCGTGTACGATACGCGTTCCGATTGAAGTTCGTGCCGCGACACCGCAAAACCCGGACTCCCGCACATGGCGAGTTCAAGCATGCGAACCCGATCGGTTCCCGACGCAAACGGGCGACGGCCGCGAAACGGGGAGTTCAAAGCAGGGACAAAAAGCACGCGTTCGTACTCGGTACGGAACAGAACCTCGGCGGCCGCGATAAGATGACCGACGTGTACCGGATCGAAAGAACCACCAAAAATCGCGGTTTTCACTCGAGACCGTCCGTGCTATCGCTAGATTCAGCGTCGTCGGAGTCATCCGTTAAGTCTGTGGCCCAGTAATCGTCGGCCTCGGACGGTTCTTCTAGACGCACGGGAACGAGCTTTGCAAGCTCGCGACCAAGAGCGTCCAGCCCTTCGGTCGTGAACGCCGATACGGCGCAGACCGGTATGTCCGTGAAGCGTCGTTTCATCTCATCGACACGCTCGGTCGCACCCGGCATTTCGATCTTCGTCGCGACGATCACGTACGGCTTGCGTGATAGCTCGTACGAAAACTCGGCGAGCTCGTTCCGAACGACAGAAAAAGCGTGCTCCCATTCGTCCTCGGACGCATCGAGCAGACACGCGAGGCAGCGGGTGCGCGCAATATGTTTGAGAAAGCGGATTCCGAGCCCAGCTCCGTGCGACGCACCTTCGATTATACCCGGGATATCGGCAATCACGATCTCGCGGTCGAAAATCCGCAATACACCAAGGTTCGGCGACTTGGTCGTAAACGGGTACGCGCCGACTCGAGGACGAGCCGATGTCAAGACGCGTAACAGGCTCGACTTTCCCGCGTTCGGCAGGCCGACGAGGCCGACGTCCGCGATAAGCCTCAGTTCGACACGAACCCGGCGCGTCTCACCCGGCTCACCGGGTTGCGAAAACCGGGGAGTCTGCATGCGAGAAGACTTGAAGTGGGTGTTTCCCTTTCCGCCGCGGCCCCCACCCAAAAACGTGAGTCCCAACCCGTCCTTTGCAAAGTCGTGGACAAGCTCACCGGTCTCGGCGTCGTACAAAATGGACCCGGGGGGTAACTCTATCACCGCATCGGCGCCGTCGCGGCCGTGACGCATACGGCCCGTACCGGGCCGACCATTTTCCGCATGAACGTTTCCGCCCATGACCAGATGAGTCAGAGTATTCAGGTTGCCACGAACGCGAAATACCACCGCGCCGCCTCGCCCCCCGTCACCGCCGTCGGGACCGCCGCGAGGAACGTACTTCTCACGCCGAAAATGGACCGACCCCGCACCACCATCGCCGGACGAAACTTCAAGAGTCGCCTCGTCGACGAAATTCTCCACCTGTTTTCCGCTTACGACTCTGCCTGCTGCGTCGCGACAGGTTCGATCGAGACGATCTTTTTTCCACGTTTTACGCCGAACAAGACATGGCCGTGTTCGGTTGCGAACAGTGTATCATCTTTGCCAAGACCGACGTTCACACCGGGGTGAAATTTCGTACCGCGTTGACGCACGAGTATCTCTCCGGCTTTCACGAGTTGCCCGCCGAACCGTTTTACGCCGAGACGTTGTGACTGTGAATCACGCCCGTTTTTTGAACTTCCGCCGCCTTTTTTATGTGCCATACCCGTCCCCTTCTGTAATCTCTCTCAACTCAAGCTCATTCGGTGCATCGTCCCGAATATCCGACAAACCTCGACGCAAAAAATCCGTCATGCCGGCGATCCGTTCGCGCGCGGTCGGGTCGTGGACGGAAACACGATACTGGATCCTGCCCGGATCGCGTGCCGTTCCGGTGATCGTCGCGCCACGGACCGAGGCGATGCATCTCGCAGACGTCCGTACAAGTACCGTCGCGGCAGCGCACACAAGACTCACACCCGACACGGGCTCCGCATGGCCGACCGATGTGACCGATGTCACGCAACCGAACGAATCGACAATCAGTTCGACGCGTATCATGATCGAGCTAACCGCCGACCCTGAAACGCGTGAAGGTCATGTGGCCGCTATTTCCTTGACCCGGATCAGAGAGTACGATTGCCGATGACCTTGCTTGCGAGCGTAGTTCTTCCGGCGTTTGTACTTGTAAACCGTGATCTTCTCGCCCCGACCGTGCCCCTCGACGACTGCTTTCACGCGTGCGCCGGAAACATACGGCGTACCGAGGGTCACCGCGTCATCGGACCGGAGTAACAAAACCGAGTCATACTCGACGACTTCACCTTCTCCCGCGACGATTTTGTCAATTTTTAGAACCGCACCTTCTTCGGCGCGGAATTGTTTACCTTTGATTTCGACAAGTGCGTACATAGTGCAAATCCTTTATGAAAACTAACAACGTTCTTTTTTTTGCGTAGAGAGATCTCTACCATGAAATCGGCCCGATGGTCAACAGATCGCGCGCGTTCTACGGGAGTACCGTTGAGCCCATGAGAAATCGGTCAATTTCGCGCGCAGCGCCGCGCCCTTCATCGATCGCCCAGACAACAAGCGACTGACCGCGCCGTGCGTCGCCCGCGGAAAAGACTTTCTCAACGCTCGTCGCGTAACGCCCGTATTCCGCTTTGAAGTTGCTCCGCGGGTCTCGCTCGACCTCGAGCGTATCGGCGATTCCCTGCTCCGGGCCAAGAAAACCGAGAGCAAGTAACACAAGATCAGCCTCCCACAGCTGCTCCGTACCGGAAATCTCTTCCATAGTCGGACGTTCGCCCGGTTCCTTCTTCCATTCTACGCGGACCGTTCTCACCGCGCGGACATGACCGTTATCGTCCGATATGAACTCCTTGGTGAGAATCGAGTACTCGCGCGGATCGCCGCCGAATTTTTCGGCAGCCTCGACGTGTCCGTAGTCCATCTTCAGGAGCCGCGGATATGTCGGCCACGGGTATTCCGCGGTCCGACTTGGCGACGGTTTCGACAACAACTCAAAATTCCTGAGCGACCTACACCCGTGACGCATCGACGTCCCGATGCAGTCGTTCCCTGTATCACCACCGCCAATCACGATCACCGACTTCCCTTTCGCCGAAATGTAGGTCCCATCGGCAAGCGCCGAGTCGAGCAAACTCTTTGTGTTTGCCTTCAAGAATTCCATCGCGAAATGTATGCCCTTGAGGTCTCGCCCCGGGACCGGCAGGTCGCGCGGAACGGTCGCGCCGCACGCGAGCAAAACCGCGTCGTACTGCGCGTGAAGCTCGGACGGCTCTATATCGGTTCCGACTTCCACATTGGTGCGGAACTCGACCCCTTCGAGCGCCATGATTCCGTTTCGTTTTTCGACGAGGCCCTTGTCGAGTTTCATGTTCGGGATACCGTACATCAACAAACCGCCGATCCGATCATCGCGCTCGAACACCGTCACGAGGTGTCCGGCTTTGTTCAACTGATCGGCTGCGGCAAGCCCCGCAGGCCCACTTCCGACGACAGCGACGCGTTTTCCGGTTCGCGTCGCCGGCGGACGCGGCTTCATCAAGCCCGAATCGTACGCACGATCGATGATCGCGCACTCGTTATCCTTGATCGTAACGGCGGGCTCGTTGATGCCGAGCACACACGCGGACTCGCACGGGGCCGGGCACACTCTGCCGGTATACTCGGGAAAGTTATTCGTTTTCATGAGCCGGTGAAACGCGTCGTCCCATCGGCCCTGGTACACCAAATCGTTCCACTCGGGAATGAGGTTGTCGACAGGACACCCAAAATCCGATTGACAGAACGGCACGCCGCAATCCATGCAGCGCGCGCCCTGATTCCTGCGCTCCTCTTCGTCGAGCTCGGTGTGAAACTCATCGAAGTCCGATACTCTCTCGGCGGCGTCACGGTCACGGACCGTCTCCCGCGCGAACTCCATGAACCCGGTTGGTTTACCCATTTATGACCTCCGATTGTGAAGCCGCCGAGTACGCTTCGTCCGCACTGACTCTCTGCAACTCGAGTACGCGCCGATACGCCGGCGAAATCACCTTCACGAACTCAGCAACGCGATCACTCCACGACGAGACTACGTGCGCCGCGACGCTCGATCCCGAGTACGCGTGATGCCGCCGTACAAGGTGCTGTACGCACGTTGCGTCCTCCTCGTCGAGCTCGTCGAGCTCGACCATGCCGGGATTGACTCGCGACGCGAGCTTTCCCGAGCGATCCCAGACGTACGCGACCCCGCCACTCATACCCGCGGCGAAGTTCCGTCCGGTCTCTCCGAGGATCACCGCCCGACCTCCCGTCATGTATTCACACCCGTGATCGCCGACACCTTCGACGACGACGTTCGCGCCGGAGTTCCGGACGGCGAAACGCTCGGCAGCGACGCCGCGAAAGAACCCATGCCCGCGTATCGCCCCGTACAGAGCGACGTTCCCGATCACTATGTTTTCCTCGGCGACGAACATCGACTGCTTCGGTGGGTATACGACAATCGTGCCGCCCGATAGTCCTTTACCGACGTAGTCGTTCGCATCGCCCTCGAGTTCGAGAGTGATACCCGGAGCGAGCCACGCACCGAAGCTCTGCCCGGCAGACCCGGTCAACTTGACGTGAAGCGTCTCGTCGGGCACTCCGTCGCGCCCCCAACGCCGCGTGATGTGATGACTTAACATCGTTCCGACCGCTCGATCGGTGTTCCGAACAATCGTCTCTAAACGCCGCGGGCCGGGCGAAAGCAGTATTTTTTCTGCTTGCGTGATCAGTTTCCGATCGAGCACGTCTGCGATACCGTGGTCCTGAGCGACGCAGCACGTCACCCCGGAGTGCTCGGGCCATGTCTCAATCGGTGACAATAGTGCCGACAGGTCGACGTTTCTTGACTTCCAGTTCAACACCGTGTCGTCCGGTTCGAGCACATCGACACGCCCAACCATTTCGTCATAACGACGGAATCCGAGTTCCGCCATGATCTCCCGCGTTTCCTCGGCGACAAACCTGAGGAAATTTTGCACGTGTTCGGGTTTCCCCGTGAACTTCTTCCGGAGGAGCGCGTCCTGCGTCGCGATTCCGACCGGGCACGTATTTTTTTCGCATTTGCGCATCATGATACACCCGACCGCGATGAGAGCCGAGGTTGCAAAGCCGCACTCCTCGGCACCGAACAGCGCGGCGATCACGACGTCTCGGCCGGTTTTGATCTGTCCGTCGGTCTGCACCGTGACACGGCTGCGCAGGTCGTTCATCACGAGCGTCCGGTGCGTCTCGGCGAGCCCGAGCTCCCACGGCAAACCCGCGTGCTTGATCCCGGTTAGCGGCGACGCGCCGGTACCGCCATCGTGCCCGGAAACCAGGATGTGATCGGCGTGCGCTTTCGCGACACCGGCGGCGACCGTACCGACGCCGACCTCGGACACGAGCTTGACGCTGATCCGCGCGCGCGGGTTCGCGTTCTTGAGGTCAAAAATGAGTTGCGCGAGGTCTTCGATCGAGTAGATGTCGTGGTGCGGTGGCGGGGAGATGAGACCGACTCCCGGAGTCGAGTATCGGGTTTTCGCGATGTGATCGAATACTTTGTGCCCGGGGAGTTCTCCTCCCTCACCGGGTTTTGCGCCTTGCGCCATTTTGATTTGTATCTCGTCCGCGTTCGTGAGGTACTCGATCGTCACGCCGAACCGGCCCGATGCGATTTGCTTTATCGCCGACCGTTTTGAGTCTCCGTTCGGGAGACGTTCGAAGCGCTCGGGGTCTTCACCGCCCTCACCTGTGTTCGACTTTCCGCCGATCCGGTTCATCGCGAGCGCGAGCGTCTCGTGCGCTTCGGACGATATCGAGCCGTAACTCATCGCTCCGGTCGCGAATCGTTTCAGGATCGCCTCGACCGGCTCTACCTCCGACAGCGGGATCGGATTGCTCTTCTTGAAGCGCAGCAACCCCCTGATCGTCGCCTGTTGTGTATTACGCGAGTTCTGTTCAGCGGAAAATCGGGAGAATGCGACCCGGTCGTTGTTTCTTACCGCACGCTGAAACTCCGCGATTGCGCTTGGGTCCCACATATGTTTCTCGCCGCCGGCTCTCCACTGGAAATCCCCTGTGTTGATAAACGCCGCGCCGAACGGTTCATTGCGTTCAGGCCACCCTTGCGCGTGACGTCGTCGCGCTTCTTCGGCGAGCAGTTCGAGCCCGACCCCTTTGATTCTGCTCGCTGTCCCGACGAAAGCACGATCGATCACGTCTTCCGCCAGCCCGACGGCCTCAAAAATCTGCGCGGCCTTGTAGCTCTCGAGCGTCGATATTCCCATTTTCCCGAAAACCTTTCGCATACCGTACTCGATCGCGGCAAGGTACTTCTCCTCGATCGCCCGATCGTCGGGATTCCCGGCCACGATTCCCTCGTCCCGGGAGTTCCACATCGCCTCGAACGCGAGATACGGGTTCACCGCGTCGGCACCGAACCCGAACAGCGTGCAGAAATGGTGCACCTCGCGCGGCTCGCCGGACTCGACGACAATCCCGATTTGAGTTCTCTTGGCTTTGCGCGTAAGATCGTGATGCACGGCCCCGACAGCAAGGAGAGCGCTCACGGGAATACGATCGTTCCCGGTCGCGCGGTCGGACAGAACGACCATCCCGTACCCTTCGGCCAGCGCGGACTCTACCTCGCGCGTAATCCGGTCGAGACAGTCTGGAAGCGCAGCCGCTTCGTCGGTGCGCGGATACGTGATATCGATAACGCGCGACCGCAGACCTTTGTGATCCATGGCGATTATCTGCGCGAGCTCGCGATTCGTGATGACGGGTCGGTCGAGCTGCAGCCGTCGGCAGTGTTCCGGTGTCACGTCGAGCAGATTTTTTTCCGGGCCGATAAACGATTGAAGACTCATGATTATGTCTTCACGGATCGAGTCGATCGGCGGGTTGGTGACTTGTGCAAACAACTGTTTGAAGTAGTCGTACAGCAACCGGGGTTTCTCGGACAGACACGCGAGCGGAGTATCGTTGCCCATCGAACCGAGCGGCTCGGTGCCGTTCTCGGCCATGAATTTGAGAATCAACGTAAGGTGCTCGGTCGTGTATCCGAACGCACGTTGTCGCGCGAGGATCGAATCCGGTTCGAGGCCCGGCACCGTTGTCGGTTTGGGCAGTTGCTCAAGACGGATTTTTTCCCGCTTCAGCCACGCGCCGTACGGCCGGCGTTGCGCGATACCGTCTTTCAACTCGACGTCGTCGATTATTCTTCCTTCGACGAAGTCAACGAGAAACATGCGCCCGGGCTGCAACCGACCTTTGGAACGAATCTTTCCCGCCGGCATGTCGAGAACGCCCGTCTCGCTCGCCATCACGACGACGTCGTCGTCGGTCACGTAGTATCGACTCGGGCGTAGACCGTTGCGGTCGAGAACCGCACCGATAACTTTTCCGTCCGTGAATACGATCGAAGCAGGACCGTCCCATGGCTCCATCAAGGCCCCCATGTACTCGTACATCGCTTTCCCGAAATCCGGCATGGCATTATGGTGCTGCCACGCCTCCGGGATCATCATCATCACCGACTCGGGCAACTCGCGCCCGGCCATGAGCAACAGTTCGAAGACATTATCAAATGTGCCGGAATCGGAGCAGTCGGGTTCGACGATCGGAAAAACCTTCTGCAAGTCATCGCCGAAAAGCGCGCTTGTGAGCTGCCCCTCGCGCGCCCGCATTTTGTTGACATTTCCACGAAGCGTGTTGATCTCTCCGTTGTGACTCATGAAGCGCAAAGGTTGGGCACGGTCCCACGACGGGAACGTGTTCGTCGAGAAGCGCGAGTGGATCATCGCGAGGTGGCTCACGTAGGCCTCATCCCCAAGGTCAAGGAAGTACGCAAAAAGCTGTTCGGGCATCAACATGCCCTTGTACACCATCACTCGCGTCGAGAGAGAACACACGTAAAAAAAGTCATCCGGATCGTACTCATCGGTACTTCGTAGCGTGTTTGTCCATCGTTTTCTGATCACGTAGAGTTTGCGCTCGAACTCATCGGGGTCTACCCCAGCCCCGGCCGCGATGAACACTTGTTTCATTACCGGTTCGGATGCGCGAGCGGTCGGCCCGATCATCGAGTTGTCCCGTGGTACGTCGCGCCATCCCAACACGTTTTGGCCCTCTTCGGCTGCGATCGCGTCGCAGAGATCCAGACACGCCGGGAGGCGGGTTTCGTCGTTCGGAAGGAACACCAGTCCGGCCGAGTACAGACCACGCGGTGGAAGCTCTACACCGAGATCGTCGCGCGCGACCTTCTCGAGGAAGTCTTGCGGCAGAGTAGTGAGGATTCCCGCGCCGTCGCCGGAGTTCTTATCCGACCCGACCGCCCCACGGTGAGTCATGTTGATCAGAACTTCGCGTGCATTCTCGATAATCGAACGTGACGGTGTTCCTTTCATGTGCGCGACAAAACCGACGCCGCAGGCGTCGTGTTCGTACGTCGGGTCGTACAGACCGTCCCGATGTGGTCTTTTCTTTCGATCGGTGTTCATCGCTGTAACCCTTTCCCACGCCTTTTGCGACGTCCGGGAAAGAAATAGATGCAATTATCGTACCAATGTACCGACAGGATGTACATCTTCACGGATTTTCCCGGAATGCTTGACAGGGTCTCTATATATCATTATTGGGAAAATACTTACGCAACCGGTTTGCGAAAAAAATTTCACACCTGGTATCGTGAAATCTCCCACAACGACCGAGCGGATCAAAATAACATCGCAAAATGCGACGCATATGTAGGTTTAACGACGCCGATGTCGACATTTATGTAGGAAATACTAGTTTCGCCCGCGCTCAAGTCCGAGAGAACATCAAGGTTCTGCCCCTTCTATCGCTGATGATCATCCTTTAGGACGACGGCCGCGGCGAGTCCGAAAATTGCGTTGCCGTCCCGCCGATACGACCAAAGATCGGAGTTGCAGTGCGTACAGTCGGAGACGATGCGCACCGACCGGACCCCACGCCGGTCGGCAATTCCCAGATTCGCGCGCCGTATGTCGAGAAACCACCGGCCGCCGCGGTTCTCGACGCATTCGTCGCCCCACTCGGAGGCGAAAGCCGTCGCGCGTTGGGCCGGAACCGCGTAACACAGGCCCGCGATGCACGGTCCAAAAAGCACTTCCGTATCGGCCCCAAGAATCTCGAGCGCGCGATCGAGTATCCCCGTTCCCTTCCATCCGGAGTGCAGAACGCCGGTAACTCCATCGCGATTATTATGCAGATAGATCGGGAGGCAGTCGGCCACCGTTACACCGGCGGCGCGATATTTCGCCATTCCCGGCAAGAGTACACCATCGGCAACGGCCGGAACCCGAACCGATTTGCACGACTTGAGCCGGGAGTTCCGTTCGGATACGTACACCACGTCTCGTGTGTGTTCCTGCTTCACCCACGCGACGTCGGACGCCGTCAGCCCGAGATCGCCGAGCGCGGCGACTCGGGTGGCGTTTTCAGTCTCGAACGACCGACCCATGTCGCCGGCCGTCCGCGTCGAAAAAAAAGCCGGCCTGGCGAACGGCAACTCTATCCAGTTCGCGCGCCGAGGAAGCGCCGACAGCGTTACCGAATCGACGGTCACGCGCGACTCCGCGCATCAAGATCGTACGCCCGGCCGACCATATCGGTGCACGTCTGAGCCCATGCCTGTACGCGCGCGAGTGTACGCTGATACTCCTTATTGTGCCGTCCCGCGATTTGGCCGATATTGGTCAACGTGTCGTACCGTCCTCCCGACTCACCGTACAGAACACCGTTCACGACGTTATAAATCGAACGGAAGTTTTCGACGATATTATTCACGATCTTCTCCGCCTCGCCTTCGATTGTTTCGAGAGCCGCCTCGTAACGCCTCCGCGCGTCCGGCCCGTGTCCGGCGGCCGTGCGAAGTTCACTACCCAGAGGACCATCATGACCCGTCCGGTACCGAAACGACTCGATTGTGTCGCCAAATCGAGTGGCCGCGTTGTACGCTGCGGTAAACTCGTCGCGATTGGCGTCTTTGTAAAAATCCCCGTCGATGAGAAGCGTTTTCAACGGCGTCGCCATTCCCCCGAGAAACAACCCACGATACATGTACTCGGCTACTCCAAGAGAAAACGCAAACCGACCGGGACCGATGCGTTCCGGCGAACTCCCCGGTTTTGCGAGCTCGCTCGTGAGCTGCATGGCTTCGCGCGTCAGCGCTTCCCGCGCGGCCTTCTCGGCGAACTGTTTGAACAAGCGTTCGTTCCGTTCGTTCCAAAAACGCCGGTATAACACGAACCAGTCCTCTCCGCCGGGTGGCTCTTGAAGAACTAAGTCGATTCGATTATTGACTAGACGCGCGATCTCGGTCAGCGGCATTGTTTTGATGAAATCACGAATCTCGTTAAGCGCCTCCCCGGCCGGTGCAATAAAACTCGAGACGCGCCGTTCCATCTCGGTATTCGACGCCTCTGCGATGTCGGGTGAGTGGTACAACGCAACGGCCTCGAGAAACCCACCGGTCGGCACGTCGTTGAGCGAAGCCATCAGACCGGCAAGTTTCGTCACCGGGTCCCTGAGTCGATCAAAAGGACACCCCGATTGGGAACCCTCGCCGCCCCCGAACGGCCCAAGAATCGACCGGAAATCGAATGCGGCCACATTGCGGATCACGGTAAGGAACCGTGCGTTGCGATACGTCGTTTCGCGAGTCGCCGACGGCAAGGTCTCAAGGGCCAGCTCGAGATTCGCGTTCATCGCGCGCTTGATACCAGTGTCGGAAAGATCCGGATCCTCGGAATGAATGCGCGCCGGATCGGTCTCGGCCTCGATTCTCTCGTGTACTTCGGGGAACTCGACACGAACCAACAATGCGAAGAACTCCGACTCGTACGCACCGATAACCGGACGCGAGAAGATCTGCACCGCCCGGTCCAACGAGGCGACGGCGAAACGGAAGCCCGGGAGAAAAAGCTTCCGTCTGACGTCTATAAGCTTCGAGTTCTTGGACTGGATAGCCCGTCCGAGATCGCGCAACAATAAGTCCTCTACCACCTCCTCCCGTGTGAGCCCGGCGATCAGGGATCGAAATAAAACGATCACCTTGCGGAGAAAGCCGAATTTCTCGAACTCCGACTCCGCATCTGAGATCGGCGCTACTCGGTCGCGCACGATCGGTGCGGCGTCGTACGGCACCGACGACCGAATCCGCTCGAGCATCGCGGTTCGTTCTTGATCCGAGAGGCGCGAGGCGAGTTTCTCAAAAACGGAAGGTTGTTCCATAGATTGCTTAGAATCTTAGTCGTTCGCGACTCTGCCGTCAACGATTTCGGCAACTTACTATGCCGGACACGCACAACCGATACGGCGTATCGGGAATACAAGACCGGAAAACAATACCTCTTGACACTTTCTCCGGAAATCGTTCAAGCTAATTCACGATGATGTCAGCCGTCGGTTACGCGCTCATTACCATTCTCATTATTCCTGGTCTTCGACCATGGGGAAGGTAAGCCGTGTACAACCGTACAAGCCGTCCTTTCCTGAAGGACGGCTTTTTTTTTGTGCGCCCGGCAGGGCGCACGAAAAAGGTCAATAACGAAACGTGGGCGTTATCGGTGCTTAGCCCAAGGAGGGTCATATGAAGGATGTCGTTATCTACGACACGACCTTGCGCGACGGAATGCAGGGTCTGGAAATCAGTTTCACGCTCGACGATAAGCTGAAAATCGCGCACAAACTCGACGAGATGGGGATTGACTACATCGAAGGCGGGTTCCCACTTTCGAACGAGAAAGAAGCCGCGTTTTTCGAGCAATGTAGAAAAGAGACGTTCCGGCACGCGAAGATTGTTGCGTTCGGGTCGACGCGCAGACCCGGCACGAAGGCCGCGAACGACGCGCATACTCGCGCGCTGCTCGACGCCGAGACCGAAACCGTGATTATCGTCGGGAAGACATGGAAGGCGCACGTCGAAAAGGTTCTCGGAACCGACGTCGAAGAGAACCTTGCGATGATCGCAGACTCGATTTCTTTTCTCAAAGGCGAAGGGCGCGAAGTGTTCTTCGACCTGGAGCATTTTTTCGACGGGTACAAGGACGACGCCGGCTACGCGCTGCGAGTGCTCCAGACGGCGGCCGAAGCGGGCGCCGACACGCTCATCGTGTGCGACACGAACGGCGGCACTTTGCCGTCCGAGGTTGACACAATCATCAACGCTTTGCCGATCGAATCATTGCCGAAACTCGGCGGCCATTTTCACAACGACTGCGGCACCGCGGTCGCGAACTCGCTCGTCGCGATCGAAGCCGGCGCGACGCACATTCAAGGCACTATAAACGGTTGGGGCGAACGGTGCGGCAACGCGAACCTCTGCGCGATAATCCCGAACGTCTGTCTAAAAATGGGTTACGCCCCGGAGGTGCGGAAGAACCTCGTCCACTTGACGTCGCTCTCGCGGTTTGTCGCCGAGAAGGCGAACATGATCCCGGACAAGCGTCAGCCGTACGTCGGAGTCGCGGCGTTCAGCCACAAGGCCGGGCAACACGCCGATGTGCTCGCAAAAGCGTCGATTCTCATGGAGCACATCGATGCCGCGGAAGTCGGCAACCAACGTCAGATTCTTTTGTCCGAACTCGCGGGAAAATCGACGATCGTCGACAAACTCGCGCGTTACGGCTCGTTCGACAAAAAGTCCGACGTCGTGAATACTCTCGTGAAGGTACTGAAGGATCGCGAACGCGAAGGGTACGAGTACGAGGCCGCCGAAGCGTCGTTCGATCTGCTCGTACGCAAAGCGATCGGGATGTACACGCCTCTGTTGACGCTGAAGAACTATCACCTCGAGTCGTTCAAGACGTCCGAGACGCCGTCAAAAACCGTCGGACGTTTGTTCCTGACGAGCGACTCGAAGGAGATAATGGGCGCGGCGGTCGGTGTCGGCCCGGTCGAGACGCTCGACGCGGCGTTGCGCGACGCGCTCGGCCCGCACCACGACTACCTCTCGCTGATCACGCTGACCGACTACCGGGTGCGGGTACTCAATCCCGAAAACGCAGCCGCCGCGCGGGTCAGAGTCTTCATAACGTCATCGGATCACGAGCACTCGTGGGACACCGTCGGTGTGAACGAGAACATCGTCGAAGCATCGTGGGAAGCTCTCGTCGACAGCCTCGAGTACTACTACAACAACTTCGTCATGACGAAATGACCGACCGCTTCGCGGCCGGTTCACCGGTTACGCGCCGCGCACGATCCTGCCTTCGGGGAGCCGGCGCGCGGTGACTTCGCCGGTCATCAGGTACCGGATGCCTTCAACCGCGGCGCGCGCAGCCGAACTGGTCGTCGTGTACGGGATCTTCCTTCTCACGGTTTCGATCCGAATGTAGTCGTCGTCGCGTTGCGTGAATCGGCCGAGCGGCGTGTTTATGACAAGCTGAATCCGGTCGGACCGGAGATGATCGACGATGTTCGGGTGACCCTCGTGCACCTTCAGGATGACCTCGGCGAAGACCCCGTGGCGGAAGAGAAAGTCCGCGGTCCCGCGAGTAGCGGTGATCAGGAAGCCGAGTGACTCGAGATCCTTTACGATCGGAAGCATCGTTTCTTTATCGGCATCGTGTACCGAGACGAAGACGCGTCCCGCTGTCGGCAATCGGGTTCCTGTCGCCGACGTCGCTTTCGCAAACGCCTCGCCGAAACTGTCGCCGATCCCGATCGCCTCTCCGGTCGACTTCATCTCGGGACCGAGCAGAGGATCGACGTTCCGAAATCTATCGAACGAGAACATCGCCTCTTTGACCGCCCACCCCGTAACGCACTCTCCGTATCCGACGTCCGGGATTCCGGTAACTTCCTCGTTGATCAAACCCTGTTCGCGCAGATTCTTCCCGTGCCAGACGCCGACAGCCGCGTCGACAAGATCGACCCCGGACGCTTTCGAGATAAACGGCACGGTTCTCGACGCGCGCGGATTCACCTCGAGCACGTACAACACACCGTCCTTCACCGCGAACTGGATGTTGAGAAAGCCTTTGACCCCGATCGCGCGAACGATCTCGAGCGCGGCTTTCTTCATCTGGTCGAGAGATTTCCGGTCGGACTTGAACGGCGGGAATACACACGCCGAGTCCCCGGAATGGATGCCCGCGGCTTCGATGTGTTGCATGATCCCGGCCACGTACACGTTCTCCCCGTCTCCGAGCGCATCAAGGTCGTACTCGAACGCGTCCTCGAGGAATTGATCGACGAGCACCGGCCGTTCGCGCGAAATGACAAACCCTTTCGCGAGGAACTCCGACAGTTCCTCGGGCGTGTACGCGATCATCATGCTCCGGCCGCCGAGCACAAACGACGGCCGCAAGAGAACCGGGTACCCGATTCGCGCCGCGTACAGCTCGACTTCCTCGGTGGTACCCGCCATTTTGTTCTCCGGCTGCCGGAGTCCGAGCCGCGAGAGCAACTGCGCGAACAAGCCCCGGTCTTCGGCCGCCTGGATGCTCTCTACCGACGTTCCGACGATCCGTGCGCCGGCCGCCTCGAGCTCTTCGGCCATGTTCAACGGGGTCTGACCACCGAGTTGAACAACGACGTCGCGAACCTGTTCCTTGCGCAGCACGGCCTTGACGTCTTCCGCGGTCAACGGTTCGATGTAGAGACGATCCGACACGTTGAAGTCGGTCGAGACCGTCTCGGGGTTCGAGTTCACGATGATCGTCGTGACCTTCCTCCGGCGATACGCGAGCGACGCCAATGTACAGCACGTGTCGAACTCGAGCCCCTGCCCGATGCGGTTGGGACCACTCGCGAGGATGACGACGCCGTTCTCCCGCGTCGGTTCGCCTTCGTCGATTTCGCCGTACGTCGAGTAGAAGTACGGCGTATTCGCGGCGAACTCGCCCGAGCACGTGTCGACAAAGTGGTACGTCGCGTGCAGTCCGATCTTCTCGCGGAACGCTTCGATCTCGCTCGCGGGTTTGCCGCAAAGGCGCGCGATCCGCGCGTCGGCAAGGCCGAAACGTTTCGCCTCGCGAACGATTTCCGCCGATAGCTCCTCGGTCTCGATACGTTTTTCCAGCGCCGCCAACTCGGCGATTTCGTACAAAAACCAGCGATTGTAGCCGGTAATCCGCTCGATCTCGGAGATCGCCTGGTGCCCGGTTCGCCTTATCACCGTATACACGGCGAAGAGCCGGCGCGGATGAAGCGTCTTGATCATACGTTCGAGCTCGGGTTCCGCGACACCCGTAAGTTCCTCGAGGCCCGAGAACCCGAACTCGGCCGCACGGATCGCCTTGTTCAACGCCTCGACGAAAGTGCGTCCGATCGCGAGCGACTCACCGACCGACTTCATCTGCGTCCCGAGCTCGTCGTAGCCCGACGGGAATTTCTCGAGCTCGAAACGAGGGACCTTGACCGCGACGTAATCGAGCGACGGCTCGAAACACGAGACGGTGACACCGGTTATGTCGTTAATAATCTCATCGAGCGTGAAACCGACCGCCAATCGTGCCGCGCACCGCGCGATCGGAAAACCGGTGGCCTTGCTCGCGAGCGCCGAGGAACGCGAGACGCGCGGGTTCATCTCGATTACGATCATGCGGCCGTCCTCGGGATTCACCGCGAACTGGACGTTCGATCCGCCGCAGTCGACTCCGATCGCGCGCAGTATCTCGATCGCGGCGGTCCTCATGATCTGATACTCGCGATCGCTCAGAGTCTGAATCGGCGCGACCGTGATGCTGTCGCCGGTATGCACACCCATCGGATCGAGGTTCTCGATCGAACACACGATGACCGCGTTGTCCGCGTGGTCTCGCATGACCTCGAGCTCAAACTCTTTCCAGCCGACGAGCGACTCTTCTATCAACGCGGTGTGCACGGGACTCTCGGACAACGCCCAGTCGAGGTACGACTCGAGCTGTTGCTCGGTCGACGCGATGCTGCCGCCTCGTCCACCTAACGTGAAACTCGGCCGGATGATGATCGGGAGTCCGTTTTGCTCGGCGAAAACGCGGGCCTCGGCGATCGACGCGACCAAGGCCGACCGCGGGCTTTCGAGGCCGATCGCCTCGATGACCTTCTTGAACTCGCCACGGTCCTCGGCCTTCCTGATCGAGTCGATCGACGCGCCGAGCACCTCGACACCGTGTCTTTTGAGCACGCCCGCGGCGTCGAGCTCCATCGCGAGATTCAACGCGGTCTGCCCGCCCATCGTCGCGAGAATCGCGTCGGGTTTCTCGCGGCGGAAAATATCCTCGACGTACGCGACCTCGAGCGGATCCATGTAGACCGAGTCGGCGATGCCCGGCGTCGTCATGATCGTCGCAGGATTCGGATTCACGAGCACGACCTCGTACCCTTCTTCCTTGAGCGCTTTGACGGCCTGATTGCCGGAGTAATCGAACTCACACGCTTGTCCGATCATGATCGGACCGGAGCCGACGATCAGTATTTTTTTTATGTCGCGCCGCGCGGGCATGAAATCCTCCTGGTTCGAGTGAAACAACTCAAGCTCTGTACTTCTCGAGAAACCTATATTGCGTCGAGAAACGCGTCGAATATCCAGCGCGAATCGTGTGGTCCCGGCGCGCTCTCGGGATGGAACTGCGCGGTCATTACCTTGAGTTCATCGTTGCGAATCCCTTCGATCGTTCGGTCGTTCGCGTTCCGAAACCACACCGACGCCCCTGCAGGAAGACCCGTCTCGTCGACGGCAAATCCATGGTTCTGCGACGTCACGAACACGCGGCCGGTCGTTTCATCGCGCACCGGATGGTTCACACCGTGGTGGCCGAAAGACATCTTGTACGTTCGAGCCCCAAGAGCCTCGCAAATCAACTGGTGCCCAAGACAAATCCCGAAAACAGGCAACCGCCCGATCAGATCCGCTATCACGCCGATCTGCCGCGTGAGCACCGCGGGGTCTCCCGGGCCGTTAGTAACAAGGACGGCGTCGGGTTTTGCGGCAAGAATCTCGGCCGCGTCGACGGTACTCGGGAACAGACAGATCCGGCATCCTGTCTGCGCAAGAATGCGCAGTATGTTCGCCTTTGAACCGCAGTCGATTACGCCGACCGTCGGACCGCCGTGTCCGTCCATGACGTCGGGTGAACGGGAACCGACCGTCCCGATCAGGTTTCTACCGACCATGTCGGGGTATCCCGAGACAAAAGCAACGACCGCATCACGCTCGGAATCCGTCAGATCGCCTTTAGCACCGACGGCGATCACGCCGTTCAGGCTACCTCCGTCGCGCAACTTCAACGTCAGCGCGCGCGTATCGATCTCGGTGATACCCGGCGTACCGGTGCGTGCGAGGAAGTCGTGCAGAGTTTCGCGTCCTTCGGGGACCGGGCCGGTGTAGACGCGTCGAGCGACGAGACCGGCGGCTTTCACGAGAGGCCGGCCGGTCCCGGACTCCGGACCGATCTCGCTCCAGACGTCGAGATCGCCGTAGTTACCGACGTGCGGATACGTCATCGCGACGATCTGTCCGGTGTACGACGGATCGGTCAGAACTTCGTGGTAACCCGACATTGCCGTGTTGAACACAACTTCACCGACGCCGTGCGCCGCCTCGACGTCGAGAGCCTCGACCGGGATCGCCGGCGCGCCGAATCCGCGCCCCTCGTACACAGTACCGTCGGCCAGAACAAGAAAACGTTTATCCATCGTACCTCTCATTCGTCAATCCCGATGAATCCCGATGATTGACGAGAAAACGGCAAAAAAAAACCGGGTCCATGGCGTCGCCACGGATTACCGGTTTTTAGCCCCTAGGGGAATCGAACCCCTGTTTGAAGAATGAGAATCTCCTGTCCTAACCGCTAGACGAAGGGGCCGTCTCGGTCAACTTCCCGGGGAGGACTTGAACCCCCACTAACAGAGCCAGAATCTGCAGTGCTACCATTACACCACCGGGAAACGTTGTGCCGCACACATTAATAACAATCCCCGGTCGTGTCAAGATCGGCACTGCGTACGTCGCCGCTCGGTCACTCCGAATCGTACGTAATCAGTGTCTCGACCCGGTAATCACCGAGAACACCGTCGTACCGGAGAAACGGAAGCCCCACCACACAGAACACCGAAACCACGTCCGCTCCGGCTTCCTTGAAGAGATCGGCCGCGGCGCGAAGCGTTCCCCCGGTTGCGACCAGGTCATCGACGAGAAGGACTTTCTTCTTCGATCCAATGTCGGCCTCGTGGATCTCGATCTCGTCCTCACCGTACTCGAGCGTGAACCGTTTCCGCAGTTTCTTGCCGGGCAGCTTACCTTTTTTGCGCACGAGAATCAACGGAATCCCGAGCCGCTCGGCGAACGGCGCGGCGAACAGGAAGCCCCGCGCCTCGATCGCCGCGACCGCGTCGATCTCGTGATCGCGATACAACTCGGCCATCGAATCGATGCAGAAGCGATACGCGTCGGGCTTCATCAGGATCCCGGTGATGTCGTAAAAAAGGATGCCCGGCCGCGGAAAGTCAGGAACTTTTCGTATCGCCGAGTCGAGGTCGTACGGTCTCACTGTTGCCACGGCGAGAATGTAGTACGAACGCCGGTTATTGTCAAATCCACATTGTCAATCCACAATTGTCGGAGTAACGGATTTCACGTATGCTGTGATCGATGACGCACATAATACCGGTCGCGAGTGGAAAAGGTGGAGTCGGGAAAACTGTGTTCTCCGCGAATATCGGCATCAGCCTCGCTCGTGAAGGGAAAACCGTCGTCCTGGTCGATCTCGATCTTGGCGGTGCGAATCTGCATACGGTCCTCGGCGTGCGAAACAACAGGGCGGGAGTCGGGAATCTGATCTTCAAGCAAGAACAGTCTCTCGCGTCGCTCGTCGCTCCTACTGATTACGATCGCGTATTTTTCATCCCCGGCGACTCGCTTCTTCCCGGCACGGCGAATTTGCCGTACTTCCAAAAACTGAAGATTTTGAAGGAGTTGCCCGCGCTCGTCGCCGATTTCGTGATTCTGGACCTCGGCTCAGGATCGAGCTACAACACCGTGGATTTTTTTCTCGCATCGTCGACGGGAATAATCGTCACGACACCCGAGACAACGGCCATTCTCAACGCGTACTCGTTTCTCAAAACCGTCTTGTACCGTACTCTCCTGCGAAGCTTTCCGGCGCGAAGCGACGAACGCCGGATTGTCCACGAATTCTCGACCACACGGATCGAGGGGTCGGCGACGACGTTTTCGGCGCTCGCGGATCGGCTCGACGATGTATCGCCCGAATCGGCTGAGACGGCGCGGAAGGTTTTGTCCGACTTCCGTCCTCGAGTTATTCTCAATCAAGGACGGAGTCAGGACGATATTGCGATCGGTGCGCGACTGCGAAACGTGGTCGAGCGGAACATGGGTACATCGCTCGAGTACATAGGTTATGTGCCGTACGACCCGGACGTCGCACGCGCGGTAATCGAACGTCGGCCGACGTGCGCCTCTCGTCCCGACTCGATGTACGCCCAGATTCTTCGCACCATCGCGCGGAAAGTCATCCACGCGCCGGTCGCCGATGCGCCGAAATTGTTTCCGGGTAACGAGGACCTTGAGGCGCTCGCCGCTGAGCACAACGCGATTCTGAAACAGCGATGAAGAGTCCCGGGAGTCCCGGGCCGGCTCACTCGCGACCGCGAAACACAGCGACCCGCGCGGAGACGTCGAGCGTGTCGGGCGAGTGCTTTTGCTCACGAAGATAATGGTACCCGATCCCCGCGACCATCGCCGCGTTGTCGGTGCAGAGTTTGAGCGAAGGGAAAAAAACGGCCGCACCGGTCCTGCCGGTCAACTCGAGCATGCGCGAACGAAAGTATGTGTTGGCTGCGACGCCACCGCCCGCAACAACACGCTCGAATCGGAAATCTCGTACGGCTCGTTCGACACGGGTCATGAGGATCTCGACGGCGGTTTTCTCGAACGCAGCGGCGATGTTCTCACGCGTCGCTTCGAATCCTGCGTTCAGATACTTCTCGAGGTGGTGAA
Source organism: Spirochaetaceae bacterium (assembly GCA_007695285.1). Classification (GTDB taxonomy): domain Bacteria; phylum Spirochaetota; class Spirochaetia; order DSM-27196; family PXBQ01; genus PXBQ01. Next base: position 78,014 of record REEC01000192.1, on the reverse strand, counting down.
CCACCGCCGTCTTGAGACCGGAGTACGAAACATCGTACCGGTGATCACCTTTGTGGAGCGACGGCTTCGGGAACGAATACGCGTCGGCAGCTCCGCGCCGCGCAAGCGAATCGATCGCGCTTCCGCCCGGATAACCCATGTCGAATTGTTTTGCGATCTTGTCAAACGCCTCACCGCACGCGTCGTCGATCGTCGTGCCGAGAACCTCGACGTCGTCGTACGACTTCACGACTGCGAGCATCGTGTGGCCACCGGACACCAGTACCCCGAGAAACGGGTACGGGACGGCGTTTTCGAGCTGCACGGCGTACAGATGCGCGAGAATATGGTCAACGCCGACAAAAGGGACGCCGAGCGCGAGGCTAAGCCCTTTCGCGAACGAGAGCCCAACAACGAGCGAGCCGCTCAGCCCGGGTCGACACGTGACGGCGATCCCGTCGATCTCGACGCGTGTCTTCCCGGATCGTTCAAGCGCCTCGCGGTACACACCCATTATCCACTCGGTATGAGTCCGCGACGCGATCTCCGGCACGACGCCGGAGTACGCGGCGTGCTGATCGGACTGCGTCGCGATCACGTTCGAGAGGATTTTGGTGCCGTCCTCGACAACCGCGACTGAGCACTCGTCGCACGACGTCTCGATCCCCAGCACAATCATCGAACGTCCTCTTCGTACAACTGTTTCAGCCCGACGAACTCGAAACCCGCTTCGATGAGATCGTCGTGCATCTCGTGTAGCAACTCGGCCACCGCCGGAACCATAACGTGTCCGATCATGATGACTTCGCCGTCGTAAACCGCGCGCTCGAGCGCTTCGAGAAAAGCCGTCCGTATCGCCAAAGGCCTGGGGTCATGGTCGAGGAAAACACCACGCTCGCGAACCCGGACGCCGATCTCGACGGCGACCTCCGTTCCCACCGTCTCGTGGGTCGTCCTGCTATCGAGGAAAAAAAGGTCTCTGTCGCGGACTACGTCGAGGAATTTCGCCATCGTTGTCCTGTCGGACGTCACGCGCGACCCCATATGGTTGTTGACCCCGATCGCATCGGGCACCGTCCTCAAGTTTTGTGAGACCACGCGATCGATGTCCTCTCGCGAATCACCGACGAAAATCGCGCCGGGTCCCGGATCCGCACCGTTTAGCGCCTCCATCGGCTGGTGAAGAATCACGTCCATCCCCGCACTCCGCGCCGCACGGCTTGCGTACTCGGAATGCGGCAGCTGAGGGAGAACCGCGATCGTAAGAACGCCCGGAAACGACAGGAAAGGCTCGAGCTGATCCCTCGTGTAGCCCGCGTCGTCGATCACGACCGCGAGCTTCCACGGTGCCGCGTCCGGTACGCTGCGGACCGCTGAGCTCGGGATATCCCGCGGAACGGGTGCCGGCATTGGTTCCGGAACCGGCGTGGGCAGACGAGTTGGGGACGGGGCCGTTTCCGGCGGCCGAGAATCGGGTGCCGTCGGTTCGCTTTGTGGCTCGGAAACGCTTCCGGGCGTCCGCTGCGACGATACTTCGGTCGGCTCTTGAGTCTCTAAATCGGTTACGGAGTCTTTGTCTGCGCGCGGCAGCACTGCGATCAACGCAGCGAGCAAGACCGCGATCGCGCCGAGAAGGTAGAACAGTTTGCGGATATACGCCTCGCGCGCCGCGGCAGATGTTTTTTTTGTCGAAACCCGACCGTCGGTCGGGTGAGTGTCGGCGATCGAGTCGCCCCCGGTGTTTTTTTTCTTCATACGATCACGTGAGCCATACTCCGCCGTTTTGCCGCGCGCCGTCAACGGCTCAAAAAACCGTCAAGGGTGTACGTACTCACGCAGATCTTCGGCCTGCTCGCGAAGCTTCTTTAACGCGCGGATCTCGATCTGGCGGACGGTCTCGGGCGAGATACCCATCTCGTCGCTGATTTTCTTTAAGGTGTATTTTTTTCCGCCAAAAAACGCAAATCGATACAGGAGAATCTTTCGCTCGCGCTCGCGCAGCCGCTTGAGGAACTGCATCGTTTGATCCCGCACGACGGTTTGCATCAACTCGGCGTCCGGCGAGTACGAGTAGTCCTCGCACACATCGTGAAGCGTTCCCGTGTCGTCGTTGATGCCTGAGTCAAGCGACACGGTCGCGGTTGATATATTCAGCATATCGATGACTTCGCCACATTCGATTCCGACGTCCGCCGCTACTTCCTCGATCGTCGGCTTGCGCATCAGTTTCTGCCCGAGTTGGCTATAACTGCGTTGAATTCTGCGGAGCATATCCTCTTTTCGATGCGGTAACCGGATCTGCCGGCGCTTGTTGCTCAAAGCACGCGTGATCGATTGCTTGATCCACCAAGACGCGTACGTGCTGAATCGTACGTTCTTTCGGTGATCGTACTTGGCTGCTGCCTTCAACAAGCCAAGATTTCCTTCCTGCACGAGATCGAGCAGGTTAACATCAGACGTCACGTAATGTTTCGCAATTTTGACGACCAACCGAAGGTTGGCCTCGATCAATCTCTGTCGTGCAGCAACATCGCCATTCTCGATTCTTTTAGAGAGCGCCAGCTCCTCTTCAAAAGTCAGGAGCGTTGTTTTTTTTATCTCTTCGAAGTATGCTTTTAGCGATTCGTTGTCGATTCTCGAATTATTCTTCTTTTCCATGCCGTGCTCCTGGCATTAAATATGCAAATAGCGTGCCAACGATATCAGAAACAAATACGGCATATAAAGTCTTATTTAGAATAGATTTACGGTACTCGAATCAGGCGCGACGAAAAGAATCACCGAAACTGTTCACTTTATCATACGGTACCGGCGTTTTGGTTATTCACGATACGCGTCACGCGCGGGAACGGTCGAAATTTGTGGCGAGAGCTGCTGAAACAAAAGGTCGGCAATTCCGAGACGCGCGGTCTCGGTCATTCTCTTTGCATACTGCTCATAAAGCATGTCCTCAAAGAACTCTTCGGCCATTCCGCCGTCGAACATCCGTGACTCTCGGTTCAACGTGTTTCGCATCGAATCGAGCATCGTTTTCACAAAAATCGCCTCAAAATCGCGCGTGACTTCTCGCAGTTGCGCCTCATCGGCGTTGCCCGGAACGCGCGGCAGTTCAGGTGTCCGCGCGGTCGCGACAGTGTGCCGATCAAATACTGCGTCGATCATGTCTTATTCCTTTATTGAACGGGCTTTATCGTTTGAGATTTGCTGCGATTCCCAGCATCGTGTCCGAGGTCTGAATCGCCTTCGAACTCATCTCGTACGCGCGTTGCGCGACAATCATGTTTACCATCTCGTTTACCGCTTCGACGTTGCTCATTTCGATAAACTTGTGCAGAAGCCGGCCCATGCCGTCGAACCCCGGTTGCCCGGCGATCGCGTCGCCCGACGCGGACGTGACCTTGAAGAGGTTCTCACCGACCGCGGTCAAACCGGCCGGATTCACGAACCGGTAGACTTCGATTTGCGCGACGTCGATCGGATCGTCGATCCCCGGAAGGTTCACCGAGACGCGCCCGTCGGCCGAGATCGCGATCGATTCGCGAATAAATCCCTCGGGCATAATGATGTCCGGGACGACTCGATACCCTTTCGACGTAACGAACTGACCGTTCGAGTCGATCTTGAACGCACCGTCGCGCGTGTACGCGAAAGAGCCGTCGTACGTCAAGACGCGGAAGAATCCTTCGCCCTCGATCGCGATGTCGCTGACGACATCGGTGTTCTGAAGCGACCCTTGCGTGAAAATCTTCTGCGTCGCCGCGACGCGAACACCGTGCCCAAACTGCTCGCCGACCGGAACCAAGGTGTTCTCGGTCGCCGGGGTACCGGCGGTCCGGACGGTCTGGTACAAGAGATCTTCGAAATCGGGTCGGTTCTTCTTGAAGCCGGTCGTGTTCACGTTCGAGAGATTATTCGCGATCGTGTCGATGTTGAACTGTTGTCCATTCATACCGGCCGCTGCGGTCCAGAGGGAACGTACCATTTTTCTACCTCACTACATCCGTAAGACTTCGTTGATCAACTTGCCGGTCGTCGCATCCTGCGTTTGGATTACTTTCTGGTTAGCTTCGTACGCCCGGTTCACCTCGATCATTTCGACCATTTCGGTGACCGGATTCACGTTCGCCGTCTCGAGAAAACCCTGATGGACGCGAGGGCGAAAACCCTCGACCGCGATCTCAGCGTCACCCGAGTCCCACGTGGTCCGCCAGAGGCTCGAACCTTGTTTCTCAAGGTAGCGGTCGTTCGGCACTTCGACCAGCCGAAGCCGGTCGAGCTCGACCGTTTCATCCCATTGGTTCTCGATCATCGAAACCAGTCGATCCGGGTCTCGGTATACATCGTTCGCAAAAACGCGTCCGTCCTCGTCGACAACGAAGTTGTTCATCGTCACGCGAATTCGCCCTTCTTCGCCAAGAACCGGAAACCCGTCTTTCGTCACAAGGTATCCCGACGGGTCGACGTGGAAACTCCCGTTGCGCGTCAAACGTTCTCCGGTCGGCGTCTCGACGACGAAAAAACCGTGCCCTTCGAGAGCGAGGTCGAACGGGTTGCCCGACTCCTTGAAGCTTCCTTGCTCGAAAACCGTGTATATTTCGTTAAGTTCCACACCCGTGCCGAGTCGGCCGACCACCGGAGCCTTGTCGATCGACCCCCACGGCATCTGCGCTCGATACGGGATTCGCAGGACTCCGTCGTCGCTCATCCGGCGAAGCAGAAGCTCCGGAAAAGCCTTGTATACGGCCTGGTCGCGTTTGAATCCGGTCGTGTCGACGTTTGCCAGGTTGTTTGTCAGCGCGTCAAGCCGGTGTTGCTGCGCGGTCATCCCGCTTGCAGCCGTGTACATTCCCCGAACCACGTTTCCCTCCCCACACTACTTACTTATTTATCGGAGAACCGACGGTTTCTCGTGAGAGGGTATTTCCCTTTTTCGGGATATGATCTATACTCCGGCCTCGTAAGAAAATCGCCAGGATAGCTCAGTGGTAGAGCAGCTCACTCGTAATGAGCAGGTCCGCGGTTCGAATCCGCGTTCTGGCTATCGCCTCAAAAAATATGACCGGTAATCCCACGGATAGTTTCTACACGATTTCTTGGATTATAGTTCTATCATGCGCCTACTGCCGACGGCGGGAGTTGACGAAACGGATGAGGTCGTTGATGTTCCGGACGACGACGCGGTCCTGGTAGATCTCGATTCGGCGTTGGGAGGCGAAGTGACTCAGGACCTCGCGGCTTTTTTCGGGCGATATACCCGCCCAGTGCGCGACGTCTTCGACCGAAGTGCGAAAAGTGCGCTCGTTCGACTCCTGGTTGCTTGTCCCCTCGCCTTCGGCGAGCATGAGGAAAACGTCGGCGACTTTCGCCTGCACATCGTCGAGAGTGAGAATCATGAAGCGGCGGCGTTGATCGTAGATGCGCTTTGTGAATAACTTGAGCAGTTTCAACGCGATCTGAGGATTTCCGCGCATCAGAATCTCGAAATTGGCGCGGTTGAACTCAAGCGCCTTCATCGGGTCGAGCGCGATCGCGTTCGCCGATCGTGGGGCTTCTTCGAGAATGGCCATCTCACCGAAAATCTCTCCGGGCTGAAGGATATCGATCGTCTTCTCGATGTCGGCCATGATCCGCGAGATCTGCACTCGACCGGCTTGAATCAGGTAAAACGAGTCTCCGGGTTCGTGTTCGCAGAAGATGATGTCGCCCGGCTGGAACGTTACCGCGAAGCGCTCGAACGCAGGGTTGCTGAGATCCATGTCACGTCTCCTCGACCGCTTTCATCGCCTTGTTGACTTTTCTCTTGAGCCCGTCATCGATTCCCGGCATCGAGATGATTTTGTTGAAGAACCCTGACGCGCGCGTAGCGTCGCCCTGCTCGAGGTACGACTGGCCGACGTAGTACAACGCATCCGGGAGGCTCGGCATTTTTGGATACTTCTGAATCATCCCCGTGAAGTGCTTGATACACGGCCCGTACTGTTTCAAAGCGTGGAGACATCTGCCGATTTCGAACAACGACTTGACCGTATACTCCTCGTCTCCGCCCGAAGCAGCTATCTGTTTGAACGCTTTGAGCGAATCGGTATACTCTTGCCGACTGAAAAGACTCACGGCGTCGTAGAACTTTTTCGCAACATCAGACAACGACCTGCCTTCCTCGGGTTTCGATTGTGCCGTCGATTGAGGAGCGTCTCCCGACGTCAATCCGGGAACACCCGGGCCCTTGCCGACCCCATACTGCTGCGCGTAGTTTTCCGCGGTCAACGCGTGTGAGTTTGCCTTTACGTGAAATTTGCCCGAAGGATAGTACGTGAGGTATCTTTGAAACGCGTACAGGGCTTTCGAGTACTGTTTTTTTCGCAGATAGTACTCGCCTATCCGGAACAGGCCCTCTTCGGGGTCGTTTTGTGAGTCTGACGCCAACAGGTCTTGAACCTTGGTGTGCATTTTCCGGAGTTGGTTCGAAAAAACCTTGAGCATCTTCATGATGATACGCGTATTCGCGGAGACGACCTGTTCAAACTCAGGAACCGTGAACATGATCACGTGAGCATCCGAGAGAACCGCAGCGCTCTCTTCCCGTGGATATCTACCGAGCGCAGACTTGACCCCAAAAAACTCACCCGTTTGGATGTAGTCGTGGATTTCCTGCCCGGTTTCGATGTCGTTTGACGTCAAGCTGACCCGCCCGGACTTGAGAATGTAGATACGATCGCTGACGTCGCCCTGGAAGTAAATCACAGAGTTGGCCTTGTACGTCATAGGTTTCGGCACGATACACACTCCCAAAATGCTACTTTAGTCAACAATGCAGTTCTAATCAAGCGACGTCATGCGATTGTAAATCTGGAAAGACGCTCTTGGTGTTTCCTTTTTCAAGTATCGGTTCGGTTTGGGCCGACGATCAGTTTTTTGGTGAGTTCTCCACCCACACGGCTTCCGCCGAATCGGTCGACGCTTTGTTGTCGTTTCGTCGCAAATCGCGTAAAATGCGTCGTGGCACGAGCAGACGAAGTACTCGAAAGGATCGGCAGAACGACGGTTGCCAAGATCACCGGATTCTTGTACGCGATGGGTTTTTTTGCAGCGGTTCTGAAAGAGACCGTTTTTTTCTTCCGTCGCAAGAATGCCGGGTTTCGTGTGCTGGTTTTCCAGATCCTGTTCACGGGCGTCGAGGCGCTCACGATCATCGCGACGCTTTCGTTGGGACTCGGAGCGATTATCGTGGTTCAAGGGTTGTCTATCCTCCCGCAGTTCGGGCAAGGCGCGTTGATCTACACGATCCTGATCGCGGTGATCACGCGCGAGCTCGGCCCGATACTGACCGCATTCATCGTCGCGGCGCGATCGGGCACCGCGATAACGACGGAGCTCGGTACGATGGTGGCGAACCACGAGATCGACGCATTCATCGCTACCGGGGTTGATCCGATCTCGTATCTAGTCGTGCCGCGTTTCGTCGGCGTTACGGTTTCGCTGGTCGTACTGAACGTTTACTTCAACGTGTTCGGGTTGCTCGGTTCGTTCGTCGTGACGCAGTTCGTTCGCCCGATTGGTTTCGGTGAGTACTTCTCGGGGCTACTGGGTGCGCTGGAAATGGTCGATATCTTCGCGTCGCTCGTAAAGAGCATCGCTTTCGGTGCTGTTATCGCGACGGTGGCGACGTATTTTGGGTTCAAGGTCGAGAGCGCACAGACAGAGATTCCTCAAATGACGATTCGATCGGTCGGGTACAACGTCACGATCCTTATGCTCGTTAACGCCGTGTTGACGATCGCATACTACCTGTGAGACGCCGAGATGAACACGACGATCCGATTGGAAAACGTCTCGGCATCGCTCGGGGACACGCGCGTTCTCTCGGACGTGTCGGTCGAGTTCCCGGAAAACGCCACGACGTTGATCATGGGACCGTCCGGCTGCGGGAAGAGCACACTCCTGCGTGTCGCGTGCGGGATAATCCCGCCGGAGACCGGCACGGTGTTCGTCGACGATCGCGATCTCGCGATGCTCAAGCATCGAACGCTACTCGAGTTCCGAAAGTACTCCGGTTTTGTTTTTCAGAGCGGTGCGTTATGGCAGAACATGTCGATTTACGACAACATCGCACTTCCGATATCGTTCCACTATCCCACGATGACGCGCACCGAGATCGCCGCGCGCATTTCGGAGCTGACGCATCAACTCAGCTTCACCGGCGACCTGCGCAACCGTCCGTCTCAGCTGTCCGGGGGTCAAGTCAAACTCGTTTCATTCATCCGGGCGCTCTCGGCGACTCCTCGCCTACTCTTCCTAGACGAACCGACAACGTTCCTCGACGCGCAAACCGTCGGCAACGTGCTCCGCGTGGTAAAACACCTCAAGAGTACGTCTACCACGATAATCGGAGCGACGCACAACGCACAGTTCGCGTCGCAATGCGCCGACAACCTCGTCGTGATGAGCGGGGGCCGCATTCTCGCGTTTGGACCGTTCAACGATATCGTTCGATCGGAGGATCAAGCCGTTGCCGCGATTCTTTCGGATGTACTCAGCGAGACCGCCACGTACGCGGGGGATGTACTCGACTTGCTCGGCAGCGATACGCTCGATTGACGAACGAGCGTTCCTCAACTAGACTGTGAACCGAGATGAAATTCAGAATCCGGTTCGCGTACCAGATCGTCGGCGTTTTCGTGATCGTCGGTGTGCTTTCGTTCATCGCGATTCTCGTCACGGTCGGCGCAAACCAACGGTGGTTCGCGCGGAACTACTACTATCGGAGTATTTTTTCGTCCGCGTCGGGCCTCAGCGTCGGAATGCCGATCACGTTCAAAGGTTTCCAGATCGGAAGACTCGAAAAAATGGAGCTGACTGCTGAGAACGATGTCGAGATCGTTTTTCACGTTCAGGACCGGTACATCGAAACCGTTCGCGAAAACTCCGTGATCCAGTTGATCTCGAATCCGCTCGGTCTCGGAGCCGGCCTCGTCTTTCATCAAGGAAGGTACCCGTCCGCTCCGCCCGAAGAGTACTCGATCATCCCGTCGCTCGATTCGGTCGAAGCGCGTCGGTTGATCGCCGAAAATCTCGTCGTTTTGCCTCGGCAGGAAGACCAGATCACGAACCTTCTCGACCAGATCGACCCGATCCTCGAGAACGTGACCACATTGACCGCGACGCTCGATATCGCGGTCACCGAGGCGACGCAAACTCTGCAAATCGTGAACGCGACGCTCGACGGTTCGAGCCGGGATGGGCCGATAGCCGAACTCTTCATCGGGGTCGACGCGATCATCGACGAGCTCGAACGAACGATCAGGAACACCGTCGCGCAGGCCGACGGGATCCTCGTGTATATCGAGGAAATCGCAAAAAACGTCGCGCTCGCTTCCGACGCGATCGCCGATCCGACCGGTATCGTTCCGAGATTGCTCGATCCAAGCGGCTCGATCGCGAAGATCCTCGACGACGATGAGGTCCTTTTCGACCGCATCGACGGCTTGCTGTCCGACCTTTCGGATGTCACGACGGAGCTGGCGGACCTTGCGCAGTTCATGAACCGGACGACACCACAACTGACAGGCATTCTCGAGGAAGGCCGGCGCACACTCGCAACCGGGAAGGACGTGCTCGAAGGATTGAGCAACAACCCCTTGATCCGCGGCGGCATCTCCCCGCAGCTCGAACCCCCGGCAACGTTCGGCGGTTTCCGCGATCCGGAGTTTTAGGTGACGACAAAAACCGCTTTGGCCGCGGTCGCGGTGAGTTTTTTTTTCGTTCTTGGATGTTCGTCGCTCCGAGGTAGGTCCGACGAAGTATTGACGACGAGGAACCAGGCCGCGGAGTTCATCCGTTACGGCACTATGTACGCCGTCCGAGCCGAGTACGAGCAAGCGCTATCGCTTTACGAGAACGCGTTACGCCTGAGCATCTCGGTTGACGACCAAAACGGTGTTGCGCGCGCGTTGAACGCAATCGGTAAGGTCTACGTCGCTACCGGCGATCTCTCAACGGCCGAAGCCCAGTTTCAACGCGCCGTCACGATCGCCGAACGCGGTACCGCGGGCATCACGTCCGATACCGCAGATCGCATGATCGAGACGTTGATTGAGGGTAAGAGCAACCTCGGCGACGTCGCATTGCGCCGTGGAGACACCGAACGCGCTCTCACTTTTTTTTCCGAAGCGATCGAGCTTGTCGGACCGCGCGACACGACCCCTGCCGCGGCTATTCTGTACCACAATGTCGGCGCGGCTCACGGCCGTCTCGGACGATACGACGTCGCCGAAGAATACCTCCGCATAGCGTTGGCGATCAACGAACAGCGCCGCATCCACGGGGAGGTCGCCGCCAACCTCTACATGTTGGCGTCCGTGTACTCCCGACGCGGATTGTTCGATGAGGCGTATGATCTCGCGTACCAGGCGCTCGAGCGCGACAAGATGATCGAGAACCCGCTCGGAATCGCGCAGGACCTCTTTGCGTTGGGCAGGATCGAACGTCGAAGAATGCGCTTTTATTCCGCGCACGAGTACTACACACGAGCGTTCGACATCTACCTCACGTTGGGCGTCGTCCCGGAAGTCGTCCGCGCTCTCTCGGCGCTCGAAGAAAACGCCGTATCGATGGGACGAGAGGAAGACGCGCGCACGTACGCCGCGCGCCGTGAAACGATCGAGCTCCGGATGAGTCCCGGCTCAGAGTCGCAGCGGTGAGCGAGGAAGCCGTTGCGGCCGTGCGGCCCGCTCTTCGCCACGGGGAGACAAATGGAGACCGGCCGTAGAAACCGATGCGCGTACCATTCTTCGTTTTTGGGTTGATCCTTGTCGCTTCGGCACACTCTCAAGCGCGTTATCCGTTGATTGAAAGGCCCGACCGTTCGGATCCGCTTTTCTTGCAGGTTGTTCAGAACGTCGAACAGTTTCACATGGCCGTCCGACGCGGCGACGATCCACCCCCACTTACGATGTATCGATACGAGGTGCGGCCGGGGGACACGGTGCTTACGGTATCCGCTCGGTTTCTTCTTCCCTATAGCACGATCGCGACCGTGAATCGCCTCACGGGAACACAGATACCTTCCGATGTCGGCGAACTCGTGATACCGACGGCACCCGGGATTTTCGTCGCGCAAACACCCGTGAACGATCTCGAACGTATCATCGCGAGTGACCGTGGTCCGGATCGTGGCGATCTGATCTCCGTGACCGTACGAGGTCAACCGATTTCGTTCCGGTACGTGCGCGGCGAGGATTTTTCGGCGCTCGAGCGTCGCGCGTTTCTCGACGCGCTCTTTCGCGATCCATTACCGTCCGGACGTATCACGTCACGGTACGGCTTCAGATTGGATCCTTTCACAGGGCTACGCAGTTTTCACCACGGTGTCGACATCTCCGCGCGCGAAGGTGCCGACGTGTACGCCGCGCGGGACGGTCGGGTGATCGAGTCGGGCGAAGACCGACTGTTTGGCCTTTACATCATCATCGAGCACGAGGCGGGATACACAACGTTTTACGGCCACCTTTCGGAAGTACTCGTGGAGTTGAACGCCCGCGTTACATCGGGTATGATTATCGGGAGAGTCGGCAGCACCGGAATTTCGACCGGACCACACCTCCACTTCGAAGTGCGGATCCACGGAACATCGCGGGACCCGCTGTCGGTGCTTCCGCGGAGGAATTGATGTTTCGTAGGATGATCGCCGCCGTTTCATGCATCTTCATAGCCGGTTTGTTGCCCGCAGAGACCCTGTGGGGACCGGTAACCGAGCGCCACGCCGTACCACTTGAATCCGGCGGCGAAGTCGCGTTCGTGTTGACGATGGGCGAAATCGGAATCGCTACGTTCGACGCGACACCTCGTTTTGTCGACGCCCTCGAGTTCGAAATAACGATCCCCGACTCTATCCGGGCTTTTTTGCTACCGATTTCGCTCGCGGTGTTCTCGAACGTCACGATCTCGGACGACGATCCACCGATGGCGCGCGACGCGCGTTCGGCAGCGTCTCACGTCGCGCAGAACGCCCGTAAGGTCGTGTTTTCGCTTCCGCTGCGCCTCGATCACTCGGTCCGCGCGACCGCGGATACGATCGTCGCGGAACCGATGATGGAGTACGACGGTAGCCCGTTCGCCATTACAATTATTCCAGTTTCAAAAGGTATGCCGGACTCTGCACGCGACGCGGAGTTTCCCGTCCGCATCAGGCCGATCTTCCGTAACGAAGGCGCCGTCGTTTTGGAACTGCTGAGCCCGGAAGGCACGACACTCGAGCGCGAGTCACTCGGACCGCACACCATAACGATCGACGGCCGCGAAGTGGTTTTTGATCCGGACGGCATCGTCTTGGTTCCCGGGGTAAAACGTTTGGGACTGCAGTCCGAGACGTATCTTGAGTACTCGGCGAGTATCGGAGTCGAACGTGGGGTCACAAAAAAACATGTCGTGCAATTGGAACATCCACACGCAAAAGTGTTAATATCTGCCCCGCGCGGGACGACACTATTTGTGAACGGTGAAATCGTCGATACGACTTCACGCGAGATTATGCTCCGGCCTGGTGAGCACACCGTCATGTTTCGCGTAGGCGATTTTTCGGTCACGCGAAGAATTCGTGTGGAACCGAAACGCACGTACAACGTCTCGCTGACGTTGGACGTTTTGGTAAATGAAGACTAAATAAATCTCGTCGTGAGACGATAATAAAACCGTCGGTCATTTAATATAGTTCCCCTCCCAGTTTACTATATTAGTGCCGATAACCTAACGGTTGGGCCGGTTCGCAAGAGCCGGCTTTTTTTATCGCATCTGCTACGCTCATAGCTCGCTGCTCTCGGTATGAACGACAGGTTGTGAACGTCACCTTGACAAAAGGCACGCCCGTAAGTAACCTTCTCGTATGGGTTTTGCAGGACGGAAAGGCGTACTCGTCATGGTTTTGCTGATCGTGACCGCCGTATCCGCAATCGTTTTCGGCGTCGTTACCGGATTGGCGCTCGCGGGTATCCGAAACACCGAACATCTCGATGCCGTGCAGCGCGGAGAAACCTTTAACGCGTTGCCGACGATCATCCTCGACCGAACGGGACGCGAGATCACTCAATTCTTCGGTGACGAAAGGCGTGAGCTCGTCCCGATCGATGAGTTGCCGAAACACTTGATAAACGCGCTGATCACGCGAGAAGACCGCACTTTTTTCCATCATCATGGTTTCAGTTTCCGCGGAACCGCTCGGGCCGCGTGGAATCTTTTACGCGGAAGGTATGTATCGGGCGGGAGCACGATTACGCAACAACTCGCGGGACACTTGTACGCCGACCGTACCGAGTTTTCGTTAATCCGAAAGCTCCGCGAGTTATGGTGGGCATTACAGCTTGAAAAACGGCTGACGAAGTATGAAATTCTCGAAGAGTATCTCAACAAAATGCCGTTTGGACACGGTAACTACGGCGTCGAGTCGGCATCACAGTTTTATTTCGGGCGTTCCGCACGTGACTTGACGCACGCCGAGTCGGCGATTCTCGTTATCCAGCTTGCGAACCCATCGTTATACTCTCCTATTCGTCGTCCAAACCAGGCTCGCGTAATGCAGAGAGTCGTCCTGAACGATATGGTAACGATGGGATTCGCCACTCAGGAAGAGGTCGACTTCTCGTTTGACGATTACTGGAACAACTACGACTTCACGCGCTCAAATGTCTCCACGGCGTTTTTCGACCGCGAGGATCGTGCACGGTACTTCAGCGAATTCGTGCGATTCCAGCTCGAGAACGAGTATCTTTTCGGTCGTGCTAACGTCAACCGTGACGGGTTCACCGTTCATACGACCCTGGACCTCGACTATCAGAGGGCAGCCGATCGTCACATGACTGCGTCGCTCGAGACTTCCAACAGAATCTACGAACAAAACCGGAGCGTAAGTGTTTCGGCCGGCGACAAGCTCATACCCGCGATCGAGCTTTCGGCTCTTCTTTTCGATATCCCTGAGCTTCGCGTCGGCGACGCGAAAGAACGCTCACGCACACTCGAACACTACCAGCGCCAGATTAACCCTGTGATCGACATGGTATCGCTTCTGTTCGGATCATCCGAAAACGATGAACTTCGTCATGTCGCGCGCGTATCGTACACACGAACCGAACGTGAGGCGCAAAGAACGCGGGTCGAAGGTGGACTCGTGACACTCGACAATTCCACGGGACATATTCTGGCTCTGATCGGCGGTTCCGGTTTCGAGGCACGTAATCAACTCAACCGGGCGGTCGACGCACGGGTCTTGCCGGGTAGCGCTTTCAAACCGATGTACTACGCGGCCGGAATCGACAAGAAAGTTATCACATCGGCGACGACGTTCTACGACGCACCGGTCGTGTTCTGGAACGACGACGGGACCCCGTACGCGCCCAACAACTACTTCGGGCGCTGGTGGGGTTGGGTCGACCTCACAACGGCTCTCGCCGCGTCGTACAACATTCCGGCGCTTCGGGTTCTCGACCGCGTCGGGTTCACCGACGCGTTCCGGGTCGCGAGCCGCTTGATGGGTATCCCCGAGGCGAGTCTTGCGTCCCGCGGCTTCGTGCGGAACTTTCCGGTCGGCCTCGGCACGGTTTCCGTCTCGCCGATGGAGATGGCGCGTGGATACGCGACGATCGCGAACCTCGGTCGTGAGGTCGTCCCGATCGCCGTTCGGTACATCGAGGATCGTGACGGCCGCGTGATTCTCGAACCCGAGCAAGAAATCCGGTTAGCCCAACAAAGGCGTGGACGCGACGCGCAGGTGATATCGCCACAAGCCGCGTACGTGATGACCGAAATGATGAAGGCGACGTTTGAGGTCGGCACGATGGCCGGAGCACGCGCACGCGGTGGCGGTTTCGACGACATGCCGATGGCGGGAAAGACCGGGTCGACCCAAAACTGGTTGGATGCGTGGTCGATCGGTTACTCACCGTACGTTACGACCGCGGTGTGGTTCGGGTTTGACCGTGGCGGCAATAACTCTCTCGGTACAAACCAGACCGGTGCGGCCGCGGTTGCGCCGATGTGGGTTCAGTACATGCGCGAGATCCATGAAGGTCGCGACCGTGTCGCATTCCCGAAGCCGAACGACGGTTTAACCACGGTTCGCGTGAGCGCGCGTACGGGGCTGCTTCCGCCCGAAAACTACAGCGGACGCACGGTCGAACGCGTGTTCATCTCGGGAACCGAACCGACGCAGTTCGATTCTCTCCAGGAGTTTGAGCGCGATTGGACCCCGGTGTTCGCCGGTCGAATGCGCGACGCGATAGCAGGGACAAACCTCACGGTCAACGCATTCGGCGGCCCTCGGCCACAGAGTGATCTCTCGGTTGATCTCGACTTCGATATAGATTTGCGGTTCCCTGGGTATGGCAACGACTTCGACCTCAACGGCGATTTACCCGCATCCGGAGGAAATCCTTTACTCGATTAGCGAAGGCGGTTTTCGCGTCTCGAACGCCAACCCAACCGATTGATACTATGCCGCGTGGAGGCCATGCGCCGTGCAAGTCGAAATTAACTCAATCATCATCCGAAAGCGGATCCGCAAGAGTCTTGGCGATATCGGCCCACTTATGAGAAGCATCGAGTCGTTCGGCTTGATGAACCCTATCGTAATCAACGGAAAGAACGAGCTGATCGCAGGCCATCGCCGTCTTGAAGCCGTCCGACGGCTCGGCTGGAGTTCCGTTCCCGTGCGGGTTGTCGATCGCGACGACGACGCCGAAAAACTCGAGATGGAGCTCGACGAGAACATTCATCGCAAAGAGCTTACGACGGACGAACTCGCCGAAGCGTACATGAAACTCGACAAAATGAAAAACCCGGGGTTTTTCAAAAAAATTCTCGCGGCGATACGGGCATTTTTCAGGAAGATTTTCCGACGACGGATACGCCGAAAGAAAAAGACCCGGCCCAAACCCGCGTGACCACAGTCATGGCCGTCGTGTTCACTTCCAGATCTCGTGAAACTCGTGTGGTCGTTCGCAATACTTGCACGTAAATATCTCGGTGTCCGCGCGATGGAACTCCGCGGTTATCGGTTCGTGATGCGCCGGATGGGAAATACACTCCTCGTTTCGGCAACAGATCTCATCGAGATTATAGACGCGTGGTGGGATGTGAAGCCGGAACTTTCTCGCTACTTTGCCGTCAACAACGTGGTTTACCGAACACCCGGGCGCGATCGCGGCGAGCATCTTGATCTCGCGGCCGTCAAAACCGTTGTGGTCCGGAAGCGAAATCATGCCTTTATGCGCGCCCGTTCGTAGCGACGTGTATACCCCGTGCGAACTGATGCAGTTTAGCGCGAGGATCCGTCGCACCTTGTCGATCTGAACCCAAATTTCGTGTGGAGTTTTCCCGCGCCCGATATGGTCAATAACTATTCCGCTCTCGACGGGGCGAATCCCCACTTTATATTCGGGCTTCTTCCCGACACTCACGGGAGCGCTTTCGACAAAGTCGTCGCTAAAACTAGGCTCGAGCCGCGCTTCACCTGAAAAGTCATGGCCAAGGTGGCCTGCGACAAGCCCGATTTCCACTATCCGCGTGAAGTAGCCGTTGATCGACTGTTCATCCCATCCGTTAAGCGGCGTCGAGTCGAGAAACGACGGTATAGTCGGCGTCACCGAGTGCCGCGGAAGCGGATGGAAAAACCGCGTACCCTCCGGCACCCGCGCCACGTCCGCGCGCTTGAACGTGACGGCATCGCGAAGCTGATCGGCCTTCTCGAGCAGCCTGTCGCCCATCCGTTCGAGCTGTAACCGCGTGAAGTACCACGCCGACGCCGGGCGGCCGGAGGCAAGATACTCCGCGATCGAACCGAAAGTCCTGACTTCGAACCCGGCGCGCTTCATCGTCTCAATGTAGTGTCGAGGCATCTCAAGGTCAGGCGGGGCAACGAGATCGAGCTCTACTTCACGGAAGATTCGTAACCCGTCGACCTTCGAGTGGACGGTCCTCCCGTGAAAGAGATCACCGACGAGCGCGAGATGAAGATGCGACCGATCCCACGACACGTGTTCCAGAAAGCTAAATTCGTCGAGAAATTCCTGGGTTGGGTGTTCGTGTCGGCCGTCGCCGGCGTTGATGAATACGGGTGCAGGCATTCCTTTTGACGTGGCGTACTCGGAAAGCGCGGTTTCGAGCCATCGACATGTACCCTCGAGCTTGGTCCGTACGATGAAGATAGATTGTTCGGAATAACCGACAAGCATTTTCACGGTGTCGGTAATGCTTTCTCTCTTGTTAATTGATGAC
Organism: Spirochaetaceae bacterium; assembly: GCA_007695285.1. Lineage (GTDB taxonomy): Bacteria > Spirochaetota > Spirochaetia > DSM-27196 > PXBQ01 > PXBQ01. Next base: position 60,776 of record REEC01000192.1, on the reverse strand, counting down.
CCGGCGACCGTGAAGTCATTGACACGCGCACCGTGAAATTTTGCCGCGTTGCGAAAAGACTCTTTCGTCCGCGTCGAATCCTCGAGAAAAAAAAGGTAAACGCCAAGGTCGGGGTCTCCTATGCGAAATTCGTCGGTTCGTTCGCCCGCGGTGAGCTTCGTTTTCAAGCGGCGTGTGACGTCGTAGAGATACACCTGTTCGTCGACCGACAGGTCCCGAACTACCTGGATCGTTCGGCCCGAGAAGTGCGACATTGCTCTACCACCGGACGCCAAGATCGTCGAGCTCGAGGCTCAACACCGAGCCGTCGGGTATTTCGGCGTATACTCTGTTTTCCGTAATCACGATATGCGTAGCCGGAGCAACCTCGCGATCCGAATGCTCGATAAGCGTCAGTGCGGAGTCAAACCTCCCAAGGTACCACGCACCGTTCACCCGTACGACCGTGAAGACGTCGTCACCGCGCCGTTCAAGCGCCGCTCCGGGGAAGATTTCGTCGTGCCCCGTTCGTACGCTCGACAGGTTCTCCCGCTCGAATGTCACGAGACGCGGGCCGTCGGACGTATCAACAATCGCGGTGACCTCCCCAGCTGAACTCACGATCCTGCGCCCATACACCCCACGCGAGTCCGATCGAACAAGCACATCACCGGTCTCGGGATGAACACCGACAAGGCGGGAAATCGCGACACCTGCCGCTGTTCGCGCGGTCGAGACCAGAAACGGCACGGGGACCACTCGAGCCGCTTCCGCCGCGCGGCGCAGTTCGTCGGTCAGCAGCGCGTGTTGATCGTCTGCGGTGTCGTCGTACAACTCGCGGACGCGATCGAGCATTTCCTCGGTCTCCTGCACGTCGCGTTCGAGAGCCTCTTCGCGCTCGGCGAGCTCCCGCTCACGCGCCTCGCGCTCCTCCTCCGTCATCAATGGTTCTACGGGTTCGTCCACGACACGTGGTTCAGGAGTCTCGTCCGGCTCTTCTACGGGCGCTTCTTCAGGGGCGATGGGTTCTTCGGGTGGTTCAACCTCCTCGTCCGGAGCTTCGACCGCCCGCTCGCGCTCTAGTCTCTCCTGTTCCAGTCGTCGTCTCTCGCGTTCGAGCGCGAGTCGTTCCTGCTCTTCGCGTTCTTCGCGCGCGGCGACGACTCGTTCCATCAAATCGATTATGTCCTTCCGTTCGCGAATCCCCATATCGGGTTGTGCGCGTAACTCGGCTATCACTTCGGGATCGGTGAGCTGCAACGGGTCGATAGTGCCGATGACTCCCGGCGCTGCACCACGCGCGAGAGGAATCACGATTCGCGACACGCCCGGCCACTCGTAGTATCGAGTCGACAAACCCGCGTTCTCCGGTGACAGATGGCGCGTGACCACCGGTTTGTAGCGCGCATCAAAGAACGGAACATCTTGTCGATGCACGGCGTTATAAATCGTCGTGAAAAACGCAAGAGTCGAAGCATCGTTTCCGGCGTATCCGTACGCGGCTTCAAGGTACGCCGAGATGATATGCCGCAAATTATTGATGTGGTTGACTTGAGCGTCCGGTTCGATGATCACTATGTCGGCATCGAGACCGACCAGCACGCTTGGATCGACCGCGTGGATCACACGGTATCGGCCGAAGTACGACGCGACGTCCCCGGGGGTCGTGATCCGCGTGCCGAGGTACGTACCGATCCCCCGAATCGACTCGATCGTGTCTATCCGGTCAACGGGCCCCTCGTAGTTCAAGAACTCGATCTGCGCGTCGCGAACCTGTTCGAGTTCGACCTCATCGACCTCGAGACCGGCCGTGTTGGCCACGACGGCCATGAGGTAAACCAGTACACCCGACACCAACCACGCCGCCCGGAAAAATTGCTTTCGAGGTCTCACAGCACCCCCCTTTTGTTCATTATAACCGCCGGGCTATCGCCCGTCTATTTGTCGGGCGGCCGTCAGCGCGTATTCTCGGATTTCGCGCGGAAACGGTGCCTCCATCGCGCGTCGAAGCAACTCCACTCCCACGTCGGGGACATACCCCGCGTATCTGTGCGCCGCAATCACGAGATCCACGCCGGCGCGCGCGATTTCTCCCGAAAGCTCAGCCCCACGCGCGCGCGAAAGATACCGCGCCGCGATTTCGAGTATAGGCTCAGGGGACACAATGCCGGTATCGGTAAAAGCATCAAAGATTGCGACCATGACGAGCGGGTCGGTCTCTGCCGCGACGGCGCGCGCGAGAAAATCCCGGACGACGGCGTCTCCTAGGCGCCCAAGTGCTCGAACCGCCGCGCTACGTACGTCAGGAGGAATCACGCGTCCGGTTCGTGGTGTCCGTGGCGTCGCGACCTCGATCAACAGCTCGCGTATCGTGTGATAACTGCCCGCGAGATCGGCACGATCCACACGCGAGATCATCTCGCGCGTCGCGCGTACGGCTTGATCGGTTCCCGCGGATATCTGGTCCTTGAGAAACAGATAATCGTACGATGTGCGCCAGTACGGGACGCGCGCACCGATGCCCGGACGCGAAGTTGCGTGCGCATTTCCAAAAGATGAAAGAACCCAATCGTCGGTACCAATGGCGACACGACCGCCGCCCGCGCCGATCGCCCCGACGCCCGAAGAAAAGCGGGCGACCGGCGCGCGTGGTTGCGACGCTCGAACAGAGTACACGGCGTTTCCCGCCGCAACGAACACACCGTCCCCCGCGATCACCGTATCGCCGAGCCCGTCAAATCGATCGTCGCCGACCGTGATCCCCGAATTGTCAAAAAACCAAACAGCATTGTCAGAAATGAGCGCGATATGCGCACCGGCGACGCCAAGCCGCCGCGCAGCCTCGGGAACACCGATCGTCCATACCTCCCGCCCAAACGTGTCGACGGCGATGAGACGCCCGTCGGACAACGCAATAATCACGCGGTCTGCCGTACTCGCCATAGCTTCGATCCGCGCCTCGAACAACCGCCTGAAGACGCGAGCACCGCCGTCTGTAATGGCCGCGAGTCTGCCGTCTCGCGTCGCCGCGAAAAGGTTGTAGCCCGAACCACGGAGGATCGTCGTGACCGGAGAATCGCCGACTGCGACGCGAAATACAACGCGTCCGGTTGCCGAGAGCGCGGTGATGACGCCCGCGGAGTCACCGATCAGAACGTGCCCGTCTCCGCCGTGCTCAAAAGAGGCAATCTCGGTTCGGTGTCTGTACGCCCACACGGTCCCGCCGCCGGGGTTCACCGCAACCAGAGAATCGGCTCTGGTCCGAACGACGACGGTTCCGTCGGGTGACACCCGAATCGGCCCGATCGGTCGCACGCGCAGATCGTACCTCCACCGCGCAACACCATGTTCGACCGCGTAAAGATATCTATCTTCGGCAACGGCGTACACACGCCCCGTCTCGGTCACAACCGGCGAGCCGACTATGCGCCCACCGGTGACAAACGTCCAGGTCGGCGGCGCACCATCGGTCGCGGACATCCCGCCGACAAAAAAGAGCAACACGCTCGACATCATGATCGTCCGACGACAGCCGCGAATGGGGCTCATGCTCCCCATCGTATAACTCCGACCGTGGAGTACGCAAGTACCCGCTCATGATGCACCACCACAGCCGTCGCATTTTTCCTTGAACCGACAAACTCCATTGAATCACCCGTACACGCCTATGAATTTGTCCGAGTATCCGGTATAATCGCTTCGGCTCAATGCAGATCACAACGACGCTCAAGAGACCGTTTCACCGGGGGGGATCTACGATGAAAAGCACCCGTTTGGCCAGCCTACCGACAATCAAGCGTCTGCCGTCGTACCTCCACCTTGTCGAGAACGCGCAGGCGGAAGGCAAGGAGTATATATCCGGCACCGTCATCGCTGAGGAGTTGGAACTCGAACCAATCCAGGTACGTAAGGATCTCGCGGTGACCGGCGTCGTCGGAAAACCGCGACTCGGGTTTCCCGTCGATCAGTTGATCCAGGCAATCCACACGTTTTTGCATTGGGACCGCGACCACAACGCGATTCTCGTCGGCGCGGGTAATCTCGGCACCGCGTTGCTCGGATACCGTGAGTTTCGCCGCAGGGGAATGAACCTCGTCGGCGCGTTCGATCTCGATGAGAAAAAGATCGGCAAAGACCTCAACGGAACCCCCGTATATCCGCTCGGACGGATTCACGACATCGTCATAGAGAGCGCCGTACGGATGGCAATTCTCACCGTCCCGTCCTCGCACGCTCAAGCGGTCGCCGATCTACTCGTTAAGGCCGGAATCACGGCGATCTGGAATTTCACGAACGTCAAGCTGAAACTCCCGCCCGGCGTAGTCGTGCAGAAAGAGGATCTCTCATCCGGATACGCGGTACTATCTGTCAAAATGCGGCTCCGGAGTACGGACAGGTAACTTTGGACGACGTATCACAAAACCAGGCGGTCGTTTTCTCGAACCGTCTCAAGAAGCGCTACAAACATCTTTCACGATGGGCACGAAGGGTCGGTACGACGTGCTTTCGGATCTACGATCGCGACGTGCCGGAACTACCGTTCACCGTTGAGGTATATGGGTCGAATCTTGTCGTAGCTGCGCACATGCGGCCTGAAGAAGCCGCTTCGCAGACTCGACGTGATTGGGTCGATACTATGGTGTCGGCGGCTGCACGCGCGCTATCCGTTCAGCCGGACAACGTGTATCTCAAGACACGAACGCCCCAAAAAGGGAACTCACAGTACGAGAGACTACGCGCTTCCGGCCGGAGGATCGAGGTCGTCGAGAGCAATCTTCGTTTCATCGTCAACGTGTCGGATTATCTCGACACCGGCCTCTTCCTCGACCACCGCGATACGCGCTCGATGATCCGCGATACCTCGGTCGGGAAGTCGGTTCTAAACCTTTTTTGTTACACGGGGTCTTTCTCGGTCCACGCCGCAGCCGGAGGCGCGACTTCGGTAACCTCGGTCGACCTGTCCAACACGTACCTCGCGTGGGCCGAAGAGAATATGTCTCTGAACGGTCTCTTCGACGACCACACAACGTTCGTCCGCGCCGACGTCGCCGAGTATCTGCGCGAGTGTCTCGAGCGCAAAAAACGGTTCGACATCATAATTCTCGATCCGCCGACATTCTCAAACAGCAAGAAAATGGACGGAACGCTCGACATCCTCCGTGATCATCCCGCGCTGATTAACACGTGCCTCAGGTTGCTGTCGCGCGACGGGTTCGTGCTCTTTTCAACGAATCACCGCAAGTTTCGACTCCGGCTCGACGAGATCGAGTCACGAGACGTCACCGATATCACGAACACGACGATCCCGGCGGATTTCCGCGACCGGAAAATTCACAAAAGCTTCATTGTCCGCCGCGACGCGAACCAAGAACCGACCGGTACAACCGCGCAGAAAGCTCGAGCACCTCGGGATCGTCCGGCGAGCGTTCGCCCGGATCGGTCGAACACGAAAAACACTCGCTCACGCCGGTCGGAGCACCCGAAAGCACGACAATCTCCTCGCCCATGAGCGCGGCGTCGGGTATGTCGTGCGTAACAAAAACGACCGTCGGGCGTCTCGACGCGCGTAGGGCGTTGAATGCGGACACAATTTCAAGTTTCAGAGGAACGTCGAGGCCTTGAAAGGGCTCGTCAAGAAACACGAACTCCGTGTCCAGAGCGAACGCGCGGGCGAGCGCAACTCTCCGACGCATCCCACCCGATAACTCCGATGGAAGCGATTCGGCCCACGCGAGCAGCCCGACATCGCGCAGAAGAGCGTCGATGAAATCGCGCGTACGATCGCTCCTCGGCCCCGGTACGACAAACAGGATATTCTCCCGTACCGTCCGCCAAGGAAGCAAGCACGGGTCCTGGAAGACGAAACCGTGAGGTCCCTGCCCGACTCCTTCAACCGTACCCGAGTCCGGGTCGAGCAAACCCGAGAGAACCCGCAGTAATGTCGTTTTCCCGCATCCGGACGGCCCGAGCACCGAAGTCGTCACGCCGCGTCGTACGGGCATCGTGAACTCGGAGAAAACCGTCGTGGCGCCGAAGCTCTTCGTGACCGCATACAACCCGGTCCTCGGCTCGACAGCACCGTCCGTGCGCGATTGCATCGAGTCACCCACGATCTATCTCCGCGAGCCGCTTCCGGCTGATCGCCGCGCGTCGGCCGATAACGGCCCGCGACACCGCGTACATTGTCGCGTCCCCAACGGCCGCAAGAGAGATCGCGACGATAGTCCATGCAAAAACGCGAGCGGTGATCAAGAAGATCCGCGCTTCGTTCATCTCACTTCCGATGCCGTATCGCGGCTGAGAAAGAATCTCCGCGGCGATCACGACCTTCCACGTCAACGCGAGCGCCGTCCGCATACCCGCCAGAAAAAAAGGCGCGACCGAAGGAACGTACACCGAGAGAAGAGTTCGGGTACGCGAGACACGGTATACGCGCGCCATCTCTATCAGATGCGGATCAACGGTGCCGATACCATCGCGGACATTCCCGAACACGATAGGAAAGGTCATAAGAAACGCGACGAACACCGGAACCGTTTCAGTCCGGAACCAGATCAAAGCAAGAAGAATTACCGCCATCACGGGCGTCGACTGTATCACGACGATACTCGGTCGTAGCCCGTTGCCGATCGTGCGCGAAAGACCGGCCGCGATGCCGAGAACAATGCCGAGCCCCGCCGAAACCAGAAAACCCGCGATGCCGCGCCGCGTCGTCGCGAGAACCGACGCGAAGAACCGTGGTGACGACACGACCGTGAACACCTCCGCGACCGTTCGCTCGGGGCTTGGCAGGATGATCTCGGCGTCGATCACGTTCGAGGCGATTTTCCACACCACGAGAATGCTCGCGACTCCCGCGAAAACCACGACGTATCTGCGGCGGTTCATGCGCGGACGACGCGGTAGTACCGTTTCTTCCCGGCCCTCAGCATGACCCCCTCCGTAAGGCGCGCCGACTCGACGGTCGCGTCGGGATCGATCAGCGCCTCGTCGTCCACGTACGCGCCACCTTGTGCGAACAGCCGTCGGGCTTCGCTCTTTGATCCACACAATCCCGTACGGACAAAAAGCTCAATGATCGCGACCGGATCGTCGACTTCGTCTGCATCGAGTATCAACTCAGGAGTTCCCTCGGTTGCCGCACCGCCGGTGAACGCGGCCCGCGCGGCTCCGCGCGCGGCATTCGCCTCCTCGGCGCCGTGAACAAGCCGTGTCAACTCGTACGCGAGTGATTCTTTTGCGACATTTACTTCCCTGTCGCGTAGCTCCGCGAGCCGTGCGACCTCGTCGTCGGGCAGGAATGTATAAAGGTTCAGGAACCGCCCGACGTCTTGATCCGGGACGTTTCGCCAGTACTGAAAAAAATCGTACGGCGAGCATAGGTCTGGATCAAGAAAGACGGCGCCTTTCTCGGTTTTGCCCATTTTCTTCCCATCGGCGCGCGTTACGAGAGGAAACGTCAGGCCCTGTGCCAGACCCGCATCGACTCTGCGGATTAGATCCGCACCGGCAACGATGTTGCCCCACTGATCGTCGCCACCGACTTGAAGCGTACAGCCGTGCCGGCGGTACAACTCGAGGAAATCGTAAGACTGAAGCAGCTGATAGTTAAACTCGATGAATGACAAACCCGTCTCGAGGCGCATCTTGTACGTCTCGAACGACAACATCCGGTTTACCGAAAAGTGACGGCCGATGTCACGAAGAAACTCGATGTAATTTAGATCGGCGAGCCAATCCGCGTTATCGACGATCTCGGCCGATGCTCCGGCCGCCGAGAGAAACCGGTCGATCTGGCCACGGATCGAGAACGCATTCGCCTGAATATCCTCGACGGTGAGCATTCTTCGCATTTCGGTCTTGCCGGACGGATCACCGATTCGCGCGGTGCCGCCTCCGACCAATGCGATAGCCGTGTGGCCCGCACGAACAAGATGCGCGAGCGCAAAAAGAGGGATCAAGTGGCCCGCGTGCAGACTCCGACCGGTCGGATCAAACCCAACGTAGAACACGACTTTTCCGTCGTTCAGCTCGCGCGAGACCACGTCGTGGTCGGTACATTGCTGCACGAAACCACGCCGCGTGAGCGCGTCAAAACCACCACTCACGCGCCGATCCTCCTGTGTGCGTCGGTCCTCTTGTACGTGCGGATCGCGTCCCGGATCGTCGCGTCGAGTTCGGCGACCGCGACGCGTTGCTGTTCCATCGAGTCGCGGTATCGAAGAGTGACCGTTCCATCCTCCATCGTTTGGTAGTCAACAGTCACACAGAACGGCGTACCGATCTCGTCCTGTCGGCGATAACGCCGCCCGATTGCTCCACCTTGATCATAAAACGTAGAGAAATCTTCGCGTAATGCTCGTTCGATTTCCTTCGCTTTTTCCGCGAGGCCGTCTTTCTTCACAAGCGGGAAGACCCCAACGGTGATCGGCGCGATCGCTGGGTGAAATCGCAACACGGTCCGGACGTCGTTCTCGCCGACTTCCTCTTCCTCGTACGCGTCGCAGAGCGCCATCAGCACGCTGCGCGTCAGCCCGGCCGACGTCTCGATGATGTACGGCAGATACCGTTCGTTCGTCTGGTCGTCCAGGTACGTCAGATCCTTCCCGGAAAATTCGGTGTGTCGCGAAAGGTCAAAATCGGTTCGATTGTGAATTCCTTCGAGCTCCTGCCAGCCGAAAGGGAACTCAAACTGTATATCGAACGCAGCTTTTGCGTAGTGAGCGAGCTCGTCCGGACCGTGCTCCTCGAAACGAAGTCTGGACGGCCTGATCCCGAGTTTCTCGTAGTACGCGAGCCTCTCGGCTTTCCAGTACTCAAACCACCGAGTGTCTTCGGACGGATGCACGAAGTACTGCATCTCCATCTGTTCAAACTCGCACGTCCGAAAAATGAAGTTCTTCGTCACGATTTCGTTTCGGAACGCCTTTCCAACCTGAGCGATCCCGAACGGGATGCGGACGCGGCTGGTTTGAACGACGTTCTTGAAGTTAACGTAAATCCCTTGAGCGGTCTCGGGCCGTAGGTACACGATCGAACCGTCGTCGGCGACGGGGCCGAGATTCGTCTTGAACATCAGGTTGAATTTCCGCGGTTCCGAAAGTGGATTGCCGTTCGGCGACGTCTTGGTCTCCCGCTGCTCATCGGTGAGGTGATCCCACCGGTACCTCTCGTTCGTGACCGTGTCCTCTACCATCACGTCGGAAAAACTCGAGACATGGCCCGACGCCTCCCAGACGCGCGGATGCATCAAAATCGATGCGTCGATACCGACGATCTCGTCGTGAAGTTGCGTCATCTCGCGCCACCAGAACTTCTGGATCCTGCTCTTGAGTTCGACCCCAAGCGGGCCATAATCCCACGCCGAACTCAAGCCCCCGTAGATATCCGACGATGGGAAGATGAACCCACGCCTCTTGCAGAGCGAGACAATCTTCTCCATCGTTATGTCACTCTTCGCTGTCGCCATTTTGACCTCTTCCCGTAGTTTTGTTGTATTGCTTACACGATGACCGTGCGTTACTCGATCGCTTCCTTAAGCCGCTCGATCGCCTCGGAGATTCGGACACGCGTTTTAGTTTCACCGAGCAGTTGGATCGAACCGAAAAGCGGCGGGGAGACGGAGCTTCCCGTCACCGCGATTCTCACCGGCATCAGGAGATGACCGAGTTTCATCTCGAGTCTTTCGGATGCTTCGCGGAACATTTCCTCGTTCTGTTCGTCGGTTCGATCGAAGAATCCGTCGAGCAGTTTCTCGACTTCCTGCAGCGCTACGAGCGCGTCTTTCGGCCCGGCTTTCTTCGGGACAAGGTCTTCGAGAGTCGGAGGATCGATCTCGCTCAAGAGAAACCGCAGCGCCTCGGGCGCATCGGACAGGAGCTTCAATCGTTCTTTCACGAGCGGTGCTACGCCGTCAAGAATCTCACAGTGCTCCGCGCTCGGAGGATTTGTGACGAGGCCGGCGTTTTCCAGAAACGGAATGATCTTGTTGATCAGCTCTGCATCGCTCAGCGCGCGGATGTACGCTCCATTGAACCACTCGAGTTTCTTGTAATCAAACACCGCCGGCGATTTGTTCAGTCGCTCGATCGAAAATTTCGTCTCGAGCTCGTCACGCGTAAAAAATTCGGTCTTGTCATCGAACGCCCATCCCAGAAGCGCGATATAGTTCACTACTGCGTCGTTGAGATATCCGGCTCTTCTGAAATCAACGACACTCGTCGAACCGTGACGCTTCGAGAGTTTCTTGCCGTCCTTTCCCATAACCATCGGCAAATGGCAGAATACCGGCGGCGACCAACCGAATGCGTCGTACAACAGAACGTGAAGCGAGGCCGAAGGAACCCACTCCTGCGCGCGTAGGATGTGTGTGATCTCCATGAGATGGTCGTCGACGACGTTCGCCAAGTGGTACGTCGGAAAACCGTCGCTCTTCAGAAGCACGGGGTCGGGGTTGATGTCACGGTTCTTCCGTTTAACCGCTCCGAGAATCGTGTCCTCGAATACCGAGCTCCCTTCGAGCGGTACACGGAACCGGATTACCGACGGCGCCCCGGAATCTTCTAAGCGTGTTCGCTCGTCGTCCGAGAGCGTGCGACACCTTCGGTCGTACCCTTGCTCGCCTTTTTTTTGCGCCTGCTGTTCGCGCAGTTCGGCGAGTCGTTCGGACGTGCAGTAACATCGATACGCGTGGCCCGAGCCAACCAGACTCTCGGCGTGGGCGCGGTAAAGCTCGGCGCGTTGCGACTGGAAGTACGGCCCGTACGGGCCTCCGACGCCCGGCCCTTCATCCCACGAGAGCCCCAGCCAATCGAACGTCGCGTGAATATCGTCGAGAGCTTCGGGAGAAAACCGTTCACGGTCCGTGTCTTCGATACGCAAGACGAACGCGCCACCCGTCGCGCGCGCGTAGAGATAGTTGAAAAGGGCGGTCCTCACGCTACCGATGTGTTGCAGCCCCGTCGGGGACGGCGCGTACCGTACACGTACACTCATACAACCCTCCTGAAACGATGCGTCGTCACTGTTTGTACCACGAGAGAAAGTCGGCAATGCCGGCGATCGCTGTCGTCAGGGTTTCCTCGTCGGGAAGAAACACAACTCTGAAGTGATCCGGCCGTATCCAGTTGAAACCCGTGCCCTGCACCACCAGGATTTTTTTCTCGCGAAGCAAGTCGAGCACAAACTCCTGGTCGTTCTTCACTCCGAACACCTTCTCGTCAAGACGCGGGAACAAGTAGAACGCACCGCTCGGCTTGACGCAACTCACACCCGGAATCGCGGTAATGGCCGCGTACGCCGCGTCTCGCTGCTGCAGCAACCGTCCTCCCGGAGCGACAAGGTCCATGATGCTCTGGTACCCACCGAGCGCGGCTTGGATCGCGAATTGAGCGGGGACGTTACTGCAGAGCCGCATGTTCGCGAGCATGTCGAGCCCTTCACGATAGTCACCCGCCGGGCCTTTTCTGCCGCTCAAGACCATCCACCCCGCACGGAACCCCGCCGCTCGGTAGACTTTCGAGATTCCCCCAAAGGTTACGCAAAATATGTCGTCCCCGAGAGACGCCAACGAACACGTCTTCACGTCGTCGTACACGATCTTGTCGTAGATCTCGTCGGAGTACACAATCAAGCCGTGTTCGGCCGCGATATCGTGCACACCTTGAAGAATCTCTACCGGGTAGGTCGCGCCTGTCGGGTTGTTGGGATTGATGATCACGATCCCTTTCGTGTTGGCGGTGACTTTCGACCGAATATCGTTGAGATCGGGAAGCCATCCCTGCCCCTCGTCGCAGACGTAGTGGACCGCTTTTCCGCCGGAGAGATGTACCGCCGCGGTCCAGAGTGGATAATCGGGTGTCGGAATCAACATCTCGTCTCCAGCATTCAAGAGACCTTGCATCGCCATCACGATGAGCTCGCTGACTCCGTTTCCGATGTATACGTCTTCGACGTCGACTCCAAAAATGTTCCGACTCTGGAAGTACTGCATCACGGCTTTGCGTGCCGGGAAAAGACCTTTGCTGTCGCAGTACCCCTGCGCGTCGCGAAGGTTGAGAATCACGTCGTGCAGCAGTTCGTCAGGCGCGTCGAAACCAAACGGCGCGGGGTTTCCGATATTGAGCTTGAGAACCTTAAAGCCTTCTTCTTCGAGCCTTTTCGCCTCGAGCAGCACAGGTCCGCGGATGTCGTAACACACGTCCGCAAGTTTCTTTGACTTATAGAAATTCCGAGTAATTGACATGATTATCTCCCGAAATCACCGTCTGTAGCCGGTTCGCCGATTCCCGTGTGGAATCTCATGCTGCTTTTTCTTTGTCGAATACCCAGTCGGCCGCGTCTTGAATCAAGCGGGAAAGAACGAGAACCTGTATGTTCGTCTTGTTCTTTTCAATCTCGCGCGAGAACGTATCGTGACTGTACTTTTTCTTGATGCGGTCACGGCCGGAATCCACGACACTTTTGACGTTTCCGTCACGGTTTGCAAAAGAATCGAGGAGGTAAAGCGTTATTACGCTCAGGACGGGATTCCGCGTCGATCCACACAACGAGAGCAGGTGTTCTTGCGCCTCATCGTTTTTTTTCTGAAGCATCAATGCGAATGCGTACGTCCACGAGATCCATTCTACGTCCGCACATCCGCGCGTTCCCTTCATCTCGCCGTAATACTCCTGCATTTCTTCAGGGTCGTTCCTGAGCAACCGCGGAATTCCGAACTGAACCGCGAATGCCGGCACCATCTTCGGGCGCTCGCTCCGGAGAAACCCCTCGAGCTCGGTAATCTTCTCCGGTACCGAAAGCACGACGTACGTGTTTATCAGAATCCGCACGAACTGCGAGCGGATTTTCTTCCGAGCGAAAACCAACCGCTCGAGATACACGGTCAACCCTTTCCAGTCCTCCGCCTCGAGCAAACCAAATAGCTTCCAGTTACTCACAAAATACGCGTTTAGGCCGACAATAATCGCAACAAACACCGCGGCGAGCGGCCAGTTGCCGGCCCAGAAAACCCGCGTGTACTCCCAGCCGAGCAAGAAGTACGGCATGAAAAAGATAAAAAGGAACGAGAGGACGATAATCACGTTAAATACGATGAAAATCACCTTAAATTTCATCAGAAAATCCCCTATAATTATCGCCGAAGTGTAAAGTATTATAAAAACGGGGTCAACGGTACAGTATGAACGCGATTCAGACAGGAACGATTCCCACAGGCAAGTACTTCAGCCGGCCGGTTTTTCTCGACGAGAGTTTTATCCTGCTCTCGCCGGAAACCCCGATGACAGACGAACTGAAGATTCGCCTTGAAAAGTGGGGATTTACCACGGTGCGGAGCGCCGGCGAACTGCTCGATGCACCACCGGTCGGCACGATCGATAACGAGGCGCCGCTCGTCGCGCTCGACAAGGACCTTCGCGACGCCGAGACGCTCAAGGAAGCGCAAGCGTTTTACGAAGACACCGCGGATTTCCTCGAAGCGGTTTTCTCCGACTTCACCGCGAATAACACTCTTCAGCCCCGAGCCGTGTCCGAACGAGTGAAACAACTCGCGGAGGAGGTCAGGACCAAAAAGAAGTACATGCTTCGATTCTCCTCGACCATAAAAGACGGTCGCAACTATATTGTCGACCACTCGACCCGGACGGCCATCCTCGCGATTGCCGTCGGCGGCAGCCTGAAACTCCCCCCGCATCGTTTAATCGAACTGGGAAATACCGCGCTTCTGCACGAGATCGGGATGGTCCGCCTTCCGCCTCAGGTTTACCTTTCGAACCGGCCGCTCAGCGATCCCGAAAAGAAGGCCATCACGGCGCATACGTTGCTCGGGTTCAAAATCCTGCGCGAGTACTCGTTTCCAATGCCGGTCTGTCTCGGGGTCCTCGAGGCGAAAGAAAACGTCGACGGATCGGGATATCCACGCGGTCTATCGGGTGAAAAAATCTCGTTATATGGAAAAATCGTCTCAGTCTGCGCCGCTTACGCGGCAATTACGGCGACCAGACCGTACCGTCCCGCGCGGAACGGGCACTCGGGGATCATGGAACTGCTCGGGCAACACAAGCAGCGGTACGATGAAACGGTGCTCCGCGCGCTCGTCTTCACCCTTTCGATCTTTCCGATCGGCACGTACGTGCAACTCACGAACGGAGCGTGTGGTATCGTCGTCGACACTAATCCCGAAAACCTTCGACGCCCGTTTGTCCGCGTGATCCGGCAAGCGAACGGCTTGAAGTCTTCGGAACAACCGGTCGTGAATACGAGTTCCGACGAGTGGCAGATCAAGGGGACCGTAACCGCCGAAGAACTCGGCATAACGACATAGGCGTGGAAATGAATCAGTACAGTACAACCATACCCGATGAGATCGTGGTCGAGTTCCCCACCGGCCAGACAGCGCGGTTCGCGGTTGGGACTCCCGTCTCGAGTGTCCTCGATTTCTTTCGCACCGACCGTCATCCGGTCGACGACGAGGCGATAGCTGTCGCGGTCAACAACGAGATAACAAGTTTGACGTATCCGGTCGACACGAACGCCACGGTGCGCCCGATCACGCTACGCGACCCCGAAGGAGTGCGCATTTACCGCCGAAGTCTCTGTTTTCTCGCTTCGGCAGCGATCGCTGTGGTCGACTCGGATCGGAGGATCGTGATCGGCCACTCCCTCGGCGACGGATACGTCTACTACTCCGAGGACGACTCGCCGATCGAAGCGTCTTTTCTGAAGAGGCTCGAAGAAACGATGCGCGAGCTCACCGATGCAGACCTTGCGATCGTTCGTCGCGTTATGTCGTACACCGACGCGCTCGCGTACTTCACCGCCGCCGGTCAACGCAGTACGATTCACCTGCTCGAGCACAACAACCACGCGCGGATACCCGTACACTCGCTCGGTGCGTATACCGATCTCTCGCATGGCCCGGTTGTCCCGACCACGGGTATCCTACGATACTTTGAGATTAAACCGTACCCACCCGGTTTTATTTTACGATACCCTCCGGAATCCGATCCGACGGCAATCCGTGCCTTTCGCGACAGCGAACTGCTCTCGTCGATTTATCAGGAGTACAGGTCATGGGGCAAAATACTCGGAATCCGGTCGGTCGGAGATCTCAATAACCACGTAGTTGAGAACCGAATTACCGAGTTCGTCCGCGTAGCCGAGACTTTGCATAACAACAAGATCGCCGAGATCGCGGGCCGGATTGCGCGGCGTGGTGACGAGGTTCGGATCGTCTTGATCGCCGGCCCATCATCATCCGGGAAGACGACTTTCACGAAGAAGCTCGCAATTCAGCTTCAGGTTATCGGGTTCCGTCCCGTCACGATCAACCTCGACGACTACTTCGTGCCGCGCGAACTCACGCCTCTCGATGAAAACGGTCGGTGGGATTTTGAGAGTATCAACGCGATCGACATCGCGTTGCTCAACGAGCATCTGCTCGGTCTTTTCGACGGAAAGGCCATAGAAATCCCCTCCTTCGACTTCAAAACGGGTTCACGCCGCGAGGGCGGACGCTCGCTCACGTTGCCGAATCAAAGTATTTTGCTCATGGAGGGGATCCACGGGCTGAACCCGAAGCTTACTCCGCGCATCGAGCAATCGACCAAGTACACGGTATACGTGTCGGCGTTGACACAACTCAACATCGACGACCACAATCGGATCTCAACGACCGACAACCGGCTGATCCGCCGTCTCGTGCGCGATCACCAGTTCCGAGGACACGACGCGCTCACGACGCTCACGATGTGGCCGTCGGTTCGTCGCGGCGAGAATCGGAACATTTTTCCGTTTCAGGACACCGCGGACTCCGCATTCAACTCCGCGCTCGACTACGAACTCGGTGTTTTGAAAAACTACGCGTCGCCGATCCTGAAACACGTGAAGCCGCACCACGATGTGTACAACGAAGCGACTCGCCTCTTGCGCTTCCTCGAGAACTTCGTGCGAATTCCGGAAAAAATCGTTCCATCCGACTCGATCCTGCGCGAGTTCATCGGCGACAGCGGCTTCAAGTACTGAGGAGGTCATGGACCGAGTTTGATCGCTTCGAGACCGGTAGGGACCAGGCCGTACCATGAATCCGGTAAGTCCGGCGCCTCGAGTGCTTCGGCGAGCAGAGATAAAAACTCAGACCGTGGAATCTCATCGGCACCGAACGACGCGAGGTGTTCGGTGTAGACCTGGCAGTCGACGAGACGACACCCGTTCGTAACAAGAAACTCCATGAGAAACACAAACCCGACTTTTGACGCGTCCGTAACGCGCGAAAACATCGATTCGCCGAAAAAACACGCGCCGAGCGATACGCCGTACAGGCCGCCGACGAGGTCCTCCGAACGCCACACTTCGACCGAGTGCGCGTACCCTAAACGGTGCAGACGCCCGTACCCTTCCATGATCTCGTCGGTTATCCACGTCCCACGCTGTCCGGGCCGCGGCGTCTCACCACACGCGGCGACGACGGAATCGAACTCGGTATCAAAGGTCACGGTGAACTCGGACAGCCGAACCGCCTTTCGCAGAGATCGCGAGACGTGGAAGTCTTCCGGGAGCAGAACGAAACGTGGATTCGGCGACCACCACAAGATCGGATCTCCCGGCGAGTACCACGGGAAAACCCCTTGCCGATACGCCGAAAGAAGCATGCCCGGCGACAAGTTGCCACCAACGGCGAGCACCCCCTCGACGCCGGCCTCCGAGACCGGCGGGAAAACAAAGTACTCGTGTTCGCCGAGGTGTGGAAACTCTTTAGGCATCGTCGGGGCGGATTACCACTGCGTCGTCTTCTATAGTGACGATCGCACGACCTCCATCCTGAAAATCACCGAACAACACCGCATCGACGAAATACGACTTGATCTTGTCTTCGACGAGCCGAGATATGTTTCGCGCGCCAAACTCTTCGGAGTAACCGTTATGAGCGAGCCATCGCACACATTCGTCGGTCACCTCGAGCGTGACGTTCTTCTCGGTGAGCTGCACCGCAAACTCGGCAATTTCCTTCCGAACGATTTCTTCGATCACGTGCTCGTCGAGCCGATGGAAGATCACAACCTTGTCGAGACGGTTACGGAATTCCGGAGAGAAGTACCGCTCGACCGCGTCTCCGACCGCTTCGTTTGTAACAACGCGCGACCCGAACCCGATCATCGGTTTTCCAATCTCACGCGCACCCGCATTCGACGTCATGATGATAATAACGTTGCGGAAATCCGCCTTTTTCCCGGTATTGTCGGTTACGGTGGCATAATCCATCATCTGCAGCAAAACGTTAAAAACGTCCGGATGGGCTTTTTCGATTTCATCGAGCAGCAATACCGCGTGTGGAGTCTTCCGGATCGCGTCGACGAGCAGACCACCCTCCTCGTATCCGACGTACCCCGGGGGTGAGCCGATAAGCCGTGAAACAGTGTGTTTTTCCTGGTACTCGCTCATATCGAAACGATGTATCCCGACCCCGAGAGTCTGCGCGAGTTGCCGCGCAAGTTCGGTCTTTCCGACACCGGTTGGTCCGACGAACAAGAAACTCGCGACGGGTTTGTTGGGGTTTCTGAACCCGGCGCGCGATCGTTTAACCGCCTGAACGACCGCGTCGATTGCCTCGTTCTGGCCAAAGACGACGGCTCGCAGATCCGGATCGAGGCTCTTGAGCCGATCCTTCTCCGACACATTGACACTCTTCTCGGGGATTTTTGCTATTTTCGCGACGACGCTCTCGATTTCCGCTTCGCCGATAACGGTCGCGTCATTTTCCGTCTCTTCACCGTTCTCGCCCAACGTGAACGACCGGATACGCGCGTACGCGCCGCACTCGTCGATCACATCGATCGCCTTGTCCGGTAGATATCGGTCGTTGATATACTGGGCCGAGAGGTGAACCGCCGCACGCAACGCCTCGTCGGTGTACGTGACATTGTGAAACTCTTCGTACTTCGCCTTCAAGCCCATCAAAATATCCACGGTCTCGTCCTCTGTCGGCTCAAGAACGTCGATTTTCTGAAACCGTCGCGACAACGCGCGATCTTTTTCGAAGTACCGCTTATACTCTTCGAACGTCGTAGAACCGATGCATCGGAGTTTGCCCGACGTTAGTGCGGGCTTCAGCAGATTGGACGCGTCCATCGAGCCGCCCGATACCGCGCCGGCCCCGACGAGAGTATGAATCTCATCGATGAACAGGATAACCTTGTCCTGCTTTTGAAGCTCTTTCACGACGAGTTTTACACGTTCCTCAAAGTCGCCCCGGAACCTCGTTCCCGCGAGCAAAGAACCCATGTCGAGTGAAAAAATCCGGTACCCCGCGAGCAAGTCCGGAACGTTCTCGTCGGCGATCCGCTGCGCGAGTCCTTCGGTGATCGCGGTCTTTCCGACCCCGGGATCGCCGAGATGAACGGGATTGTTCTTCAGTCGACGACAGAGGACCTGAATGGTTCGCTCGAGAATGTCCTCACGTCCGATCAGCGGCTCAAGCTTGCCGTCGCGTGCGAGCTCGGTGAGTTCGGTCGTGAACTGAGACAGAGGATCTTTCTTTTTTTTGCCTGCCGCGCCGGCCTCCGCATCGTCTTCGACTCCGGCACGACGGCTCATCGACTCCTCGAACGGCCCGTCCGACTCCTCGCCACCCATCGAATCGGGGAATCCATGCGACACGATCTCGAGAAGGTCAATCCGTCGGATGCCGGCTTTTTTGAGGAAGTACGCTCCGAATGAACGCTCCTCGTCGTAAATCGAGACAAGGACATCGCCGAGGTCCACTTCCTCTTTCGCGGCGACCTCGGTGTGCGTGATTGCGCGTTGGATGATGTTTTGGAAACCGATCGAACGCAACGGCTCGGAACCTTTCACCGTTGGTACGTGTTCGTTGAGGTGGCGATCGATTTCGGTTCGGATCTCGTCGGGTTCGCCTCCACACTCGGAAATTACATCGCGTGGATACTCGAAATGCAACGCGGCGTACAGCACGTGCTCGGGAGTGATGAACTCGTGGCTTCGCTGTTTTGCCTCTTGGTACGCGGCGTTTAACACCGCCTCGACTTCTTTATTGATCTTCATCATACCGGATAATCCTGTTGGACACGTAGCCCGTGGTTGTCTCGATTCCCCCGACTCAAACACTCTCGACGGTACATTTCAGCGGGAACTCCCGTTCGGCGGCAAGACGCCTGACCTGGTGCGCCTTTGTCGTCGCTATGTCGTACGTGAAGACGCCCACCTGGCCCCGCCCTTTTTTGTGAACATCGAACATAATTTTGGTTGCTTCGATGATCGGCTTCTTGAACACGCGCATGAGAACTTCAACGACAAACTCCATAGTTGTGTAGTCATCGTTGTGAAGTACCACGCGGTACATCTCCGGCTCTTTCGTTTCGTCCCGGTTTTTTTCCAGAATTTCTTCGTTACCGGATGGTACTCGGTCGGCCATCGCATCCCCCGGCAAATAATATACACAAAAACGCCGTCAAAAAAAACCGATCCGTGCGGAAACCCGCTACCATCGGCGCACCTCAAAACTCGAGTGGGGCGAAGTAGCCGGCCTCGTCCCGGCCGCTCTTGCGAACCAATACGACCTCGAGTTCGACCGGCATAAACCGGCGGCCGAAATCCGGGAACCGGCCCGAGTCGTACTGCACGACGTACCGGCCGGTCGCCGCCGAGAAAACCCCGCCGATCTGCGGGGCAATTCCACGCGGGTCGAACAGGTCGGCGACGACACCGCCGGTCTCGGTCACCAGGTACTCCAGTTCGGGCGAGATCGCGCCCGACATCACGTTCACAACTGAAAAGACCGTTCCGTTGGCCCGGAGGAACTGCATTGTCTCCTGAAGACCGACACGATCGAACGCCGCATCGGACAGAGGAGCGGCGGCGACAAAGAACACCATGCGCCGAGCGGTCTCCCGGACAAGCTCGTTCGTCGCGAATCTCACGGCGGAGTCAAACGCCGCGGTGCGTGTGAATGCACCGGCTGTCGATGCCGCGTTAACGTGACTCGAGACAGGCGCTCCGGGATCGCTTTCGAGGCGGGGGTCCGCGCCCGCGGACACCACGCGAATCCGCCCGACACCGCCAAGAGCTTGAGCAATCTCTTCGGTCGCTCGACCGATCTCTTCACGCCGATTCTGGGCCGCGGACGAGCGATCGACGACAATCACGACCTCGGTCGGCTCGGCACCGTATCCGCGGTACACCAACTCGACGTTCTCAACGTTGAACCCGTCTTCGGTCACGTGCACATTCTCGCGTTCGATACCGACAATTGGAGCTCCCGCGCGAGTTTGGACCGAAAACTCGACAAGGATCCGAGGGAACGCCGTGGCGTTCACACGGCCAATCTGTACCGAATACCCGGTATAAACTTCCGCGAGTTCGGAGTGATACACAATGCGACTTGCCCCGATGTCGACAGCGACGAGGTTCCCGTTCGCGTCGACTCCAGCCGAGGTCAGACGTGAGCTGCCCCCGTCGAGCGCAGCAAGAATCGCTACGGTTTCAAACCGGGTATCGACAAGTTTCACGTTTAGACCGTCCGAGACAACGAGGCCGGTATCACCGAACGCCGTGATACTCTCCGGGCGGTCGAGCCCCACGTCCCGAATCGCCCGCAGATAGTTGCCGCTTGTATCGAACACGTAAATTGCTCCGGTGGCCGACTCGGCGACGTACACCTCTTCGCCGTGAACTGCAATTCCGGTCGGCCTTTTGAGTCCGTCAAAGAAGGGCGTGCGTCTTCCGAACGACAGGACGAATTCACCATCAGGGGAGAACTTCTGAACGCGGCGATTTCCCCAGTCGCTTACGTACACAAAACCTTCCGCATCGGCAGCGAGGTATTGCGGCCCGATAAGCATTCCGTCCTCGATTCCACGGCCCCCGAACGTGAGAATTTTGCTTCCATCGGGTCGAACGCGCGCGATTCGGTCCGCGCCGAACTCGCTCACGAATAGCGCACCTTCAGCCGTTTCGAGCACATCAAAGGGACGATCGAACCCGGCCAATCCCCCCGTCAACCGACGGCGCACGACGCCGTTGGCGTCGAGGAGTACGACGTCGTGCGTACCGAACGACGTCACGTACACCGAGCCGTCGGGTCGAGGTCTAACCGACACCGGTCGGCTGAAAACTACCGTTCCGTCCCGCCGTCCGTTGATCACGTGCGTCTCGACGAACCGTTCGAGCCTTTCCATTTCGGGCCCAATTCCACGGCGAACGGTCGTGACTTCGATCAAGTTTTCCAGTAAAACGCTACCCGATCCCGCATCGACCACCGCGTTCCACTCCGCGAGCGCCGCGTCCTCGAACCCCGAAAAATAGTACGCACGCCCCAACCAAGTCCGGTATCGGGGATCGTCGGGTTTAATGCTCAACGATCTCGTAAACGAAAGAATCGCGTCGCTATAATATCCGTTATTGAACGACTGAACGCCTCGGCGGAATTCCTGGTCGGCCTCGACGCGCTCCATATCGATGTTCTGAGCGACCGCGAAGGGCGCCGTCAGAAGCTGCGTCGATACGATCACGAAAAGGAATATCGGTCTCATACCGCGACCCGTCCGACAGCGCGCGCGTGGCGCTCGATCTCTTCATTTTCCGGTGCAATTTCCGCTGCGCGTTTCAGGAATCGTTTTGCGTCGGACCTCCTACCTGCTTTGAACAGCGCCCACCCCATCGAGTCGAGGTACGCGGGATTGGTGGGTTTCCGCTTCAACGCACGGCTACAGAGCTCGACCGCTTGCTGCACCCGGATGTCGTTGTCGGCAAGGATGTACCCGAGCGAGTTCAACGCATTTGCATTGTCGGGATCAAGCCGAAGCGCCTTCTCGAGGTTCGCGATAGCGGGAGCAACCTTCTGTTGCGCGTGCATCGCGTACGCGAGCGCGGCGTACACCTTCGGCGACTCGTAGCCGTCCTCGAGCAGCCGTGTGAACTCGAACTCCGCGAGACGGTACCGCGCGGTGACCGCGTAGATAAACCCAAGAATCATGCGGCTCTGGTAGACGTGAGCGAAATCAAGATCCGACATCACAACCTGCTCGAGGTACAGTACCGCTTCGTCGTACTTCTCAAGATGCGTGTAACACAGCGCAAGGTAATACGAGAGTTCCGGATACAGCGCCGCTTCGACATCGAGAACGAGGAACGCGGCCAACGCCTCTGTGTACTTTCCGGCCTTTAAAAGTCGAACGGCGTCTTTCATGTGTTAAGCCCCGGCACGGGAAAACAACGCCGAGCGATACGGTTCATCGTCCTCGTGATTTACAGGATTGAGGAAAATCGGGCTGATCGAAACGACCCCGCTATGGACAGCGTGCCAATCGGTACCCGGAAGTAGATCACCGGCGAGGGGTTCTCCATCAACAAAAAAATACTCGTCGCCGTTCGGGGCATTGAAGCGCGACAGTCGATCGGTGTATCGCCGATTGCACGGCGTCGTGATCTCAACTTCATCGTGCCGAATCGGCGAGTTTGGAATGTTGATGTTGATAAAGTGGTGTTCGTTCCACAACCGGACGAGCATCGCCAAGTGCTCGCTCACGAACGCCGCCGCATTCTCGAAGTGAAAAGGATCCTCGTGCGCGTTCAAAGAAACGGCGATTCCCGGGGTTCCCTGCAGCGCCGCTTGACGAGCGGCGGCAGCCGTCCCCGAGTAGATGATGTCCGACCCCAGGTTTGGGCCCCTATTGATCCCCGATATGACGATCTCAGGTGAAAACGGCACGGCTCCAAGATGTGCAAGAATAACACAATCTGCGGGCGACCCACTGCACGCGGTCGCGCTCGGCCCCACTCTTGAACACCGAACAGGACCTTTGACGGTAATATAGTGCGACATCGCGCTGCGTTCACCGTCGGGAGCAAAAACCCAGACATCGTGATCCTGATCGAGTACATCACGAAGCGCGCGAATCCCCTCGCTCTCGATCCCATCGTCGTTGGTTAGTAAAATCCGCATGCTTCCCCTCCAGTTCACACGCGCTCATGGACACGTACTCCGGACTCCAAGGTGCACTCGTACATCGAGGTTGAAAACCCGAAGATCCGTTCGTACTCTCCCAACCTAACTCTGTACCGCGCGAGCGCGTCGATGTCAAGGAGGGTCAACACCGAACTCGCAGCGCCTGCTCCTGCGAGCCTCGACCCGTATACACCATCGGTCTCGCACGTATGCCGAACCAACCAATCGAGTTCGGGGCACGAAACCTCAAATAAATCACGAAGGCTCGCGTGCGATCCGACCAGGACTCTCCCGAGTGTCGCGAGGTCACCGCGTTCGAGAGCGACAATCGCTTTTTTTACGAGATCGTTTTCCATCACGATATGTTTGCACCGCCGTCTCGATGTCTCAGACAAACCGTGAACGGGCTCTTCAAGCTCGCTCAAGCCGCACGTTCTCAGATTAGACTGGGGGTTGATCTTTTGCATTACCTGCATGCACGTCCGACCGTCTTCGAGCCTTCGCCTATGCTCATTCTCATCGTACGCGCACCGCACTCCCGCGTCCGCAACGATCAAACGTGTGTGGTTCAAGGCGGCCGGAATAGGACGGTACTCGTACGTCGTCGCATCAAAGAGAAACGCGGCGTTCGGCCGTGAGAAAAACACCGCATGAACGGACGCCGGCGAAGCGCAGCCGCCGACAAAACCGCCCTCGACGTTCGTCACGCACTCGACCAGATCCGGGTACGTCATGTCAAGCTCAAACAACTCGGCAATAGCCGACGCGAACGCCGCGGACATCGCGATCGACGACCCCAACCCGATGCCGGTTGGAACATCTCCGGTCACGGTGACATTAACACCGCGAATCGTCCATCCGCGTCGGGCGATCTCGTACACGACGCCTTTCAAGTAATTGGCCCACCTGTCTTCGCGCCGAAACTTCACCGCGGATATCTGGGTCCGTTTCCGTTCTCCGAGATCGTGCGCGAAAAACCGCAATCCGGTGTCGGGCCTTTTTGAGAGAGCAACCGTCACTCGACGGTCGAGCGCGCACATGAGAACGAGACCGCCGCTTTCTTCCGTGTGAGTCCCGACGAGGTTCACGACACCGGGGGCGGAAACGACAACGTCTGGGGAATCACCGTGCTCTTTACGGTGGATATCCGTGACGTCGGTCATGAGATTATGGCCTCCCGTTCCTGGTGGAAATTTTCCGAAGGCCCTATATTAACTCATATAATGGAAAAATTTCAAGTCTTTTTTTTTTACTTTGATCCGAACTGTAGCAAAATCGCCCCCTCGGGTCTTTTTGACGGCTCCGTTAGTGACATCACCCGACGCTTTGTGTATCATTTGCACGGTATGTCGACTTCTCTTCTTCTCGCCGCTTTTTCGGGTTTCTTGTACTCGGTCTCTTTGCCCAATGAACTTCTCCCGTTTGGATCGCCGCTTATTGGCCCGATTGCTGTGGTTCCCGTTTTTTTGGCGGTTGTGCGTGTTCGCTCGATTCGCCACGCGGCAACCGTCGGTGTCGTGTTCGGCGTCGTCTCGACTCTCCTCTCGAACTACTGGCTGATGTTCTTTGGAGAGTTCTCAGTCTGGACTATCGGGGGAGTCACGGTCGGGTACGCTGCGTACAACGCGCTTTTTTTCCCGTTCCTCTGGGTCATATCGTCGCCGAAGGCGTCTTTGACGACGGTTTTGTCGTCGCGCGATCGTGTTCTTCCGTATCGGCCCGTTTTGATCGCGGCGGCGTGGGTGGCGTACGAACTCCTGAAGTCGCGCGGTTTCCTCGCGTATCCGTGGGGTTTGGCAGCGTACACGGTATCGAGCGTGCAGTCTCTGATCCAATCCGGTGAGCTGTTCGGCGTTTGGGGACTTTCCTTTGTCGTTGTATTCCTGAACGCATCGATTCTCGAGTTCATATCCGCTCCGGGCACCGGCTTCCCGGATCCCAAAGAACGACGACGCGCGCTCGGGTACATCGTTTCGGCTCTTGCGCTCGTCGTGACGTTCGCGGGGTTCGGCATGGTTAGGCTTCGCCAGGAGGTGCCGATCGTCGGCGAGTTCACGGCAGTTCTGATTCAACCGAACACCGACTCGTGGGAAACAGGAAACGAAGAGTCATCGCTGTTGGTACTCCAGAGCCTTACACGAGAAGCGATCATCGAGCACGGTCGGCCGGACATCGTGGTTTGGAGTGAAACGTCGCTGCGCCGCCCGTATCCCGAGAATCAGGAATTTTTCGGCCGCTTCCCCGCACGTGATCCGTTCACACAATTCCTTCGCGAGATCGAGACACCGCTCGTAACCGGCGCCCCGTGGCGCGTCACGCCGGACGCCCACGACTACATGAACGCGGTTATCATGATCAAACCGGACGGATCGGTCTCCGAGTGGTACGGTAAACAACAGCTCGTCCCGTTTGCCGAGGAAATCCCGTTCTGGGAGTTCAGTTTTGTCCGTGAGTTCTTTCGGTCGGTCGTCGGAATTTTCGGCGTCTGGACGCCGGGCAACGAATCGCGGTTGTTCGGTTTTTCTGCTGATGGGCACGAGTACAGTTTTTCCGCGCCGATCTGTTTCGAGGACGCGTTTGCAAACGTCGTCCGCCGGTTCGACCACGCGGGCGCTGATCTGCACGTGAATCTGACGAACAACTCGTGGTCGCGCACCGATTCGGCGCAGTATCAACACTTCGTCGCGGCGCTGTTCCGCACGGTCGAGACACGTCGCACCCTGGTGCGTTCGACAAACTCCGGGTTCACCGTCGTTCTTGACGCACACGGGCGAACCATCGACTCGTTGCCGATGTTTACCGCCGCGTATCTACACGTAACGGTTCCGGTCCACGCACCGTCGCACCGTACCGTTTACTCGGCGACCGGCGACATAGTCCCGATTTTGTTTCTTATTCTTGTAACGGTTTTTTTGGTCGCGCGGGTCCACACGAGAGACCGGCACCACCGGCTCGACCGAGCCGACGACGCCGCCGGAGATTGATCTATCAGTTTTTGATATTGTACTTTTTGTTGAAGCGTTCGACCCGGCCCGCGGTGTCGACAAGCTTTTGTTTGCCCGTGAAAAACGGATGCGTCGAACTCGAGATTTCAAGATCATAAACGGGATACTCGTTGCCGTCTTCGTACGTGACTTTCTCTTTCGTCGCAATCGTTGAGCGCGTCAAAAACATGACACCTGAAGCGGTGTCACGAAAAACGACCATACGATAATTCGGGTGTATTTCTTTTTTCATTAGTCCTCTGTCCTCCGGAACCGCGTACGGACGCCTGAGCGTCTCATTGCGTTGTTGATTTTCAAGATCAGTCCATGCTCGCCGATGTGTTCATCGACCGCAAGAAAGCGTCATTATTCTTGCTTTTCCGCATTCTGTCAATCAGAAGTTCGATAACCTCGACGTCGTCCATCGGGTTTATGACCTTCCGCAGCACCCACATCTTTTGAAGCTCCTCCTCGGTCAGCAGAAGATCCTCACGCCGTGTTCCCGATTTCTTGATGTTAATCGACGGAAACAGCCGGCGGTCGGAGATGCGCCGGTCCAGGTTGATCTCCATGTTGCCGGTGCCTTTGAACTCCTCAAAAATAACTTCGTCCATACGGCTGCCGGTCTCGACGAGCGCGGTCGCGACGATCGTCAAGCTTCCTCCATCCTCGATGTTTCGAGCTGCGCCGAAAAAACGTTTCGGTTTATGAAGCGCGTTCGAGTCGACACCACCCGACAAAATCTTGCCTGATGTCGGAACGGTCTGATTGTACGCGCGCGCGAGACGCGTAATCGAGTCGAGCAAAATCACGACGTCTTTTTTGTGCTCGACGAGCCGCCGAGACTTCTCGAGTACCATCTCGGCAACCTGCACGTGCCGCGTCGCCTGCTCATCGAAGGTCGATGAGACGACCTCGGCCTCGACGTTGCGTTGCATGTCGGTGACTTCCTCCGGCCGTTCGTCGATCAAAAGCACGATCAGATACACTTCCGGGTGATTCTCGGTGATCGCGTTCGCGACCTTTTGCAACAAAACCGTTTTTCCGGTCCGGGGAGGCGAAACGATGAGCCCGCGTTGCCCTTTCCCGATAGGACAGAACAAATTGATCATTCGGGTCGAGACGTCGCCGCTCTGCGTCTCCATATTCAACCGCGCGTCCGGGTAGAGCGGTGTCAAGTTGTCAAACGGAATCCGCGTCTGAGCGACGGTTGGGGTGTCGAAGTTGACGGTCTCGACGCGCAGCATAGCAAAGAACCGCTCGCCTTCCTTCGGCGGTCGAATTTGGCCGAAAACCGTGTCACCGGTCTTCAAGTTGAAAAGCCGGATCTGCGACGGCGAAATATAGATGTCATCGGGCCCGGGAAGGTAACTGTTCTGCGGCGACCGGAGAAACCCGTACCCGTCGGGCAGTATTTCGAGCGAACCGTACGCGTAAATCGTCCCGTTCCGTTCGGTATGCGCCTTCAGAATAGCGAAAATGACTTCCTGTTTCTTCAGCGCGAGCAGATTCTCCTGCGTAATCCCGAGCCGTGCAGCAAAACGCCGCAGGTCCTTCATGTTCAAGTTCGTGAGATCGTTGATACTGAGACTCTTGTCGTCCCGCATGTGCTCACCGACGGTCTTTCTCAGAAACTTCCCGGGATACGTCGTATCGCGCGCGAAAAAGTCGTCGTCTCCACCGAGCTCGGCAATCGGGGTTTCCTCAGACGCGCGAGTGAGCTCATCCGAGAAGTCATCGGCCGTCGCCGCGCTCTGCGCATTTGCATCACGGCTCTGTGGACCGCCGTCGCGCCGGGCTCGCTCACCGTTTCCACCGCGATCGCGGGAACGCGTATCTCTGTTGCCGGATTCGCGACTACCGGAGTCTTTATTCACCGAGACGCGGACCTTTTTTCGACGCGACGGCTTTCGCGTCTCGGTAGAACGGTCGTTCTCACCGTTCTGCCCGGTGTCCACTCCGCGGTCTTTCTCGCTGTCGCGTTCGGTGGTCCCGCTTGGTGCGTTCTCACCGTCTTGTCCGTTCTCACCGTCGCCGCGGTGGTCGGTCTTGTGCTGAAGCTCGTCCGACGAGCCTCCTTCGTGTGATTCACTCATTGGCTTTTCCTGCAACTCCAGTTCAGTTTGCGCGTCGGGCTGCTTTTGAGATGGTTCTTTCGTAGACGTATTTTTCTTGCGGATGATCGCCATCAAGCTCTCCATATGATAGGTCGGTGGTGTTGTTTGATAATCCTGTATATTGATTCGGATTCATGAAATACTGACGAATTCCGGAAAAACCCGGCGCACACAAACGGCCGTCATCACATTGCGGTTCGCGGCCGAAAACAGGACAGTCTGGGATCGCACTAGTCCTTCAAAGTATAGACCGTGCCTTTGAAATATGTCAACCCGCGAAATCGGTTCACGATAACACGCTTAACTCGGCGCTCAACAGTCCGAGCGACGCCTCTTTATCTCGCGGCAGCCGTCTTCAACTCTTCCAGCGATTGGGAAAAAATATCCACGTTCGACGCGTTTTTTACCATTTCGCACTTGCCTTCGAAAACAACTCCATCGGCAATTCTGATTTTCGCGGCTTTCACATTTCCGAAGACGCGTCCGCCCGGGAGCATCTCAACGCGCCCTTCGGCCACGATGTTCCCGTGCACGATCCCGCCGATCACGATCGAGTGAACCCGTATATTTGCGCGGACGTCCGCGCCGTCTTCGACAAACAGAAATCCATCGGCGTCGATCTCGCCTTCAAAGCGGCCTCGAATCGAGACCGAGTCGGTAAACCGCAAGCGCCCTTTGAGCGCCGTCTCACGACCGAGCCGCGTCGCGGTTTTTGGAGTCGTGGTGTGCTCGTTCTTCATTTTGATGTCATTATAAAAACGCCGTCCCAATCCTCCGGGGGCGGGCTTTCCATGTAATGTTTGCACCGTGCGAAGTAAACCTTTGATGGGCCGTCGTTCGGGTCGATTTTCAACGC
The DNA here is from genome assembly GCA_007695285.1 of Spirochaetaceae bacterium. Lineage (GTDB taxonomy): Bacteria > Spirochaetota > Spirochaetia > DSM-27196 > PXBQ01 > PXBQ01. The sequence goes on along the minus strand of REEC01000192.1, from coordinate 31,883 downwards.
CGCGGCAAAGTGATTACGTGCTTGCTCAAACTCCATAAGCTTGTAAAGCCGCCGTCCCTGCGCAAAGTGATCAAGCACTTTGCGTTTTTCTTCGGTAATCACTTCTTCACCTCGTCGAGATCCTTTTGGCGCTCCTTATAGTCTCGGAAGTGTTTCTGGTACTTCTCGTCAAGCATCTCGAGCGTCACCTCGCGAGCTTTCATCTCATCACCTTTCGATTGAAGCTCCGCGATTTCGTCTTTGAGTCCGTCGAGCGTTGCGAGAATCGTCTTGGCCTCACCGCGTACCGCATCGACCAACTCACCGACCCTTTCGGCGTTGTTTGCGTCGAGCGCATCGGCCTTCTCCAACAGATCGAGAACGGGAGCTCGCAAGTGCTCGGTGAAGTACACGAGCGATTTGTTTAGCGACTCGATCAACGCGATTCTTCGTTCGCGTTGGATTACTTGAGTTGAAAGATCGCGGTTCCGAAGAACGGCCTTGATTCTGGCGAGGACTTCGGAAAAGTTGTACGGTTTCGTAATGTAGTCTTCGATTCCGAGCTCGAAACCCTCGATCTTGTCCTTGACGTCGTCCATAGCGGAAAACATGATTATCGGTGTATCCGCGTGTTCGGCGAAATTCTCATCACGCTTCAGCGTCTTGGTGACTTCCCATCCGGAAAGCCGGGGCATTACGTTGTCGAGGATAATGAGGTCAGGATTGACCTCAACTACTTTTTCGAGCGCGTCTTCGCCGTCAACAGCCGTCGCGACGTTAAATCCAAGCCGAGAAAGCATGACATCAAAGAAGTCGAGGTTAATCTGTTCATCATCGACGATGAGAATAGTACTTTTTTGTGTCATCGAACGCCCCTTCACGCGTCATTGTCCTACAACACTCGTGTTCTGTCAATCGAAATGAACGCCCGAAAATCACGGTAGCGTGGCGTGTGTCCGGCGCACTATCACGAGCACCACCGCCCCCACCGTCAAGCCGATTGCTCCGAACAGGAAAAGCCACGCGAGCCAGTCGCCGTATCGCGTGTACACCGTGGTTTCGTCGGTATAAACAGAGATGTCCCCGATCAGGTATCCCTCGACAAACGCAGGCAACATGTCGGTGATCCTACCGTTCGGGTCGATGAAAACGGTCATGCCCCCGTTCGTGCTCCGAACGACCGATCGACGGTTCTCGGTCGCGCGAAACACGGCCATGGCCATGTGCTGCATCGCCGCGGGGACAGACTTTGACCACGAATCGTTCGTGAGGTTCACGATCACCTCCGCTCCGGCGCGAATGAACTCGCGCGACAGATACCCGAAAGTGTCCTCAAAGCAAATCGGCGTCGAGAATTTCATCCCTGCCGCCTCAAACACCGTGAACTCATCGCCGTGTTCCCAGAATGTCGTATCGTTCTCGACGAGCAGGCGATGCAGCCATGGAAAAGTCCTCTCGTACGGAAAATGTTCGGTGAACGGAACGAGGTGGACTTTGCGATACGTGTCGATGAACTCCCCCCGGTCGTACACAAGCGCCGCGTTGTAATCGACCCGCACCAGCTCCCCGGCTGCATTTCTTCGGCGCTGACCGTCGCCGTTTCCGATCACGTACGGCACCGTCTGGCCGTCGAGGAACTCAAGAAGTTCGCGTACCAAAGCCCACATTTCGGGACTCTCGCGGTATCGGGTATGGTACTCGATCGCCGGGACAAACGAAGTCTCCGACCAGATCACGATCTCAATCTCAGGATCGCTCTCGAGCGCGGCGGTGCTCTGTCGGACCAACGCGTCGAGTGAACCCCGATACGCGCTCAGGCCGCCGACGTGCGGATCGATATCCTGTTGGATCAACGCGGCACGAACCGTAGGCGCCTCCGAATAATCGCGCGATGTCGCAAGACCGTACACGAGCACGGCTAAGAACACGACCGCGTACGCCACCGCATCGATTCTGTGCCGCCGCACGAATCCACGGACACTCGAGATTCCGTCCGCCAGCGCGGCCGCCAAGTACGCCGAAGGGAACGCAACGAGGAACGAGACACCCCACACGCCGGTGATCGCCGAGATCCTGATGAACGGAGAGAAAAGGTACTGCGAGTAACCGATGATCCCGTACGCGTACCCAAGGAAGCCCTGTATCCGAAGATACTCGTACGCCATCCACACGACGAGCTGCGCGAGATATCCGTACCGTGGAAACGCCGTGTCGACCACCTTGAGAATCGGAAACACGACGAAAAAATATGATGCGTAAATGACGGGAACGATGAAGATCGAAAGCGGGTGGAAGACCATCAGCCAGTAGTTAAAAATCGTGTACGTCAGGAAGCCGTAGAGAAGGCCGTACAAAGGAGCTTCGATCCACGTTGCCCGGCGAACGACGACAAAGACAGGCACGAGCGAAATGAACGCAACGGGGAACATACCCCACTTTGTCAGAACATTCGGGAACGCGAGGGAAAACAAGATCGCACCCGCGACGATGAGGAGAATGTCTGTTCCAACCTTTTTTCCGCCGGTGCGGTCCGAACCGTTCCCGATCTGCTCGAACTCGTCGGGAACCGCTGTCTTCGCGTGCCCACCTCTCCGTGAAGCGGTCGAACGAACGGTCCCTCGCGAACTTTTACGTATTTTTTTTCGACTCACCCTGCCCCGCTCTCAGTTCCCACGATGCTTCTTTCAACTCCTTGCCCGGCCGAAAAACCACCACGCCGTGATCCTGTACCGAAACCGTCTCACCGGTCTTTGGATTCCGCGCGCGTTCGCGCCCCTTCCGTGTCCGAATCTCGAACGTGCCGAATCCCCGAAACTCGATAACCTTGTCGTCGAGCAGGGCGTTCTTCACCTGTGAGAAAAAAAGATCAACAACCGTGTGGATGTCTTTTTTGCTTAGGCCCGTGGACTCCGCGATTTCCTCCACGATTTCGGCCTTCGTCAACTTACTCGACGCCACGGACCATCCCCTTTCTATCCGGTGAATGCGAAAAACATGTTTCGGCGAGATTACCTGCCTCGTTTCAGGAGGCGGATAGAACCGACGCTACCTTTTTGCTCAGACGCGCCTTTGTGCGCGCGGCGGTATTCGGATGATAAATACCTTTTCCGGCGGCCGTGTCGATGAGTTTTGTGACCTCCGCGAACCTCGCTTTCGCAAGCGCCGCATCCTGGTCCTGAACAGCCTTGAGCAGGCCCTTCACGCTTGACCGAACATGACTCCGTACGCTTCGATTACGCACACGACTCACTTCACTTTGTCTATGCCGTTTTGCGGCTGAATCCTTCTTGACCAAGTAGTCCTTCCTCCACGTATTTTCAAGTTACGTAATGAGCTATGACAGTATCAAATCCCGCACCGAGTGTCAACGCACAAATCACGTCACAAACTCGGTTCCCAGCGATTCTATCGGTGGCTCTGTACCTTAAGAATCGCTACTCGGTTTCCATTGGATAATTGCTCATTTGAAGCAATCCCGATACAGTACCGTGAGGTGTTTCATGGCTGCGAGTTTTTTTTTGTTTTTTTTTATCTCAGTGCTTCTCTATTTTGACGTCCAGATTCGGATACGGCGGGTCTTTGGGTACTCGGTCGCTCGCGCGTACGTCGACAAGAACCGCGCGCGCATAGCAAAGCGCCTTTTCGACTGCGCGCGGTTTTTCGGCGGACTTCGATTGATACTCGAGAATAAGACGAGTAAACCGCTGCCCGAACGTTTTGTAGTTCTATCGAACCATCAAAGCCTCATTGACATTCCGGCGCTGGTCGCGACCGTGCCGACGCGTCAACTACGATTTGTCGCGAAGCGCGAGCTTGGCCGTGGGGTTCCGCTCGTTTCGCAGATGTTGAGGATTCAGAAACACGCGCTGATCAACCGGAAAACAAACTTCTCGCAAACAATGAACGAACTGAAAGCCTTTGCGACCGGCACCGCACGAATCGCGTGCCCCGTGATCTTTCCGGAAGGAACTCGGTCTCGCGACGGTGAACTCGGCGCCTTCCACACCGGCGCCGCACGCGTGATCCTCGAGCGCGCGCAAATGCCTGTCCTTACGGTCGCGATCGACGGTGGAAAGAACCTCTCGACGATAAAGGATCTGCTTCACCTTCGTTATGGGCTTGTGTACCGCGTGGCATTTCTCTCGTTGCGCGACACCCCCGAAAGCAAGACCGAGGTAATCTCGGCGATCACCGACGCACGCGGCGAGATACTCGCCCAGCTCGCTCGATGGCGAGGGACAACCGACGCGTGCTGAAAGAATACCGAACGCTCCTCCCGTTTTTGCGCCGTTACCGCATGTGGTACCTCGGCGGCGTTTTGGCGCTGATCGTGACGAGCGGAGCGCAGTTGATGATCCCGCAGTTCATCCGGCACGCGATCGACATGATCGCCGGCGGCGATTTCGAGTTGAACGCGATTGCTCGGACGATGCTCCTGATGGTCGCCACTGCGTTCGTGATCGCGATGGGGCGGCTCGGATGGCGGTTTTTTATCCATGGCGCATCGCGACGGATCGAAAAGGAACTGCGCGAAAAACTTTTCGACCATCTCTTGAAGCTTTCTCCGTCGTTCTTCGGCCGCAACAAAACGGGAGACATCATGGCGCGCGCGACGAACGACATGGACGCCGTGCGAATGGCGAGCGGAATGGCGTTCGTCGCGTTTGTCGACGGTCTTTTCCTCACGATTGCGATACTCGTGATCCTGTTCACCCAACAGGCCCGCCTGACACTCGTCACGATCATCCCGTTGCCGCTCATTACGATCATGATCCTTTTTTTCGGAAGGGTCATCGGGAAACTCTTTAAGGGCGTCCAGGAGGGGTTTTCGCGACTGAGCGAACAGTCTCGCGAAACATTAACCGGGATTCGGGTAGTTCAGTCATTTGTCCGCGAGGACTACTTCCGTGATCGGTTTATGGCCGCAAACGCGGATTACCAGGCGAAGAATCTTCAGCTGGTACGAATCTGGGGCTTGTTTTTCCCGTTGGTTCACTTCCTGGCGGGGATCACCGGTTTGATTCTGCTGAGATTCGGCGGTGAGCTCGTGATTACCGGCACGTTGAGCCCCGGTGAGTTTGTTGCGACGATGAGCTACCTCGAGATGCTCATCTGGCCGATGCTCGGCGCAGGATTCACCGTGAACATGTTCCAGCGCGGCGGCGCGTCGTTGGCGCGGATCAACGCTATTCTTGACGAGGCCCCCGAGATCACGTCGGCTCCCGACGCGGTCACGTCTCCGGAGACTCCGTCGATCGAGTTCAGATCGCTCACGTTCACCTACCCGGGTGCCGATACCCCGGCGCTCGACGACATCTCGTTCTCGCTGCCGGCCGGCGGATTGCTCGGGATACTCGGACACACGGGCTCGGGGAAATCTACGTTGCTGAACGTGCTGCCACGTATGATCGACCCGCCTGAGGGCACGGTTTTCGTCGGCGGACGCGACGTAAGACAGTACAGACTCGACGGGCTCCGACGCGCTTTTGGTTTTGTCCCACAGGATACGTTTCTCTTTTCCGACTCGCTCGAACACAACGTCCTTTTCGCGGTAAGGTCGCCCGATGAAGCGGTCAGAACCGCGATCGTAACGCGCGTCGGAGCCGTCTCGGCGGTCGAACGCGACATCGAGAACTTCCCGAACGGCTGGAAAACCGAGATCGGCGAACGCGGGATTACGCTTTCGGGAGGCCAGAAGCAAAGGATTGCGATTTCGCGCGCGCTCGCGGTCGACCCCTCGATCCTCGTACTCGACGACGCGCTGTCGGCCGTAGATACCGAGACCGAAGAAAAAATACTCCGAGCGCTCCTGCCCGAAAGAAAAGGAAAAACAACTATCGTTGTATCACACCGAATTTCGACGCTTCAACACGCCGATCTGATCGTGGTCCTCAGCGACGGCCGCGTCATTCAGAGCGGAAACCACGCGGAGTTGGTCGATTTGGACGGCTATTATCGAGAGATCTTCGAGCTGCAACAGCTTGAGTCACGGCGGGCACGCCATGAGTGAGAGACACATGGACCACGAAGAGATCATCAAAGGCTACGACCCCGTAATTATGCGCCGCCTCGTCCGTTTTCTCAGACCGTACGTCGTCCCGGTTATCGGTGCCGTTTTTGCGCTCATTATCTCGACGACCGGAGATCTGTTGATCCCGGTCGTAATCCAGAACGCGATCGACACGAAGATAATCGGCACGTACGGCCGCCTGCTCGACGACGACTCGTACATCAACGACGACACGGTCTTTCGCATCGGCGACGACGTATACGTGCCGGATCACCGCCTCGTACGGACGGTAGGCGTCGATCGTCACGTTCTCGAGCAGTCCGGCGTCTTGTCGCCCGACGCGTTTCATGTTTTCGAGATCGAAACCGCCGCGCATCGAGATCTTATTGCGCGCTACCCGGATATTTTTGTCGTGGACGCCGGGACCGCGGCGATCGAGGTCACGAATTTCCGCACGCTCTCGGACGCCGAGAAGATGACGGTGCGCGCAGCGGACTTTGCGGGTCTTCTGACTCTCGTGATCGGTTTCCTCGGCATCCTCTGCGCGGTTCTCATTTTCACGTTTCTTCAAGTGTATCTCATGGCTTACACCGGCCAAGGCGTGATGAAAGATCTCCGCTTGACGCTTTTTGATCACACGGTTAACCAATCGATCTCGTATCTCTCGCGGCACCCCGTCGGGAAACTGGTCACGCGAATGACGAACGACGTCGAGACGATCAACGAGCTGTTCACGAACGTCCTGATCAGCCTTATGCGCGACGTCGCGATGATGGTCGGCGTTCTACTCGTCTTGTTCCTCATGAATCCGCGTCTCGCGCTTGTCGCGGTCCTGACGCTCCCCCCCGTGATCATAAGCATGGCGTTCTTCCGCGTCCGCGCGCGCGAGGCGTATCGACGCGTACGTCTACTCGTTTCGCGAGTCAACGCGTTCCTCGCCGAGCACATCTCGGGTATCTCGGTCGTCCAGATTTTCGCAAACGAGGATGCGACGCGCGCCGTGTTCGGGCGCTCGAACTCCGGTTTGCTTTCCGCTCACCTTCAGGAGATGTACGTCTTCGCGGTTTTCCGACCCCTGCTCGATCTGCTTCTCTCGGTTTCGATCGGCGTCGTCGTGTACTACGGCGCGTCGACGTACATCACGGGCCTTGTGTCGCTCGGAGTGCTCATCGCGTTCATCAACCTCTTGCGGCGGTTCTACCAGCCGGTGATGGACATCGCCGAGAAGTTCACCATTCTTCAGAGTGCAATGGCGGGGAGCGAACGTGTATTCCAGCTTCTTGATGAAAAAGAGCGAATTCCGGACGAAGGAACCGGCCGCCTTCGGCGCGTCGAAGGAAAGATCGAGTTCCGCTCGGTCAGTTTCTCGTACAAGCCCGGTGAACCGGTGCTTAAGAACGTATCGTTCACGGCGCAGCCCGGCGAAACGATCGCGATTGTCGGGTACACGGGAGCCGGCAAGACAACGATTGCGAGCCTGCTCACGCGGTTTTGGGACATCGATTCGGGCAATATTTTGCTCGACGGAAACGATATCCGGTCGATCCCGCTGCACGAACTGCGAACCGCTATTCAGCCGATCCAACAGGATGTTTTTCTTTTCAACGAGACGATCCGCGAGAACATCGTACTCGGCGCGGCGGTGTCGGAGACATCGCTCCGGCACGCGGTCGAGACCGCGCAAGCGCATCACTTCATCGACCACCTACCGGACGGTATCGACACGCATCTCGAAGAGGGAGCCGTGAACATCTCTACCGGCCAGCGGCAACTGATTTCGTTCGCCCGCATCATTGCGAACGACCCGCGCGTCATCATTATGGACGAAGCCACATCCAGCATCGACACCGAAACCGAAGTACTGATTCAGAAAGGGATGCACGCGGTGCTCGAGGGCAGAACCTCGCTTGTGATCGCACATCGACTCTCGACGATAAAGTACTCGGACAAGATCATCGTTTTGTCGAACGGCGAGGTGGTCGAGCAGGGAACTCACGACGAACTCATCGACCGACGTGGCCTGTACTTCAATCTATATCGATTACAGTATCACGAATAATCGCACGGGCATAATCGCCGATTAAACGGAATCACGCAGATCGTCAACCGGTGCCGCACGGGGTGTCGACGATTTCCCACCCGGTTCCCGACTCGGCTCGCCGAACACGACAGGTCGGAATCGTCATGTACCGCCCATCCTCGCCGGCCAATCGTATCACCATCGTGACGACGTTCAACTCCACGATACGAAACACGGTTCCGTCGTACTTGATTCGCGTATTCTCCGACGGAAGCCGCTTTTTCTCTTCGCGGTAAAAGTCGTTTTCGTACTCGAGACAGCACAAAAGCCGTCCACACGGTCCCGAGATCTTCATCGAGCTCAACGAAAGATCCTGGTTTTTTGCCATCCGAATCGAAACCGGTTTGATCTTGTCGCTCAGACCATGACAGCAGAACGTTCGACCGCATACGCCGATTCCGCCGAGAATCCGCGAGTCGTCGCGGACGCCGATCTGGCGCAACTCGATACGCATCCTGAAGTATCCGACTAGGTCCTTGACGAGGTCCCGGAAATCAACACGAGTCTCGGCGGTGAAGAAGAACAATACTTTCGACTCATCGAGTACGAAGTGAGCGGAAACAAGCTTCATCTGCAGTTTCTTGGCCTCGATCCGTTCACGACAGAACTCAAGCGCATCGGGTTCGCGCTCGACGTTTCGCCGGTACGCGTCGACATCCGAGTCGTGCGCCTTCCGCAGAATCTCGGTCCGGTCTTTCCAGTTCTGCGCGTTTTCCGGCATTACGGTACCGAGTATTCGGCCAAGATCGCCGCCGTATCGTGTCGGAATCACGACAAAATCGCCTTTTCGAATGGTCTCTCCTGTCGGATTGGTACAAAGTTCGGTCTCGCTCGAGTGCAGAACCTTGACAAGAATTAACGCATCGTTCGGAATTTCCTCCCGAAGTGCGACTTTTGCAGCTATATCACTCATGTCTGTTCCCATCCTGCTGAAGCAGATCGTCCTCACTGAAGAAGATCGACGAGCAAACCGTTTATCTCGTCGATACGTCGAAGGATCTCAATTTGATCGCGCTGTGTCGCGAAAACCCCCGATGCCAAGCGTTCTATTTTACCATCGATCACGCTGATCAGGGTGAATTTCTTTCTTTTTAGGACATTTCCCGCGGACGATCTTTCATCTACGGAGTAACCCCCGTCCAACACCGCGGAGATAAACCGTCGCACCGCGTTTTTGTACTCCTGAATCGCATCGGCCGAGAGGTGCCGCTTGAGTTTGTCGCCGCGTGCGTGAACCGCGTCGAGCAGTTCGTGAAGCTCGACGCGATCGGTTTCGTCCGATGTCGCTTCGACCGCCGGTCCGATGGAAGCGGGTTCGGAGACCGGATCGAGAAGAGACGCGAAGCGCGGGATCGGTTGCGCAGGAGTCTTCCCGTCCGCGCGCTTTTTCTCGCGGGTTTCCCGTCTGTAGGCGAAAAAACTGCCTGTATTCTCGACGCGATCCATCGGCTTACTCCAGCTTACTTCACCGCGGGTGTACCGGTCCCGACGCTCGACGTTTCGTGTTTCCGGGTCCGTCGGCGGATGAGTCCGGAGGAACGAGCGTTCTCGCCGTCGCCACCGACCGGGGAGGGCGTCCCGCTGACCATTATCGCCCCATCGAGCAGAACCCCCTCCTCTGCGACAAGCCGCGGTGTATAGAGGTTTCCGAGAACCAGCGCGGCCGACAGGACGATCACTTTGTCGGTCGCATAGACATTGCCACGAAAGACACCGCCGATTACGACGGTCGAAGCTTCGATCGTGCAGTCCGCGCGACCGTTCCGCCCGACGATCACTTTTCCGTCGGTCTTCACCGACCCGGAGTAATCGCCGTCGATCCGCATGAGACCGGACAGCTCGAGATGACCACGAAACCGCGAACCCTCTCCAACGATCGAATTTACGTAAAGGTCACTTTCAACATCATGAACTTTTCTCATATTTCTTTACACCCGCGTTACCGCACCCGGTTCACGACGCGCTGGTTCGGCAAGCGGCGGTTGAAAGTATTTTGAACTTTGAGAAAATGCGCGGGATCGAGCACGTCGGTACCCAACCACAACTCGAAGTGCAGATGCGGCCCGGTCGCCATTCCGGTATCACCGACGGTTCCGATACGCTGTCCCTGGAACACATCTTCACCTTCGGTTACTTCAACCGTGTTCAAGTGCGCGTATCGTGTACGGAACCCATACTTGTGCCTGATCCAGATGTAGTTTCCGTATCCCAGCGGATCGGAGCCGATCTCGCTCACTTTGCCGTTCGCGCTTGCCACGACCGGCGCACCGGTCATGTCCGCAATATCGATGCCGTCGTGCATATACCACTGACCCGTAAACGGATGAATATTCGGTCCCCACTCCATCATTACAATGCCGCGTCCGCCCATCAACGGCCACGCGTTCGGGATATCCGAGAGAAATCGTCGTTGGGTTTCGAGGATGTCTTTGATACCGGTCAACGGATCGACCGAGTCACGCAGGACACCGGCAAGCCGTTGAAGTTCGTACACCTCCCGAACAGTGTCGGAATCGACTTGCTGCAGGTCAAGAAACTCCGAGAGATCCCCGGTCGCCGAGACGTCGCGCGCGAGCCGATCGCCCGTTTGTAGATTGAGGCCCGCCAAAGTCGATTGCAACGTGGACTCGAACGTCCGGGACAGCTGAATCACGTGGGAAACCTCGTCGAGAACCGAATCGAGGCTCGCTTCGGTCGTTCGAAGCGCATCCGACTTCTCGGTGACGAGTCGCGATGAACCGGTAAACACCGTCGCGACGTAAAAAAACGACCCCAGAACCACGAAAAACATCGCGACAACAAACACCGCCGCGACTGCGTTTATCTGGAAGTTCACGACGCGCCGTTCTGAATGCGGAATCAGCATAATCGTGAAACGTTGTCGCGCAATGCCGGCAATAGCCGAGGTTATTCGCTTAACCGCACCGCCGTCACGGTGCGTACCGTTGACTTTCATCATAAATGCTCCAGGAAACTTGACGCGCACCTTAAATACACGCCGACTTCCGGCCTATTCTATTCCGTTGTGTCCGAAGCGGCAACCGTAGATATTTACCGTACAATAACATGCCAATTCCATTTTGTCAAATACAGCATTCTTTCCAATCTCATTGACGCACGATACCGAAAGTAGTATGTTGACCCGTAGAATGAACGTTACGTCACTGTAACAACTTTTTTTCCCAAACGGAAGTACCATGAGACTTTTTGATTCTCACGCCCATATCGGGTTGATCAACGAGGACCCGATAGAACAACTGATCATCGTTCAAGAAGCCAAACGCGAAAGCGTCGAAGGTATTCTCACGATCAGCAATAACCTTCACGACTTCTTCGAGGTTCATAATAACCTCAAAACGGCGTCGCACGTCCATTTCAGTATCGGCGTCTCGCCGTCGGAGGTTACCAACCCCGGACGCGATTGGGAGACGAAAATCGAAGACGGCAGCAAACTCGAACGCGTCGTGGCGATCGGAGAGACCGGTCTTGATTACTACAGGAAGTTTGGGAACAAAGACTCGCAGATTGAGCTATTCGTCCGACAACTCGAGATAGCGGAACGGCTCGGTTTTCCGGTAGTAATCCACAATCGCGAAGCAGGCAGGGATGTTCTTGAAATCCTCCGCGACAAACTCCCGTCAAGAGGTGGCGTTCTACACTGCTACTCCGAAGATTGGGAGTACGCGAAAAAGGCGCTCGAGATGAACCTGTATATCTCTTTTGCGGGAAACGTCACGTACCGAAACGCACGCAATCTGCACGAAACGGCGCGGAATATGCCGCTCGAGCGGATCCTTATCGAGAGCGAGAGTCCGTTCATGGTACCCGCGTCGCACCGGGGACAGCGAAACAAACCCGCGTACTTGAGCGAAACGGCGCTTTTTGTCGCGGAACTCCGTGAAGAACCGACCGAGACCGTAACCGAGCAGATATTCGAGAACACGCGCCGTTTCTTCGGGATCGAGTAGAGGATCGCGCGCGCGTTTGAGGTCGACGTCGTACAAGCGCAAGTCGCGCCGACACCGAAACGGTCGGTGTCCTTGACCCGGCGCAGACCACGATGCTATACAGATACCGTGTTGAAACCACCCGAAAAAATCGAGCACAAATGCGGTGTCGCGGGAATATACTCCCGAACACCGCTTAACGTACCCCAAACGCTGTTCTTTCCGCTCTTTGCACAACAACACCGTGGCCAAGAAAGCGCGGGCATCGCGTATCGGAAGAACGACGCGACGGTTGTGTACAAAGACCTGGGAATGGTTTCTTCCGTGCTTGCGAAGTACTTGACGGGCGATAGACCATCGAACGTCGGGATCGGACACGTACGGTACTCGACGCACGGAGGAAACAAACTCGAGAACGCGCAGCCGATTCACGTTACGTGCAACAAGGGCGACATCGCCGTCGCGCACAACGGGAACATCGCGAATACCGCCGAGTTGAAGTCCCACCTCTTCGGCGAGGGATCGATTTTCCAGACCACCTCGGATACCGAACTCATCCTGCACCTGATCTCGCGGTCCCGGAAAACCGGATTCTACGAGGCGCTCAAAGAGACACTCGTCCGCGTAGAAGGCGCGTACAGCATGGTGATGATACACAATAACGAACTATACGCGATCCGCGACCCGTGGGGATTCAGACCGCTGTTCATCGGCGAGAAAGACGGGTTACACGTGGTCGCGTCCGAAACGTGCGCGCTGGACATCCTCAAAGTATCGAACTACCGCTCGGTGCGTCCCGGCGAGATCGTTCATCTCGGTCCCGACGGGGCTCGCAGCGAAATGCTCGATCGCTCCGAGCGGAAGTCACAGTGCGTATTTGAGCTTATTTACTTCGCTCGGCCGGACTCGTACGTTTTTGACAATCAGGTGCATCTGCACCGAAAACGGATGGGCGCGGCGTTGGCCATAGCCGATCAGGGCATCGGTGACGTCGTCGTTCCCGTACCCGACTCCGGCACGAGCGCCGCGCTCGGGTACGCCGAAGCGGCCGGCCTGCCGTTTGACTTCGGTCTCACGCGAAATCATTACGCGGGTCGATCGTTTATCATGCCGACAACCGCCGAACGCGAACTCGCGGTTAGGATGAAGCTGCATCCCGTTCGCGAAATTATCGCGGGTCGCCGGGTCGTCCTCGTCGACGACTCGCTCGTCCGTGGAACTACCGCACGGATACTCGTCAAGCTGCTTCGCGAAGCCGAGGCGCGCGAGGTCCATATCCGCCTGTCATCGCCCGAGATTCGCTGGCCGTGCTTTTTCGGAATCGATATCCCGACGCGAGGCGAGTTGATCTCGAACTCGATGTCGCCGGTTGAGATCGCACGGTACATCGGCGCCGATACCGTCCGATTCCTGACGCTTGATCAGCTTCAAACCTGCCTTGACGAACCCGATGGATACTGCTATTCGTGTTTCACGGGACGATACCCGATGAACGTCCCGTTGACACCACAAGAACTTCAAGTCGGAGGCAGGACCGATGCTTGAACCCGGACGCACCCCGTCGACATACGCCCAAGCCGGAGTGAGTGTCACGCGCGGGGATGCCTTTGTCGACCGCATCAAGAAACTCCGGAGTGTGTCGCTCGGCCGGATCGGAGGGTTCGCCGGCGGCCACGAGATAGATCTCGCCGCGTATCGCCGTCCGGTCCTGCTCTCGGCCACCGACGGCGTCGGGACAAAACTGCTTGTCGCACGAGAGCTCGGGAAATACGACACGGTCGGCATCGATCTCGTCGCGATGTGCGTCAACGACCTGATCGTGTGCGGAGCAAAACCAATTTCGTTTCTCGACTACATCGCGTGTGGGCGTCTCAACCCTGACGTTCTCGAGGACGTCGTAAAGGGTATTCTGACCGGTTGCGAACAGGCCGGTTGTCGGCTCGACGGCGGGGAAACCGCCGAGCTGCCGGACATGTACGGCCCGGACGACATCGACCTCGCAGGGTTTTGCACCGGCATCGTCGACGCGGACCGCATGCTCCCGCGAACGAGCGAGATCGTATCCGGAACAGTCGTTCTCGGCGCGGCTTCGTCCGGAATACACTCAAACGGTTTTTCGCTCGCGCGCAAGGTAATCGAACACACACCGGACTACCTTTCAACGCTGCTGACACCCACCCGGATATACGTTTCTCTCTTGACGCGACTTCTTGAGACCGGCAAGATACTCGCCGCGGCGCATATCACCGGCGGCGGCCTGTATGCGAACACCGCGCGCGTCGTACCCGAGCGGTTACGCCTACAGCTCGACGGCGAGTGGCCCGTGCCGAGCATCTTTCCCGCGATTCAGGAAGCCGGGCACATCCCGGACGAAGAAATGGCAAATGTCTTCAATATGGGAATTGGATTGGCTATCTTTGTCGATCCCCGTGACGCGGAAACCGCGCGTGCGGCAGCGGGGGAACAACTTTACTCTATCGGACGGATTATCGATGGCTGAAATCGTAGTGTTCGCTTCCGGAACAGGAAGCAATTTCGAGGCGATCGTACACGGGCTCTCGGGGACACCGCACATGGTCGCGTGTCTCATCACCGACAACCCGAACGCACCCGCGGTCGACCGTGCGAAGCGTCTCGGGGTGCCTCACAGAATCATCCCGTACGGGAAACCGCGCATCGAGGCGGAGACGCGCATACGAGCGGCTTTGGAGCCGTACCGCCCGACGTTGATCGTACTCGCGGGGTTCATGCGGCTCTTGAGTCCCGGTTTCGTCGATTCGTTCCCTGATCGGATTCTCAATATCCATCCCTCGTTGTTACCTCGTCACCCGGGGCTCAACGCCATTCGCGGTTCGTACGAGTCGAGCGATGAGGACGCCGGAATTACGATCCACATCGTAGACCACGGTGTCGACACCGGGCCGATCCTTTTTCAGAAGTCGTTCAAGAAAAGCGAGTGCCATGATTTCGAGGAGTTCGAAGACCGAATTCACACTCTCGAACACACGTGGTTTCCCGTCGTCATCAACGACTACCTGGCGAAAATCGAAGAGCCGGTACACAGGAGGTAACCGCAGTGCGCGTCTTAGTGTTGGGTTCCGGAGCGCGTGAGCACGCGCTTACGTGGTGTTTTGCGCGCAGCCGTCGAATCTCGGCGTTGTACGTCGCACCGGGAAACGCCGGGACCGCCGAACTCGCGACGAACCTTCCCAATCTCGATCCCCTGAGTCACACTGCCGTCGTCACCGCGTGCCGTGAACACGACATAACTCTTGTTTTCGTCGGCCCCGAACAACCGCTCGCCGACGGAATAGTCGATACGCTGCTCGAAAACAACATCGTGGCGATTGGCCCTTCAAAGAAGAGCGCGCAGCTCGAAGCGAGCAAGGTCTTCTCGAAGCGTTTCATGACTTCGCACAATCTGCCGTGCGCAGCGTCGAGCGAGTTCACCGAGGCGCCCGCTTTCGAGTCTTTTGTTCGTGGCAATGCCGGCAAGAAACTCGTCGTAAAAAAAAGTGGCCTCGCCGCGGGTAAGGGCGTCCTCGAGTCGTCCGATCCCGATGAGCTCGTATCTTTCGGCATGGCAGCTTTGACCAACGATTCGGTTATTGTCGAAGAATTTCTCACCGGACACGAGATCTCGGTTTTTGCCCTCTGCGACGGCCGACATCACATCGTTCTCCCACCGTGCGTCGACTTCAAAAAAGCGCATCTCGGCGAGGGCGCGCCGAACACGGGGGGTATGGGCGCGATATGTCCAGTCCCATGGCTCGACAATCGTACGATCGAGACCGTAAAAGAAGAAATTGTCGAACCAACGTTCGCGGCGCTCGAACAGGACGGGCTACTGTACACCGGCGTGTTGTATTTCGGACTCATGTTAACCGACGACGGTCCGAAAATCCTGGAGTACAACGTCCGTTTCGGAGATCCTGAAGCGCAAGTTCTTTTACCGCTCATTCGGTCGGACTTTGGGGATCTATGCGACGCGCTTCGCCGCGGAGAGCTCGATCGCTTCCCGTTGAACATCTCGGACAGCTACGCGCTCGGTGTCGTTGTCGCGAGCCCGGGGTACCCCGGCGATTACGTTTCGCATCTGCCCGTCTCCGAGATCCCGAGTTACCCGCCTGAAGAAACGCTCGTGTTTCATGCATCGACGTACGAGCGCGACGGAGTCGTTTTCACGAACGGGGGACGGTGTTTCACGGTTGTCGGCATTGCGCCCGACTTGCTCGGCGCACGGTCGTGTGCGTACTCGGCGGTAACGTCGGTTACGTTTGACGGCGCGTGGTACCGAAAAGACATCGGTTCCCGCGTTTTTCGGCCGGACAACAGGTAGTTACACCGAGTCGAAGAAACCCTGGCGGCGACGGATATCGAACATCAGGATACCCGCCGCGACCGAGACGTTGAACGAGTCCGCGTGTCCGCGCGCCGGAATCGAAACGACGTCGTCGCACCGTTCGGACACGAGCCGTCCGAGACCCGCCCCTTCGCTCCCGAGTACCAATACGACGCGTCCGCTCATGTCGACCGATGTGACCGGCCTACCGTTCGAGTCGGCTCCGTACACCCAGAAACCGGCTTTTTTCAACTCTGCGAGCGCGGACGGAAGATTCTTCACGACGACTGTCGGAACATGCGCGACCGCTCCCGCCGACGTGCGCGCAACCGTATCGGTTTCACGCGCCGAACGCCGCTCGGGCGTCACGACGAGATCGACCGCGAACTGATCGGCGGTCCGGAGAATCGCACCGAAGTTATGCGGGTCGGTAACCCCGTCGAGCACGACGACCAACGAGTCCTTCGCCGTGTTCGTTGCCAGAAAACTCGGCAAGTCGAGTTCCCGCGGTTCGGGCACGTCCTGCAACACAAGAACCGCGTGTCGCACCTCGCGTCCGCCGATTTTCCGGATTTCCGAAACCGAAACATCGTGAATCTTGACGCCCGGGGCGACGGTTCGACGGAGCTCATCGATCCGTGGTCCGCTCCCGGCGAGCAATAGAACGCCGGTTGAGTTGTGCTTTTTTGCGAGTTCACGAATCGCGTGATACCCGGTTACGATCGTATCGTTACTCTTTTGCATCGTACAAGCGAATTACATCCGGGATTCCGTCGTGGTTTGTATCTCGTTCATACTTCCTGATGTAAATGCCGTCGGAAAGGAACACCCAAAGGTCGACTCGACCGTTGTTATTCGTGTCGATCTCTTGCCGCACCAGAATTCCACCCTCGAAAAAATAGAAGTTGTCCATGAAACCATCGTGGTTGTGATCGATCGCCTCAATGACCTTCCGGTTGCGCGCGTCAAACATGGCCGCGTAGTCAACCGTACCGTCTCGATTGCGGTCGATCAACGTCCAGCCGGCTCCGTACTCCGAAACGTCGAAAATCTGATCACGATGTAAAGCCCGCTCCCGGTCAGCGTTCGTGCCCGTGTTCGCAAAGACCGAAGCGTCGGCGAAAAACGCAAGTAACAGGCCAGTAACCACGAAGAATTTCATTCGGTACCTCGTCCATGTCGATAAAATATATATCGATCCATTGAGGCACCGACTCAAGAAAAACCACACCGTCCAGCGCACGGCATTACGTCGTCAACGGATGCGCAGCCACCGATAGCGACTACCCGAGTTGCGAGAGCGGGATCGGGTTCGGTGTTGAGTCCTCTCCGTCGACCTCTCCGAGCTCTTTCAGGAGTTGTTTCGCGCGCGAAGACAGTTTTGTCGGCACAACCACGTGTACCTTGATGTACATATCTCCGCGTCGCGACGGGTTATGCAGGTTCGGCACTCCCTCGTTTTTCAGACGAAGAATCTTGCCGTTCTGAGTTCCCGCGGGGATCTTCATTCGGACTTTTTTTTCGTCAAGAGTTGGGACAAGAATCTCGGCGCCAAGAGCCGCCTGAGAAAAGCTCACAGGGACGACACAGTATACGTCATTTCCGTTGCGCTCGAAATACTCATGAGGCGCTACGCGGATTACGACGTACAAGTCGCCCGCCGGCCCTCCGTTCGGTCCGGCGTCGCCCTGATCGGGAATCGAGATCCGTTTCCCGTTCTCGATACCGGCGGGTATTGTAACCTTGATGACTTGGTTCTTTTTGACAACTCCGGAACCACCACACGTCGCGCACGGGTTGTCGAGAACGTACCCTTCGCCGCTGCACGTCGCGCATGTGGAGGCAATCGAGAAAAACCCTGAACTCCGCCGTACCTGCCCCGCACCACCACAGGTCGGGCACGTTTTTTTCCCGCTTCCGGACGCCGCCCCCGAACCCGAACACGTCGTGCACGATATGTTCCGTGAGTACGATACTTCGACCTTTGTCCCGAAAACCGCGTCCTTGAACGGGATCTCCAATTCATACCGGAGGTCGGCACCGCGTTGAACCGAACTCCGCCCGCGGCCGGATCTCCGGCCTCCACCGCCGAAAAACGAATCAAAAATACTGGAAAAGTCGCCGAAGCCTCCGAAAAGGTCCTCGAAGTCGTGGAAGACGTGCGAGAACCCTTCGGCGCCCGCACCGCCCATGCCTTCGACGCCGGCGAAACCGAACTGGTCATACGCCTGTCGTTTTTTGTCGTCGGCAAGAACTTCGTACGCTTCGGTCGCTTCTTTGAACCTATCCTCCGCCGTTTTGTCGCCCGGGTTGCGGTCTGGGTGGTTTTGAACTGCGAGTTTTCGGTACGCTTTTTTTATGTCGTCTTTCGAGGCGTTCTTCGGAACGCCGAGGACCTCGTAGTAATCTCTCTTAGCCAAGTTTCACGACCCTTCGGTATATCCAAACTCCGGCGACACCGCGGCGCGGCCCCGGGAATCTCCCGTGCGCCGCCGGCACCGAGCGGGTTCAAACTACGTATTTTTTTCGTCCTCGTCGACCACTTCGTAATCAACGTCCTCAAAACCACCGTCCTGCTTTGCACCGGCCGACCCCGTTTCGCCGCCCGATCCTTCGTCCTCGGAGCCCGCCTCGGCTCCGCCGTCGCCGGCCTGCTCATCCCCACCGGCCTGTTGCGCGGTTTGCTTATACACTTCCTCGGCCAATCGATACGATGCCTGCTTCAGCTCCTCGGTTTTGGCTTTGAGCGCCTCGGTGTCGTCCGCTTCGAGTGATTCGCGCACTGCGGCGATCGCCGCGGTGATTTTGGCGCGGTCCTCTTCGGAAACCTTGTCCCCGTAATCGGTCATCGACTTCTCTGTCGCGTAAACGAGATTCTCGGCCTCGTTCTTGGCCTCGGCGGTTTCCCGGATCTTTTTGTCTTCGTCGGCGTGCTGTTCAGCGTCGCGGACCATATTCTTGATCTCGTCCTCAGAGAGCCCCGACGACGATTCGATTCGGATTTTTTGCTCTTTTCCGGTACCAAGGTCCTTCGCCGAGACGTGGACGATACCATTCGCATCGATGTCAAACGCAACTTCGATCTGGGGGACGCCACGCGGCGCGGGTGGGATACCAACCAGATCGAACCGTCCAAGCGTACGGTTGTGAGCCGCCATCTCGCGCTCACCCTGCAAGACGTGAATCGAGACGGCAGTCTGATTGTCGGCAGCCGTCGAAAAAATCTGACTTTTTCGCGTTGGGATAGTCGTGTTCCGCTCGATTAAACGCGTAAAAACACCGCCGAGAGTCTCGATACCGAGAGAAAGCGGCGTCACGTCGAGCAACAAAACGTCTTTCACGTCACCGCCGAGGATTCCGCCCTGGATCGCTGCACCGAGCGCGACGACTTCGTCGGGATTCACGCCCTTGTGGGGATCCCTCTGGAACAACTCCTTTACCAAGGCTTGAACCGCGGGAATCCGGGTTGAACCGCCGACAAGAATCACTTCGTCGATATCGGAGGGCTTGAGCCCCGCGTCGGAGAGAGCTTGCTGACACGGCCCTTTCGTCTTCTGAATCAGGTCTCCGACCATCTGCTCGAACTTCGCACGATTCAAAGAGTACTGTAGGTGTTTCGGGCCCGACGAGTCGGCCGTGATAAACGGCAAGTTGATGTCGGTCGATTGTGTGCTCGACAACTCGCGTTTTGCCTTCTCGGCGGCTTCCTTGAGACGTTGCAACGCCATACGGTCTTTCGAAAGATCGATTCCGTAGTCGTTCTTGAAATTCCCGACTAACCAGTCGATTATTCGTTGATCAAAGTTGTCGCCTCCGAGATGAGTATCACCGTTGGTCGACTTGACCTCGAACACACCATCCCCGAGTTCGAGAATCGAGATGTCGAATGTTCCACCTCCAAGGTCGTAAACGGCGATCCGTTCTTCCTTCTTCTCTTTCCCGAAACCGTACGCCAAGGCCGCAGCCGTCGGCTCGTTCACGATCCGTTTGACTTCAAGCCCCGCGATTCGCCCCGCGTCCTTCGTCGCCTGCCGTTGCGCATCGTTGAAATACGCGGGAACCGTGATGACCGCATCGGTCACTTTCTCGCCGAGGTAGTCCTCGGCGGTCTCTTTCATCTTCTGCAGAATAGCTGCGCTTATCTCCGGCGGCGAGTACTTCTTATCGTCGACACCGACGCGCACGCCTCCCGAGGAGTCGTTCTCGATCTTGTATGGGACCATCGAAATCTCTTCGGCAACTTCCTCGTAGCGCCGTCCCATAAACCGTTTGATCGAAAAAATCGTGTTCTCAGGATTCGTGACCATCTGGTTTTTCGCGGGCTGCCCGACTAGTCGCTCCGCCTTCGCCGTAAACGCGACCATCGACGGTGTAGTTCTCTGTCCCTCGGAATTCTGAATAACAACTGCTTCGCCGCCTTCCATCACGGCGACGCACGAATTTGTCGTTCCTAAGTCAATGCCAATGATACGTCCCATACGTGTCTCCTCTCGGTTGATTCTCTACGATGTCGGCATGGCTACTTTCACCTTCGCGGAACGAAGCACGCGATCGTGAAGCATGTAGCCTTTCTGATAGTCTTCCACCACGACGGGGTGGTCTTGGTCCGAACTCTGTTCGGTCATGATAGCTTCGTGCACCTGCGGATCGAATTCCTCTCCGACGGACTCGAGCCGTCGCAACCCCCATTTTCGATCCAGCATATTCGTGAACTGCTTCTCGATAATCGCGATTCCGTCGTAAAACGAATCGAAATCCTTCGATTCATCGGCCGACTTTATCGCACGCTCAAAGTCGTCGATGATCGTCACGAGATCGAGCATAATCTGAGAGTTCCCGTACTTCGCGGCCTCAGCTACTTCGCGCTGCATGCGTTTGCGCAAATTCTCAAAATCGGCGCTCTTCCGAAGAAACTGGTCCTTGAGCGCGCTATTCTCTTCCTCGAGCTCGGCGATCCGTCTCTCGAGCGCGGAGGTTCCGGCCGGCGACTCCTCGTCGCCTGAACCGTCGACCGCCGTCGACTCCGGTGTAACGACCGGCTCTTCTGTCGCCGATTCCTGTTCTTGATTGGAAGTTCGGACCTCGTCCGTCGATCCCGAGTCGGTCTCGCCCGCATTCGCGCCGATCGACTCGTCTCTTTCGATCGATTCGGACGCCTCGGCGGACGCTTTTCCGTGACTGGACATTTGTACCCCTGATGTTGATTCTATTCTGTGCAAAGTTAATCAGTTTGGCGATGATCGTCAAGGACAAGAACAGCCGAACTGCTGACAAGAACGAATCGTCGTGACGACACGACTCGATTTTATTACTTTATTCAGACGGTCGGTTGCCCGTTTTTTGCCGGTGATGGTGACTATCCTAAGTTTCGGCGTGAAGTGAGTTTCAAGGAGATGCAGGTGGTGAGAGCGAAGACTGAAGAGAGCCCGGGCGCAGATAGGCCCGACAACGTCGAGAAGGCGATCGTCCGCCTGACCGACGCGCACAAAATCTATCCGTTGGGGAAAACTGAAGTCCACGCCGTAAAAGGCGTGTCGTTCTCGATCGAACGTGGCGATTTCATCTCGATCGCGGGCCCGTCGGGCTCCGGAAAGTCGACGATCTTGAACCTGATCGGCTGCATCGACGTGCCGACGTCCGGCACGGTCGAAATCGTCGGCACGAACACGGCCGGACTCTCCGACAAGGCGATCACAACGCTGCGTCACGACGTGATCGGTTTCATTTTTCAGTCCTTCAATCTGGTCCCGGTCCTGAACGTGTATGAGAACATCGAATTCCCGCTGCTGCTCGGAAAGTCCCGGCCGGATAAGAAAGAGAAAGCCGAGTACATCAACTTTCTAATCGAAGAGGTTGGGCTGACCGACTGGAAAAAGCACCGTCCCAACGAACTCTCAGGGGGGCAACGCCAGAGGGTCGCGATCGCGCGCGCGCTCGTGACAAAACCACAGATCGTTCTCGCCGACGAGCCGACGGCAAACCTTGACTCGACGACCGGTGAAGCAATTATCGAACTCATGAAGAAAATCAACCGGGAGCTCGAAACCACATTCATTTTTTCGACACACGATACGGCGATCGTCGAGATCGCCGATCACGTCATCCGTCTACACGACGGCCTGGTCATCGAAAACAAAAAAAACGACCGAGCCGAGGCCAATACCGTATGATGTCGGTTCTCGTACGCATCGCGCTCCGCAACCTTTGGCAACACAAAGGGAAGACGTTGATCATCGGATCGATCGTCGCGGTCGGTGTGCTCGTCTTGATCGTCGGCAATTCGCTGATGGAGACCGCGTCGCTCGGAATCCGCCGGGCATTCGTCGACAACTACACGGGCCACATTTTTATCTCCGGTGTCGCCGACGGCGATATTTCCCTGTTCGGTGTCCAGTCGATCGGCGGTATCGATCGTACCCCCACCCTTCCCGAGTACCGCGCGGTCGTCGATCGACTTGAGGAAATTCCGGCGGTCGGACGAACAACCCCACAGATGTCGAGTTTTGGTCTCATGCGGCCCGACATCCCCGGGTATGAAGGTCTTGAACGCGGCGAGTTCTCGGTGCTGTTCGGCGTCGATCCGGACACGTACTTTGATATGTTTGAGAGTATCGAGATCGTATCCGGACGCTTGATGCGGTCCGGGGAACGCGGTGTTATGATTTCCGAAGATCGTGTACAGCGCCTCGAGAGATCTACGCGCGAGGCGCTCGACCTCGAGGAGTACACACTCGAACCGAACGAGCCGGTCCGAATCGTGAGCGGCTTTATGGGCGGCCTGCCGCGCATCCGCATCGTCCCGCTAATCGGGGTGTATCGAACGACGGCGATCAACGACGGCGTCGGATCGGACTTGATTTCGTACATCGACGCGCAGACTCTTCGTGCGCTCGAAGGGCTCTCGGTCGGTATCACGGGAACCGCGGTAACCACCGCCGAAGAAACCGCCCTGCTTGACTCATCGTTCGACGATGCGTTTTTCTTTGACATCGAGGACGCGCCCGAATCATTTGAGCTCACGTCCGACGAAATTGAACGTTTGTTCTCGACGACCCCGGAGTCCGAGCCTGATAGTGAGGCCACAACCGGCCGGATCGAGTCGCTCGACACCTCGCAGCCGGCGGAAGCCGGAGCAGCGCCCGACACCGGTCCGTGGCAGTTCATCCTTGCCTACCTCGACAATCCGCGCGCGGATCGTGCAGTCGTGGCCGAGATGAACGCCTGGTTCGCCGAGAACGGGATCGCCGCGCACGCGGGCAACTGGGAAGCCGCCGCGGGACCTTTTGCGACGACCGCCGACTTGATTCGTGCCGTTTTCAACGCGGCTGTGATAATCGTCGGAATCGTCGCGGTCATCATAATCATGAACACACTCGTGATTTCGGTCATCGAAAGGACGTCGGAGATCGGCACGATGCGCGCACTTGGCGCGCACAAATCGTTCGTGTGGCGAATGTTCTTCACCGAGACGGTCACGATCACGACGGTATTCGGTTCGGTGGGAATCGCCGCGTCGCTCGCGACGATCGGTATCTTGAATATGATCGGCATACCGGCGACAAATCCGTTTCTCACGGTACTGTTCGCGGGACCTGTTCTCCGGCCCGTTCTCTCGATAACCGCCGTTGTTTTCTCGATCCTGATCGTCACGGGCATTGCGATTCTGTCGCACGTGTATCCGGTCTCGGTCGCGCTGAAGGTTCAGCCGATCAAGGCCATTCAGACGGAGTAGTCGAAATGGGAAGTATCCGCATGGCGATGAGAAACCTCAACCGCCAGAAAAAAAGAACCGTGCTACTCGGCGGTGCGATCGCGTTCGGAATTCTCGTCGTTACGGTTATAAACGGCTTCACCGGCGCTTTTGTCCGAAACGTCGGCGAGAACTTCTCGCATCTGCTCGCCGGCCATATCTTCATCGCAGGTGTAGAAAAGACCGATGACGGGCGCGAACGGTCAATTATCCGCGACGATAAAGAAATTACCTCGGCTATCGAGGCCGCGCAAATTCCGACGCAGTTCATAACGAAGAGGTCCGCGTTCAACGGTGCGGTAATCCTTCAGGGTCGGTCGGTTCGACAGAACATCGTCGGGCTCGACTTTTCGGACGAGACGTATCTGCGCGAAAGGTTGATCCTCACTGCCGGTAGTTTCGAGAACATCGAAAGAATCAACGATTCATACCCGGCGAACGCGATAATCGTTACCGACCGAATCGCCGACCGTTTGAACGCCGAGCTCGGCGACACGGTAATAGTCCGCATGAGCACTATCGACGGGCAACAGAACGTCGGTGACTTCATCATCGGAGCGATCAGCTACGATCCCGGCCTTGTCGGCTCGATCTCGTCGTACGCGGACATGCAGTACGTGAACGAACTCCTGACGATCAATCCCGGTGAGTATCAGACAATGGGGATCTTCCTCGACGACCTCTCGTACATCGATGCGTCGGCCGCCGCTTTGTTCGCGCAGCTCGAACAGCGGCTCGATGTGTTCCCTCGCGCCTCGGTCGACGATACGGCCGAGGCACAAAACCCCGTCATGGCGCTCTTCAGCCAGGCCGAGGAAGAACAGTGGGAGGGGTCGCGCATCAGACTGTACACGTTGAACGAGATTCTCTCGGAAGTCCAACAAATCGTCGTGATCCTGAACACCGCCGGATTCGTGATCCTTCTGATCCTTTTCTTTATTATCATGGTCGGAATCACGAACACTTTTCGCATGATCATGTACGAACGAGTAAAGGAGATTGGTACTATGCGCGCGCTCGGGATGCAGCGCGCCGGAGTGCGGCAATTGTTCCTGCTCGAAGCGTTGTTCCTTGCGATCGGTGGCGCTATCCTCGGACTCGTCGGCGCGGGTCTTGTGATGCTCGTTCTCTCGTCGATAAACTTCGGCGCCGATTCGCAGTTCTTTCTCTTGCTCAAGAATGGTTACCTGACTTTCTCGGTGCCCCCGGCACAGGTTATTGGAAACATCGCGACCGTCTCGGTCCTGACGTTGCTTGCGGCGTTTTTCCCAACTCGGACGGCAGCGCGGATGAGACCCGTCGACGCCCTACGCGCGTGAGCGCAGAACAGTATTTGGAGGTTAATGTGAAGAAACGTGTGAAGAAATGTATAGTTACACCGGCAGTGAAGGCCGTTGTGTGGCTTTCTATGTTTTTGGTCGCAACCGCGGCTTACGCGGCCGAGACGCCCGACGTCGAGAAGATTCTGGCCGAAATCGACAGGCTCTCAAACTTCGACGATACGGATTTCTCGGCGGTCTACACGATAGTCGCGGAGAAGCCCGGCCAGGACCGGAGTGTCACTCAGGCACGATTGTTCCGACGCGATCGACGGGACCAGTTCGTCTTGTTGATCCTTCAGCCCGCCGTCAACCGAGGCCAGGGTTACCTTCAGGTCGACGACAACGTTTGGTTCTACGACCCGGACAGCCGCAGGTTCGAACGAACGACGCTCCGTGACACCGTTCAGGACTCGAACGCACAAAATCGCGACTTTTCGCAGAACTCGCTTTCGGAAGACTACCGGGTCGTGTCGTGGCAGGCCGAACGCCTCGGCAACTTCGACGTCTGGAGGCTCGACCTTGAAGCGCGTCACCGCGATGTGTCGTACGAGAAGATGAAGATCTGGGTCCGACAGGACCAGAACATCGTGCTGAAACAGGAAGACTACAGCGTTAACGACCGCCTGATGCGTACGACGGTCTATCCACGTTATATCTCGGTCGGTAACCGCTTGATTCCCTCGCAAATCCTCATAGTCGATGAACTCGCAGAAGGTGAACGGACGCAGGTCACGGTAAGCGAGGCATCGACTCAGACGATCCCCGACAACGTCTTCACGCGGTCGTACCTCGAGAGGGTAGCACGATGAGAGGCCTACACGCGCCCGCACGATCGGTGTTCGCTCTCTGTCTGATTCTGTTCTTCGGCGCGCGATCGATGCCGGCCGACGAATTTTCGTTCGATTTTGACGATATGTTCGACGACGACATGATCGAAGAGGTCGACGACACCGATGAGCAAGAGTATGCCGACGCCTTTCTCGACGAAACGGGAATCACGTTCGGCGGTCGATTCTCTTCGTCGCTCCGCGCGATCGTACGCTGGGCCGAGTATCCCGATTCATTCGACGCCGTAAAAAACGCCGGCGAGGATTCACTCGCCGCAAGCATCGACGGAAGGTTATTCTTCGACGCGAGGCCGAATCGAGAGTTCCGCGTATACGGCAGCGCGCGGACCGCGTATCCGTTCACGCAGACGACGCGTGTTCTCGCCGCCGACGAGGTCACGACCAAGACGATCCGCGTCCCGAATATCTCGATATTCGAGCTCTTCTCGGACTTTGCGTGGCGTGATTACGCGTTTTTCCGCGCAGGAAAACAAACCGTGTCGTGGGGCACCGGTTACTTCTTCTCACCCGCCGATGTTCTCTCGCTCTCGCCGATCGACCCCGAGGACCCCGAGCGCACCCGCGAAGGCCCGATCTCGATCCGCGTTCGTGTACCGATCGATATTCATCAATTCACGTTCTACCTCGTCGCGCCGGACTCTCTCATCGACAATCCGAATCCTTCGATCAAGGATCTCGCGATCGGGCCGCGCTTCGAGTTCGTCGTCGGCCCCGGCGAGATCGGAATCGCGGGCTTCCTGCAGCAAGACCTCGCGCCGCGCGCGATCATGACCGCCGGCTTCTCGTGGCGCGACCTCGATACGTTCGGCGAAGCGGTCCTCCGTTACGGGTCGGAACGGACGTTCCTCGCGGACTCAGGGTCCGAGACGTTCCGCCGGGACGACGGCGCGTACTTCGACGGCACGATCGGTGTGCGGTACGTTAAAAACGACGTCTCGCTCATCGGACAAGTCCTGTACAACGGTGACGGGTACGATGATCCGAAGATTCTTGAGTCGCTGTGGCCCGCGTTCGGCCTGCAGCAGGAGGGGGCGCCGTTCGCGCCGTCGGGTCCGACCTTGACTCTCGACGATCTCACCCAGACCGGCCGGTGGTACGGCGCGCTCTCGGCGGGTCACACCGACGTGTTCGGCACCGATATCGGCGTCTCGGCGCTGCTTCAGGCAAACTTTTCCGACGGTTCCGGGATCGTCGGTGTGACGGTCTCGCGCGAGCTCTTCACGGGGCTATCGCTCTCGGCGACGACAAACGTCGCGTACGGCGAGGACCGCAGAGAGTTCACACAGGCAGGACGCTTCGGCGTCTCGCTCGGCGCGCAGTTCGGGACGACACGGTTCTAGCGGACGGGGCATCCTGTGCCGACCGGCGGCGCGACCCAGCTGCGGTCGCCGCGCCCTACTTCTTGGAGTTGATCTCGAGTATGAGTTCCACCTCGCCGCGGCCGATCTTCACCGCGCGCGAGATCTCATCGACGTTCCAACCCTGCCGCGCGAGCTTCGTGACCGTATCGCGGGCGGACAGCGACGGTGCGCCTTTCTGGCGCGGAGCGGCTTTGTTTTCGTCCTTCAGGATCGTGCCGAGCAACTTCACTTGATCTTCGGCTTCCTGTCGGACCTCTTCGAGCCGCGTCTCGGTACGCGCGAGCCACTCGCGCGCGGTGTTGAGCGACTCCATCCGCTGCTCGATGCTCCCGAGCGTCTTTTCGAGATTCGTGAGCTGCCGCGCCGCCTGGTCGGCCTCTTTTTTCCCGGCCGCGATAGACCGAAGCTGCGTCGAGAGCTCTTCGACACGATCGGGTAACGTTTCGAGCTCGGACGAGATCTCGGTCAGCCGCGACTCGATGTTTTCGAGCGCCTGGAAGTTACGGTCCACGCCTTCGGTCGTCACGTCGATTATGCCGCGTTTCTTCTCGAGGCGTTCGAACCGACTCTCGACGTCCTTCTCGAGTTCCTCGAGATTCCGAAGCTGCGCCTGCATCGCTTGAACCGCGTCGTGATTGGCCGTGAGCGTTTCGAGCTTCAGATCGACCGTCTGCGAGAGACTCATAAGCTTCTTGTAATCATCGTCGAGCACGTCGATACGGCGCTTCTCGGCCATGAACTTCCCGAGTTTGTCCCCGGCTTCGCTCGCGAGTTTGCGGATCTTGCCGAACTGAGACTCGATCTCCCGAATCTCACCTCGTTGGCTCTCGACGCGCGTGATCGACGACTTGAGCTCCTCGATATTCTCGGTCAAGGAAATCTTGAGCGTATCGGCGCGCTCGAAGATCTTTGTCTGTTCCGCAAACGCGCGCTGCTTTTTGTCTATCTCTTTGAGCGTCGCTGCGAGATCGTTCGTCTCATCGTGCAGCTTCGCGAACACCCTCGTTTGCATCGTCGAGAAGTTATCGCGCGTCTCGGTCACGAATGACTTGAACTCTCGCGATGCACCGGTCGCTTCTTCGATCAGATCGTGAGCATCGCGCTCGATCTGATTTTTCAGATCATTGTAACGATGGGTGAAGTCCGACAGCGCGTCGCGAGTCTTCTCCGCGAGATCCGAGCTCAACGTATCAAGGCTCAACGAGATCGCGTCCATCGTGTCGCGCTGCGATGAAATCGCCGTGTCGACCGTCGAGATCGTCGACTCGAACTCGTCTTTGAGCCGATCGATGCGATCGTGTGTGTTCGACCTGAACGTCTCGAACTCGTTTTCGATCGCGCGCGTGTAGCGACCGAACTCGTCCTCAAAAATTTGCCGATTTCGCTCTTCGATCTCGGTTATGTCGTTCCGCGCAGAACCTTCAAAATCGCGGATCGTCGTCTCGGTCGCGCCGATCCGGTCTTTGACACCCGACTCAAACCGCTCGAACTGGTGCGAGACACGCTCCTGCAACTCGGACAAAGAACCGCGCAGCTCCTCCGTGTACGCCGACTCGAGTTCGGTTCGCTTCCGGTTTCCCTCTTCTCCGATCACGTCGAGACGACGGGTAATCTCGGTCTGCCACTCAGTGACGCGCGACTCCATGCCCGCGCTCCGTTCGCGCAGATCCGTGAAGAACTCGTCCTCGAACACCTTGAGCTTCTCCGATACGTTGTCGTACGCGCGCTGCTTCAGCTCCGCGATCCCCGTCTCGATGCTCTGCATCTCGTCGCGGATCGCGCGCAAATGACCGTCCGCCTCGGATTTGTCGGCCGAACGCTGCTCGGCTAGTTCACGCCCAAACGCATTGAATTCCTCGCGCAGGCGCGCGGTCACGCGATCCATCGAGTCGCGCAGGTTTCGCTCGAGGTCATCGAGGTCAGAATTGACCGATTCGATCCGGGTAAACCGGTACGTCACCGAGTCCTCGTACTCTTCGAGGCGCTTCTCAACCGACGAAACGACGTTCTTCTCGATGTTTTCGACCGCAGACGTGAGGTCGCGGCTCAGTTCGTTGCGGTGGCGGAGAATCGCCGACGATACGTCCGCCACGTTTTTGGTCACCTCAGAGTTGAGTTCGGCTATTCTCTGGTTTATCTCCGCCCGAATCTCCGAGACGCGACCGCTATCCGCATCGACACCTTCCTTGACATCTCGAACGTGCTCTTCAAAAATGGTCTTTGTGTCTTCAGCGAGACGCTTCCCGTCCGCGTGCACCTCTTCGAGCTGATTCTCGAGTCCGGTTCGCGTTTCGACAATGTGCGCGTGAATCGCCTCGACGTTCTTGGCGATCTCGTCGGCAAACTCATCGAGCCGTCGTGCGGAGCTTTCACGCGCCTGCGCAACACCTTGCTCCAATTCGCGCTGCATGGCTTCGGTCGCACTCTCGACATCGTGCGAAATCCGATCAAACTCGCGCCGAACCGTATCGTCGGTCTCTCCAAGCCTTTTCTTGAGTTCTTCGATGCTATTCGCGACGCCGCTTTCATACTCGTCGATCCGCGCGCGCGTCTCTTCGATGTGCCGATCGATCGTCTCACAGTGCCGCCGGTGCGCTTCGGAGGACGACTCGTTCAGCGACCGCACTTGTTCCTCGAGTTCCGAGATGTAGTTGTTCGTCCGTGTCGTCCAGTCGTCCACGCGTTTGCGCAGTTCCTCGAACATTCCGTCGATTTGTTCGTGCGACGCCGATGCGGACTCGTTCAACTCGGTTACACGTTTGTCCATCGCGATCCGAACCTCATCGGTTCGCTTGATCAACTCCGTCTCGAGCGCCGCCGTGACTTCCGACGCGCGCTCCTGACCGACGTTTTCGGCATGCGAGATCCGGTCCTCGGTCGTTCGCTCGAGCTCGTACAACGCGCTTTCTAGCGAGTCGGCCTTCTCATCGAGATCGGCTTTGATCTCCTTGAGATTCTCTACGCCGTCAAGCCGATATTTCTCGAAGTCTTCTAGAACCGAGTCGCGAGCGGTTTCGAGCTCCGCGCGCGTAAAATCGATCCGGTCCGAGAGCTCCATGCGGGCCTTCTCGACCTCGGAGGTGATTGTCTCTTTGAGTCCGGCAAGCGCGTCGGTCTGAAAGCTCCGTCCTTTTTCGGCAAGTTCTTCGAGTCTTTCCTCGTACTGCCGCTCGACGCCCGTGATATTCTCACGGAAAAGCTCGACGCTGTGATCGGCCCGCGCCACCTCTGAGGAGAACTCTTCACGGATTCGTTCGGCGTCGACAGTCGCCTGCTCGAGCAGCCGGTCGTATAACTCGCGGAGATCGGATTCGGTCGAGTCGCCAAAACCGCGGGCGCGATCCTCGAGGTCGGACACAAAACTCTCAAACTCGTGTACGCGCGCCTCGGCGCTACCGATCTGTTCCGCGAGGCTCTCGGCTTTTTCGTCGATGCGGAGCAGCGCGGTGTCGCGTACCTTCGTGAGTTTTTCTTCGTTGGACAGTTCAAAAGCCTGTACGATCGCCGGAACGCGAGATTCGAGCTCTTCCATACGCACCTGAGCCGCCTTGATCCGGCGTCCCACCTTGTCGACGTATTCAGACTCGTCACGAACGCGGTTGATGTTTTCCTCGGCACGACGCGTCATCTCAACGAGTTCATCTACCGTCCGGTCGTACTCGTCGATCTTCTTCGATACGCTCACGAACGCCTCGGCGCGTTCGCTGAGCCCTTGTTCGCCGGCCTGTAAACGTTTGAGAATCTCGCGCGCGGCGCGCTGGTGGACTTCGAGCTCGATGCCCATGTCCTTGATCATCGTGGCTTTGTCTTGCACGATCCGATCGAGCTCGCCTTCGGCCTTGTCGACGTATCGTTTGACTTTTTCAAGAGATCGGTTGTTCTTGTCGAGCTGCCGATACACGGATAGAAGTATCACTACGACGAGTAATACGATTGCGTGGCCCAACATATTTCCCTCTCCCAGGTTCTATGTTGGCAGAAGTATATACTACTCTTTGCGCGGTTGTACAGCGATTATTTCGGCGGAGGTAGCCTTGACTCGAGCCACTCGCCAAGCTCGGAAAAGCGCGAGAACGTGAAATCGGCGGTGTTCGGCTTCCCGGACGTGATGTGCGCGGCGTGCATGCCCGCGCGGTGAGCGCCGACGACGTCGTACTCGTACGAGTTCCCGACGAACAGGATCTTCTCGGCGGAAAGACCGAGACACTCGGCGGCCGCGACGAACGGCTCGGGGTTCGGCTTCA